>UQHF01000026.1 GCA_900540785.1 uncultured Blautia sp.
TTTATTTCAGTCTTGTATTTTTATGTACCTGTGCCAATTCTTTCATTTCTTTTGCGTTTTCCAGAACAGCCGCAGTAATCTCCGCGCCGCCTAAAAGTCTTGCAAGCTCTCTTACCGAATCCTCCTCATTGAGAGGGTGGATCTCAGTGGTTGTCTCGCTTCCCCTTACATGCTTTTCAATTTCAAAATGTGTATCTGCCATTGCGGCAATCTGCGGAAGATGCGTAATACAGAGAACCTGATGATGATTTCCAATAACTGTCATTTTTTCGGAAACCTTCTGCGCAGTCCGTCCACTGATCCCGGTATCGATTTCGTCAAAAATGAGCGTCTCCACCTCGTCTCTATCTGCGAGAATCGCCTTTAAGGCGAGCATGATCCTGGAAAGCTCACCGCCTGATACGATCTGCCCCAGAGGCTTTCTTGTCTCTCCCGGATTTGTGGAAATTTCATATTCCACATCATCAAAGCCATTCGGCGTATAATTTTTTCTCCTGTCAAACCGGATTGCAAAATCCACATCAAGAAAGTTTAAATCTTTTAAACCTTCTATTACTTTTTTCTCAAGCTGTTCCTTATATTCTTGCCTGATTTTTGATAACTCATACGAAGCTTCTTCCAGTTTCTTTTCTTCCCTCTGCACTTTTTCTTTTGCAGCCTGGAAATATTCCTCGTATTTTCTTAATTTTTCCAGTTTTTCAATCTGTTTGTCTCTGTATGATAAAATCCCGGAAATCTCCTGGCCGTACTTCGCCTTTAAATTGTTGATCAGGTCAAGACGCCGCTCCACCTGATAAAAACTTTCTTCATCAAATACAAGATCATCCAGATAAGAAGAAAGCTCTCTGTGAAAATCATTTAAAAGACTGTCTGCCTCATTTAAAGTCTGGGAAAGAGATTCCAGTTCTTCATCATACTGAGTTACTTTTGTCATTTCCCGAAGAGCCGTTCCCGTCATATCCCCGGCTCCATTTTCATATCCGGTTATGGTGTGAACGCTCTGGAGAACCTCCATAATCTTTCTGGCATTGGAAAGCTTTTTATACTGGCGTTCCAGCTCTTCATCTTCCCCTGGAATCAGCGCTGCATTTTCAATCTCCGTGATTTCAAACTCAAGAAACGCCATCTCCCTGTTTTTCTGTTCTTCATCTATATCGAGAGCGTCCAGTTCTTCCAGACTTTTCCTATACTGCCTGTATTTTTCTTCCACAAGAGCTTTCTGAGGAAAAATCCGTTCTCTTCCATAAGAATCCAGAATTTCAAGCTGCTTATCCCGATATAAAAGAGACTGATGTTCATGCTGCCCGTGAATATCAAGAAGACAGGCTGCTGCCGCCTTCATCTGTCCTACGGTACACGTCTCCCCGTTTATTTTGCTGATGCTTCTTCCGTCCATAATCTTTCTGGAAAGAAGAATCTGCCCTTCCTCCGGATAAAGATCAAGAGCTTCCAGTTTTTTTAAAGCTTTGGGATTTTCCACCTGGAACAAAAGCTCTACAAGAGCATAATCTGCATTTTCCCGAATCATATTCCGGGAAGTTTTTCCTCCCAGGATCAGCTGCATGGAACCAAGAAGAATTGACTTTCCCGCTCCTGTCTCTCCTGTTAAAATATTAAGTCCAGGTCCGAATTCTACCTCTGCTTCCTCTATCAGTGCAAGATTTTTTACATGAAGATGAACTAACATTCTGTCCTCCGTCTATTAATTCTGTCCGTCCACTATGCTGCGGATTTTTTCTGACACTGCTTCTGCCTGCTCCGATGTTTTTGCCACGCACATAATGGCATCATCTCCGGCAATGCACCCCAGAATTTCTTCCCATTTCAGAGCGTCCAGAGCAGTTGCCACGCCCATTGCCATTCCCGGAACGGTTTTTACTACAATAATGTTCTGACCTACGTCCACAGAAAGAAGCGCGTCCTGCAATACGCGCGTGTATTTATCCCCCAGCTCCTGAGAATTATCCTGGAGAACAGCGTAGCGGACTTTTCCGTCTTTTCCTGCCACCTTTGTCATTTTCAGGGCTCTTATATCCCTGGAAACCGTTGCCTGCGTCACCTTAAATCCGGCGTCGTTCAGTCTTGCTGCAAGCTCTTCCTGGGTATCTATATCGTATTTCTGAATCAGCTCTATAATTTTTTCGTGTCTTGCTACTTTCACCTTTACCTCCTAGCTGTTCTGCATTTTCTGCCTCAGCACTTCTACAAAACTCAAGTGATTCAGCTTCAGGATTTTTGTTTTCACAGAAGCCTTCTGTATCACAATTTTATCTCCTGTTACCATAGGAACGACTGCATCTCCGTCAAAAGAAGCCACTCCTTTTTCACTGTCCTGATGGCGTCCCCTTCCAATCTCCACAGTGATCACATCTTCAGCCGGAAAAATAATGCTTCTTGTATTCATAGTGTGGGGAGCAATAGGTGTCATGATCATCATGGAAGCACCTGGAGATACAACAGGACCACCTGCGGAAAGGCTGTAGCCTGTAGAACCGGTAGGTGTGGAAATGATGATTCCATCTGCATTGTAGGAATTTAAGTATTCTCCGTTTACATAGTTTTTAAAGCTTACTACGCGAAGGTGCCCTTCTCTTCCGATTACAATATCATTAAGGGCTATATCTTCTCCCAGAATTTCTTTTCCTCTGTACACAGTCCCTTTGAGCATCATTCGCTCTTCCACCTCATAATCATCTTCCATCAGCTTATGAAGAGCCGGGTAGACAGACTGCCTGTCTACCTCTGCAAGAAACCCGAGAGTCCCCAGATTAATTCCAAAAAGAGGGATATTTTTGTGTACTACATCCCTTGCTCCCTGAAGCATGGTTCCGTCTCCTCCCAGAACAATAATACACTCCGTATCCTCTGGTATCAGCTCCGGATTTGTATAGTGATAGGAATCCCCCTTTTTTTTCTGCTCCTGCTGTACATGACAGATACAGCCGTTTTTCCTTAAATATTCTGCAATCTGCCCTGTTACTTTAAGCTCCTTATCTTTCTCACTGTTTGTGATAATATAAAACTTGTTCATAACACTTTCCTTCAGTCCAGTTCCCCGTGAGCCTCTGCCACTACCTTATCCACCAGCTCTTCCAGATTTTCCGAAATCTCTGTTCCCTCCGGGCGTTTCTTTAAATGGAGAAGATACTCGATATTTCCTTCCGGTCCCTTAATCGGAGAAAAAGAAAGATGACATGGCTCCAGAAAAATACTGACAGCATAATCTCTGACTTTTTCGATGACCTCTTTGTGGACCGCAGGGTCACGAACGACTCCTTTTTTTCCGACCTTCTCTCTGCCTGCCTCAAACTGTGGTTTGATAAGACATACAATTTCTCCGTCTTCTGTCAGAAGATTTCTCACAGGAAGCAGCACCTTTGTAAGGGAAATAAAAGAAACATCAATCGATGAAAACGCCGCAGGCTCCTGTATATCCTCAGGCAGCACGTAACGGATATTTGTTTTTTCCATGCAGACTACTCTCGGATCATTTCGAAGCTTCCAGTCAAGCTGTCCATATCCCACATCAATGGAATAAACTTTCACTGCTCCGTTTTGAAGCATACAGTCTGTAAATCCTCCTGTGGAAGCTCCCACATCCATGCATACTTTTTCCGAAAGGCTCACATCAAAATTTTTCATTGCCTTTTCCAGCTTTAAACCGCCTCTGCTCACATAGGGAAGGGTATTCCCTCTTACCTCTACTTTTGCAGTTTCCGCGAACATGGAGCCGGCCTTATCTTCTTTCTGTCCGTCCACATAGACGTCCCCGGACATAATATAAGCTTTTGCCTTTTCTCTGGAAGGAGCAAGCCCCTGCTCCACCAGCATAATATCAAGTCGTTTTTTCATGATCTTCCTCTTTATCTATTCTTGTCTTCCAGGGCTGCTGCAACTGTTTCTGCAATTTCCACGGAAGACAGTCCGATTTTTGCCCGAAGGCTGTCAATTTTACCTTGTTCCACAAAACGATCCCAGATTGCAAGATTCATCACTCTTACCTCCGGCTGACAAGCCTCCATATAGGCAGATACATGCTCTCCCAAACCGCCGTTTTTTACATTTTCCTCCACTGTCACAAAAAGACTGTGCGTCTTCGCCAGTGTATCAAGCAGATCTGTATCAAGAGGTTTCACAAACCTGACATTGACAAAGGTCGGATTGATTCCCCAGCTTTTCAGCGTATCATACGCTTCTTTGCATGCGGAAACCATACTTCCCACTGCCAGGATCGCCACATCTTTTCCTTCATAGAGAACTTCGCTTTTTCCCACTTCTACAGGCTGCCGAAATTCAGAAAGCCCTGTATACGCCGTTCCCTTCGGATAGCGTATGGCACAGGGACCATCAAAGTCCAGCACTGCTGTTCGCAACATTTCCTGAAGCTCCCAGTCGTTTTTTGGCGCCATGACTGTGAGATTTGGAATCATGCTCAAATACGAAAAATCAAAACAGCCCTGATGCGTCTCGCCGTCTGCCCCCACAAGTCCTGCCCTGTCAATGGCAAATACCACATGAAGCTTTTGCATGCACACATCATGAAGGATCTGATCCACTGCTCTCTGAAGGAAGGAGGAATAAATGGCAACCACAGGGATCATTCCTCCAAGAGCCAGTCCTGCTGCAAAGGTCACCGCATGTTCTTCCGCAATACCCACGTCAAAAAAGCGTTCCGGAAAACTTCTTCCAAATGCCTTCAATCCTGTGCCCTCCGGCATTGCCGCCGTAATTGCCGCAACACGCCTGTTTTCTTTTCCAAGGCTGCACATTGCTTTCGAAAAAACATCTGTGTAATTCAGCTTTTCTTTTGTCTCCAGAAACTTCCCTGTTTGTATGTCAAAAGGCCCTGTTCCATGAAAACGTGCCGGGTGACTGCATGCCGGAATGTATCCGTGTCCTTTCTCTGTCAGAACATGGACAAGAACCGGTCCTTCCACACGCTTCGCTTCATTGAAGAGTTTCATCATCTGACGCATATTGTGTCCGTCCACAGGCCCCAGATACGTAAGACCCATATTTTCAAACAACATACCCGGAATAATAAGCTGCTTGATACTGCTTTTTGTCTTTCTCATGGTATCTACAACAGCCGTTCCAATCCCAGGAATCTTTTTCAGAGCCTTTGTTGCGTTGATCTTCATTCCTGTATAAGCCTCTGCTGTACGAAGAGCGCTTAAATAAGAAGACATGCCTCCTACGTTCTTGGAGATGGACATATTATTATCATTTAAAACAATAATAAAATTTGTTTTAAGTTCCGCTGCATTATTCATTGCCTCGTATGCCATTCCTCCGGTAAGAGCCCCGTCTCCGATTACAGAGACAACATGGTGCTTCTGTCCCAGAATGTCTCTTGCGCGCACATAGCCAAGACCTGCGGAAATGGAGGTGGAGCTGTGTCCTGTATCAAAAGAATCACAGGCACTTTCTTCCCGTTTCGGAAATCCGCTTAAACCGCCTTCCTTTCGAAGGGTCTTAAATTCTTCTTTTCTGCCTGTCAGAATCTTATGCGTGTATGCCTGATGGCCTACGTCCCAGATCAGCTTGTCCTCCGGAAAATCAAGAACATTATGAAGCGCAAGGGTAAGCTCCACCACTCCCAGATTCGAGGCGAGATGTCCTCCTGTTTCACTTACAGATTCCAATAGAAAATTTCGGATTTCCTCTGCAAGCTGAGGAAAATCTGCCAATGCGATTTTGTGAATATCATTTGGCTTTTTTATTTTATCCAGAATCATTTGTATCCTTCTTTCACTTCCTGCGGCTTACAAGCTCCTGAATCAGCGT
Source organism: uncultured Blautia sp. (assembly GCA_900540785.1). Lineage (GTDB taxonomy): Bacteria > Bacillota > Clostridia > Lachnospirales > Lachnospiraceae > Blautia_A. The sequence continues at coordinate 5,788 of UQHF01000026.1, forward strand.
ACACAGGAATTCATTTTTTTGACGAAGCCCGCAGATAAGGAACACCGCCTCCTCCGAAAGCTTCTTGACCTGCCTGGACGCTTCCTGAATCCCAAACAGGCTTACATACGTTACTTTATTGTTTTTTTCATCGCTGTGGACTGGTTTGCCCAGTTCCTCCTCCGTGCTTGTGACATCAAGAATATCGTCCTGGATCTGAAACGCAAGACCGATTTTTCCAGCTGCCGCACCGATGATTTCCACTTCTTTTTCTTCTGCTCCTGCAAGAATCGCCCCTGTCATCATAGCGGCTTCGATAAGAGCGGAAGTTTTGTTTCTGTAAATATAATCCAGCATTTCTTTTGTAAGAGGCTTTCCGTCATTTTCCACATCTACACTCTGACCGCCCAGCATTCCATAAATACCTGTCTTATTCGCCATCAGAGTCAGAGCTTTTATAACGCGTTCCTTCTCCTCCGTGAGAGCAAACGCCTGAAGCATGACCTCGTAAGCGTAATTTAAAAGAGACGCTCCGCTTAAAACGCCCATCGCCTCTCCGTATACTTTATGTGTAGTAAGACGTCCTCTTCTGTAATCGTCATTATCAATGGCAGGAAGATCATCGTGGATCAGGGAATGGGTATGTATCATTTCCATGCCCGCCATAAAAGGCTCGATCACTTTTTCCTTTCCGCCAAACAGACGATACGTTTCTTCCATAAGCAGAGGCCGCAGACGCTTCCCCCCTGCAAGCATACTGTAATTCATTGCCTGCGCCATATTTTTCGCAAAGCCTTTTTCTTCCGGAAGATACTTTCTTATCACTTCCTCTGCTCTGCCTGTCTTTTCTTTTAATTTATCTTGAAAATTCACAGAATGTCCCATCCTCATTTATCTGCAGCATCTTTTTCTCCACCGTATCCAGCTTTTCACTGCAGTATTTTAAAAGCTCCATGCCTTCCTGATAAAGACGGAAAGAATCTTCCAGGGAAGTTTCTCTGTCCTCCAGACGCTCTACTAAAACGTCCAGTTCCTCAAATACTTCCTTTATGGTTTTTTCGTTGTTATCTGCCATATTGTTCTGTTTCCTTCCTGATACTGCTAACCTCAGTCTCTATTGTTCCATCTGTCACAGAGATAAAAAGTCTGTCCTTTTCCTTTATTCCGGCTATACTTGTAACTGTTTTTCCCTTCTCATCCGCCACATAGGAATATCCCTGATTGAGCTTCTTTAAAGGGGAGAGCCCCGAAAACCGTTCCAGATAAACAGACAGTCTCTGTCTTTCTTCTTTTATCTTCAGGTTCATTGCCGTTTCCACAGCTTCCTCCAGAGAAAGGAGCCTCTGTCTGTCTTCTCTTAACCGGTTCTGGGGACTGACATAGGAAAGCTTTGTCTGGTAGCCTGAAAGCCTTTCCCGGAAAAGCTCTGTTTTTCCCCACATGGCACGATGCAGCCGCTCCCTTAAGGAACCGGCTGCCTCTAACACACTTCTGTAATCATACACAGCCAGCTCTGCTGCCGCCGATGGTGTAGGAGCGCGCAGATCTGCCACAAAATCTGCGATCGTAAAATCCGTCTCATGGCCAACTGCAGAAATCACAGGAGTTCTGCACTCAAAAATCGCGCGCGCTACGATTTCTTCATTAAACGCCCACAAATCTTCAATGGAACCGCCACCTCTTCCTGCAATGATCACATCTACACCGGCCTCATCAATCATCCGGATTCCCTTCGCCACACTTTCTGCCGCTCCTTCTCCCTGAACAAGAGCAGGATAAAGAATAATCTGCAGATAGGGATTTCTCCGAAGAGATACATTCCGTATATCCTGAACAGCAGCTCCTGTTGGAGCCGTGACAACGCCCAGCTTTCGTACAAAAGGAGGAATGGGCTGTTTGTACTCCTGTGCAAACATTCCCATCTCTTCCAGTTCCTGTTTCAGAGCCAGAAATCTTTCATAAAGATCTCCCGCCCCCTCCAGGGTGATCTCTTTTGCGTAAAGCTGGTATCGCCCGTCTCTCTCGTACACATCTACCGTTCCGCCAACAACTACCTTGTCTCCGTCTTTCATAGGAAACCCAAGCCCGCGCCTCTGTCCTGCAAACATGACACAGCTTATGGTTCCGGTCTCATCTTTCAGCGAAAAATAAATATGTCCGCTTGTATGATATTTACAGTTGGATACTTCTCCTTTTACATACACCTTCTGCAAAAAGAAGTCCTGGGTAAACATATTTTTTACATACCGGTTTACCTGACCTACAGAATATACATTTTTCATGCTTCTGATTCCACATTCTCCGTCTGCTTTTCTTCTGAATCTGTCTCTTTCATAGACGCGATCTTTCCGAGGATTCCGTTTACAAAAGATCCGGATGTATCGCCTCCGAAACGTTTTGCAAGCTCTACTGCCTCATTAATGGCAACTCCCACCGGAACCTTTTCATCGTACTTCATCTCATACACTGCAAGACGAAGGGCAGTAAGGTCCACACGGCTCATTCTCTTTGTCTTCCATCCCTTACTTGTCTCATTTAAAAGCGTATCGATCTCTTCTGTATGAGAAAGGACCTGACGGTACTTTTCCTGAATCTTCTCCTGTGCTTCCCCGGAAACTTCCTCAATTCCTTCCAGATACATGGAAAGCTGCTCCGGCATTTCCTCCTGTGTATTAAATTCTGTCATAAACAACAGTTTAAAAACGTGCTCTCTTAAATCTCTCTGTCGCATTGTATCCTCCTGTCCCTGCTTCTCTTATAGTAAAAAAAGGAAAGAATTACTTTCCTTTTTCTTTCTCCATATCAACACTGGCAATGTGGATATTTACATCTGCCACTTCCAGTCCTGTCATATTTTCGATTGATGTCTTCACGCGTTCCTGAACCGTTCTGCTTGTCTCAAGAACGTTTTTCCCATACTCGATATTAAGAGAAAGGTCTACGGTTACCACGCCTTCCAGCACAGTTACCTTCACGCCTCTTGACAGACTCTTCATGCCGAGCTTGCTTACCAGCTCGTTTGTAATGTTTCCTGCCATAGAAGCGACACCTTCCACCTCTGTTGCGGCAAGTCCTGCAATGATGGCAACCACCTCATCTGCAATGTGAACTTCTCCTACCTTGCCTAAATCCTGTATTTTATATGTTGTCCTTTTTTCCGCCATAATAAGCCCTCCTGAGAATTATATTCTCCGCCTGTTCTGTGCGAAGCAGTCTCTTCTGAATAATTATTTATATTATACCAAATTATCCAACAAAATAAAAGGGTTATTTACTGAATTCCGTCAGGATTAAATCCGGATTTCTGTCCTCTGTCATGCCTACGCTCCATGCGTTTACAAAAAGAAGCAGTGGATTTCCCTTAAGGTCTGTCACTTTCTTCATGTCAGAAGTTCCCACGATCTTGTCCACCTTTACCTCGTCCTTATTCGCAATCCAGCGGATATGCTCATACGGGAGGTTTTCCAGGCGGATTTCTACGTTATACTCGTTTTCCAGACGGTATTTTAAAACATCAAACTGTAGAACGCCTACCACGCCCACAATAATTTCTTCCATACCTGTATTAAATTCCTGGAAGATCTGAATGGCACCCTCCTGGGCAATCTGATTGATTCCTTTTACAAACTGCTTTCTCTTCATGGTGTCGATCTGGCGCACTCTCGCAAAATGTTCCGGCGCGAATGTAGGGATTCCTTCAAATGCGAATTTCTTTCCAGGCGCACAGATGGTATCTCCGATTGAGAAAATACCAGGGTCGAATACACCGATAATATCGCCTGCGTAAGCTTCCTCTACGACATGGCGTGATTCCGCCATCATCTGCTGCGGCTGGAGAAGACGCATCTTCTTTTCTCCCTGTACATGGTACACTTCCTCTGAAGCATCGAATTTTCCGGAACAGATACGCATAAAAGCAATTCTGTCTCTGTGCGCCTTGTTCATATTTGCCTGAATCTTAAATACAAACGCGGAAAAATCATCGTCCATCGGGTCAACCGGACCGCAGTCTGCATTTCTTGGAAGCGGAGAACTTGTCATTGCAAGGAAATGCTCCAGAAACGTTTCCACACCAAAGTTTGTAAGCGCAGAACCAAAAAATACAGGAGTCAGCTCTCCCTTATCTACAAGTTCCTGGTCAAAATCTGCGCTTGCTCCGTCAAGAAGCTCGATTTCCTCCAGAAGCTGCTCTTTCTGTTCCGCATCCATAACCTCGTCCGCTCTTGTATCGTCCAGATCGATCTCTTCTATAATACCTTCTTTTGTTCCCTTCTGTGTATCTGTGAAAGTGAGAATTTTCTTTGTATTTCTGTCGTACACACCGCGGAACTTCTTTCCTGAGCCGATTGGCCAGTTTACTGGGCAGGTGGCAATCCCAAGCTCTTTTTCGATCTCGTCCAGAAGATCAAACGTATCGTTGGCATCTCTGTCCAGCTTGTTGATAAAGGTAAAAATAGGGATATGGCGCATGACACAGACTTTAAAGAGCTTTCTTGTCTGCGCCTCAACCCCTTTTGATGCATCAATTACCATCACGGCAGAATCTGCTGCCATAAGGGTACGGTAGGTATCCTCTGAGAAATCCTGGTGTCCCGGTGTGTCCAGGATATTGATACAGTATCCGTCATAATGAAACTGGAGAACAGAAGAGGTAACGGAAATACCTCTCTCTTTTTCAATCTCCATCCAGTCTGAAACTGCATGGCGGGCAGTTGCCTTGCCTTTTACACTTCCGGCAAGGTTAATTGCCCCTCCATACAGCAGGAATTTTTCTGTCAGGGTTGTTTTGCCGGCATCCGGGTGGGAGATAATGGCAAAGGTTCTTCTTTTTTCTATTTCTTTCGTATACTTCGACACGTCTGGCCTCCTATACTCTCTTTTTCGTTCACTTGTCAATATTTTTACAGCATTCCTATTCTAGTATATGAAAGGCTTTACTGTCAAGGGATTTCTGTCTCGCTGATCTCCTCTGAAGCAGCTTCCTCCTCTTCTTCGTAAGACGCTTCCTCATACGGCTCCTCCACAACTGTCTCTTCACTCTGACTTAAAGGTGTAATTACAATATTCTCCTCTGCAATTCCTGTTTTTCTCTTTACAATGTCTTCAATCTGCGCCAGCTTCGCCTCTTCCAGCGTGCTGTCAGGAACCACGATGTCCGCCGTCTCTCCTGTGAGATTTACAATGACATCAGAAAATCCTTTTGCCTCAAGAAGAAGCTCAGCCGCTGCTTCTTTTTCCGAAAGCTCCGTCATTGCCACCATTGTATTGACTGCTGTCTGTTTCTGCTCCTCGCCAAGATCTTCACTGCTTATAATTTCCTGCAGATCCGCCTTATTCTGGGAGCGCACCTGCTCTCTGCTTAATTTTGCCTGTGCCGCAAAACTGGAAGCGCCGGTAAGTACCGCCTCGCCCGGAGTACCGGTGTCCTGCGCCAGGGGCTCGCCGATTTCTTCTCCGTTTTCCTCAAGAAGTGCTGTCTCTTCTGAAATATCATAATCTACATCTTCCAAAATACTGCTGCTGTCCGTACTTGCCTCTTTATCTTTGGAACCTAAGTTTACATCTGCAAAATTCAGATAACCGGCTACTGCAATCAAAATTGCAAGGGAGGTGATAATCACCTGATTTTTTTTCATAATTTTTTTCACTTTTTCTCTCCTCATTTTCTTTTCATTATTTTAATTTTATGGGCTTCTATCTGAAATAATGCCTGGACAGCATCTTGAATCTTCTGTACAGTCGTTGGATTCTCTCCGCCTTCTGCTGATACAAGCGCTCCTGTAACCTTTACTCTCTCATCACTTCCAAAACTCCCACCTTCCGTTATCATAAGAACCACCTCTGTCTCTCCCACTCCCTCCACATTGGAAAGAAAATGTTCCAGCTTCTTTTCCAGCTCTGTTTTTTCCACTGTCCCTTCCTCTTCATTCCACTTTTTCGACTGTCCCTCATGAGATACCGGAAGGGCTGCCACTGCCAGCAGAAGCCCCAGAAGGAGCAGAACCACCCACTGCTGCCGGCTCATGTTCAAAAGTCCTGACTTCAAACGTTCCTTTCTTAAACCCGCAGACTTCCATTCCACTTTCTATCCTTCCTTTCTCTTCCTCATCAGGCATCTCCCGCATATAAAGAACTGCCCCCACATCTTCCCCTTCTATATCTACTTCCACCTCACCCGGATATATGCCTTTTTCTTTCAAAGAATCCCTGATTTTTTCTTCTATTTCCCATTGCCACCCTTTTTTTAAATAAATTTCCTGAAGATTGGAAAACTCTTTCTCCTTCATAACAGCCGTCTCTTCCTCATAATAAAGTTGAAAATCCGCAAGAAGCTTTCCCCCTTTTCCAAGAAGGGCAAACACAGGCGTAATCAGCATAAAAATCAGGAGAAGACCCATGAAGAGCCTGACGTATCTCTCATATTTCTTATCCGGCACAAGATGAACTACTGTCGTAAGAAGAATATAAAAAACCGCAAGATTCTTAATCCATGAATAAATCTCTTCTTTCATAAATATTTAAGGTCCTCCTCCGAAACTTACCATGAGAATAATAAAGGTCAGCATACAGAGTACGTCCACCGTAAGGAGAAGACGAAGCAGCAACCCGCAGCTCTCCCCCATTGTACTTAAACAGCCCACAATCCTTTTATCAGATACAGGCTGTGCCACGGCCGCCAAAAACTTATAGGAAAGAGATAACATTCCATAATGAATCACCGGTCCCGCCCCTGCAAGAAGAAGCGCAAGCATTACCACGATTCCAAGACTGTTCCTCACAAGAACAGCGCCTGTTACAATAAGCTCCGTCACTGCATTTACCGCATTTCCCACTCCCGGAATGGCGCCTGCCGTCTTTCCCACCACGCTTCTTTTTAAAGAATCCATCACAGGCGCCACCAGATTTTTTACAACCTGAAGCCCGATCACAAGGCCGAGAAGCGTTTTTAATCCCCAGTTTATGCCTGTCTCCAAAAGCTCGGAAAGCTTCCCAAGCATCTCCTCTCTGGAAAGATTATTTACAAACCGGACTACCGTACATATATGGATTCCCGGCAGAAGAACCGTTAGAAGAATCCACTGGATCAGCCACACAAGAAGAAGAACCCCCTCATAAAAAACGGCAGCTGTCGTCCCTCCGGATGAAGCTGCCACGGCAAGAAAATAGGCGGGAGACAACACCTTCATAAACCTGGAAAGCCAGGACAAATTTTCGGACAGACTGACACACAGGGCAGAAAAAGAGTCCATAAGCATAGCAAACAGCAGCAGATACACCACATAAAAACTAATTTCCCCTACCTGCCCTCCATCAAACACCTCACCGAACCCTGCAAATATAGAAGAGAGCAAAATAAGGAGCAGTATCCGGAAAAACAATGTTTTTTCTCTGGACAAACCGGAAAAGAAAAGGCCATGCAGAAATTCCTGCACCGCCTCTTTTGAAAATGCCTCTTCTCCTGTCACCAATTTTTTCAATGCCCCGGAAAAAGAAAAGCTTCCTTCTCCCAGCATTTCGTTTAACATATCCTGCACCTCGTCAAATTCCATCTTTTCTATCAGTTCCTCTGTGATTTTCTCCGCCCCTTTTACAGGAACAGAAAAAATCAGAGCAGAAAAAAGAAAAACTATCACTGTACCCAATATTTTTTTCATACAAAAAACTCCTGTATGGTCTGTAAAAGAGCAAGAAGAACCGGCATACTTAAAACCATAAGGGAAAGCTTGCAAAAAAGCTCTATCTGCGTGCCTGTCGCCCCATATCCCGCATCTTTACATATACCGGAAGAAAACTGACCGATATACGTAATTCCCAGCATTTTTACAAGAGTGGAAATATGCTTTCCATCTACAGGAAGATTTTTCTGAATCTCATTCAAGGCCTCGAATAAATAAGAAATTTTTCCAACTGCAAGTCCCAGTATGATCACACCGATTCCCATTGTAATAAAAGAAGCGTATTCCGGCTTCGTACCTTTGAGCAGAAAACCAAGCATTACGCCTCCCACACCAATCAGAGAAATTTTGACAATATCCATATATGCCCCTTTTTCACAGCGTAAACAACTGCTGAATATTTTCAAAAAGCTCATAAATATATGGAACAATCCAGAATAATACAATTAAAAGTCCTGCCAGACTTACAAGAAATGCCTGCTCTTCCCTTCCGCTGTGTTTGAGAATCTGTGAAAGAACGGAGACCAGGATTCCCACGGCTGCAATTTTAAAGATAATGCTGACCTCCAAACACGCCTCCTTTCCGCCCTGGCTACCATACAAGGACGGCAAGCAAAATCCCTCCAAGAATCCCAAGACTTTCATACACCTTTTTCTTTGCCGGCATTTCCCGGCGAAGTTCTTCTGTGCGGCGTGTAAGCTCCTCCTCATAGAGCAGAAGCTCTTTCATCTGCATTTCCAGATCAAGATACCCCAGGCGACTCCCCAGGGAAAAGAAAAGTTCTTCCTCCTCTTTTTGAATATTGAGGAGTTTCATATAGTTCTGTGCACACTCTCTGTACACACTTTCAAAATTCCTGCCCCCAAGAGACGAAAGCTTTCCGGAAACCTCTCGCAAAAAACTGCCAAAGGGTTCCTTAAGTTTTCCTCCCGCCTCGTAAAAAGCAGAACAAAGGGAAGCATTTCCAAAACGAATCTCCCCTCTTAAAAGCACAATCATGCGCTTCATCATTTCCAGAGTACGAAGTCTTCCCGTAAGACGCAGACTCTGCCCAAAACCAAGACCTGCACAGGAAAAAATAATCAGGAGCACTCCCACTGATTTTTGCATAACTCTCCATTTCCGTCATAGATTCCCTCTATGATTCCTGCCCTTTCTCTTTTTCCGAGAAGGATATATCTTTCAAAAACTCGCTCCTCCACAAGCTTCTGAAAAAAGGGCTGTGCAAGAACGTCCTCTAACGAATTTCCATGTGCCGTTGCAATCAGCTTACATCCACAGTGTATCACAGCTTCGACAGCCCGGAAATCTTCTTCCCTTCCAAGCTCATCCACGGCAACAACAGCTGGGGACATGGAACGAATGAGCATCTGCATTCCTTCTGCCTTCGGACAGCCGTCCAACACGTCAGTGCGCATTCCCACATCATTTTGGGGAACCCCCTGATAGCAGCCTGCAAGCTCACATCTTTCATCTACCACTCCCACTGTCTGTCCGGGAATCCCTTCTCTTCCATTGCTTATCTGCCGGATAATATCGCGAAGCAAAGTAGTCTTTCCACATCTGGGCGGAGAAATAATAAGGGTGTGCGCCACCCAGTCCTTTGTCTGGATATATGGCATAACCTCCTCTGCACAACCCTGGATTTCGTGTGCAAGGCGCACATTGATACAGGAAATGTATTTCATGCCGCGGATTTTTCCACCATCCAAAATCACTTTTCCCGTCACCCCTACTCTGTGCCCTCCCTGGACACTGATAAAGCCCTGACGTATTTCCTCCTCGTAAGCATAAAGCGAGTAGCCGGTTACATATTCAAGAGTTTCCTTTAAATCTTCCTGTGTCACAACATAAGGTTCTTCCCCTCTGTTTCTGAGGAAACACTCTCCTCCGTCATATGTAAGAAAAAGCGGTCTCCCCACGCGCAGTCGTATTTCATATAATTTATCGTAATCAAGGTTCGCATCCAAAAGCTGATTTCGAATGCTTCCGGCAAACAGATTCTGAACCTGCATTGCTTCCATTTGTCTCACCTCTTAGTTTTAATATATGTGGACAATCCTGATTTAGTACCTTCTTTTTAAAGCACTGTCTCTTCATATTCCCATCGAATGTCCATCGGTACCGCACACCAGAACGCGGCGCTGTATCCTTCTTCTACTTCCAGAAGTTTATAAAATCCTTTTTCTTCCCCAGCAGTAAGGAGACTTCGTGAAAATCCCTCTCCTGTCCATTTTATGTATGCCTCTTTTAAAACCCACTGATCAAAAAAAGCTTTTTTTACATTTTCTGATGTCAGGATTTCTTTTTTTACCTCTTCTGAAACCATACGATCCAAAAAGCGCCCGTAGTCCACCTCTTTGTGAAACTGTATATCAATTCCCACTTCCTGCCCCGCTAAAATACAGAGAACATATTTCCCGGAATGGCTGATATTATAATGAATTTTCGGCTGAAGAGTAAAAAAGGGCTTTCCATGTTCTCCCTTGCTTCTGGGCTCGTATTTTAAATTTAGTCCGTATTCTTTTAAAAGTCCCTTTTCCAGAAGCTTTTCCCCTATCATATGCTCCATGTTTTTACCTGCATATTCTTCTTTTATCTTTGTATAATAAATAACTCCATTCATACTCCTGCCTCCTCAAGAAAACGGGACGGCTCCCATTCTTTTTCAAACTGTCTCTCCGCATAGCACAGAGTAAGTTCCTTTTTTGCCCTGGTCATTCCAACATAAAAAAGACGTCGTTCCTCCTCAAGAGCTTCTTTTAATACAGCTTTTTTGTATGGGATGCTTCCTTCATTTACATTTAATATAAACACATTGTCATACTGAAGACCTTTCACTGCATGAAGAGTGGAGATCACAACTCCCTCTCTTTTTACTTCCTGCTTCTTCGCCTGCTCTTTCAGACGCTCTGTGTAATCTCTGATATAATTTTCCCACTCTTCCAGACTTTTTTTCTCCTTCGCACTGTCCTGGATTCTGTCCAAAACTTCAAGAAGATCCTCCGGTCTGATTTTCCGATACTGAGCGTACTCTCTTAAATATTCCTCGTACCCCATTGCTTTTCTGATAAAATTAATGGCTGCAAAGGGAGCAAGAGACGATAAAATACGAAGCTGGGTTTCCAGCGTGGTGATTCTGTCACACATCCAGTCCCTCTCTTTATAAAATTCCCGGAGTTTATCAAAGGAAACCGTGGTATCCGTCAGGCTTTCTCTTGCAATATACCGGTTGGGACGATTCATAATTTCCAAAAATATCTTTCTGCTTCTGTCCCCTCCCGCTATTTTCATATATGCAAGCATATTCCGGCAGATCCAATGACGGAAAAGATTAGGAAGCTGCTCTTTCATAGTAAAAGGAACCTGGTATTCCATAAGCGCCCCCACAAGTCCTTCTGCCTCCTGGTTGGTACGAAAAAGAACAGCTGTATCCTCAAGACGCTCTCCCTTTTCCATTCTTTTTTTTAACCCACGGACAACTGCCATATACTCTTCTCTTGTGTTTTGAAATTCCAGACACCTCACTGGAACGCCTGCCTGGTGAAAAGCAGTCAGCCTTTTTTTGAACCGCTTTTTATTATGGTTAATGACTCGTACAGCCGTATTTAAAATATTTTCCGTGCATCTGTAATTTATATTCAAAAGCACCGTTTCCGCTTTGGGATAATCTTTTGTGAAATTCAGCATAATTTCCGGTCGAGCCCCACGGAAATGATAAATGGACTGGTCGTCATCTCCCACAATAAAAAGATTATTTAAGGGCGCTGCCAGCATTTTGATCACATCGTACTGAAGCCTGTTTATATCCTGAAACTCATCTACAAGAATATACTGGAATTTCCGTCTCCAGCCTTCAAGAATATCCTTTCTCTTGTCAAACAATTCATAGCAGAAAAGAAGCATATCGTCAAAATCTAACTTTCTTCTCTCTGTAAGTGCCCTTTTATACCCATGAAAAATCTGCTTAAATACCTCGTCCGGACAGCAGGAGGAATAATAATGACGAAGAGAAATCCTTTCATTTTTTACAAGGCTGATCTCTTTTGCCACCTCATCAAGAAAATCCCCTTCCTGCGATAATTCCTGTCCGTATTCCAGTATAAGCTCCTGTAAAATCTCCCGTTTTTCCTCCTCAGACAGAATATTTCCCGCGCCAAATCCATACGCCTGTTTTAAAATCCCGTAGAATACTCCGTGAAAAGTCCCGAATGTAACGCCTGTTCTCTCCTGATCTGTAAACGCAAGAAAACGTTCCTTCATTTCTGCTGCTGCTGCCCTTGAAAAGGTCACAACAAGAATGGAGGAAGGCGAAACTCCGCCTTCGCGGGTCAAATATGCAGTTCTTTCCACAATAACGGAAGTTTTCCCCGAACCGGGGCCTGCCAGGACCATCATAGGTCCTGACAGGTGAGCGATTGCCCGTAGCTGAGATGGATTTTTCTTCATATTTTATCTATTTTCCAGTTTTTCAATAGCTGCCTTCACTCTTTTTATCGTTTCTTCCTTACCGATGATTTCCATAATTTCTGTGGCACCGGCAGGTGTCATCTGTTTTCCGGAAACTGCAGTACGAAGAGGCCACATAACGTATCCGTTTTTGTAACCCTTTTCCTTCACAAAAGCGGAAAGAGCAGCAAATAACGGATCATTTGTGTAATCCTCATGCTCTTCAAGAACAGGAAGAATCTCTTTTAACACATTGAGAGAAGTTTCCTCCGTTGTTTTCATTTTCTTATGGCAGTACATAGCAGAGTCATACTCCGGTACTTCCTCAAAGAAATCTACAAGCTCCGGAATATCCGGGAAGGTCTCGATCCTTGTCTGTACCATTCCCGCAATTTTACGGAAATCGTAATCTTTTTTCAGAACCTCTTTCATGTATGGAAGCGCTTTTTCATAAAATTCTTCTGCGTCCATTTTCTTAATGTACTCTCCATTCATCCAACGAAGCTTCTGAATATCGAATACTGCTGGTGATTTGTTGATGTGATGATAATCAAACGCTTCAACAAGCTCGGAAAGAGTGAAAATTTCACGATTGTCAGAAGGACTCCAACCAAGAAGAGCCACATAATTTACAATTGCCTCTGATACAAATCCCTGCTCCAGAAGATCCTCATAAGAAGAATGTCCGGAACGTTTGGATAATTTCTGATGTGTCTCATCTGTAATCAACGGACAATGTACATACACCGGAATATCCCAGCCAAATGCCTCGTAAATACGGTTGTATTTTGGAGCAGAAGAAAGGTATTCATTTCCTCTTACTACATGTGTAATCCCCATCAGATGGTCATCCACGACGTTTGCAAAGTTATATGTAGGATACCCGTCAGATTTAATAAGAATCAAGTCTTCCAGCTCTTCATTGTTTACAGTAATATCTCCGTAAATTACATCATGGAAGGTTGTTGTTCCCTCCGCAGGCATATTAAAACGGATTACGTGCGGCTCTCCTGCATCCAGACGGCGCTGCACCTCTTCTTTCGGAAGATTCAGGCATCGTTTGTCGTAGATGGAAATTTCTTTTCCTGCCACTACGCGTTTCATATTTTCCAGTTCTTCTTTCTGACAGAAACAATAATATGCATCTCCCTGCTCTACAAGCTGCTGCGCATATTTCAGATAAATACCTGACGCCTGACGCTCGCTCTGTACATAAGGACCCACGCCCCCATCTTTATCCGGGCCTTCATCGTGAAGAAGCCCTGTCTTTTCCATTGTACGGTAAATAATATCCACAGCGCCTTCCATATAGCGCTCCTGGTCTGTATCTTCAATACGGAGAATGAAATCTCCACCTTCATGCTTTGTGATCAAATATGCATATAATGCGGTTCTTAAATTGCCCACGTGCATTCTTCCTGTTGGGCTTGGTGCAAATCTTGTTCTGAGTTTACTCATAGTCTCTTCTCCTGCTTTCTTGCTATATACTTTCGGTTTTTTATTATATACCTAAATCCTTCAAAATGTCCACTGGTTTTCCATGAATTACCAAATCTGCCATCTCATCTGCAAAATGCTCTTCCTGATTTATAAGAATCAGGTGCTGCCCTTTAAAATATTTGAGAAATGTTTCCGGAAGCGGAGTCTTTAAATTACAGCCCAATACGAGAAGTGTATCTGCTTTCTGAACTTCTTCTGCCGCCCTGGAAATCACACAGTTATCCACCATTTCTCCCATCATATATACGCCCGGCCGAACAATAGCTCCACAGCTTTCGCATTTTGGAATCCCTTTGCTTTTCTGTATATATTCAATGGGATATTTTCTGCCGCAGTGAGGGCAGAAGTTTTCATATACGCTTCCGTGAATTTCATATACATTTTTACATCCCGCTCTTCTGGGAATAGAAAAAAGATCTCTTGTGATCACAGCTTTCAGTTTTCCCTGTTCTTCCAGATGTCTGAGGCAGAAAAGTCCTTCTCTTACTTCTCCCAGATTTTTCAACATATAATTTTTATAAAAATCATAAAACTGTTCTGTTCTTGTGCTGAAAAACGTAGGATTAAACATTTCTTCCGGAGAATATCCATAGGCAATTTCCGTATTTAGCGCATCCTGCTGCTTCCGGAAATTGATACAGCCACAGTCCTCACTTACCCCAACACCCATAAGACACACCATGTAATTGCTGTTCTCTATGGCCTGTCTTAAATACTCAAGTTTTTCTGTGTATTTTTCTTCCATATGCCCCACCCTTTCTTCGGATTTTATACCACTATTATACCTTTGAACGCCTTCTTTTTCAACCGGAAAACACCGCAGAATCCGGCATGATCTGACCGTTTTTTATGCTGTAAAACATTACAGAGTAATTTCCCCATAACACAAAAAATCCCGCGGAGATTCCGCGGGAAAACAGGACTTACGCATCAATGCCTTTGCTTTTCATGTATTCAATTACATCTCCGACTGTATTTAAGTCAGTGAGCTCCTCAGAAGGAATTTCAATATTGTATTCATCTTCCAGAGCCATAACCAGCTCAAAAAGATCCAGAGAGTCTGCTCCCAGATCATCCTTAAAAGAAGTATCCGGTGTAATTGTGTCTGCATCACAGTTTAACTGCTGTGACAACATTTCCTGCATTTTTTCTAACATTGTCTTTTCTCCTTTATAAAACCTGTTCTTATAATCCTTTTAATGCCCAAAGTATATATTCTGCGCTATATTTTGTCAAGACATTTTCCAATATTTGTTACATGTGCACAGAAGAATCCTGAAATTTAATCCGTCTTGCCACACTCAGAGCAAGTCCCATTTCCGACATCAGGAAAACTACGGACGTACCTCCATAACTGATAAAGGGCAGCGTAATACCTGTATTCGGCATAAGATTCAACACAACCGCAATGTTCAAGATAACCTGAAGGGCAATGTGAATAAAAATTCCCGTTACCATGAGAGAGCCAACCAGATCCGGTGCATTCTGTGCAATAAAAAATAACCGGTAAAGAAGGTAGGCAAAAAGAAGGAGAACAATAATTCCTCCAAAAATCCCAAGTTCCTCACAGATAATGGAAAAAATCATATCGTTCTGCGCCTCCGGCACACTTCCAAGCTTCTGAATACTGTTTCCAAGACCTCTGCCAAAAAATCCGCCGGAACCGATGGCATAAAGCGCCTGGATGGTCTGATACCCTGCTCCTGATGCAAAGTCTTCCGGGTGAAGCCATACAAGAATACGGCGCAGACGGAAGTTCTCTGTTGCCCCTACGTCCATTGTAGCAGAAATAAACAACACAAACCCAAGCAGCAGAAACGCGCCTGCCGCAAATATCAGAAGAAAGATTTTTGTGTTGGGGTGCGCTACAAAAATAAGCCCGACTGTAATTCCGAAAATAATAATGGCTGTACTTAAGTTTTCCGTAAAGGCATAGGCAACAAAGGCAAGAGCTCCTCCGGCTGCTCCCAGGATCATACATGACTTTAACGTCTTAATACGTTTTCCCATCTCCACGATCATATACGGAAGACATACGATCACCGCAATTTTTGCAATTTCCGCAGGCTGAAACTGGATTCCAAGCTTAAGCCAGCGGCGGGCACCATTTACTTCCTCTCCGAGCGGCGTCTGCACAAGTCCCATCAGTATCATTGCCGCAATATACAAAAACGCCTTAAAATGTACAAGAATGTGATAATCAAGTCTTGATATAAAAAGAGCACCCAGAATACTTGCCACACTGATAAGAGACTGTCTCTTAAAAAAGTGCATATCATCGCCAAACTGTATTTCTGCCGTATAGGCACTTGTGCTGTACAGCATGATCAATCCAAAACATGTGAGAAGCACAACCACTGCCACAAGACTGAAATCATAATAATCTGCTGCTGCGGCTTTTCGTCTGCTTCTGTTTTTCTGCAAGGAGGCTTTTGAAGACTTCCCTGTTCTTTCCATTGTACCACCTGACACTTTCTAAAAATTTACTGTATCATTGATTTATTATAACAGAAGCATCTTTCATACGCAAGAAATTGATTGCAGGCTTCTCACACATTCTCATTTCTGTTTTTATTCTTCCGGCAGTTCAATCGGATCCGTCTCAATAATAAATTTCACATTTCCATCCATAGAATCCTCTTTTCCCGCAAAAGAGGTGTACGCTACATCATCTGCCTGAATTGCTTCAAGACGGTCAAGAACGGAATACAGTGTGTCCTCTACCGTATCTTTTAACTTCTGAACGCCGTCTTTGTTAAATTTATCCTGACCATCCTTCAGTTCTTTCGCTCCGTCATTCAGTTTTTTAATACCGCTTTGTACCTGGCTGCTTCCGGATGCAAGTGCATTTGTTCCGGATACAAGGGTGTTCGTTCCTCCTGCAAGCGTTCCTGTTCCCTGTTCCAGTTCTGTTGCTCCGGCTTTTAAGGAACCGCTGTTCGCAGAAAGCTTGGATGCCCCCTCTTTCAGTGCCTCTGTTGCTCCTCCGATCTGGGAAATCCCCGCATTTAACTGCGTTGTTGCCGAATCCAGATTTCCCGCACCCAGGATCAGCGTATAGTCGTTACTCTTTAATTCCTCTGCCCCGGCTTTTAACTCTGCTCCTGATTTCTTTAAAGAAGCCGCTCCGTTTACAAGTGCCTCCGAAGCATTTTCTGCTGTCTGAAGCCCTGCCTGAAGTCCGTTTTCTCCATAAAATCCTTCTTTTAAGGCTTCTGCTCCGGCTGAAAGCTTTTCTGTACTGTCTGTCAGTTCTTTCGCTCCGTCAACAAGCGCTTTTGCTCCGGCTGCTGCCTGCTCTGCCCCCTGGGTCAGCTCTTCTCCCTTTGCAGATAAAGCTTCTGCTCCTTCTGAAAGCCCATTTGCGCCTTCCAGCGCTTTGGAGGCGCCCTCATTTAAAGCTCCGAGACTTCCCTCCATTGATTCCAGTCCTGAGGAAATTGCTCCGGCTCCGGCTGCCGTCTGGTCAATTCCGTCTGCCGCCTGATTTAAAACGTCCGCAATCTGAGAAGTATCTCCTCCTGAAATCTGCTCTGCTCCACTTTGTACTGCCTCCGCTCCGCTGTACACGCTTCCAAGTCCACTCTGAGCCGTGCCAACGCCTCCGGAAATGCAGCCGATCGCCTCGCTGATCGCAGCCTGTGTTCCCTCATCAAGCTGGGACATATCAATGCCGCTTAATATATCAATGGCTACACTTGCTGTATCAAGTCCTGCAGAAACTGTGTCTGCTCCGCTCTGTGCAGATGCCGCTCCGTTTGTGATCGCAGACGTATCTACGGAAGAATTTCCTCCAACAGATTCTGCTGCATCACGGAGAGTCTGAGAAATACCATTTAAGCTGGATTGCAGACTGCCGCTCTTTTCTGCCAGGGTACCTGCCGCACCTTCTGCTGCTTCTGTACCTGCCTGAATTTTTTCAATTCCCGCCGGAAGCGCCTGCGCTCCCTCTTTTAATGCGCCGACACCATCTGTTGTATACTCTTTTACAGACTGGGCAAGGGTTTCCGCTCCACCTTCCAGAGTTTTCAATCCTTCGGAAAGCTTTTCTGCACCTTCTCCGTAAGCTGACGCTCCGTCTGCAAAATCCTTTCCTCCATCTGCAAAAGTCTTCAGTCCTTCCTCAAGAGGTTTTGCCTGCTGTGAAAACTGTGTGATCCCATCTGCCACAGCGGCTGCGCCTTCCGTGTACTTGATCACGCCATCTGTCAGTGTTCCGCTGCCTTCTACATAAGCCTTGATTCCTCCCGTGAGAGTACTTATGCCGTCTGTATATTCTTTTAATTTATCAGAAATCGTGCCAACGCCGCCTGTGTATTCCATCACACCTGCCGCAAGCGTATCCGCACCTTCTGTATAGGAAGATACGCCTGTCTTTAATGCACTGGCGCCGCTTTGAAGTTCTCTTGAACCGCTCTGAAGCTCCCTTGCTCCGCTCTGAAGCTCTGATACGCCTGCTGCAAATTCTTTATATTTTGTATTCAGTTCACTTGTTCCGTCATAAAGAGTTTTTGTGCCTTTCACAAGCTCAAGAGACGCATCGGAAAGATCTTTTAAAGAATCTTTCAGATCGTCGATACTGTCGATTTCATCCACGTTTATCTCGTCCAGAAGATCTGTAAGGGCTACGGTAAATGTGGTTTCCATTTCACAGTCTGTCACATCTGCCTCAAGGGTAAATCCTTCCGGAATCTCAATCTCTTTCTTGATTTCCTCATCGAGATCCAGACTGTCGGAAAGTCCCGGAAGTCCAAGACCTACTACTATATTTCTGTCTCCGTCTGATACAACCTTTCCATTGTCGATCGTCACATTTTTAAATTTATCTGTGGGAAGAAACATTCCTGTTGCCATTGCAAAAGGCGCATATACATCTGTATTTTTTCCATCTATCTTCTTCACCGTTTTTTCTTTATTTTTGTATGTAACTACCATTTTAAGGTGTCCGCTTTTTCCTGCCAGTTCATCCGGAGTTACCTGTTTTCCGCTTAAATAATATTTAATTTCTACAGATACGGGAAGTTCTTTTGTCGTTGTTCCCTGATAATATATGTCTGCATCTTCCGTATTCCAGGTGAGTTTTTCCCCATTCTGCTGAAACGTCTCGTCGCCTTTTACATTTTTAATGTCCCTCAAACCGGACACATCAGAAACAGAGGACGCTCCTCCTGAATTTTTCAGCCAGTCAGATACAATGACATCTTTTACTGCACCGTCTGCCCCTGCGTTTACATATACGGTTTCTTCCTTTGTAATTTCGGAAGCCTCTGCACTCTGTCCCGCAGCCGCGATCGTACCTGCACTTAATACTGCTGCCATTCCCGCAGCCATCGTTGCTGTCACAATTTTTTTATTTCTATTCATATGAAACAACTCCTTTTCTCATCATTCTTTATTTCTTATTGCTGCGACTTACCGGTTTTCTTTTTATCTGGCAGAAAACCGATAGAAGTATGGCAGATGATCGGGTCAAAAATCATAAACATGGCAGGAAGAACCAGAAGCACTACAACCGTGCTGACAACAGCTCCCCTGGAAAGAAGCGTACAGATAGAGCTTATCATATCTACCTGTGAATAAAGTCCTACACCAAAGGTTGCCGCAAAAAAGCTGCAGCCGCTTATGACAATAGACTTCATCGAGGTTTTGTGTGCGATGGAAATCGCATCTTTCTTTCCTCTTCCCAGATGCCTTTCTCTCTGATAACGGCTTGTCATCAGAATTGCATAGTCTACAGTAGCGCCAAGCTGTATGGCACCAATTACAATTCCTGCTACAAAAGGTAAGGTAATGCCCTGGTAATAGGGGACTGCCATGTTTACAAAAATCGCAAATTCAATGACTGCCACCAGTATAAATGGCAGGGAAATGGATTTGAATACGATCATAATGATCACAAAGATCGCGGCTATGGAAATTACATTTACATTTTTCAAATCCACATCTGTTACATCCGCCAGGTCTTTCATCAGAGGAGCTTCTCCGATGACCATGCCTTTTGGACTGTATTTTTTAACAATATCCTGGATTGCAGAAATCTGTTCATTTACTTCATCTGTTGCAGAGCGATACTCCGAACAGATAAACTGTAGCTCGTAATTGTCGCTTTCCAGAAGAGAGCGCACATCTTTCGGGATCATGCTCTCCGGGAAGGAAGGACCTACAAAAGAATTTAATCCCAGTGCCCACTGCACACCGTCCACATCTTCAATTTCTTTTAACATCTCGGATTTTTCTTTTCCGTCCAGTCCTTTTTCCATAAGGACCATGTGCACGGTATTCATATTGAATACTTCTTCCAGTTCCTTGTTTGCCTGATTGCTTGGAAGACTTGCCGGAAGAGAAGTATCAATATTATAATATACTTCCACATTATTGTTTCCGTGAATTGCAGGATACAGAAGAACAAGGAAGGCTGCAATCCAGATAATATGATGCTTTGTAATAAAATTCGATACCTTATCAAAGCTCGGAAGCAGTGTCTTATGTTTTGTTTTTTCGATTGCCTTATCGCACAGAAGAATCATGGACGGAAGCAGCGTTACGCAACAGATCACACCGATTACAACACCCTTTGCCATAACAATTCCCATATCTCTTCCAAGTGCAAATGTCATAAAACAAAGTGCGATAAAACCGGCTATCGTAGTCACAGAGCTTCCCACAACAGACTTAAATGTATTGGAAATGGCATGTGCCATCGCCCTGTCCTTATCTCCCGGAAAACGCTTTTTATTATCTTCATAACAGTTCAGAAGGAAGATAGAATAGTCCATCGTCACACCGAGCTGAAGCACTGCCGTAAGCGCCTGCGTAATATAAGAAATCTCTCCTAAAAACACATTCGTTCCCATGTTGTAAATAATGGCAATTCCGATACTCAAAAGGAAAAGTATGGGAACAACAAGGGAATCCATTGCAAGAAAAAGCACCAGCAAAGAAAGTACTCCTGCAATTACAACATACACCGGCATCTCCTTTAAAGCTAGCGCTTTGATGTCCGTTACTACACCTGTCATACCGCTTATAAAACAGTTCTTTGACACAATGCTGCGCATTTCTGTCACCGCATCCATCGCCTCATCTGAGGAGGTTGTATTATCAAAAAGAGCGATCATCATGGTAGCGTTTCCCTTAAAAAGTGCTTCTCTCAGATCTTCCGGAAGCATCTCCACAGGAACACTTAAATCCATCACACTGTCATACCAGAGAACATCTTCTACATGATCTACATTCTGAATTTTTTCTTTCAGGGCGGCTACGTCTTTCAATTCCATATCTTCCACCACGACCATAGAAAAGGCACCCATTCCAAATTCGTCTACCATAATGTCCTGTCCCTCTACTGTTTCCAGTGTCTCCGGAAGGTAACTTAACACATCGTAATTTACCCGTGTGGACACATACCCGAAAACAGAAGGTACCAAAAGCACAAGTCCGATAAAGAGAATCAGCTTCTTGTGTTTGGAAATCCACTTACCTGCTTTTATCATTCCTTATTCCTTCTTTCCTGTCCGTCTTTTTATAAGTGTATTCTTGTCATGAAATGTTATACTTCAAAAATGACCAACAGTCAATATTGTTTTTTAAATTTCACATATTTTCCACAAATTGACCTATGGTCATTTTTAAAACAGCTATTTTTTTGTCATATGGCATATTGACTTTCAGTCACTTTTGTTTACAATATGAAAGGTAAGGGAGGTTTTCATATGGGAAAATTAGAAGCAAATAAAAAAAGAAAAAAAGAAGCTCTTTATAATACCGCTTTTGAGCTTTTTACAACGAAAGGTCTTGCAAAGACTACCATATCGGACATTGTGGCAAAAGCAGGCGTTGCAAAGGGAACTTTTTATTTATATTTCCGGGACAAATACGACATTCGGAACAATCTGATCTCCCACAAAACCTGCGAACTTTTCTTTCAGGCACATGAAGAGCTGAAAAAAACAGAGCTGCACTCTTTCGAGGAACAGCTCCATTTTATTATTGATTATATATTGGATGTTTTGTCAAAAAATCACTCGCTCCTTCTTTTTATTGCCAAAAATCTGGCATGGGGCGTATTTAAAGGCGCTTTTGACGAAAAAATGCCGGACGAAGATTATGATTTTTATGAGTCCTATCTCCAGCTTCTCGCCAAAAGCAACGTGACTTACAAAAATCCTGAACTTATGCTTTTTACCATTATTGAACTGGTAGGCGCAACCTGCTATAGCTGCATTCTTTATCAGCAGCCGGTTTCTATGGAAGAATACAAACCCTACCTTCACAAATCCATTGACCGCATTCTGGAGAGCTTTTCCGAAGACCCCGGCAACACCATTTCAAAGACCGGTCATACAATATAGTGTAAGTCAAAAAAAGAAAGGGTTTGTTCATGGAACGATATAAAATGAACACTTCCTGCTGCCGTCCATATAACCGCACCTGCGGTATGATGCGGCAGGATTTTCCCCAGATGAGGGAACCGGCACCTGCTTCCTGCCCGTGCAGGAATGTCCCAAACTGCAACTGCAAGATGCCCGGCGCACACTCCCACGACGCGGAAATGTACGCTCATCTTGCACACCTGGAACCGGCTATGGCGTATGTACCCTGTCAGACCTTCGGTGAAACATTTCCTCTTGATTACGCACTTTCTGTAGGAACCATTTTCCCTGCGCTGTGCAAGCCATTCTGTGGAAAGAGAGGTATGTGCCGATGAGTAACTGTAATCCCTCTATGACAAAAGCCGGACTTTTAAAACGTCTCAATGAAGTCAGTTTCGCAGTCAACGATATTCATCTTTTTCTTGATACCCATCCATGTGATGAAAAGGCACTTGCTTTTTTCCAGGAGGCAAGTGAGGAACGAAACCGTCTTCTGAAAGAATACGCTTCTTCCTTCGGTCCTCTCACCATCGATACTGCCTCCTGCCGCCGGGAAGATATGTGGAACTGGACAATCCAGCCATTTCCGTGGGAGCAGAAAGGAGGTTGCAGATAATCTATGTGGAATTATGAAAAAAGATTACAGTATCCTGTAAATATTACGCAGCCAAATGCCAAACTGGCACAGTTTATTATGAGTCAGTACGGTGGAGCGAATGGCAGAAAGACATAAACTTTATAAGAGCAGTTTTATCCCCGCAATTACAATAGACGCCACTGCCACAATTCTTTTTAACATTTTCTGATCGATCTTCGTTGCATTCTTACTTCCAAATATTACCCCAATCCCATGTGCAATCAAAATGACAGGCAGGATAAAAAATATTTCTTTATTAGAAGAAACATGGTAAAGATACCCTGCCGCCGCAGGCATTGCAATAAAAATAGAATCAAAAAGAGAAATCCCCACTGCCATATGTGCAGGAAAACCGATCAGGGTAAGAAGCGGCATAACAAGAACAGGTCCGCCTGCTCCGGACGCCGCGCACACCGCCCCTGTCACGATACCGAGAATAAGATAAAGCCCTGCACCTTTTCTCTCTTTTTTTTCTTTCTCCTCTTTTTTTTCTTTTCTCAGAAGAATGGAGATTCCAGATAAAAGAACAACAAGGTATAAAATTGTTTTTACGGTTTCTTCCGGAATCAGAAGGTTTAATTTTACACCTGCCACTGCTCCCACAAAACTTCCTGCTGAAAGAATCCCTGCTGCTTTTAAATCCAGATTTCCGCTCTTATAATAATTCACAGAGCCAGCCACACCGGAAACAAGAAATGCCGCAAAGCTCAGCGCTAGCGCCTCCGAGGATGGCATATCCAGAAAGCCTGTATAAAACATAGGCAAAAGAAAGCCTGCAATCCCCGTAAGTCCCACACAGACACCCACGAGAAGATTTACAACTCCCATCAAAAACAATGTCATATTTTTTCCTACCTTTCCATGTATTCTTTTGCTTTTTCCATCACTTCCATCTCATCAATAGTCTGAAGCTTTCTGTCGCGCATAAGAATTTTTCCGTTTACCACACTGTCACATACATCTCCTGCGGTCACACATTCCAGAAGTGTATTTACCGAATTTCCTGTCGGATAAAGATGAGGCTGCATCATGTTTATCATAATAAAGTCTGCCTTTTTCCCCACTTCTATACTTCCGCCGTCCTCTCCTATCACCTCATATCCTGATTTTGTCGCCATTTTCAGGATTTCTTTTGCTGGCATCAAAGCTGGCTCATTGATCAGAACGCCTCTTCCCGCATTCATCACAGAACGGAAGATTTTCATTTCATTCCACAGACTTAAGCCTCCGTGAGCCGCACCGTCTGTACCAAGACCTGCCGTAACTCCTCTCTGCAAAAGCGCCGGTGTATCGGGAATCCCTTTTCCGCAGTTGCTGAACGGGCAGTGACACACTTTTACATCCCGTTTCTTTAAAATATCCTTTTCCTGCTCGGAAAGAAGAATGCTGTGACTGCCAATGAAATGCGGATCCAGCACTCCCAGTTTCTCCAGATAAGCAAAGGGACGAAGCTGCTTCTTTTCCAGAAAAAAGTTTATCTCATTTGGGTACTCATTCATATGCGCCTGCAGAAGCGCCCCTTTTTCTTTTGCTCTCTCTGAGACCTTTAAAATGAGCTTTTCTGAACAGGAAATGAGTGATCGAAGAGAATATGCCACCTTTAAATTTCCTTTTCCATGAAAGTTCGCATAAAGTCTCTCTGTCTGTTCCAGAGCTTCGTCTGCAGTCTGCCGGATAGAATCTGGCAGTTTTACATCATCCATCGTGGAGGAGGAAAGAACGCCGCGAAGTCCTGTCTTTTCATACACGGAAGCTGCGCTCTCCATAAAATAGCTTCCCGCATCTACAAAGGCAGTTGTTCCGGATTTTATCATCTCCACTGCTGCCAGCATGGCGCTCAGTTCCATTTTTTCAGGAGTCAGTGTACTCTCAAAAGGAAGCATGATCCTGGTCCATATCATAGGCAGCTCATCCAGAATTTTCCCTTTTAAAAGCTGCTGTCCTGTGTGCATATGACAGTCGCAGAGTCCCGGCATGAGAAGCTTTCCCCTGCCTTCCAGCTCTTTTTCATACTTATTGTCCCTGTCTTTTGGACTATATGGGCGGACAGAAACAATCCTGTCCCCCTTCACCTCCACTGTCTGATGAAAAGAAATCGTCATATCCGGCATGAGAACCGATACATCATATACTGCCAGACTGTTATTCATGTCCAAGCCTCCTTAAATTGTTCCTGTAAGCTGCATCACGATCTGCGATACTGCTGCAGAACAGATAAATGTTCCCGTCATAACAAAAATACCGATCAGGATCATCTTCCAGCCCTGCTTTAAAAATGTTCTCACCTGATCTCCAATAGAAATTCCCGCATAGGCGCCTACCATAGTAAGAGGAGCCGTAAAATTAATTTTTCCTGCCGCCTCAATGACAAACTCTCTTGCCGGACAGAGAGGCGATGCCACCAGAAGCCCAATGACAGATACATACGCCACAACCGGCAGCTTTAAAGGAATCAGCCTGCTCGCCACGACACCTGCAAGAGAGATTCCAAGAAGCAGAAGGATTCCCGGAAGAGACTCTGCGAATCCCACTTCAAAACCTACAAAATTGGCAAGACCGATTCCAAGCCCTGATAAAACAAATAAAAAAATCCATTCTACATATCTCATGCGTTTTTCTCCTTCTTTTTATCTATAAATCTTCCGATCTTCGGTTCCAGTTTTTTATAAAGGAAGTTACAAAGAGGGATTCCAATAAAAATCGCCATATAAATTCCGTCAATTCCGGATATGGTCTCGCTTGCACTTGCAAGTGCAGAAATCTCATCCGCCATTGCAGGGTAAATTTCTGCAAGGGATGCCGTTGCACTTGCCATCATGATGCCTGCGCCTACACCGGACGCCATTCCCAGTGCGTAGGGATGAAAAATTCCTGTCAGAGCAACCACCGACACCATAAATCCAAAATAAATGGTACCAACCATGCCGCCTACTATGTAAATAGAAAGGCTTCCTCTTGCTTCCGGGGACTCCGGACCGTACATATCGGTAATCAGCGCAAGATTCGTCTCTCTGTTAATGGAGTGGGTTGCTCCGATCGCTTCCCTCTTTAACCCCAGAAGAAGTGCCAGCGGCATGGCAAGAAAAATGGTTCCCAGGTTTCCAAATTCCTGTAAAAGCAGCGCAGGACCTGCTGAAAGAACCACTTCGATACTTGCTCCCGCATTAATTCCAAGTTTTGCAATAAACGGACAGATTGCCACGATCACAAGCTTTGAGGCAGCTTTTACTTCTTTTGTCTTTACGATTTTTGTAAGTTCCGGACCGGATACGATGCCAAGCAGCAAAGAATAAAAAATCGGAAATAAAATAAATTTTCCCGGTCCCAATGGAATCTGAACCTGTCCGATAGAATCTGCTGCAAAAATAAACAGAAATGCCAGAATATAAATTTTATATTCTGTGCGAATCCGCTCTTTCAGTGATGGATATGTGTATTTACCCATTTGTTTCCTCCTTCGTCTCTGAAAAGATTTGTTTTTCTTTCTTCATTTTACAGAAAACCGGATTTTCAAAAAAGGACAAATGGGCTTTTTTCCTTTTTTTCATATGCGAAAATAAAATTTATGTGATATACTGAAGCCAGATATACAAAGGAGGAGATTCCTATGCGGTTAGAAGACTTATTAAAAGAAGTGCCGGAGCTTGAAAATTATATCCGATATATGCCAAAAGAGCTTTATAAACGCCATACCATTCGCGTCTATCCTCCGGGAACGATTATCCATCAGAAAGATTACCCTCTGACCTCTTTTGGAATTATTGTAAAGGGAGAACACAGAGTCATCAATGAATTTGAAAATGGAAACGTCTATATGATTGAAAAAAATGAGCCCATTGACTTTGTAGGGGAAGTAACGATTCTTGCAGGCATGGAAAAAACCTCTGTCACCATTGAAACCCTGACAGAAACAACAGTTATTTATTTTTCCAGAAAAGACTTTGAAGAATGGATCAAAAAAGACATTCATTTTCTCCGGCTGGTATCCCATAAAATCGCATATAAGCTTTACCGTTCCTCCTACAACCGGGGTGCGCGCCTTTTTTACCCGCCGCATTTTATCCTTCTGGATTATATTTTAAAGCAGGCAGATTCCATGAATATTTCTGCCAGAAAAGAAATCCTGATACGAAAAACAAGGCAGGAGCTTTATGAGGAATGCGGCATTACTGTAAAAACCATAAACCGTACCATAAAAAAACTCCTGGAAGACGGTGTGATCTCTCTCCGGAAAGGAAAAATTTCCATGAATCTGGAGCAGTACCATCTTGCCAGGAAGGTCATTCATCATTATGTAAGGGGGAATCCATGATTCCCCCTTATCTTCTGCGTTTCTTCTTTTTTCTCCGTTTTCCTGCCGGATTATGTAAGGTTGACCAGCAGAATGCCTGAACAAGAATAATACCGATCAGTGCACCTATACTGTCGATGCCCACATCTTTTACAGAAGGACCTCTTCCTCCTACAAAAGACTGATGATACTCGTCAAGTCCCGCAAATCCCACGCATACCATTCCAGCCAGGAGCACCAGCCAGATTCCCCTCACTCTGTACACATAAAGAGGAAAAGAAATGGCGATCGCCAGAACACAGTATTCCGTCATATGCGCTGCCTTACGCACATAATAATGAATGGAATCCGCCTCTGCCGCCAGCTCATCGTAGCTTTTATTTGTGCCCAGTATCTCGTTCTTTGTCTCCACGATCTGATAGCTGATCTTATAGGAAAGCTCACCGGACACCTCTCCTGTCTGCGCAGAAAATCCATATATCAGAAGCATCATAAGGATTGCCGGAAGAAAAGACAGAGGCTTTAATAATGCAATCAAGATTTTCATATATCAAACTTCCTCTTCGGACTCTTCTTCTGCAAGTCTTCCCGCCAGGTTTGCCCTGTCCTTTATGGACATTTTTCCTGTTGTTTTCTTCCCTTCCTCTGCGTTTACTGTTTCCTTCTCCGGCTCTTCTTTTTCAGGAAGTTCTTCTGTTTTCTCCGCCTTTTCCGCTTCCTTTAAAGCCGCCGCCTCTGCCTTCTGCTTCTTATCATCTGCCAGAACTCCTCGGATGCCTACATAAAGCATTCCTGCTCCCACAACAAGAAATATGGCGCCCACGATGAAAAATCCAATGCCTCCGCCGTCTACGCCGTTTATTACATTTTTACAGAGCCGGTATCCCATATACAGGATATAAAGACCGCCAAGACTCATAAGCATACAGCTTCGAACAGGAATGATCTCCCATAATTTTTTCTTTTCCTGTGTATCTTTTGTTTCTTCTTTCTTATTTTCTTCCATTTTTTTCTCCTGTCTTTCTTTATTCAGGACACTGCAAACTGGCTTTCATAAAGATGTGCGTAAAATCCATTCTTCTCAAGCAGTTCCCGGTGTCTGCCCTGTTCTATTATATTACCATCTTTCATGACAAGAATCAAATCTGCTTCCTGAATAGTGGAAAGGCGGTGCGCTACTATAAAGCTCGTCCTTCCCTCCATAAGCTCCTCAAACGCTTTCTGGACCTTCACTTCTGTGCGGGTATCAATAGAGGAGGTTGCCTCATCAAGGATCAGAACAGACGGGCGCATCAGCATAACTCTTGCAATACAGAGAAGCTGCTTCTGTCCCTGAGAAATATTCCCCCCGCCTTCTGAGATCACAGTATCATATCCCTTTGGCATACGTCTTATAAAACTGTGTGCGTGTGCTTTTTTTGCAGCCTCCATGACCTCCTCCAGGGAAGCATCCGGCTTGCCGTATGCGATATTCTCCCGTATTGTTCCGGCTTTCAGCCAGGTATCCTGGAGAACCATACCAAAGTTTTTTCGAAGACTGTCCCTTGTAATCTTTAGCGCAGGCGTTCCGTCCACTGTGATCTGCCCCTTCTGCGGGTCATAAAAACGCATCAGAAGATTGATGATCGTTGTTTTTCCACAGCCGGTCGGTCCTACGATGGCAATTCTCTGTCCCGGTTTTACATGAATATTAATGTCCTGAAGAAGCGAAACCTCCGGCTGATAGGAAAAGGAAAGATCTTTAAGATTTACCTCTCCCTCTGCACGTTCCATTATAACAGCATCTTTCTCATCCGGCTTTTCTGCCGGGGTATCAATAAACTCAAAAATACGGTTTGCACAGGCAAGGGCATTTTCAAGCTCCGCCACAACTCCTGAAATCTCATTAAACGGCTTTGTATACTGATTTGCATAATTTAAAAAGCTAGTAAGCTGTCCCACTGTCATTCTCCCGGAAAGAACAGTAAAGGCTCCCATGATCCCAACGCCTGTATATACAAGTCCGTTTACAAAACGCGTGGAAGGATTTGTAATGGAGGAAAAGAATAACGCCTTGATCCCGCACACACGAAGTTCTTCGTTTACTTTTCCAAACCGTTCCTCTGCTCTCTCTTCATAATGAAACGCCTGTACAAGCTTCTGGTTTCCCACCAGCTCCTCCACAAGAGACGTCATCTCCGCCCTCTTTTCCGACTGCTCCTTAAACATGCGGAAGGTTCTCCCTGCAATAAAGCTTGCCACAAAAAGAGAAACCGGCGTCAGTACAATAACAAGAAGTGAAATTTTCACACTGATGGAAAGCATAAAGCCGATGGTTCCAAGTATTGTCACCACACCAGTAAAAAGCTGGGTAAAGCCCATCAAAAGTCCGTCTGAAAACTGACTGACATCCGCCACAATTCTGCTCAAAATATCTCCCGGCTGGCTGGCGTCCATATAAGATACCGGCACTTCCTGAAGATGGGAAAATGCGCGGCTTCTTATGTCCTGCACAACGCGGTATGTGACCTGGTTTGTAAGAAGATTCATAAGCCACTGCGAAACAGCAGTTCCCAGAATGACAACACCAAGCTGCAGAAGGATTTTAAAAAGCTGTTCGCTCCATACTTCTCCCGGCCCTACAATATAATCAACACCCCGTCCGATTAAGATGGGCGTATATAAGGTAAACGCAACGGTGATCATCGCCAGGATCAGCATTTCTGTAATTTTAAACCCATAGGGACGAATATATTCCAAAACACGCTTTATGGTTTTTCTGTGCTTCATTTACCTTCCACCTCCTCTTCTGATAACTGGGAAAGACAGATTTCTCTGTATACCTGACAGCTTTTAAAAAGCTGCTCATGGGTTCCCACACCAGCAAGCTCTCCGTCGTCCAGAACAAGAATCTTATCTGCCTGACGGACAGAGGATGCTCTCTGAGAAACAAGGAAAACAGTCATTTCCCCCGTTTCTTTTTTAATTGCTCTTCGAAGAGCCGCATCTGTTGCAAAATCAAGAGCAGACGCGCTGTCATCGAGAATCAGGATTTCCGGATTTCCCACAAGGGCTCTTGCAATGGTAAGACGCTGCCTCTGTCCTCCGGAAAGATTCGTTCCGCCCTGACTTATCATGGTGTTTAAGCCTTCCGGCTTTTTCCTTACAAATTCCTCTGCCTGGGCAACAGAAAGCGCATGGAAAATTTCTTTTTCTGAAGCGTCCTCTTTTCCCCATCTCATATTTTCCTGGATGGTCCCTTTAAACAAGACTGCCTGCTGGGGAACCATTCCCACTTTTCTTCGAAGCTGTGAAAACGGATAATTCTTTACCGGATTTCCATTTACCCGCACCTCTCCTTCCTGCACATCATAAAATCGCCCGATGAGATTCACGAGTGTAGATTTTCCGCAGCCGGTTCCTCCTATAATACCAACTGTCTCTCCCGGCATCACCTGAAAACTGATGTGGGAAAGAGAAGGCGCTTTTGCATCCTCATAAGTGAACGTCACATCTGAAAACTCCACAGCAGGCGCTCCTGCTTCTGATGCCTGCTCTTTTGTACCCTCATCTGTCAGTCCCGGCAATGTATCAAATACTTCATTGATCCTTCCTGCGGAAGCCAGCGCCTTTGTCACTGCCACAATGAGATTGGCAAGAGCAACAAGGGCAATGAGAATCTGTGACATATAATTTACAAGCGCCACCACGTCACCCTGAGTCAGATTTCCGCTGTTGACTTCTCTTCCTCCCAGCCACAAAATCCCCATAACTGCAAAGTTCATGATCACACAGGTCGCCGGATTTAAAAGAGCGGAAATTTTTCCTGCTGCAATCTGAATTTTTGTATACTCGTTATTTGTCTCCGAAAAAGCCGCCGTCTCTTCTTTTTGTCTTCCGAAGGCCCGAACAACACGGACACCTACGTGATTTTCTCTTGTAAGAAGAGAAATTTTATCAAGAGATGACTGTACCCTCTTATAAATCGGCACCGTCCATTTCATAATGGCGTAAAGCACAACAGAAATCAGAGGAACTGCCACAACAAAAATTACGGCTACCTTCACATTGATGGTAAACGCCATCACTACCGCTCCTGCCACAATAAAAGGAGAACGGAGAAACAGACGGAGCACAAGATTCACCCCTGCCTGCGCCTGGTTAATATCGCTTGTGATCCTTGTGATCAGAGTAGGCGTTCCCAGTCTGTCAAGCTCTTTATAAGAAAGCTTCCCTATATGGGAAAACATATCACGCCGAAGCCCTGTGCTGAAACCCATTGCCGCTCTGGCCGAAAAATACTGGGCAGTGAGAGAACACACAAGTCCAATCAGTCCAAGGGCAACCATTAAAATACAGGCGCGCCATATGTACGCAGTATCTCTGTTTTTAATTCCCACATCTACAATTCCCGCTACTACAAGAGGCACGATCAGCTCAAATGTCGCCTCCAGCATTTTAAAAAGCGGCGCAAGAATCGTCTCTTTTTCATATCCCTTCAGATATTTTAACAATCGTTTCATAAATCTTTCTATCTCCCAAATTTGTATCTTTCATGAAAAGGAAGCCCAAAACCTTCCTCCTGGGCTTCCACTCTTACCAGTTCTCCTCTCTCTGTCTCTGTGTCCTCTTTCCCTTTGCAGCTTACAAGAAACGCCACACAAAGAAGAATAAGAAAAAGAATCCAGCCTTTTTTCTGCATAAGCGCTGCTCCTTTCCAGATTTTATAAATGATACGAAAATCAAAAGACGCCTGTCATTTACTATATATATCCGAAAAAGAGCGATTTTAAACTCAGAAACCTTTTTTTCGCATATATCCCACAAGATCGCGGTAAACCTTCTGCCTGTCCTTTTCGTTTAAAATCTCATGGCGCATTCCGGGATAAAGCTTTCCTTTTACGTCTTTATATCCCGCACGCCTCATATCCCACACTGCTTTTGAAAACTTTCTCACATTGCCAAGGCAGGGATCGTCCGAGCCGCTCACAAATAAAACGGGCATTTCCGGAGACGTACAATGCCATCTCTTCACATCATACGCTTTTTTCATCAACTGAAATAAGGTAAGGTATCCATCGTCTGTGAAAGTAAATCCGCAAAGCTCTGACTCTTCATATGCTTTTGCAGTCTCGGGATTTGCACAGATCCACGCCCTGCATTTTTTATCCCCGGCAAAACGCGCCGCAAAGCTTCCAAATGAAAGCGCTTCCAGTACGCGGCTTTTGTGCCTTGCCCCAAATAACAGCTTCTCAAAACGGGCAATCAGTTCTCCAAGAGGTCTTGCCGGATTTTTGCTTGGAGAACCGCACACGATCAGCATATCCATGTAATTATCGTGTTCCGAAGCAAAAGCGCGCACTGCCAGAGAACCCATGCTGTGTCCAAAAAGGATCAGAGGAAGTCCCGGAAACTCTTCTCTTAATTTTCGGTTCACTGTTTCTATATCCTGAAGGAGAGCCTCTGCTCCACCTCCGTACATATAGCCCAGGTCACGTCTGCTTTTCACACTTCTCCCGTGACCTCTGTGATCGTGAATCACTGCCGCATATCCGTGGTCTGCCAGATATTCCATAAAAGGCAGGTATCGTTCCTTATTCTCCGCCATTCCATGTACAAGCTGCACCACTCCTCTGTACGGCTTTTCCCGGGGAAGAACTCCAAGAACAGAGATCAAAAGCCCGTCATGTTCCGAAGCAAAACTTCCTTCGTATTTTCGATTCATATCTTCACTTCCTGTCTTTTTATTTGAATCTATTATAGGGGCAGTTATTCCCATTGTCAATGAGATAGACTTCTGATATACTGATAGAGTTAAAAGATGATGTTGTTCCCAAAATAACATCAGAATATAACTATTATTTTTTTAAGGAGGATATATGAACACGGAAAATACAGAAAATATAAAAAACACAGGAAAAAAGAAGAAAACGAAGCTTCGTCTTCTGCTCATTCTTCTCATTCTTATTCTCGGAGCCGGAGGCGGCTTTGCATACTACTATTTCTCAGAGCGCTCTCATGCAGAGAAATCCGTAGAACAATTCCTTTCCGGCGTACAGAAAATGGACTTTTCTCTTATGGAAAAACATCTGCAGAGCCAGGATCTTTCCGCACTTGATGCAGTGGACCTTCGCAATGCAGTCTATATGGATTTTTTCCAGGCTCTGAACCAGCAGATGAGCTTTGAAATTTCTGAGAACAAATTTAATCTTTCCGGACAGACAGCAAAGGTAACTGCCCACATTA
This sequence comes from uncultured Blautia sp., assembly GCA_900540785.1. Classification (GTDB taxonomy): domain Bacteria; phylum Bacillota; class Clostridia; order Lachnospirales; family Lachnospiraceae; genus Blautia_A. The sequence continues at coordinate 38,918 of UQHF01000026.1, forward strand.
AATATGTAGACGGCTCAGAAATTTATCAGGAAGCGATCAGCGAATTTCTGCGTCAGATGGTATCCTCTGCTTTTTCTGAGGAATCCATGACTTCTGACCAGGCACACGAAAAACTTGCTTCTATTATGAAGGAAAAAGCAGCCGGCGCAAAATACAAATTTGCAGAAACAGATATTACTTACCCGGTGATCAAAGCAGGAAGCGAATGGAAAATTACTTCTCTTGATGACCAGACTGTAAAAGTAATGTCAGCCAATTTCCAGAGTGTTGCAAAAGAACTGGAAAAATCTCTTTCCGAAAGCACACAGGAAAATACCGTAGACGCTGTTCCTGCACCGTCTGATACAGACACCATTGACATGGAAACCGATAAATTTACCATTCATTATACGCAGCACCGGGTTGGAAAAGATTTTGCCGGAAAACCGTGTCTTCTTGTATATTATGATTATACAAACAACGGCTCCGCCTCTTCCAGCGCAATGGTGGACGTAAATATTCAGGCTTACCAGAATGGAAAAGTCTGTGACGCCTCCATTCCTGAAGCAAACGATGCCGCAGTTGATAATTTCATGAAGGAAATCGAACCTGGAAAAACCGTGAATGTATGTCAGGTATTCAGTCTTTCCGATGAGAGCGACGTTACCTTAAAAGCAAGTGAAACCTTCACTTTCAGCGATGGAAAAACAGCTTCTCAGATTTTAAAAATCAAATGATCTTTATGCAGCCTCCGTCAAAAACGGAGGCTGTGTTTGTATAGTTTTCTTTTTTCAGGAAATACTATTCCTCAGAAAGGAGAATGACTTATGGGAAATAAATTTTTACAGTATTTTGCCCTCACTGTGACAATCATCGGCGCTGTCAACTGGGGACTGATCGGTTTTTTCAACTTCAACCTTGTAGCCATGATCTTCGGAAGCATGAGCTGGATTTCCAGAATTATTTACGGACTTGTAGGATTATGCGGTCTTTATCTTCTCACCTTCTATGGTCTTGTAAATGACGAAAGGCAGGAAATCTGATGGAACACACAGAAAAACAAAATAACAGCAGCGCTTTTAAAGATGCGTCCATTGCAGAGCTTTCTGAAATCTGCTGCCGGAAAATCCGGGAATGCGAACGGGAGCTGAATAAGCAGGGATACTGGAATATTGCACTTGTTGCTTACCAGTTAAAAGAAAAGGAATAGACAAACGTACCCTTATACAGCACGATTAAGTTTCTGTATAAGGGTATTGGTTTATTCTACACCTTTTTCCAGATCAGCCTGATAATCAAAGAAATCAAAATCTGCATAATGCTTATGCTTTACCCTGTCCGCACAGGTAATCCCCACCATAGTTCCTGTAAATTCTCCATATTTACAGTATTCATCGGAAAAACGTGTGGTATCAAATACGCGACCGATTTTCCGGTATGTTTCCCCGTCATAGCTCCATTCAAACCAGGACTGACGGCCTTTTATATAAAGCCGAAGATATACAGGCACATCTTCCACCGGGATTCTGGAATTTAAAAATTCTGTCTTTACCCCGTTTTCCAGCTGGATAACAGAGAGCGCACTCTGACCAAGCGTCTCGCTGTAATATTTTCTGAGATTAATATAGTTCATATTGTCATAATACAAAATCAGTCCGGCGCTGTGCTGGTGTACTTCAGGAATAAATTCCATTTTTGTTGTAACCACCGCATACACACTTGTGAGCTTTCTGGCAAGAATACTTACTTTATTTAAAGAAGTTCTGGATTCCTGTCCACGGAGACGCACATATCCCGGTCTTACCTTTGCATCAGCAAAAGACTGGGGCATAATACGCGGAGCGTAATACCAGATACCAAGCTCATCGCCATCAAAATCGTCAAAATCCGGTATTTTCCTTACAGGATATTCTAAAAGACTGCTCTCTTCTACCTCTGTTTTTGCAAGATTGCTCCCGTCCGCCATGCGAAGCCAGTTATCTTCTGTCCACATCATTTTCTGGATCGCCGTTTCCCTTCCGAGCGTGCAGCGAAGCTCCGGCACAAAAGGCCTGGCTGTTAAGTGTACCAGATACACCTCTCCGTTTTGCGTCTCCACATAGCTTCCGTGACCGGATTTCTGCAAAATGGAATCCGGGTTAAAATATTTTGGCTTTAAGTGGTCGGGATCCTGTCGCTCATTGGATTCTCCCGGAACGGAAGTGAGAATCGGATTTTTCGGATCTTTCTCATAAGGTCCCCATATATTTTTTGCGCGTCCCATAGTCACGCAGTGATTATATCCGGTTCCGCCTTCTGCACACATAATATAATAATATCCGTTTTTCTTTGTGAGATGAGGCGCCTCTATACATCCTCTGTCTGTTCCCCCTCTCCAGATTATTTTCGGATACCCGATAATTTCCTGTTTTTCCGGTGAATACTCTACCAGACAGATAGCTCCCGGTTTTTCATATCCTTCCCGCGTCTCCCATTCAAGAGAAACCACCCATTTTCTTCCGTCATCATCATGGAACATGGACGCGTCAAAGCCGGAAGAGTGAAGGTAAACCGGCTTACTCCACGGTCCTTTTATATCTTTTGCCGTGATCACAAAATTGTCCACGTCAAAATATCTTGCATTCATGGAATTCATCACTCCATATACTACATAAAACAGCTCTTCTTTTTCACAATAGGTAAGACATGGCGCCCAGATTCCCTTTGCGGAAGGAAGTTTTTTTAAGTCCACCTCTCTGTCATCTGTCAGCACATGCGTATATAATTCCCAGTTTTTTAAATCTCTGGAATGGTATATCGGAATACCAGGAAACCATTCAAAGGTAGAAACTGCCAGATAATAGTCGTCCCCTTTGCGACAAATACAGGGATCCGGATTAAATCCCGGAAGTATTGGATTCTTGATCATATTCTTCTGTCCTTTCTATTCAAAACTTTTATCTATCATACCGCTTATCATGGTGTGGGGCAAAATATGAAATGCAAATTCCTCCCCTTCTATTCGAAGATTACACGGCATTGTCTCGTCTTCTCTGTTTAAAATTGTAAATACAACATTCCCGTCCGGATTTTCCCATGCTGTTATATCCAGCTTGTCGGTATACCTTGTAACTGCAAGGCGTACGGCACCCGGTTTGATGAAATGAGCAAAATGCCAGTTATATTCCAGACATTTTCTCTTTATAAGAACCTTCTTTTCCATATCAAACAGATATGGCGCATCACAGAAATTCTCTGTATGATTTGGCCCTCCCTGACTGTCCAGAAGAACATTCCAGTCATAAAATCCACACATTCCATGATTCAGGTTCCCTGTCATATCATGTGCAAGGCGTTCCGCATTTTCCTGTTGTGACTCTTTTTCATACTTTCCAAACTCCAGACAGCTTTCTGATAAAATCAGTTTTTTATCCGGATATATCTGGCGGAGCAGATCGAGAGATTCAAAATGATCTCCGCTGTACCAGTGGAATGCAACACCTGAAACCATTTTTTCTGTCTCCTCATCAAAAACAGCTTCTGCTCTCTCATATACACGCTCTTTATTGTGATCCCAGATAAAAACCTCCGTCTCTTCCAATCCGTGTTTTCTCAGTGCAGGAATAAGAAAATCTCTTAAAAACTCCTTTTCTTCCTGCGGTGTATATACACAGGAATCCCATTCCTGTACCGCCTTCGGCTCATTTTGTACGGAAATTCTGTTCACTTTGTATCCGCGCTTTTTAAATTCTTCTATATAACGGCAAATATATTCCGCCCACCGTTTTCTATACTGCGTCTTTAAAGAACCGCCTTTTTTCCGTCCCTTATTTGTCTTCATATAAGTGGGAGGCGACCAGGGAGACAGCATGATATTAAGCTTTTTGCCTGCTGCCTCCTCCGCAGCCTTAAGAAGAGGAATGATATATTTTTCTGTATCTGAAAAAGAAAATTTCTCCAGATTCTCGTCCGCCTCAAAAGGATCCGCTTCATACATATGTGTTGAAAAATCACAGCTGTCCATATGGATACGCACCTGATTATATCCCATATTTTCCTCTTTAAAATACATATCCAGCATTTCTTTCTGCTGCTCCGGTGACATTTTGGAAAACACAAATCCGGAAGCGTCTGTAAGAGCGCCTCCGAATCCTTCAAATACCTGGTACTTTATATGTCCGTAAATATTTACCACATTTTCTTCAACACCGGAATCTTTTGCTGAAGAAAGAATTTCCTTTTTTACCCTGCCTTCTTCTGTCGTATATAAAACTGCTTTCATTTCATTTCCTCCAATATTTTCACACCCCAGTCCTCCAGGTGCAGAATATCGCCTTTTTCATATATTTGTTCTGTTAAAATATCCCTGACCTTTTTGTATGGGCATAAAATTTCTCTCTCGTCCTCACTGTAATGCAGGAGATAGTGAAGAACTTTTCCCGCTCCATTCACCCCGCTCCTTACAATAACAGGAAAAGAAAGCTCTGTCTCTTCCTTTAAAATCCCGGCATGGTCCGCCGCTTTTCTTAACACTTCTTTCAGCACCTTTTTCGTTGTGTAACAGCCTATATAATAAGCAGATCCTCTGCCGTATTTATTTTCTGTGATGCCGGCGTATCTGCCCCAGTATTTATGCTCATAATTTCCCAGGCTTTTCGCTGACCCCGGTTTTAAAAGCTCCGCAAAATATTGGACTTTCTCTCCTTTTAAAGTCATATCGCCCGGCTCTGTAAACTGATTATAACTCATACCAAAACATTTACAGAGCCGGTGTGGCTGGGTGTCATGCCATACGGTAAAATGCTCATCAGAGACAAAGGATTTAAAAGAACTTACAAGAACGCCGCCCTCTTTTACAAAAGCCTCAAGCTCTTCCAGTATCTCCTCTTTTACGCTGTATAACGCAGGCGTAATGATCATATCATACGCGTTTCTGTCAACCGCATTTATATCTACTACATCGCACTCAATATTCATCTCATACAGACTGTCGTACATCCAGCGCACAATATCATTATAGCTTAAATCCCGGTCAACCGGAAACCACTGAAACGCTGTCAAAGTATGGTTATCTGTCAAAAGAGCCACTCTGTTTTTCTTTTGTATCTGAAGCCTTTCTGCGCCCAGTTTTTTCCATTCCTTTCCAAAAACACACGCTTCTTCATAAGTGGGATTTTCCTGTAGATCATGGCTTAAAAGACCTTTCCAGTATGTTTCATATCCGTTGTGAATCGAATGCCAGTTCCAGTAAAGAAGCCCTTTGGCGCCGGAGGCAAGATGGCTGTACGCCTGCAGGCGAAGCTGTCCCGGATAAGGCGTCCAGTATTTAAACGCCTGCGCCTGACATTCCAACACAAGGTAGTTGTCATTTTTCAGAGAGCGGATTTCATCTCCTCCGAAAGCAATTTCTGCTCCTGTGAGCTCGTCCTGGGTCGGATGATAAATATCGCACCCGGAAACAGTCAGACACTTTGCTACCTCGTAATGGCAAATATCCGGCTGCACTCCATAGGAATATCCGTCCTGTGCAATATCCGCCCCAAACTTTTTCCACTCAAAATCGAAATTATGAGTGATAAACTGGTCTTCTCTCTTATATTCTCTTACAATATCTGCCTGCCAGCTTAAATACTCTGCGGTAAGTGTCCGTCTGAACTTTTCAAATTCCCCGTAAAGACCGCCATTGATACATCCTTCTATATCCGGAAAATCATCCCAACTATGAATAGAATTACTCCAGTAAGAAAGATGAAAAGCTTTATTTAACTCTTCTGTCGTTTTATATTTTTCCTGAAGATATACAAGAAATTTTTCCTGAATCTGTTTTCCTGTATTTCCATAGTGCTTCGTTTCATTGTCAATCTGAAAACCGATCACAGGCATCTGACCGGCAGTGTGCTCCATAATTTTTCGAATGACCCTCTCTGCATAAAACCGAAATGTAGGATTCCAGAGATTCATCTTCTGCCTGTGCCCGTATTTTATCTGTCCGGTTTTTGTTGTAACCATCACATCTTCATCTTTTTTATAAAGCCAGGAAGGAATCGCATACGTAGGTGTTCCTATTATAACCTTCATACCCTGTTTCTCTGCTTCCTGAATAACAGCATCTATATAGGAAAAATCAAATATCCCCGGCTCCGGTTCCAGAGTACTCCACGTAGATTCCGCAATACGGATTACATTCATGCCTGCTTTTTTCATCATTTTCAGATCTTCTTCCACTCTGTCATAAGGCATATATTCCGGATAATAGGCTGTCCCAAACAGTAATTCCTGTTTCATATTGTCAAACCTCTCTTATTTACCTTCTCTGTATTTTCCTTTTGCCAGCTCCTCCACTGCTTTATCATATTTTTTATCCAGATCAAACAGCACCATACATACAATGCAGATCACAGATGTGATAACCGGAACCCAGGCAAAGGAAATATTAATAGCTGTAAGAGAGCCTGTACTCTGCACTGCTTTCTCCGCATCAAAGCCGCCTGCCCCTAAAATCCAGCCAAGAGCTGCCGTTCCGATTCCGGAACCAACCTTCATGCAGAAAGAAGAAGCTGCATTTCCCATTCCTGCTGTTCCGTAGCCGTTATACCACTCTCCATATGTAATGGCATCCTGAAGGCAACCAAACATGGTTGCTCCTCCGCATCCGAAGCCGATTCCCTTTATTACGGAAGACAGACAGATCATTCCATAATCTGTGGTAAGTCCTGACATCACAAATCCGACTGTGGCAATCAGCATACCGATCATAAACACATTTCTCTTGCTTGCCTTTTTCATTACAAAAGGTGTGATAAAAAGCGTCACGATCTGCGCAACAGAAAGAAGATTTGCCACCATCGCGTACTGTCCTTCGTTTCCCATGTTGTATTTTGCAAAATAAAAGGCGGAACCAAAGAAGCAGGACATCATAAAATACATGGAAAACAGAGCCGCTACCATAAGAACCCAATATTTATTTACAGCAAGACCTTTTAATCCCTTAATAAACGAAATTTTATTTTTGTCATCTGTTTTCTCCACAACACGTTCTTTACAGGTAAAGAACATAAACATATTTAAAATAACAAACACGATCATCAGAACTGCCATCGTCATTGTCCAGCCTTTCTGAGAATACGCATCCCCATCTCCGAAAAAGCCGGTCATTTTCATAACCACAGTATTGATCGTCATCGTTCCTGCTGTGGCAAGAAGATTTCTGAAGTTTCCGAGAAGTCCCCTTTCATACTGGTTTGTTGTCATAAGTCCGTGCATCGTTGCATAAGGAACATTGATTCCTGTGTAAAAAATTGTAGATACAAGATTATAGGTAAGGAACATATAAACAAGCTGCGCTTTACCATGAAGGCTTGCAGGCACACTGAACATCAGGACAGTACATACTGCAAGAGGAATACAGAGCCTTGCAATCCAGGGGCGGGCTTTTCCCCATCTACTATTTGTATGGTCCACAATATATCCCATTGCCAAATCGGAAATTCCGTCCAGGATTTTTGAAAACGCAATAATAGACGCTGCTGCCGCTGCGCTCGCTCCGACTACATTTGTATAATATACAAGCAAAAATGCACTGATTGCAGAATATACGAGATTGCCTGCGTAATCTCCTACGCCGTATGCAAATCTTTCAATAAAAGAAAGTCTTGCGTTTGGATTCAGTTCTTCTTCTGTTGTTCTCATTGTCTCTCTCCTGTTCTCTGTTTTTTATATTATGAATTCTGTTTGGGAAACCAGCCAAAATCGTGGCATCTTCCAAAATCCCAGCTGTCCCAGCCAACCCAGCCATTTTCATTGACTGTATCTGTCAAAAGCTTATAGCTCCAGTAGAAATATCCGCTTCCTTTCTCCCATGCCTGAAGCTGCGCTTCTGCAACCGCATGATAAATCGCTTTTTTCTCCTCATCTGTCATTTTTTCTTCGGAGACGCCTTCCATTCCGTTTAGCACTGTCTGCCCGCCCTTTGTATCTCTTCCTACCGCAAGAGAATTAAAAAGGCACCACTCTCCGCAGATAACCGGGAAATACTGCTGCATTTCTTCTATATCTTTTGCAAAATGCTCTTTGATATAATTTACATACCCTTCTACTGTCTGTTCACAGCCGTCCATCTCAGCCATCATAAGATAATTATGCGTATCCAGCACTACATTTTTGTATTTTTCCTCCCGCATAAAATCTTTCCAGGCTTTTAAGCGAAACGCATCATGGAAAACCACATATTTTTCTTCCGGCATATATTTTCGGATCCTGTCATAAGCATCCAGATAAAACTGACGGATAAACTCCATTGTATTTGGTTTTGTTCCCTTTGCCTTTTCCGGGTCTACTGCAGGATACCGTTCTGTAACGCGCATGGATTCCCACATATCTTCCAGAACAGGTTCATTTAATATCTCGATTCCCCAAAGCCCTTTCCTTGTTCCGTATCTCTTTGCGAGGCGTTCCAGAACTGTAAGCTCAAATTCTACTTCGTCCGGCTGCTGAGACCACTTGCATACTCCGCTGATTCCTCCATTGTCAAAACCGTTCTGACTGTCCGGTGCTGTATGGAGATCGATCAGAATCTGAAGATCATATCTCTCCGCCCAGTTAAATGCTTTATCCAGTTCTTCAATACAGCCGATAAAAGGCTCTCTGTCTCCAAAAATAAAATACGGAACCGGTATTCGCACTGCATCCATGCCCATCGCCTTGATTCTTGTAAAATCACGCTCTGTGATATATTCTGAACGATGGATTTTGATTCTCGCCTCATATACTTCCTTTGAGAGCTGTGTTGGAAGATAATATTCATCTTCTGCTGTTGTTCCCTCAAACAATGCAGGACTCATCCATTTTTCCAGTACCAGCCAGTTTCCAAGATTCACACCTTTTACTTTCATATTCTTCTCCTCTTCTTTCGCTCATTTTGTAACGTACCATCTGACACTCATCGTTACTTTCTGATTACATTTTAAAAAAACTGCGTTTCATTTTATATTACTTTTTTCATGTTTTTATCACTTTTTTCACATGAAATATGTTATACTGAAATCAGATTTTTAGAATAACATGAGAAAGGACGGATTATATGAATTATCGGTATCTTATGCAGCATATTTCGTACCATCTGCATACTTTTGTCAAACAATATAAAAAAAATGGACTTTTTACAGACTCTTTCTGTGCAAGAGTCAACTTCCACGATGTTATTTCAGGCGATAAAAACATAAAAGAATGGCTTCCTTTTCCGGTAAACTTTTCTTTTCCATTCCTTTTTTCTGTAAATCTGGATTGTATTTATGCTTTCATTCCCACACCGGAATGGGATTTTCTCATTGGACCAGTCCGCTTTTCTCAGACCGTCCATCTGAAATATAAGTTTTCAGAAGATGCTGCAGATATTTCCTGGATTTCCTCTCTGCCTCTCTGTGATTTTTCCACTCTTATTCAGGATATTCTTCTTATTTATAATCTGTGTACAGAAGAAATTTTCACAGAAACCGATTTATATACTTTAAGCTGTATGGATTTTAATATAGAAGAGCAGACAGAAAAGAAATTTTCGGAGCTGATTTTTCAGAACAGAGAAGCAGGAAAGATACATAATCCTTATGATCAGGAAATCCGGGAATTTTCAAGTATTGAACAGGGAGATTTAGAACAGTTAAAACAAAGTCTGGAAGAAGATTATCCAGGCGAAATCGGAACGCTTGCAAAAGATCCCTTGCGCCATACAAAAAACCTTGCAATCGTTATCATTACTCTGGCAAGCCGTGCAGCAATACGGGGAGGCGTCCTCTCAGAACTTTCTTTTTCTCTGAGCGATTCCTATATTCAGAAAATCGAGGAATGTAATGATATTCCGGCTCTCACTCATCTTTTCCACTCTGCTGAATTTCATTACGCGCAGATGGTACGGGATCTGAAAGAGGAAAACCCGGAAAATGCCTTAAAAGACTCCAGCTTTCATATTAACCGGTGCAAGGATTATATTTTTTCCCACCTTCACGGAAAAATCTCCATATCCGAAATCGCAAAAGTCCTGGAATTAAATCCAAATTATTTATCCGGTCTTTTTCAAAAATGCGAGCATATGACTATCTCCGAATTTATTCAAAAAGAAAAAGTAAGGCTTGTAAAAAACTTGCTCATTTATTCCCAATATACTTATGCAGAAATCGCTGCATATTTAGGATATTCTTCTCAAAGTCATCTTGGAAAACAATTTAAGAAATATACCGGTCTCACACCCGGCAAATACAGGGAAAAATATGGACGCAAAGAATTTGCGGAAGAAAAGATATAACAGGAAATTCACAGAGCAATTTCCTGACAAGCAAAAAGGACTCTGAAATTTCAGAGTCCTTAAGAGCGATAGACGGGGCTCGAACCCGCGGTCTCGACCTTGGCAAGGTCGCGC
>UQHF01000027.1 GCA_900540785.1 uncultured Blautia sp.
TTAGCGATTTCCGGATAAGTTACAGCAAGACGGCATCCACGATGTCCCATCATTGGGTTGAACTCATGAAGAGAATCGATGATTGTTTTAATCTGCTCAACTGTTTTACCCTGAGAATCAGCAAGTTTCTTAATATCTTCCTCTGTTGTAGGAACGAACTCATGAAGCGGCGGGTCAAGGAAACGGATAGTAACCGGGTTTCCTTCCAGAGCCTCATATAATTTTTCGAAATCTCCCTGCTGTTCCGGAAGAATTTTTTCAAGAGCAGCTTCTCTCTCTTCCAGTGTCTCGGAGCAGATCATTTCACGGAATGCATCAATTCTGTCGCCTTCGAAGAACATATGCTCTGTACGGCAAAGACCGATACCTTCTGCACCTAACTCGCGAGCTTTCTTAGCGTCAGCCGGAGTATCAGCGTTTGTACGAACTTTAAGAGTTCTGTATTTGTCAGCCCATCCCATAATTCTTCCGAACTCACCTGCGATTGTAGCATCAACAGTCGGGATAACGCCGTCATAAATATTACCTGTGGAACCATCAAGGGAGATGAAATCTCCTTCGTGATATTCTTTTCCAGCAAGTGTGAATTTCTTGTTTTCTTCGTCCATAGCAATGTCACCGCATCCGGATACACAGCATGTTCCCATACCACGTGCAACAACGGCTGCGTGAGATGTCATACCACCGCGAACTGTCAGGATACCCTGAGCAGATTTCATACCTGTAATGTCTTCTGGAGAAGTCTCAAGACGAACGAGAACAACTTTCTCTCCTCTTGCAGCCCATTCTACAGCGTCATCTGCTGTAAATACGATTTTACCGCAAGCAGCTCCCGGAGAAGCACCAAGTGCTTTTGCAACCGGCTCAGCAGCTTTCAGAGCAGCAGCGTCAAACTGTGGGTGAAGAAGTGTATCCAGGTTACGTGGATCGATCATTGCAACTGCTTCTTCTTCTGTTCTCATTCCCTCATCTACGAGGTCGCAAGCAATTTTCAGAGCAGCCTGAGCTGTTCTCTTACCGTTACGTGTCTGAAGCATATACAGTTTACCATGCTCTACAGTAAACTCCATATCCTGCATATCTCTGTAGTGTTTTTCCAGAGTATTGCAAACTTCTTTGAACTGTACGAATGCTTCCGGGAATTTCTCTTCCATCTCGGAAATGTGCATAGGTGTACGAACACCTGCAACAACGTCCTCACCCTGAGCATTTGTAAGGAACTCACCGAACAGACCATTCTCACCTGTAGCTGGGTCACGTGTGAAGGCAACACCTGTACCACAGTCATCACCCATGTTACCGAATGCCATCATCTGTACGTTTACAGCAGTACCCCAGGAATATGGAATATCGTTGTCACGACGGTATACGTTTGCTCTTGGGTTATCCCAGGAACGGAATACGGCTTTGATTGCACCCATTAACTGCTCTTTTGGATCAGCCGGGAAATCTGCACCGATTTTTTCTTTATATTCAGCCTTGAACTGGTTAGCAAGCTCTTTCAGGTCATCTGCTGTAAGCTCAACGTCCTGTGTAACGCCTCTGTCTGCTTTCATTTTGTCGATAAGCTCTTCAAAGTATTTCTTACCAACTTCCATAACTACATCAGAGTACATCTGGATAAATCTTCTATAGCAGTCCCATGCCCAACGAGCGTTGTTGGATTTTTCAGCCAGAACCTCAACAACTTCTTCGTTTAAACCAAGGTTCAGGATAGTATCCATCATACCTGGCATAGATGCTCTTGCGCCGGAACGAACGGAAACAAGCAGAGGATTTTCTTTGTCACCGAATTTCTTTCCGGTAACACCTTCCATTTTTGTGATTGCTTCCATGATCTGAGCCATGATTTCGTCATTGATCTGTCTTCCGTCTTCATAGTACTGTGTACAAGCTTCAGTTGTGATTGTGAAGCCCTGCGGTACAGGAAGACCCAGGCTTGTCATTTCAGCAAGGTTGGCACCTTTACCACCCAGAAGGTTTCTCATAGTAGCGTTACCTTCTGTAAACATGTAAACCCATTTTGCCATTTTACATTTTCCTCCTAATTATTTGTTCTTTAAACATTTCTGTATGTTATATACGCACATAGTCTATTTTATAGATTTTTCCTCCATTAGTCAAGGCATATCTGGCAAAAAAGGGGAAAAACTTATTTAAAATACTATTTTCCCCTTTTTTTTGTGTTCAGTACAAGATGCCGTGGAAGACCATTTACCATAATTGGCTGGTAATCTCCCTGTATTAAAGGTTTGATGTAATCAATAAAATCTTTTGTCACATAGGAAGCATCCCGATTCATCCAGTTTCTCGGAACCAGTTTTTCCTCATTTGCAATGCGGTGCACATCATAAATTCCGGTTGCTGCCATATAAGGATCGTCAGAAACACGGTCAATTACCACCATTTTTCCAGTATCTCCCTCATCTGCCGCCTTCACTGCAGCGCCGCCTACCATAAATGCCTCGTCAATGTCTACTCTGGACGCCATATGAGAAGCACTTCTCTGTAAAGTAGAAAGCTCTACTGCACGCGTCTTGCAGCCACACTCTGCTGCCAGGAAATTTGCAAGATATGTGGCAGTTCCCTGAAGCTGCTTATGTCCAAATGCGTCCACATAATCTCCCACACTTCCAAGTTCGCATACATAACGTCCGTCTGCCAGCTTGATTCCTTCTGATACGGCAATGACAATAGAGGATTTTTTCTTCAGAAGTTCTTTTACCTTTGCAAGGAAACGGTCAATATCAAAAGGTACTTCCGGAAGGTAAATCAGATCCGGACCTTCGCAGTCTTCTGTTTTTGCAAGAGCGGTTGCTCCCGTGAGCCACCCTGCGTTTCTTCCCATGATTTCCATAATGGTGATCATATTCTTTTTATAAGTAAGACCTTCCGCATCACGGATCACTTCTTTTGTAGAGGCACCGATATATTTGGCTGCACTTCCAAAGCCCGGCGTATGGTCTGTAAGAGCAAGATCATTATCGATTGTTTTTGGAACACCGAGAAACTTTTGTTTTTGTCCCGTCAAAATCGCATAATCGGACAATTTTTTTATAGTATCCATAGAATCATTTCCGCCGATATAGATAAACGCGTCAATATCCAGCTTATTTAAAATGCCGAAAAGTTTTTCATAAATTTCTCTGTCCTCATGGATTTCCGGAAGTTTGTAACGGCAGGAACCTAAAAATGCAGACGGTGTCCGCTTTAGCAGCTCAATATCGAGCTCTGAGTGAATCTGTGTGGAAAGATCGATATACTGCTCGTCCAGAAGTCCCTGTACCCCGTGAAGCATTCCATACACTTTGTCAAATCCACGCTCAATGGCATTTTTGTACACCCCTGCCAGACTGGAGTTAATAACTGAGGTAGGTCCTCCGGACTGTCCCACAATGATATTTCTTTTCTTAGCCATGATAATCATCCTCCTCTACATCGGCTTATAATAGTTGATTTTACCAATATAAACGAATTAAGTCAAGAAATAATTGTGCGTTTTATATATCGAGTCCCAGTTTTCCAAAAAAATCTATGTGATATATGACTCTTTTCATCATCAACTCATGCTCTCCTACCATATATCGCTCTATTGAAATATCCTTTCCAATTATAATCCCTTTCGGAAAATCATTCAGGCATCGATTTAAAAGGGTTACCTGCTCTTCTTTTAATTTATCGGAGACAGGATTATTCGGATTAATGTTACATAACGAACGTCTTCGAGGTTTCTGATATTCTGACTTGTCATAACCACTCCACACCTACCGGAAGTCGTTTCTTTTCTTTATTCATATTACCAAATTGCTTAAGGTCAAAGTATATATAATTACTTACCTCAAATCAGCAAATATGCAAATTTCCTGTTAAAGGGTCATCTTCTTTTGTTCGCTGCATTTTAATTCCAACATGTGGAAACTGCATTATTTCTCCAACATCTACGCTGATTATATTAGCTTCCCATTCTTCTTCTGGTACTGGCTGCATTCGTTGTCCTAAAGGTGCCACCATTATCTTAGGATCTTCACTTCTATTTGCATTCCCAAAATTAGTTCTCTCATAAGTTGTATATGTTTTAATCTTATCAATATGTATTCCCAATACTCTTTCCAATGCACAAACATTAAAATAACTGGCGCGTATTTTTTGTTTTATTTCATGCCATTTTTTATTATCAACCTTACTTTTCATTTCAAAATAAGATGCAATATCCATTTATCTTCCTTTTTTTTGAAGCAAAACATGATCAACACTTCTTCTTAATTTAAATGGACTTTCTTTCTTAAGAAAATTGCACTTTCCTTTATGGTCATAATCCTCACTACATAAATTATTCCCTTGTACATCTACATGCAATTTACTTCTTCCTGTCTCACTTTTTTCCTCTAAACAATAGGAATTGCTAAAGGGCAGGAAAAAATTATCTTCTAAAAAATTATCAATTCCATACTGTATCCGTTCTTCAATCATTTATCAATCCTCCTGAAATGCGTATACTTCCTCAACTATTTTTTCAAGAGCATTATTAAACGTTGGAACAATAAATCCGTATTTTGTTGCCTCCAATGATAACAGTCTTGTTTTCCCATTATTTTCCGCAACAAACTGATACATTTGAATATCCTCTCTGGAAAGAAGATCTGCTTTTTTATATCCATATTCCTGCTGCAACTCATTGCTTCGTACATGATTTTTTAATTTCATCATATTATTTATATGTTGCAGAATGGTATCGCTATGAGTAGTAATCCATACCGGTATACCCAAGTTCATCATATTAATAATCAGCCTAGCCATTTTTTGTTGTAACTCTGGATGTAAATGTGCTTCTGGTTCTTCAATAATCATAGCTTTAAAATTAATGCCGGATTTCAGGACCAAAAGTAATGGTGAAATTTCCGAAACAATAGATGATGCAACATACAATGGAATTTCTTTATCACTTCCCTCCGGCTGATATTGGATAACTGGTAACATATCTTTTTTTACTGACAAATTTCCTTTTGTCATATTTTTTTCAATATATTCAATTATATCCGAATACTTTTTGCTATCTTTTTTATTAATTTCAAACTTCGTTATCAACTGTAAGAAATCTACATATGGAAGTGTAAGAGTACTTGTATTTTCATGTAACTCTGGCGAAAAACTTATTTGCAACGAATTTTCAATCAACTGCGAGTATGTAAGCATAAAGCCTGTTCGCGAAGCCGGAAGATAAATTGGCTCGCCAATTCTTCTTCCCTTTACAATTGGTGTATACAATGGAGCAGCAATACCCTCCATTAATAAATTCCAACAAATATACGCATTCATTCGAAGTAATTCATCTCTATTAGGTAAATCTATTTCTGGAAATTTAATATAATTGTTTGTTACAGAATATCGGGATCCTGATTTTTCCCAGACAATTTTAATAGGTTTAGTTCTTTCATAATTCGTAATTTTTAATTTTTCAACCTCAACATCGTAATTAAAAATCTTTCTAACTAAAGATTTCTTTTGAGCATTTAACAATTCATTAAACCAATTTATATATAGCTCCATATCATTGCCAGATAATTCAGTTTCTGTATTGACATGTTCTTTTAACCACTCTTCACACTGTTTGTATACTTTGGCTTCAGAAGGTTTCTTGGGGAAAATATCTTTTCCCAATGTTAAAATCCCCCATAATACACTCATTAAATAACTTTTCCCGCTATTATTATCCCCCACAAAACACATCAGCGGTGCAATAGTAACATCTACACTTATTATTTTTGCAAAATTTTCAACATGAAGTGTCCATTTTTTATTCATACTAATCTCCCTTCCTGTACATATTACTCTCATAATAGTAACACATACACTTTTCTTTGTGAGCCCACTATCTAAAATGCCTTCCCGAACATCTGATATTATTTCTTTTTCGTAATATGCAATCACTTAAATTTTTGATATAATAAAAAATCTCCGGCTGCTTTTCAGCAGCCGGAATACCTGTCTCTGGCGTAAACGCCTCAAATATATTTCTTTAAAATTTCGTTCATCTTATCAAACTGTTCTTCCATTTCTTTTACCAGTCTGAACTGTGTTTTGGCACGAACCAGATTATGTTCTGGATATGCCGTCTTAAAATATACATCTCCCTGCAGAAAATCTGCCAGAAAACGCATACCGCATTCAAGCGTCATTAATTTTGCTCCCCAAGGAAGGCTATCTACTTCAGCAGGTGTAAGAACATCTTTAGCCATTTCCAAATAGCCTTTTACATAAATCTCATAAAGGTCAATATCGAAATGCACTTTATCAAGATCCTTTTCATCTTCTTCTGCTGTAGATGCACCAAAACGAATAGAATCTCCAAAATCATTGCAGGCAAGCCCCGGCATTATAGTGTCAAGATCAATGATGCACAATCCCTTATCTGTATCTTTATCAAAAAGAATATTGTTCAGTTTTGTATCATTGTGCGTTACACGAAGCGGAAGAACTCCCTCTTCTAACTGTTTCATGAGGACGCCGCAATCATCTTTTCGTGAAAGAACAAAATCAATTTCCTGTTTGCATAACCGTGCTCTGTTCTTTACATCTTTTCTTTGCGCATCATCAAAATCTCTGAAGCGTTTCACAGTATCATGGAACTGTGGAATCGTCTCATAAAGCTTATCTGCCGGATAATTACCAAGCTGCTTTAAAAAATGACCAAAACTAAGCGCAGACTGATAAAACTGCTCCGGACGCTCCACCTTTTGATAGCATACAGAATTCGGAACATAATGAAGACAACGCCAGGGCTGTCCCTGATCGTCTTCAAAATATGTATCTCCGCTCTTTGTTTTGATATAAGATAAAGATTCTCTGTCTAAATCTCCTCCATCCTGGCGAATAACATTACGCAAATACTCTGTAACACCAAAAATATTATCCATAACCTGATCAGGATTTTTAAATACATTAATATTGATACGCTGAAGTACAAATAAAGGTACGTCATTTCCATTGGCATCCGGCATATAAACCGCATAAGTTTCGTTAATATGTCCTTCGCCAAACGGTTTCACATAACTGCATTGATCTCCAAAACCAAACGCATAAACTGCGTCCTCCAGACTTCGGCTATCTGCGCCTTCAATAGTCCTTCTGGTAGAAAAAATCACTTCTCCGGCTTCTACCCTGCCACCGGATTCTATGGTACAATGTGCTTTTACAACACTTCCTAAACCGACATGAGCACTAGCACATACTACAGAGTCGTGATCTACAACAGCTCCGCTGTTGATCAAGGCAGCTCTTTCCACCTTTGTATTGGCATTTACAACCGCTCTCTGCATGATAAAGCTTCCGGCTTCTAAAGTAACACTTGGGCTTACAATTGCCGAAAGATGTACAATCGCAGGAACTTCATATCCTTCCTCAAGAAGCTTATCTGTCCAATATAAACGTGTTTTATTATTACCGAAAGCCGCTACCGCTACGGAATAGTTTTTATGACAAATCTGGTAATCACAGCATTTTCCGATAACATCTTCTCCCTTAGCAGCATCATCTAAAAATACAACTTTTTCATAACCTAATTCTAATGCAGTCTCTTTCACCATCTGACCGAAACCACCTGCACCAAGTATCAATAAACTTTTCATATGTTTCTCCTACTATTCTTATTTACTGCAGATCTTTTTGAATACTTTATGATATAATACAGCCTGCCATTGCTCCCAACATATTATTTATCAAAACAAGTCATTTCTTAAATATCCTCTGTTTTTTCAAAGTATCACTTCCTTAAATGTCTTTCGGGATGTCCTAAAATAGCTTCCTTTTTCTGTGCATAAGTCATTCCTTTGAAATTGAAAACATTTTCTTTCTTATTTTCACGAATAGAATCAATTGTTCCAATAATTTTTGCCGGGTTTCCCGCAAGAACACAGCCTTCTTGCTGAACACTCTTTGTAACTATGCTGCCTGCTCCAACAATACTATGCTTAGGTAAAGTTACTCCCCCCATAAGAATTGTGTTCATCCCAATAAAGGAACCTTCTCCAATAGTAATTGGACCTACGAAATCCGTCGCATCTTCAATAATTTTTATTGCGGAATTATCATGTGTACAGAATTTCACTCCAGTAGAAATTGTAACATCATTTTCAACTGTTATTAAATATGGTTCAGCACTGGAAATTGGAGAAAAAGCTCTTACATTTTCACCAATTATGGCACCATTCATCCTGTATCTTTCTAACTTGTATTTCATGGAATCCTTATGTGTTATTTTGCATATCTTTTCAGCAAAAATCAAATAATACTTTTTTAATTTCATCTTTAAAGTCGTCTCCCATTCCTTATTTACTCTTTACTCTTTTTAAAGCCATTTCTAAAATAGTTGATATTTCTCTCCAATAAAATGCTGCAATCACAAAAAAGAATATTATCTGAGCAATATACATATGTCCTTCACTTAAGCCCACTATACATTGTATAATAAGCAAAACATATGCAACACTATCTCTTACTAAATGAATTCTGAGCTTTATATATGTTTTTGCCTTATATATTCTCCAAATCCAAACAATAATATTGGACACAAGAGTAGCAATAACGCCTCCCATAACTCCTATTTTTACAATTAAAATCGTATTAAGAACAATATTAATTATCGCCCCTATGATTGTGGAAACGCTTAAAGTTTTCGTATCTTTCACAGCATTAAAAACTCCAGAAACGCAGATACTCATGGCACTAAAAAAATGTGCAATTACCAATACTCCCGTAAATTGCCACGCCTGAAAAAAATCTTTTGCGTATAAGAATTTCGCCATAGGCACATTGAACAGTAAGATTCCACTACATACGATTATCATTAAACAGCTATATGATGAATAGGTTTTAGAGAAAAAGCCCTGCTTATCCTCTGGATCAAATTCCTGAATAGCAGACATTGTCCAGGCTTGGTTAAAAATAGTTTGAAACATAGCCAAAATGGAAGGAATCTTATAAGAGACCGCCAATAATCCATTTGCATCTACACCACATATAGAAGTAACAAAAATCCGATCCAACGAATTATTAATCCACCATGATAAAGCATTTACAATTAAGGGAATGCTATATTTGAGCATTTCCTGTTCTATTTTTTTATCATATTTGACATGTCTCAATTTTAAAAATCCATAATTAGCTGCTTTATAGAGCAGAAATACTACAGGCACTAGAATTCCTAAAATATTTGCGTAAATATATCCGTTCATTCCCCAATGGAAGCCCACCAGGAACAGTACATTACTAAGACCATTGACCAAGGTACTGATAATTCCGGCGATAACAATATCTACTATTTTATCACAGCCTCTGAAATAACTGGTCAATGAGTTATATATACTTGTCAGAAAAAAACTCAAAAATATAAATACCAAATATCCAGACGGGAGTTCTAAAAAGCCTGTACCGGTAACTACAAATAAAATTGCTATTAATAAAGCACTGCCAAGTAAAATTGTCTTTACCGCTGTTAATAAAACGGAATCTCTATTTGCATGTTTATCTAATGTAAACCGAATTACCGAATCCGCTATATCTAAACTGAAAATAGGAAGTAGTAGCTGCGTTATTGTAGTGAGCATATCTACTGTTCCATATTCTGCCGTTGACAGATAGCTTGTATATAAAGGCACCAATAAAAAATTAATAATCTTTGTTCCAAAAGAACTAATTGCAAATAATCCAATATTAGTCCCTAATTTTTTATATGCTTTTTCCATAAATAAAATAACTCCTACAGAACTGCCGTTCAAATTTAATTCCTATTTTTGACTCTTTTACCTACTAATACTGATAATTGTTTATAAAACTCTTTCCAGAAAAGGATTCCTCCTTTATATGCTTCTGAAAAATATACCTGTACTGCCAGAGCAAAGTTTCCGTATCGTATGAGTTTTACCATTAAAATGGCATAATGTTTTGCATAAACTCTTTTTTGAAATCCAGGATGGTTTCTGTCAATCTCAGCAATATTCTTTTGAAATGTATCTAAAAATTTTTTCTTCAATTCGACAGCCTTTTTTCCCTTAGGCTGATTATCCACACCATTTCCAATAATCTCGATTAATGGTTCCCTCACAACACCCATTTTAAATCTTCTAAAAAATCGCAACAAAAATTCAAAATCCTGATGTCTGTAATAGCTTTCATCAAATCCGTCCAACTTTATGCACACTTCTCTCCGTATCATAAGAGAAGAGGTATAGGGAGTAAAGCTGAGATCCAGTAATTCTTCTGATAAATCTCCTTCGGAATTACTTGTTATTACCTTTCCTCCAGCATATCTCCAACAGTATGCGGCATCATATTGAAGATTCTCTTCAAGAAACTTTACCTGCTCTGATATTTTCCCTTGTAAAAATACGTCATCATCATCCAGAAAAGAAATATACTTTCCTCTGGAATGTCGTAATCCAGTATTACGAGCAGCAGAACCGTTTTTATTTTTCTCATGTTTTATATAGACAACTTTATCATTATTGATATAATCACTCATCATTTTTTCAGTAATTATTTGCTTTTCTGTTCCTAAACCATTGTCATCCACAATAATCACTTCAAATTGGTCATAATCCTGCACCAAAACAGAATCTACGGCTTTTTTTAGAGAACTTTCTCCCCCATATGTTGGTATAATTACAGATACAAAAGGATTCATTCTATTTCTTCTCCTGTCTATTTCTTAAATTTTATTTTAAAGTAACGCGTTTTCTCTCCGTCTCTTCCTCTTCCAAAATAGCAATAGTACAACCCGGCTGCAACCCAAAAGAAACTGTATTGATATATACTCGTAGATGTCAAAAGTGTTATAACTGACGGAATAAGAAAAGGTATAATCAACTGAGACCATGCTGTATCTTTGATTTTAAATAATGTGTCATAACACATTTTCAATATCCAACTGACTACAACTACCCCTAATAAAATTCCATAATTTAACAGAATTTCAATAATAAAATTATGTGCATATAAACCATCTCTCATGGTTTTCTTCAGAATCAGTCGATCTGCTCCAATTCCAAATCCCAAAGGAAAGTTTTCAAGTGTGCTGTTCATCAAAATAGCCCATATCGTATTTCTTTCTGAATCATTTGTTATATCACCCATAAGTAATTTTTCGAGAGTACGCGATTCTAACCCTAAGCTTTCCATTAAATTTAAAACAAATTCAATAATCTGATTTTGGAAAAAGAATACAATAACAAGAAAAGCAATGCCAAACAAACTAATTAAAACTTTTTTCTCAACTTTTATATATTTAACAAAGAATATTAACATCATAGTAGCTGTAACCAGTAAAGCTCCTCTATGTCCATATACAATAATATTGATTTCAAAAATAATAAATGTCAGGATATTCCACTTAGAGGGTTTTGAAAAAACTCTCTGCATTACAATACAGGTTGGAATCAGAAGCGCCAATCCATATGTCATATAATTGAAAACTCCCCATTCATTATATCCATATCCCCACACAGCATTACAAATCACATGGATATAGCCTTCAACAATGCATAATTTATAAAGAGAATTTCCAAATTTTTCCGGATCTTTTATGCACTGAAATGCAAGTGGGAAAATAATAATTTTTTTAAAACTACTGCCCTCAAAAAAAAGCTCCCTTAATAATTCTCTGCACTCAGGCGCAAAAAAATAAGTTGCTGCAATTCCACAAAATAAAAAAACATATAGTATATACTGATTTGCAACTTTTTTTTGTGTTGTAACTATAACAAAAAGCAGTAGCACAATTTCAATCATAGTCAACATTGTACCGGAAATGATGCTGCCAAAACTAAAAAATGTATATAAGTCATATTCTATTGCCAACACAAAATAGACAATCAGGAGAATTGTCATATCTAAATCTGCCAGCTTAACTATCCCTATTTTCCTATTATTTTTCCGCATTTTTCCCCTGGCCTTTCAGTCTGTACATGAACTTAAATACTTTCTTATAAATAATTGCCGCTATATTTGAATATGACAATAAATTAAAATCTGAACAGATAATCTTTATTTTTTTCTGCAATGGAAGTTCTGCTTTTAACACAGCTCCGAGGAAACGATTATAAATAACTTTTGAAAATGCTCCAGGTTCAAAATAAGCGTTTTCTTTATTTATACATATTAATTTTTGACACCAGGCTTTTAAGTCTTTATAATTCTCTTGTTTATAAGGATATAAACCGCACAGAATAAGATGCAGATTCCATTCATCCTCCGAATATTTTACCTGCATATTATCCAACTGCCGCTTGCAAATTTTCTTACTGAGAACAATCTGTTTCGGTTTCTGGGTGTGGCAGACAGAACTTCCATGTAGTCTATAATGCAACAGAACTTCCGGCATAATACATATTCTTGCTTTTTTTTCACAGCATCGGCTAAATAAATCAAAGTCCTCTGCACCATCAAAAGCTTCATCATAACATAAATTATATTTTTTTAAAAAAGAAGTTTTCATCATTACAGATGGATGGCATATATAACAGGAGAACAACATTTGCACTGGCAGCAATTTACAGGTATGAAACCACGTAGCCACAACATCCTCATATGCGCCGAAGGGATGGGAAAATGTGCTACAAATATCAAGATTATTTTTTTTCATATAGCTTATCTGTTTTTCAAAACGATTCTTTACACAAATATCGTCAGTATCAAATCTGGCAATATACTCTCCTCTGGAAACTTTAAGTCCTTCATTCAAAGCACCTGCAAGCCCCATATTACGTTCATTGTATATAGCGATAATACGAGAATCTTTTTTTGCATACTCACGGATTATTTTTGTAGAGGTTTCATCTGTAGATTTATCATCAATTAATATAAGTTCAAAATCCTCCAATGTCTGACTTAAAATGCTGTCTATTGCAATTTTTAACATTTCCGGTTTCGTATTATAGTTGGACATAATACATGATATAAGTGGTTTCATTCTGTATCTTCCTTTTTATTTCTTTAATTTTTGATATGGAAACGCCAACAGTCTATAATCTATACAAAAAACACATATAAGAATTTTTCTGTTCACAGGGATAGAAGATCTCATTAATCTTATCCAATTTTTTCGTAAATTTCTTGTAAGTTTTCTGGTCACTGTTTTTATATCAGAAAAATCTGCTTTTACATATCCGGCTTTGGCGATTCTGGCTAATAGTGAAAAATAACTTCTTGCAAGCTTTGTTTTTGCTAATTCCTTAATATTTTTGTATGTATTATTTTTTTCTTGCTCAGAAATATATTCACAAATATCCAGCAATGCCATATCTGTTTTTTTCAGCGGTCCTATACTAATACCTGTATCATTCTGAAAATAATGATATTTCACAACATCGCTGCAAACAATACATGACGCTGTTTTTAAAACTTCATAGTTAAATAATAAATCCTCACTATTTTTACCATTTGGAAAACGCTTACTACCAATACACTCTCTCTTATATAATTTTCTACAAGCAGAATAAGGTGCACTATTTTGAAGCTTCAATCCCCTGTCTAAATAATTCCAGAGAACATCTTTATTCTTGAAGATTTTTATATTTTCTTTTACATTTTTTACTGTATCATCATCTGAAGTGGCATATTGACATTCTATATCAGAAATATCCGCATGATATTCTTGCAAAATTCTGTACATATATTCATAAGTATCTGCTTCAATCCAGTCATCAGAATCAATAAAAGCTATATATTTTCCATTAGCGACATCTAAGCCAGCATTCCTTGCCGAAGAAAGCCCTCCATTTTTCTTATGGACAACTTTTATGCGTTTGTCTTCTTTCGCAAACATATCACACATACTTGAGCTCATATCAGTTGAGCCATCGTCTACAAGAATGATTTCCAGATTCTGATAGGTTTGATTTACAAGAGATTTCACACAACGTTCCAAGTATTTTTCCACATTGTATACAGGAACGATTACAGAAATCAGTTCTTCTGCACTTTTGCCTTCTTCCACTTCTGTTACGCTTTGCATAGTGTCTGTTTTGGAAGCATTATTTTTTAAATGTTCCTTTATGTCAACGTAATATAATCCTCTGTGGCCTTCAAAAACAGAATCAAAACAAATTTTATCTCCCGTATGATTCCATCTTGGGTGAAGATCACAGCGTGTATCATTATCATATTTAAACGGTGCAAAGACCCTGGCAACAGTAAAGTTTTCCCGTTTTCTTTCATCTCCGTCCATAATATTGATACTCGCAACCCTTGCTCTGTCCGGATAAGCGTCTGTCACAACCAGGCTTCTGTCCGGACTATAGCTTGGATGACCATCATTTGAAAACTGAGGCCAACAATGATAATATTTCTGAGTTTTATCTTTCATCAGATAATATCCGGGACCGCTTTTCTTTTTATTTTCGAAAGCTAAAATCGTTCCATTATTTTTCCAACAGCAATGGCTGACCATATCATCATCTGAAAGCAAGTACATATCTTTTCCGTCAATATCGCAGGTAATAAGTCTGGTATATTTTCTGTGTCCGTTAAACCACCTGTATAATACCATAAACCGCTGTCCATCTGGGCTTATCATCAAATGATTTACCTTATGTACAGATCCCTTTTCCTTCATTTCAGGTCTCGACTCGAAGTTAGAAAAATCTGTATATTTAAGTAATTCCATAACTTCTCCTGTTATTAAGTCAACCTTCCAGATAGCTGTCGAATCAGGCAAAGCAACTCCCTTCGTTGTCTCAGGCACATTGTAATATCCATAACCGGGACGTAAATTGTATAATCGACTAAAATCTAAAGTAAGAGCCGTTTTTCCATCAGAAGCCACCGTATACACTGCCGCCGGAATTACTTTTTCTTCCATTGTCTGAAGGTCAAGTATTACCGAACAATATTTACCGTTTCGACAGTCATTATAAAGGATTCTTCTTGAAAAATCCGGACCCAACCATTGTAGCATACATGACTGCTGTACATTCCACGCATGAGTCTCTGCAATTTTCCGCACTCTTCCGGTATCAGACTCAGACTTTTCAGTATCAATAATAAGAATATCTGCTTTTTCCTCCGGAGAAACATCTGTCCATGTATTTTGAGCTCTCAGACAGAGTACATACCTATCTGAAGCATCCCACGGAGACTTATCATAATATCCGAAAAAATACTCGTGATTTACATCATCAGGAGAAAGACGCACAATATTACCTTCTGATTTTATTTTGGGTGAAACTGCATACATTCCAGTCTGATATACTCTTTTAATAATCTTTTTAATTGCCGGATATTTATTTAACTGGTAGTTGATTTTTTGTTCAATTCCCATTATTATAAATTCTCCTTATACCAAGTAATCGCCTCATTCAAGCCACGGTCAAAATCATATTCTGGATCATATCCCAATAATTCTCGCGCTTTACTTATATCTGCGTTACTATGCTTAATATCTCCCGCACGATCTGGTCCAAAATGAGGTTCAATATTTTTTCCAAGAGCCCTTGCCAGCATATAATAAATATCAATTAAATACTCTCTTCCACCGTAAGCAACATTGAATGCCTGTCCTGCCGCATCACTGGAAGCTAAACACGCTTTAAGATTAGCTTCAATTACATTCTCAATATATGTAAAATCACGACTTTGTTTTCCATCACCATTGATGGTAGGCTGCTCATCATTAAGAAGCATCTTAATAAACTTAGGAATTACTGCTGCATATGCTCCGTGCGGATCCTGACGTCTCCCAAATACATTAAAATATCTCAATCCATATGTGTCAAGATTGTACAACTTATGATAAAGCTTTCCGTACTCTTCATCTACTCGCTTTGTTAAAGCGTATGGAGACAATAAGTTTCCCTCCTGCCCTTCTTTTTTAGGAAGGACAGGATGATCCCCGTACACAGATGAGCTGGAAGCATATACAAATTTCTTAACTCCCTTCTGACGGGCAGCTTCCATCATATTTAAAGTTCCTCTGATATTTACCTGTTCATAATAAAGAGGCATTTCAATAGAACGTGGAACACTTCCCCATGCAGCTTCGTTTAACACATAGTCCACTCCTTCACAAGCATCCATGCAAACTTCTAAATCTGAAATATCCCCTTTAATAAACTGATAATTCGGGTTGTTTATAAACAAATCTACATTCTCCTGTTTTCCAGTAGAAAGATTGTCTAGACAACGCACTTTACAGCCCATTTTCAGAATGGCTTCACAAAGATTCGAACCGATAAAGCCCGCCCCACCTGTAACAAGAAATAATGAATCCTTATCAAATACTAAATTTTTATATCCCATTTTTTACCTTTCCGCCAGGAGCAATCGTACTCTGCTTTTCTGCTCCGTCAGCAAATCAAATTTACAGTCTCCAGTAACTATATCCTGCTTCTTCATATTCTTTTCTGTCTAAAAGTCCTTTTATATCTGCCAGTACTTTTTTATTGTTGTCTTCTTTTTTGTACATAGAATCTACCTTTTCCATTGTCATATTGGCAAACTCTGTATGAGCAACTGCAAGAATTACAGCATCACATTCTACAATCTCTTTGATGTCACAGAACTCAATTCCATACAAACGTTTTGCTTCTTCCGCATCAGCCGCCGGATCTGCAATCATAGGGCAAATTCCATATTCATTCAGCTCATTTACAATATCGATAATTTTAGTGTTTCTCGTATCCGGGCAGTTTTCCTTAAAAGTAAATCCAAGAATACCAACTCTGGCATTTCGAACTGATTTTTCTGCTGCGATTAATTTTTTTACTACCTGTTCTGCTACGTATTTTCCCATATCATCATTAATTCGACGACCAGAAAGAATAATCTGACTATGATAGCCCAGTTCTTCCGCCTTATATGTCAGATAATATGGATCTACACCAATACAGTGTCCTCCTACTAATCCAGGTTTGAAATTAAGGAAATTCCATTTTGTGCCAGCCGCTTTTAATACAGCCAATGTATCAATTCCCATTTTATTAAAAATAATAGATAATTCGTTCATAAATGCAATATTAATATCTCTTTGGCTGTTCTCTATTACCTTGGCTGCCTCTGCTACTTTAATAGACTCAGCTCTATGCACACCTGCGTCTACTACAATTTCATAAACTTTGGCAATATTATCCAAGGTTTCCTCATCCATTCCGGATACAATCTTTGTAATTGTATTCAGGCGATGTACTTTATCTCCTGGGTTAATACGCTCTGGAGAATAACCCACTTTAAAGTCTACTCCACATTTAAGACCTGATTCTTTCTCAAGGATAGGTACACAAACATCTTCCGTAACACCTGGATATACTGTAGATTCAAAAACAATAACAGAACCTTTTGTTAAATTGCGGCCTAAAATACGACTTGCTCCTTCTACTGGAGTTAAATCTGGTGTATGATCATTATTGACTGGTGTAGGTACTGCCACAATATGAAATTTAGCCTTCTTTAAATCAGTCTCATCTGCCGTAAACTGAACAGTTGTATTTCTTATTGCTTCATCACCTACTTCATGTGTAGGATCTACTCCTGATTTATATGTCTCAATCTTAGCAGCATTTAAATCAAATCCAATAACCTTAACACCTCGTTTTGCAAATTCAATTGCAATGGGCATTCCCACATATCCCAATCCTACTAATGATAATGCTTCCTCATTATTTTTAATTTTTTCATAAAGGGTCATCATTATTATCCTCCCTTGTAATATATATTTTTATTTTTTCTTCATTAAACCAACTAAAGAGCCTGTTCCATAGGCTAAATGCAGTAACATAAAGTATATTGGCATAAGAACAGTATTCTTAAAACCACATTTCTTCTTTAACGCAAAATATAATCCACAAACAATATGCATTCCTAATTCTGTTGCCAGCAAATATCTGCCATATCGGCTAAATATGGATAAAATTCCCAATATAACCGTAGATGTCACAAATACCAGTGGAATCATATGTCTTACAGATGGTTTGCTTTTTCCACGCTTTAGAAGAATCAATACCCATTTTCCATTCTGAAAGCCCTGCTTAAGCATGGATTTCAAATTATTTCTTGCGTAATAAACTACATGAATAGAAGGATCCAAATAAAATTTATATCCCTTATCTCTCATTCTTGAATGAATATCTATGTCCTGATTTCTTACTAAGGTTTCATCAAAATATCCAACATCTTCAAAAATCGCCTTCTTATACATTCCAAAAGCTACAGTATCTACAAATCCCGCTTCTGTAGAATATCTAAACTTTGAATTTCCCACTCCAAAGGGGGAAGAAAGAACCTGCGATACCGCCTCATCAGATCCGGACAGAGACTCAGATACAATCGTTCCACCAACACAGGCAATTTTGGCATCAAGCTCTTTATATAGTTTTAAGCACTTTTTTATATATTCTTTTTCTACTGTACTATGTGCATCAATTCGAAATACATATTCTCCTGCTGCATTTTGAATGCCTAAATTCCAGCCTGCTGCAAGAATTTTTTTCTCATTCTGCAAAATACGTACTGTAACGTCAGGATTTTCTTTCAGTAATCGTTTTATTATTTTCTGAGATTTATCATCAGACATACCATCAATTAAAATAATTTCATATTTATCTCTGGGATAATCCTGTTCAATTAAAGAACGCAGCGCTTTTTCTATTGTCTGCTCCTCATTACGATATACAATCATTGCAGAAACAAACGGCGTTTCATTCATAACTCTTTCTCCTAATTTTTCATATAATTTTCTATTATCTGTTTTGCAAGTTTCTGTTTTGCATCATATTCTTCTCGATTAATCTTTTCCTCCGAAAGAAGATAATCCCCAAAATCCATATCTGAAACGGTACCTTCCCGTACGGTATCACTTCGCTTTAATACCTTCCCTATTGTTTTAAATATGATTTGCATATCTCCTGAGAATGTGACGTTTTGCGCATATTTCAAGTCCCACTGAAACTTTTCTTCCCATGAAATATTATTTCTACCATTGACCTGCGCCAAACCGGTAAGCCCCTGCCGAACCAGATGTCTCTGCCGCTGTTTTTCATTCATAAAAACCATATCACGTACAAGCTGAGGTCTTGGCCCAACTATAGAAAGATCCCCTTTTAAAATATTCCACAGTTCCGGCAACTCATCCAGACTGGTAGAACGTAAGAACTTTCCATACTTATTAAGGCGCACCTCATCTGGAAGAAGTTCTCCGTTTTTATCTTTCGCATTAGACATAGTACGGAATTTCACTAATTTGAATATTCTTTCATCTTTACCTGGCCTGAGCTGAGAAAAAAAAGGATTTCCTTTCATAGTAAATGTGCCTACTGATACAAGGACTATAAAAACAGGTAATAATACAATTAATCCAAATAAGGCAATTATAAAGTCCAATATCCTCTTTATATACCTGGCATAGACTCCCTGTTTATATATGACAATATTCTTTTTACTTTTCTCTCCGGTCATGCAAAACATCCCTTCACAATCTCAATAATCTTATCCTGCTCTTCTTCTGTCATCTTATTATCACTTGGCAGACATAAGCCTCTGTGAAAAATATCCATTCCCACATCGAGCGGCTTTCCATCTTTTCCAACTGCACCACCGGAAATATAGGCATTTGTTTTTGCACGCCCATTTCCCTCTCTTGTAACAAATCCGTTCATGCGGTAAATCGGCTGCATATGCATTGGTTTCCATATAGGACGACCTTCCGCATTGTATTTTGCCAAAGCCTCTAAAATCTCTGTAGGACAGGATTTTCCTTTTTCAGTGATATAAAGCGCCTCACATTCCCCACGAACCTGATGACACATAGCTTCCGACTCAATCATAAGACATGACAGCCAGAAATTCGGCTCAGAAACACTTGCATCATAAGGATTCATGCTGACAGGAAGTTCTTTGAAGCCTTCCTTATATCTTTCATAAATTTTCTTTTTGGCAGCGATATGTTCTTCCAGATACGGGAACTGTCCTCTGACAACCCCGGCAATCACATTACTCATACGGTAGTTATAACCAAGCTCCTCGTGCTGATACCAGGGAGCATTTTCCCTTGACTGAGTAGACCATTTACGAACCTTGTTTGCCGCCTCCAGACTATCTGTAAGGAGCATTCCACCGGAAGAACCGGTAATAATTTTATTTCCATTAAAAGAAATAGCATTATAATCTCCAAAAGAACCAGTCTGTACACCTTTATAAGTAGCTCCTAGAGATTCAGCAGCATCTTCAATGATCATTGCGCCGTGGCGCTGGCATATTTCTCTGATTTCATCAATCTTACCAGGAGTTCCATATAGGTGTGCTACCACAACTACTTTTGTATCCGGATACAGTTCAAAGGCCTTTTCAAGCGCTACAGGATCCATATTCCAGGTATCATATTCTGTGTCAATAAAAACAGGAACTCCACCCTCATAAACAACCGGATTTACAGTTGCATCAAACGTCATATCCGAGCAGAACACTGTATCTCCCGGTTTTACTCCAGCAAGCTTTACTGCCATATGAAGTGCTGCCGTTCCCGCTGAAAGAGCAACTGCATATCTGCAGCCCACTTTTTCACAGGCAAGACACTCCACCTCGTTGATATTCTCTCCCACAGTAGACATCCAATTTGTCTCATATGCCTCTGTCACATATTTTAGTTCTTCTCCGTGCATAGTAGGAGAAGAAAGCCAGACTTTTTTCTTAAATGGTTCCATATTCATCTTCTCTTTCCTTTCTCAACAGTTTTTTGCTGCCGCTGTTTCTTTCAGAAGCGCCTCATATACATCTCTGTGCCGTTTCAAGTCTGAACCTGCCGGATGATAAGTCGGCACAATCTTTTCTACCATATGGCAGATTTCCGTGTTATTTGCATAACTTGCATCTGCCAGAATCTCTAACTGATGAAGGAACTCTTTTACATCAAAAGGAATCGGTTTTCCGATATGGATCAGATCATTATCTGTCTTCATCAGACCTTCCTCAGCCATCAGCTTCTCTTCATATAGCTTCTCTCCCGGACGAAGCCCCGTATATGTTATCTGAATATCCACATCCGGCTCATACCCGGAAAGTTTAATGAGATTTCGAGCCAGCGTATCGATTTTTACAGGAGCTCCCATATCCAGAACAAAAATCTCTCCGCCCCGGGCATATGTTCCAGCCTGAAGTACAAGGCTTACTGCCTCAGGAATTGTCATAAAGTACCGGATAATATCCGGGTGTGTAACTGTAACAGGTCCGCCCTTTTCAATCTGTTTTCGGAAAAGAGGGATTACAGAACCGTTGCTGCCAAGAACGTTTCCGAAACGAACTGCCACAAATTCTGTTCTTTGTCCATTATATGGAATGGCTGTTGTTGTACTTTCTCCAAATTCATCGTCCTCATAATGTGCTCCGAGAACAGGAAGAAGCTTCGCATTTCCTGTTTTGCTGATCATATCCATAGACTGAATGACCATTTCACAAAGCCGCTTGCTTGCCCCCATAATATTCGTAGGATTTACTGCCTTGTCTGTGCTGATAAGCACAAATCGCTGGCAGCCGTTGCGAAGTGCGGCGCTTGCCACTTTATAAGTTCCCATCACGTTATTTTTGATTGCTTCGCACGGGCTTGTCTCCATAAGCGGCACATGTTTATGCGCTGCTGCATGATATACAATCTCAGGTTTATATGTACGGAAAATGCTGTTCACTCTCCTGCTGTCACGCACAGAACCAATTAAAACCTTTAGATTTAAATCAGGATATTTTGATTTTAATTCCTGCTCAATATCATATGCATTATTTTCATACACGTCAAAAATAATCAGCTGCTTCGGATTGTGCCCTGCGATCTGACGGCAAAGCTCGCTTCCGATGGAACCCCCGCCGCCTGTAACAAGAATCACCTTTCCTTTCAGATATTGGAAAATTTCATTCATATCAACCTTAATCGGCTCTCTTCCAAGTAAGTCTTCGATGGAAACATTGCGCATTTTGCTTAAAGCAATTTCGCCGGTCACAAGCTGATAAATACCGGGAAGGATTTTCAGCTCGCAGCCTGTTTCCTTACAGATATTTAAAATATCTCTCTTGTCTTCAGCAGAAGCGCTTGGAATTGCAAAAAATATCTGATTTATCTTATATTTTTTCGCACTTACCATAATGTCGTCTCTTCCGCCTACTACCGGAACGCCATCTACGTATCTGCCCCATTTATTGGAATTATCGTCTATAATGCAGCAGATTTTCCCCTTAATTTCTCTTGCGCGGCTCATTTCTCTTAAGATAGTCTGACCTGCCGCCCCTGCGCCAATGAGCATGATCCGGTAATAACTGCTCTCCTCTTCTTTTTCCTTTCTTCCACGTTCCATAAGAACAAAACGATAGGAAAACCGGATTCCTGCAGTAAACAGAAACTGGATCAAAATTCCAAACATATAATAGGAAATAGGCATTCTGCGAACAGCTAATGTAATAACTGCTGTATGGAAAACACCTGTTATTGCTGTTGCGGAAACAACTCTCACAAATTCACTATAGCTTGCGAAACGCCATATACTCTTGTATAACCGCAGCAACCAGAATATCACTACTGAAAATATCGTATACCAGGGCGCGAACTTCAGATATGATGATAAATATACTTCCGGAATTTCTGAATACCGGCAGTCAAATCTTATCCATAGCGCCAGAAAATAAGCCGCATTTACTGCTATGGCATCATAAACCGCAAGATATATGGCAATAATCTGCCAGTGTTCCAACTTTCCCTTTTTCTGCATTCCCAAATATCCTCCTGCTATCAATGCGAAGATGCCCACAATCAATATAAACCTTAACATATCACTCTTCCTTTTCCTTCATTTATTTCTTTATTTTTCCTGACTGGAGGGATCAAAATAATACGTCTTAAAGCCCTGCAACTGCAAAAAAAATCATACACCAGAAGCGTATGTTATTTTTTTCGCATATTTTAATATGACCACATTTATTTTACCCCCCCCCATGCCAAACGCATGAGCGAATATGTTATTGATAATCCCTTATTTTTTCTGCATTCATCGCTGTATTATCGAGAATATTTTACACCGAACTTATATATAAGTCAATACTCTGTTCATAATTACACGACTTTTGTCATAATTTGTTATTTTTATCAATGAAGATTTTTATCTCATATAAATTGTAACTTTTAACCTTTTGCTCCCAATATTTCATTTTGTTATTTTAAGTATCATATATTCCGGTTGATTTTCTTTTGTACCTGTGGTATAGTGGAATCACATAAAGAACAGGCTTACTTTTTGTTATTATTATTAACATTTATTAGAAAGGACGTATCATATGAAAAAATTATCTATTTCTGCTCTTGCAGAAACCGTAAGTACAAAAAGAAAAGATAAATCCATGACACAGCAGGATTTATCTGATGCAACCGGAATTAACAGAGCGCTGATCTCCCGTCTGGAACAGAAGGATTTTATCCCATCCATTCCGCAGCTTGAAAACCTGTCGGAAGTTCTTGGTTTTGAACTGGATGAGGTTTTTGTAAACAGCGGAGAAAGTCATAAGCTTTCTTCCCCTTCTCCTCTGAATATCGCAGTTGCAGGCACAGGATATGTAGGACTTTCCATCGCCACTCTTCTTGCACAGCACAACCATGTGACAGCCGTTGACATTATTTCGGAAAAAGTAGAGATGATCAATAACCGAAAATCTCCGATCCAGGACGAATATATTGAGAAATATCTTGCAGAAAAAGAGCTTGACTTAACGGCAACTCTTGACGGAGAATCTGCTTACAAAAATGCAGATTTCGTTGTGATCGCCGCTCCTACCAATTACGACAGCCAGAGGAACTATTTTGACACTTCTGCTGTAGAGGCAGTGATCCAGCTTGTTTTAGAGGTAAACCCAGATGCGGTCATGGTAATTAAATCTACGATCCCTGTTGGTTTTACAGACTCTGTACGAAAGAAATACAATACAGAAAACATTATTTTCAGCCCGGAATTTTTACGTGAATCAAAAGCTTTATACGACAATCTTTACCCAAGCCGTATTATTGTGTCTACTGACCCGGAAAACAAAAAGCTTACAGAGGCAGCGCATACCTTCGCCGCTCTTCTTCAGGAAGGCGCCATCAAACCGGAAATTGATACCTTATTTATGGGATTTACAGAGGCAGAGGCAGTAAAGCTTTTTGCAAATACTTACCTTGCCCTTCGTGTGTCTTATTTTAATGAGCTCGATACGTACGCGGAAATTAAAGGACTGAACACACAGGATATTATTAACGGCGTGTGTCTTGATCCACGAATCGGAACCCATTACAACAACCCATCCTTCGGATACGGCGGCTACTGTCTTCCTAAAGATACAAAACAGCTTCTCGCAAACTACAATGATGTTCCTCAGAATATGATTTCCGCTATTGTGGAGAGTAACCGCACACGAAAAGACTTCATTGCAGACCGGGTTCTTCATATGGCAGGCTATTACAATTACGCGGACAGCAACCAGTGGGAAAGTACCAAAGAAAAAGAAGTGGTTGTTGGTGTATACCGTCTTACTATGAAATCAAATTCCGACAACTTCCGCCAGAGCAGTATCCAGGGTGTTATGAAACGAATTAAGGCAAAAGGCGCTTCTGTTATTATTTATGAGCCAACACTGGAAGATGGAACAACCTTCTTTGGAAGCAAAGTCGTAAATGATTTAAAGAAATTTAAAGAAATGAGCAACAGCATCATTGCAAACCGCTACGACAGCTGTCTGGAAGACGTAAAAGAAAAATTATATACAAGAGATTTATTCCAGAGAGATTAAATCCGTTCACCAAAAGAGGGAGTGACTCACCAGGAGCCGCTCCCTTTTATACGTTCTTATGAAATTTTCATGAGACACACAGAGCTTTACAGGCTTGCACGAATGACCTTAGGTCTGCAGCCTGCTTTTTCCAGTGCTTTTACAATCTGGTTTTTGTGGTCTGTTCCATAGGCTTCCATTGTAATTTTCAGTTCTACTGCAGCATTACGATTTGTGCTTACAAACTGGTTATGATCAAGTTTAATGACATTGCCCTGGTTTTCAGAGATGATGGAAGCCACGCGCACCAACTCGCCCGGTTTGTCCGGGATCAGCAGAGAAACCGTAAAAATCCTGTCTCTCTGGATCAATCCGTGCTGTACTACGGAAGACATGGTGATCACATCCATATTTCCACCACTTAATATGGAAACTACTTTTTTGTTTTTAAAGTCAAGGTGGCGAAGAGCCGCAACTGTAAGAAGTCCGGAATTTTCCACGATCATCTTATGATTTTCCACCATATCAAGGAAAGCTACGATCAGCTCATCATCGTCAATGGTCAGGATTTCATCAAGATTTTCCTGAATATACGGGAAGATTTTCTCTCCGGGACGCTGTACAGCCGTACCGTCCGCAATCGTATTTACACTGGAAAGACCTACAACCTCGCCTTTTTCCAGAGATGCTTTCATGCAGGCTGCTCCAGAAGGCTCCACTCCGATCACTTTAATATGAGGATTTAAAAGTTTTGCAAGTGTGGATACACCTGTTGCAAGTCCGCCTCCCCCAATGGGAACAAGAATATAATCTACAAGAGGAAGCTCCTGCACAATTTCCATTGCAATGGTTCCCTGTCCTGTTGCAACTGCCGGATCGTCAAACGGGTGAATAAAGGTGTAGCCTTCTTTTTCCGCAAGCTCCAGAGCGTAAGCGCAGGCTTCGTCGTACACGTCTCCTTTCAGGATTACTTCTGCCCCGTAGCTTTTTGTGCGCTCCACTTTAATAAGAGGAGTCGTAGTAGGCATGACGATCACTGCCTTTGCCCCGAATTTATGTGCCGCGTAAGCGACTCCCTGTGCATGATTTCCCGCTGACGCAGTAATCAGCCCCTTGTTTCTTTCTTCTTCTGTAAGCGTACTGATTTTATAATATGCGCCTCTTACCTTGTAAGCTCCTGTCCGCTGCATATTTTCCGGTTTAAAAAACACACGGTTTCCTGTTAATTCCGAAAAATAAGAGCTTTTGATCAGCTTTGTCTCCTGCGTTACTTCTCTGACGATTTCTGAAGCCTCTTCAAATTTTTCCAGTGTAAGCATATGGTTTCCTCCCTTTATGGCATCTTTATTCGTTTTTATTATCCACATCAAATAAGGCGTTTACAAAGGCGTCCGCATCAAACTTCTGTAAATCATCAATGCTTTCTCCCACTCCTATATATTTTACAGGAATGTCCAGTTCCGACTGGATTGCCACTGCAATACCGCCCTTTGCTGTTCCGTCCAGCTTTGTAAGAATAATACCATTTACGTTTGCCACTTCAGAAAACTGTTTTGCCTGGGCAAGCGCATTCTGTCCTGTTGTTCCATCGAGAACAACGAGCGTTTCCAGATATGCCTCAGAATATTCTTTTGCCAAAATTCTGTAAATTTTCTCAAGCTCTGCCATAAGATTTTTCTTATTGTGAAGGCGCCCTGCTGTGTCACAGATCAGGACATCTGCATTTCTCGCTTTTGCGGCTGCAACTGCATCATACACAACAGACGCCGGGTCTGCCCCTGACTGTCCGCCAATAATATCAACGCCTGCCCGGTTCGCCCACTGGGTAAGCTGCTCTCCCGCTGCCGCACGGAAGGTATCTGCCGCTGCAAGCACTACTTTTTTTCCCTGGTCCTTTAATTTTCCTGCCAGTTTTCCAACCGATGTTGTTTTTCCCACACCGTTTACACCGATGACAAGAATTACTGATTTTCTGTCCTCAAAAGCATATTCTGTACTGTCCACATACATCTGTTTTTTAATGCTGTCGATCAAGAGCTGCTTACATTCCATCGGCTCTTTAATATGCTGCTCTGCAACCTGCTCCTTTAAATTTTCCAGGATAGATGTTGTGGCATTGATCCCTATATCGCCCATGATCAGGATTTCTTCCAGTTCTTCATAAAAATCTTCATCAATACTGGAATATCCCTTAAAAATAGAATCAAACCCTGCCACAATATTGTCGCGTGTTTTTGTCAAACCACTGACAAGGCGTTTAAAAAAGCCTTTTTTCTCCTCTGCCATATTTCCTCCTCATTACTGTGTCAACTGATTTTCGACTAAATCTACAGAAACAAGTGTCGAAACACCTTTTTCCTGCATGGTGATACCATAAAGGCGGTCTGCCGCATTCATGGTACCGCGTCTATGTGTTATTATAATAAATTGTGTGTTTTTCGTCAACTTCTGAAGATACCCTGCAAACCGTCCTACATTGGAATCGTCAAGTGCCGCCTCAATTTCATCAAGAAGACAGAAGGGGGACGGCTTTAAATTCTGAATTGCAAAAAGAAGAGCGATCGCTGTAAGCGCCTTCTCCCCACCGGAAAGCTGCATCATATTCTGAAGTTTTTTCCCGGGCGGCTGAGAAATAATACGGATTCCTGCCTCAAGAATGTCCTCATCTTCAGAAAGCTCCAGAGTTCCCTTTCCTCCACCGAAAAGCTCTTTAAAGGCTTTGTCAAATTCTCGCTGGATTTCCCGGAATTTTTCTGAGAACTGTTTGCGCATTCCCTCGTCCAGTTCTTCTATGATCTGCTCCAGAGTCTTTTCTGCCTGCTGCAGGTCTTCATACTGATCAGAAAGGAACGTGTGGCGCTCTAAAAGCTCCTTATAATCCTCGATAGCATTTACATTAACGGTTCCGAGACGCCGGATTTCTTCTTTGATCTTTCCGATTTCTTTTTGCATTTCCTGACGGTCTGTCAGCTCTTCTTTTCTATATTGAAGGGCATTATTCGGAGTAATTTCATACTCCTCCCACATGTAGGAAATCTGCGCTTCTCTGCTTTCCTCTATTTTTTCTGCCTGACTTTTCAAACGGAAACATTCCTTATCCAGCAGGCTCATCTGACCGGAAAGCGCGTCACGCTTTTCAAAAAAGGCTTTGTGGCTTTTATTTCTCTCTTCCTTTTCCTCTGTAAGCGCCTGCAGACTGTCTTTTGAGGCTTTCTCTTCCTCCTCAAAATGGGCAATGGTATTTTTAAACTTCACAATATCCTGACGCTTCTTCTCCATCTCCTCTTTTCCGAGCTTCAGATTTTCCTGAAGCTTCCCGCGCTCCTCTTTATAGGAAGCGATTTCAGAAGAAAGACGGGAGAGATTTTCCATTGTAAACTGTGTTTTCTGTCCCATAGAGGAAACTTCCAGACGGATATTTTCCAGTTCTTTTAAAGCCTTGCTCTCCTCACTTTTCCATTCATCCAGCTCCTGCTGCCTTGTTTCGATAAAGGTTTCCAGCTCTTTTTCATCTTTCTGAGATTCTTCCAGTTCTTTTTTTATACGGCTGTGATCTTCCTGAACCTCGCGTACCTGCCTCTGCATATCCATCTGGTCTCTCTGCACCTGCAGATACCCTCTCTGAATCTGCTCATTTTTTTCCTCAAGCTGATTCATGCTCATTTTCGCAGTATTCTGTTCGATATACTGGAGGCGCAGTTTTTCTTTAAAATCTGCAATGGTATCACGGATCACATTTCTTCTGCTTCTGTTCTCATCAATGGAATGCTGTATTTCTTCCAGCTCTGTTTTCAGGGAAGATACTTTCTTTTCCAGTTCTTCAATCTCTCTTTTTCTTCCAAGAAGATTGCTGTTGTTTCGAAAAGCGCCGCCCGTCATGGAACCGCCGGGACTTAAAGACTCTCCCTCTGTTGTTACCATTCGAAGGGTATGCCTGTATTTTCTCCCGATGGCAATGGCATGGTCAATATGATCCACTACGAGAACTCTTCCCAGAAGATACCGGATCACGCCCTGGTATCTGGGTGATGTATTTACAAGCTCGCTTGCAAGACCGATTACCCCTTCCTCCTTCAACGCTTCTTTCTGAGGAAACTCTCCCCTTGCATTTACACTGCTTAAAGGAAGGAAGGTGGCGCGTCCGAAACGGTTTTTCTTTAAAAATTCAATCATTTGCTTGGCAGTCTGTTCATTGTCTGTGACAATATTCTGAATGCTGCCTCCAAGCGCCGTCTCAATGGCAATTTCATAATCCTTATTTACCTGGATCAGATCTGCCACTACTCCTTCGATTCCTGGAACCCTTTCTTTCTGCTCCATCACCCTTCGGATACTGTTTCCGTAACCATCGTAGCGTTCCGCCATATTTTTAAGCGAATCCAGCCTGGACGCTTCTCTGTGATACGCAGCCTGTCCCGCCTCCATCTGTGCATTCTGATTCTTTAACTGTCCCTGAATGGAATAGACTTCTTCCTCAAGCCGCTTACATTCTTCATTCATTTCTTCGATCAGGGCAGTGATTGCCTCGTATTTTGCAGAAGCCCTTTTCATGGCGCCGGACTGCTCCTCCTCCTCGCTTTTCAGCTTGAGGATTTTCTGGCTCAATTCTGCTTTGCGGATACCGATCTGCTCCATCATGGTATCGAAGCGCTGGGCTTTTCCTTTTGTTGTGGCACGGGTATTTAAAATTTCAATAATCTCGTTTTTTCCATCTTCCACAGCAGCGCTGCATTCCCGTATATTTTCCTGAATATTGGAGAGCGCCTCTTCTTTTTTCTTCATCTGCTTTTTCATTTCAGATGTTTTTTCTTTTAAAAGCTCTCCCTCTTCCTGCTGTTCTTTTTTCGCTTCCTCTTTTTTAGAAAGTTCTTCTGCAATAGCAGAAAGACGGCTTTCGTAATGCTCCTGATTCTGCTCTCCTGCAAGAAGCTGTTCATTTAAGACATTGATCTGTCCTTCCATCTGCTGTTTCTGAAGAGCTTTCCCCTGGGTTTCTTCCCGGAGAGCCTCCATTTTCTGTTCCAGACTTTCCAGCTCTTTTTCCAGACGCTCATATTCTTCTTTCGTCTTTTCGTAAGCCCCGCTTGTTTCCTGAAGCTGGTGTTCTGCAGTTTTTGTTTTTTCCTCCAGCTCTTTTAAGAGATTTTCTGTATGCTCGTTTTCTGCAAGAAAAAGATTTACGTCCAGTTCCTTTAACGCTTCTCTTTTTCCAAGATAGATTTTCGCTGTTTCCGCCTGTTTTTCAAGAGGCGTAAGCTGTCTTGTAAGCTCGCTTAATATATCGGTTACGCGGACAAGGTTCTGCTGTTCTTCTTCCAGCTTTTTGATGGTCGTATTTTTTCTTCTCTTAAATTTTACAATTCCTGCCGCCTCGTCAAAAAGCTCTCTTCGCTCTTCCGGTTTTCCGCTTAAAATTTTATCAATCTGACCCTGCCCGATAATGGAATATCCTTCCTTTCCGATACCGGTATCGTAAAACATCTCATGAATATCCTTCAGCCTGCAGGCGCTTCCGTTAATCAGATATTCGCTTTCACCGGAACGGTAGAGCCGCCTTGTGACAGTTACCTCCTGAAAATCTACAGGAAGTTTATGGTCGGAATTGTCGAGAGTGATGGCTACCGAGGCAAAGCTTAATGGCTTTCTTGTCTCTGTCCCGGAAAAAATAACATCCTGCATATTTCCACCACGAAGCTGTTTGGCACTCTGCTCTCCCAGCACCCACCGGACAGCATCTCCCACATTGCTTTTTCCGCTTCCATTTGGTCCTACAATGCCTGTGATCCCATTATGAAATTCAAAGTTTATTTTCTGCGCAAAGGACTTAAAGCCCTGCACTTCAATGTTTTTTAAATACATATTCCACCTGTTATTGTTTTATCCTGCGTATTGCTTCATAGGCAGCCGCCTGCTCCGCCGCTTTTTTTGTGTGTCCTTTTCCTCTTCCCATTGCCGTTCCATTTACAAGAGCGCTGACTGTAAAGCTTTTATTATGATCCGGACCTTCCTCTTTGATAAGCTGATATTCCACAGGCTGTCCTCCGTTTTCCTGAACGATTTCCTGCAGGATGGTCTTGCTATCATAAAAGAGCTGTTTATGCTCTATGTCATTCAGAATAAATTTCAGTACAAACTCCTTTGCGCTAGCAAAACCACCGTCCAGATAAATTGCTCCAAGAAGAGCCTCTGTCGCATCTGAGACAATGGAATCCCGGTTTCTTCCCCCTGTCATATCCTCTCCTTTTCCAAGAAGGAGATATTCCGGAAGCCCAAACTCTCTGGCACAGTAGGCAAGACTGGGCTCACATACAAGACTGGCACGTTTTTTTGTAAGCTCTCCCTCCGGAACCTTCGGATATGCAGCAAAGAGAAAGTCACTGCTGATAAGCTCAAGGACTGCATCGCCCAGAAACTCCAGACGTTCATTACAGCCTGCTTTTCCCAGTTTTTTTTCATTGGCATAGGAACTGTGTGTCATTGCCTGAGAAAGCAGTCGTTTATTCTCAAATGTATATCCGATAATTTCTTCCAGTTTTTTAAGATCTCTCTCCATAATTTTTTTGTTCCTTTCACCCTTTGATCAGACGGCGAAGGAGTGAAACAGCATCTCCCACTGTCTGGATCTCCTCCGCGTCTTTTTCTTCAATTTCAATATCATACGTTTCTTCCAGACAGAGAAGAATCTGGAACAGATCCAGAGAATCTGCCCCAAGGTCATCTACAAATCCAGAGGATTCTGTGATTTCCTCCCTGTCGATATGAAGAATTTCTTCTATGATCTCTTTCAGCTTTTCAAATTCCAATTTCAATCTCCCTCGTTGATATGTTCTGCAATCTTTTCATTAATCTGCTGCTGTTTGAAATCCACACACTGGAAAATAGCATTCTTTATTTCTACAGAAGACGCGCTTCCATGCGTTTTTACCACAAGCCCTTTCAGTCCCAGAAGCGGCGCGCCGCCGTGCTTTGTAGTATCAAATTCTTTTAATGTCTCCTTTAATGCCGGCTTAATAAGAAGTGCTCCCATTTTGCTTCTCGTATTTTTCATCATACCGCCCTTGATCTTACTCATAAGAGTCGCTGCAAGTCCCTCATAAAGCTTTAAAATCACATTTCCCACAAAAGCTTCACATACGATAACATCTGCATATCCGGAAGGAATGTCTCTCGCCTCAATGCTTCCGATAAAATTAATACCCTTACATGCCTTTAAAAGAGGAAACGTTTCTTTTACAAGAGCATTTCCCTTTTCTTCTTCTGCTCCGTTATTTACAATGGCAACTCTCGGATTTTTGATTCCCACAATATGTTCCATGTAAATAGCCCCCATTTTTGCAAACTGCACAAGATGGGAAGGGCGGGCATCTACATTTGCTCCGCAGTCTACAAGAAGAGAAACGCCCTCTGCTGTTGGAATCAGCGGAGCCAGTGGCGGACGTTCCACCCCTTTGCTCCTTCCTACGATCACCTGTCCTCCTACAAGAACTGCACCGGAGCTTCCGGAAGAAACAAAGGCGTCAGCCTCCTGTTTTTTTACCATATTCAGACCAACTACAATAGAAGAATCTTTTTTCTTACGAATTGCCATAACAGGAGGTTCTGCTGTCTCGATCACTTCTGTTGTGGGAACAATGTGAATCCGTTCTTTTGGAGCGGAAGTATATTTTTCCAGTTCTTTTTCAATTACATCTTTATTTCCTGTAAGAATGACTTCTATATCACTGCGCTCTTCTACAGCTGCTGCCGCTGCTTTTACCGGTTCTGCCGGCGCGTTGTCGCCGCCCATAGCATCCACTACTACTTTTACTGTCTCTGACATGTTTTTTTCCTCCTGTTTTCTATTGCAACTGCCATATATGATACTCGATTTTTATAGAAAAAGTCAATAGGAAAGCGCCTTTCCATCAAGAACTGCCTCCATAAGACTGTCCCCTTCGTAACGGAGCTTTAACGAGAAAAACGGAGCGTTTTCTGCCATAAGGCGAAGAAAAATCTTATCTCCAGTCCAAAGGTTCAGATTTTCTATTTCTGATTTTTTTACCCATTTAAGGGTTCCCTCGTCACAATCACTTAATTCTCCCGTAAAGCCTTCCGCTGTGTAAAGGCACATATATTCTGTTCCATATCCCTTCTGCGTAAAGGTAACAATCCCGCGGAACTTCCAGGAAGTAAGGGTAAGACCTGTCTCTTCTTTTACTTCTCTTAAAAGACATTCCTCCGGACTTTCTCCCTCCTCAAAGTGACCTCCTACTCCAATCCATTTATCCTTATTTACATCATTTTTCTTTGATACCCGATGAAGCATAAGATAAGAATCTTCTTTTTCTATGTAACAAAGAGTTGTCATGGGACTTCTCATAATCCTTCCTCCTTTTCGTTTTTCTGGGCTTCAATGCGCTCTGCCAGATCATTTAAGTAAACCCATCTGTCCATTTTTTCTTCCAGAGCTTTTTCTGCCTTTTCTTTTTCTTCTACAATCTCACGGAGTTTTCCGGAATTGGTAGCGTTTTTCATCATATCCTCCTCAAGAGAGGCGATTTTTTCTTCCAGCTTTTCTATGTCCTCATCGATCGTCTCAAATTCTCGCTCTTCTTTATAAGAAAATTTGAGCTTTTCCTTCCGGTTCTGTTTCCAGTCGTTTCTGGAAGGTTTATTCTCTTTTACAGGAGAGCTTTCCTCTGCAGACACATCCACCTGTTTTCTTTTTCTTGCCTCCAGATAATCTGTATATCCTCCTTCATATTGCACAAGATGACCGTCTCCCTCAAAAGCGAAAATCCGGTCTGCCATGTTGTCAAGAAAATACCGGTCATGGGAAACCGCAACCACGATTCCGGCAAAGGAATCCAGATAATCTTCAAGAATGGTAAGAGTAGGAATATCAATATCATTGCTTGGCTCATCAAGAAGAAGGACGTTTGGCGCCTCCATAAGCACCTTCAGAAGATAAAGGCGGCGTTTTTCCCCTCCGGAAAGTTTTTCCACAGGCGTATACTGCATGGCCGAATCAAAAAGAAAGCGTTCCAGCATCATGGAAGCACTGATTTTTCCATCTTTTGTGGGAATATATTCCGCAACCTCACGTATGTAATCAATGACA
Organism: uncultured Blautia sp.; assembly: GCA_900540785.1. Classification (GTDB taxonomy): domain Bacteria; phylum Bacillota; class Clostridia; order Lachnospirales; family Lachnospiraceae; genus Blautia_A. The sequence goes on from UQHF01000027.1 coordinate 33,857, forward strand.
CGGAGACTTCTGTCCATATCCGGCACTTCCTGAGCAAAATATCCGATTTTAATGGTATCGCCCCATTCAATTTCTCCTGCATCCGGTTTTAAAATACCGGCGATCATTTTCATGAAAGTGGATTTTCCGCAGCCGTTTGGTCCGATAATACCAAGGCGCTGATTGCGGAGAATAATATAAGTAAAATCATCTACTACTTTCTTTTCCCCAAATGATTTGCTTACATGATGAAGCTCAATCGTCTTTTTGCCCATACGGGTTTCCACAGAATCCATTTCCACTCTCTGGTCTTTTACAGGGGCTGTTCCGTTTTTCAATGCCTCAAGGCGTTCCAGGCGGGCTCTCTGCTTTGTGCTTCTTGCTCGACAGCCGCGTTTTGCCCACTCAAGCTCCATTCTAAGCACGCTCTGACGTTTCCGCTCTCCTGCCAGTTCCATTTCTTCTCTCTGGGCTTTCAGCTCCAGAAACTTTGAATAATTTGCCTCATAGGAATACAGTTTTCCGTGACTGATCTCCAAAATCTTATTTGTTACCCGGTCAAGGAAATATCGGTCGTGTGTTACCATGATCAAAGCACCCTTAAATTTCTGAAGGTAATCCTCCAGCCAGGCAGCCATCTCGTTATCAATGTGGTTTGTGGGCTCGTCAAGAATCAGAACATCCGCCGGATTTACAAGGGTTCTTGCAAGAGCCACTCGTTTTTTCTGTCCTCCGGAAAGATGCTCTATTTTTTCCTCATGGTCTGTAATTCCAAGTTTATTTAAGACATTTGCTGCCTCACTTGCAGTTGCCCAGTCCTTCTGCCATTTTCCGTCTGCCACATAATCAAGAATCGTGGCATTAGAAGGAAATTCCGGATTCTGGGGAAGATACGTAATGCGAAGCCCGTTCTGCGTAATGACCTGCCCTTCGTCCGGTTCTTCCAGCCCTGCTATAATTTTTAAGATGGTAGTTTTCCCGGTTCCATTGATTCCAATAATTCCGATTTTATCCCCCTGGTGGATTCCATAGGAAACATCATCAAAGATTACTTTTTCTCCAAACATTTTGCTTACGTGTTCTATATTTAAAATATTCATTTTCTGTCCTCGCTTTGATTTTGATCCCGTTTTTACACGGTATGTCTAGTATAACATTCCTTTTCGACAGATTCTACTGTTTTTCCTGGAAATATGTGGTTTTTAATATTGACTTTTTTTGTCAGGTATATTATAATATCTGTTGCTGAATACAAAAATAATTTTTAAATTTTTATAATTTCAAGGAGGAAATACTTATGAATCAGTGCTATGGCTGCAACACCTGCAAAAGCGCAGACAAACCCCTGGAGGATTTTATCCGTTCTCTTCCAATGGAAACCTCTCATCACAGAGTCGATACTCAGAAAACAAAATGTGGTTTCGGTCTTCAGGGAGTCTGTTGTCGTCTCTGTTCCAATGGCCCCTGCCGTATTACCCCAAGCTCCCCAAGAGGAATCTGCGGCGCCAATGCAGACACGATTGTAACACGTAATTTCTTAAGATCCGTTGCAGCAGGAAGCGGCTGTTATATCCACATTGTAGAAAACACCGCTTTAAATCTGAAAAAAACAGCACAGACAAAGGGAGAATTAAAAGGAATAGAATCCTTAAATCACCTTGCAGAGCTGTTTGGCATTGAGGAAGAAGACAATTATGTAAAAGCAGAAAAAATTGCAGACGCCGTTCTTGCAGATCTTTACAAACCAGAATATGTACAGGCTGAACTCGTAGAAAAAATCGCCTATGCTCCGCGCGTAAAACGCTGGAAAGAACTTGGTATTATGCCTGGCGGTGCAAAATCCGAAGTATTTAAGGGTGTTGTAAAATGTTCCACAAACTTAAACTCCGACCCTGTTGATATGCTGACAGACTGCTTAAAACTTGGTATTTCCACCGGTATTTATGGTCTTACTCTCACAAACCTTTTAAATGACGTTCTTCTTGGGCAGCCTGAGCTTCGTCCTGCTCCTGTAGGCCTTCGTGTCATCGACCCGGATTACATCAACATTATGATCACAGGACATCAGCATACTATTTTTGTAGATTTACAGGAAAAGCTGGTATCTCCTGAGGCAGTGAAAAAAGCACAGGCAGCAGGCGCAAAAGGCTTCAAACTTGTTGGATGTACCTGTGTAGGACAGGATTTACAGCTTCGTGGTTCTCACTATCAGGAAGTATTTGACGGTCATGCAGGAAACAACTACACAAGCGAAGCAATTCTTGCAACAGGCGGAATCGACGCGGTTCTTTCTGAGTTTAACTGCACGCTTCCGGGTATTGAACCGATCTGTGATGAACTGAAGATCAAACAAATCTGTCTTGATGACGTGGCAAAGAAAGCAAATGCAGAACTTCTTCCATATAAATTCGAAGAAAGAGAAGCACAGACAGAGGTTATTATTGATAAAATCATTGAAGCTTACAAAGAACGCCGCGGCAATGTTCCTATGAATCTTCTTCCGGAACACGGAAACTCCAATACTCTTACCGGTGTAAGTGAAGGTTCCTTAAAATCCTTCCTGGGCGGAAGCTGGAAACCGCTTATTGACCTTATTGTATCCGGAGATATTAAAGGTATTGCAGGCGTTGTCGGCTGCTCCAACTTAACTGCCGGAGGCCACGACGTTTTAACTGTAGAGCTTACAAAAGAACTGATCGCACGCGACATCATTGTCCTCACAGCAGGCTGCTCTTCAGGCGGAATCGAAAACTGCGGTCTTATGACTCCGGAAGCAGCAAAACTTGCAGGTCCGAAGCTTCGTGCAGTGTGCGAAAAACTTGGTATTCCGCCAGTATTAAACTTCGGTCCGTGCCTTGCTATCGGACGTCTTGAAATTGTAGCAACAGAAATTGCAGCAGAACTTGGTGTTGACCTTCCGCAGCTTCCTCTCGTTCTCTCAGCAGCACAGTGGCTTGAGGAACAGGCGATCGCAGACGGATGCTTCGGTCTCTCCCTTGGTCTTCCGCTCCACCTTGGCCTTCCGCCATTTATGACAGGAAGCCCTGTTGCAGTCAAAGTTTTAACTGAAGACATGAAAGAACTTACAGGCGGTCAGGTGATCATTAATTCTGACGCAAAAGCTTCTGCTGATATTCTGGAGAACATTATCGAAGAAAAACGCAGCGCATTACATATCTAGGAGGTGTTTCCATGAAACGTATTTTCATTGATGCCGAAAAATGTGACGGCTGCAAAAACTGTACGGTTGCCTGTATGCAGGCACACCGTGCAGACAAAGGAAATGTATACACTCTTGATCTCACAGACATTCATAATGAATCAAGAAATCACATTGTCTGTTCCAAAGACGACAGCTATAAACCTGTTTTCTGCCGCCACTGTGACCAGCCGGAATGCGTTATGTCCTGCATGAGCGGCGCGCTTACGAAAGATCCGGAAACAGGACATGTTCTTTATGACGAAAACAAATGCGGTTCCTGCTTTATGTGCGTGATGAACTGTCCTTACGGAGTTTTAAAACCGGACACTGCCACACACACAAAGGTTATGAAATGCGATTTCTGCGCAGATGACCCGGAAGGTCCGGCATGTGTACGTGCCTGTCCCAAAAAAGCAATCTACATTGAGGAGGTAGCAGAATGAAGCATGTGATCATCGGTGTCGGAGCAGCCGGCATTCAGGCAGCCAAAACCATTCGTTCCCTTACAAAAGACGAGGAAATCGTTATGATTTCCACAGATACCCACGTACATTCCCGCTGTATGCTTCATAAATATTTAAGTCACGAGCGTGACGAAAAGACACTTTCTTTTGTACCGGAAGATTTTTTTGAAGCAAACAATATTTCCTGGATACAGAATAAAACCGTCACCTCCATTAATACAGAAAATTCCGCTGTTATTTTACAGGACGGCGCAACTGTATCTTATGACCGCCTTCTCATTGCAACCGGCGCACACAGCTTCATCCCTCCTGTAGGACAGTTCCGGGAAGCAAACAACGTATTTGGTCTTCGCGATTTAAGCGACGCACAGGCAATCCGTCCTCTTGCAGACAAGGCAGAGAGTATTCTTGTAGTAGGTTCCGGTCTTGTTGGCATGGACGCCGCTTATGCTTTTCTTGAGCAGGGAAAAGCAGTTACTGTAGTCGAAATGTCAGAGCGCATTCTGCCTCTTCAGCTTGACGAAGCTGCAGGAGATGCGTACAGAAAAAAATTTGAAGCACACGGCTGCCGCTTCCTTCTTGGAAAGAAAGCTTCCGAAACAGTCATGAACGCAGATGGCGCAATCGAAGCTGTGATTCTGGATGACGGTACAAGAATTGACTGTGATCTTGTAATCGTGGCAGCAGGCGTTCGCCCGGCTATTGAGTGTGTACAGGGAAGCAGCATCAAATCGGAGCGTTTCATTGAAGTAAATTCTCATATGGAAACAAGCTGTCCTCGTGTTTACGCAGCAGGCGATGTTGCTGGTCTTTCCGGCATCTGGCCAAATGCCATGAAACAGGGCGAAACTGCAGCTTACAATATGTGCGGCATTGAAAAAGAATACACAGATCTGTATGCAATGAAGAACACCATGAATTTTTATGGTATCACTACTCTCTCACTGGGCCGTGGCGTCGCAGAAGAGGGAGATGAAGTGATTATCCAGCAGGACTCCAGAGGATACCGCCGTGCAATTTTAAGAGACGGAAAACTGGACAGCATTCTCATTCAGGGCGAAATTGATTACAGCGGCGTGTACCAGTATGTGATTAAAAATAAAATTGATATTTCCTCTATGAAAGATAAAATTTTCGCACTGTCCTTCTCTGATTTCTATGGAATCGATGAGAAGGGACAGTATCAGTATCGGTATTAAATATATATACATAATTTCACACATTCATTCTATGGAAAAGATGGCTGCAAAGCCATCTTTTCTGTGCTATAATATACCAAACGACAGACGCATGGTTATATTTTTGCACGAAAGGACGCAATATATATGGAATCAATTTTATGGCTGTTTTTCCCGATTTTATTCTTGATCGGATTGCACAGGACATCAGAACTGCGGAAAGAGCGAAAAAAAGCAGATTGTCACTATGTAGCCTTTTCCAACAGTTTTTTATATTTTACATTTTTTCTGGAATTCTTCATGCATTTTTTAGTTTTAATAGATATTGTGGGAAACCTTTCTGAAAGCGCAGTGCGGATTTTTTTTATGGTTTTAGTTTACGCTCTATATATTGTCGCCTATTTTTCATGGAAGTATATATATTGTTACTATGACGAAAACGAAATCTACCTATATTCCCTTTGCGGTTTAAAAAGAAAAATTTCTTACGGCGAAATCAGCAGCTTCAAAAAAATGCAGGGAAGAAACAGCCATTCCTACATTTTCTTTACAGAAACAAAGTCATTTTCCATAGACAGCGAACTGATGCACTGCGAAGAGCTGTACAATTATATCAAAGAACAATATGCCACTCTTCATGATGGTAAGGAACTTCCAGAAATGAGTGAAAATCTGCTTCTGCACTATATACGAAGCAAGAAAAAAACTTCTTCCTCAAAAGACTGAAACAGGGAATGGATTCTCTCCATTCCCTGAACTTTTTACATTCCCGTCCCCTTCTCCGGTTTCGGGAATTTTTTTATGTAATATATGATAAACAATACAGAGGTAATACCCCAGGACACCGGATAACTGAGCATAATGGTGTCAATTCCCGGAACAACAGGCAGTACAGCGAACATCCACACAATACGAAGGACGCACACGCCTCCGCATGTAAGAAGCATGGGAACAAGAACCTTCCCTGCCCCTCTTAAAGCTCCGGAAAGGATTCCGATCACTACATACAGGAAGTAAGAAGGAAGTAAAAACTGCATCATATGCACGCCGATTTTGATAACCTTACCGTCTGTTGTAAAGATACGGTACAAAGGCTCCGCAAACACGAACAAAAACACACTGAGAGCAACAGCAGAGACATACGACATCACCATACATACCCGCACGCTCTTTCGCATTCTGTCCCTTCTTCCTGCACCGTAATTCTGTCCCACAAAGGTGGTAATCGCAATCCCAAAAGCATTAATTACCATCCAGAACACGGCGTCAATCTTTGCAAAAGTCCCCCATGCAGCCACCGTATCCGTCCCAAGTTTATTTACAAAAATCTGAATGATAAGATTTGCAATATTGTACATGACAGATTCCAGTCCAGCCGGAAGTCCGATGCGGAGAATGGAGCGAAGAGCCGTCCCGTGAAACCGGATTTTCTTTAAATGAAGCTGATACATGGTATCTTTTTTAAGAAGCATTCCCGTTACAATGACTGCACTTACTGCCTGGGAAAACACTGTAGCAACAGCTACCCCTGCAACGCCCATATGCGCCCATACAACAAGAATAATATCGAGAACAATGTTCAGGATACAGGTAACAATCAGGACGTACAGAGGGCGTTTAGAGTCTCCTACAGCCCTTAAAACAGAGGAACCTACATTATAGATCAGATTGAATACAAGACCGCCAAAATAGATGTATAAATACGTTCTGGAATCTTTCATAATCTCTTCCGGTGTTTTCATAATCTCCAGCACAGGTCCTGAAATCAAAATGCCAATTATTCCCATCACAATTCCCGCTGCAATGGAAAAAGCGTAAGAAGTATGCAGAGTATGATGGAGATTTTTCTTATCTCCCGCTCCATAAAACTGCGAGATCACAACTGCCGCCCCGGAGGAAAGTCCCACAAAAAATCCTACGATCAGGTTTACAATCTGCGTAACAGAGCCGCCTACTGCAGCCAGGGCTTCTTTTCCGACAAAACGCCCTACTACGATCGTATCTGCTGTATTATAAATCTGCTGAAAAAATGTCCCGAATACAATGGGAAAAAAGAATAGTAAAAGCTGTTTCCAGATCACTCCTTCTGTAATCTGATTTTTCTTCTCCATACCAATACCTCAACTACAAGTAATTTTTCTGTATTCTCCAAAGAAGCCGCCTGACAGATTTCACTCTGCCAGGCGGCTTCTGAATCATCATTAGTCTTCAACTTTGATGATTTCTTTTTTGTTATAGCTTCCGCATTCCTTGCAAACTCTGTGAGGCATCATAAGAGCACCACATTTGCTGCATTTTACTAAGTTCGGAGCAGTCATTTTCCAGTTTGCTCTTCTCTTATCACGTCTAGCTTTAGATGTTTTATTCTTTGGACAGATGGACATATGTTACACCTCCTTAAATTTACTAAATATATCACTGATGGCTGCCATACGCGGATCCTTCGGCTCCTCCACACAATCGCAGGGACCCTCATTCAGATTCTTCCCGCACTGGCGGCAAATCCCTTTGCAGTCTTCTTTACACAAAACTTTCAAAGGCCAATTCATCAGCACCTCAAAATAGACCAGTTGGTCCACATCCAGGTCCATACCTGTGAGATAGGCATTTTCATCCAAATCATTCACCCGCTCTTCGTCTGTCAGCTTCATATCCAGCTTTCTTTTAAAAGAAATTGGAATCTCAACTGAAACCTCTTCCAGACAACGGTCACAGGGAATGCTTACTGTAATGCCTCCCGTACCCACAAGCTCGAGAACCTTCTTTCCTGTGTTGGTAATGGTAAGCTCAAGAGGCTCCTTATGAAGAACCGGAAAGCTTCCCATCTGGAAGGTAATGCAATCCATCTCAAGCGGTGCAGTTACCTGCACACATTTTCCCTCACAAGATGAAATATCTGATAAATGTATCTGCATAGTAATCTCCTATCCACACTCAATCAATTATACATACAGGTTCCGGATTTGTCAACGATATTTTGTCCTGTTTTGGAAGAAAATGTATCCTACCAAAATGTATCTTAAACAAGAGCAACTGTCTCTCTGCAGATTGCCAGTTCCTCATTTGTCGGAATAACTGCAACTTTTACTTTGGAATCCGGTGTGGAAATTACGATTTCCTCTCCTCTTGTCTCGTTTGCTTCTTTGTCAAGAGTGATTCCAAGGTATCCGAAATAGCTTACGATCTTTTCACGTACTGGGATTGCATTCTCACCGATTCCTGCTGTAAACACAATAGCGTCCACACCGTTCATGGCAGCTACATATCCGCCCACGAATTTTGCAATGCCGTAGCAGAGAACGTCGATTGCGTTTGCTGCATCTTCGTTTCCGTTCTGTGCTGCTTCATTTAAGTCACGGAAGTCGCTGGAAAGTCCGTTGGAAAGTCCGAGAAGACCGGATTTCTTATTCAGAACATTCATAACGCCTGCAATGTCCAGGTTTTCTTTCTTTGCGATATATTCCATAATAGCCGGGTCAATGTTTCCGGAACGTGTTCCCATTACAACACCTTCAAGAGGAGTCAGACCCATTGTTGTATCTACACATTTGCCGTTTACAACAGCGCTGATGGAAGAACCGTTTCCAAGATGGCATACGATCACTTTGGAGTTGTCTTTGTCAAGACCGAGGAATTCTACTGCACGTTTGGATACAAAGCTGTGAGAGGTTCCGTGGAAACCGTATCTTCTCACTTTGTAGTTCTTGTAGTAATCGATTGGCAGTCCGTAAAGGAATGCTTTTGCAGGCATTGTCTGATGGAAAGCAGTATCAAATACGCCAACCTGCGGAACACCCGGCATAAGCTCTGCACATACACGGATACCGATTAAGTTTGCAGGATTGTGAAGAGGAGCAAGGTCGTTGCACTCTTCTACTGCTTTGATCATCTCGTCTGTAATCACAGCGGAAGAAGCAAATTTCTCACCGCCGTGTACAACACGGTGTCCGATTGCATTTACTTCTTTCAGGCTCTTGATCGCGCCTGTTTTTTCGTTTGTAAGAGCGTCCAGAACCATCTGGATCGCTTCTTTATGTGTAGGCATGGAAGCCTCTGTGATCTCCTTATCACAGCCGGATTTCTGATATACAAGTCTTCCGTCGATGCCGATTCTCTCGCAAAGACCTTTTGCGAGAACTGCCTCTGTTTCAGAGTCGATTAACTGATATTTTAAAGAAGAACTTCCGCAGTTAATTACCAATACATTCATGATTTTACTCTCCTGATTTTAAAATATTTTATTTGTCTTCTGCCTGGCACTGTACAGCTGTGATCGCAACAACACCTACGATGTCATCTGCGGAGCAGCCGCGGGACAGGTCGTTTACAGGTTTTGCAATACCCTGTGTTACAGGACCGTAAGCTTCTGCTTTTGCAAGACGCTGAGCCAGTTTATATCCGATATTACCTGCATCAAGGTCAGGGAAGATAAGTACGTTTGCTTTTCCTGCAACTTCACTTCCCGGTGCTTTGGAAGCTCCGACGCTTGGAACGATTGCAGCGTCAAGCTGGAATTCTCCATCCAGTTTCAGTTCCGGATGCTCTTCTTTTGCAATTCTTGTAGCTTCTACTACTTTGTCTACATCTGCGTGTTTTGCACTTCCCTTTGTAGAGTGGGAAAGCATAGCAACAACCGGCTCTTCCTGAACAAGAAGCTGGAAGGATTCTGCAGAGGAAGCTGCGATAGCTGCAAGTTCTTCCGGATTCGGGTTCTGAACAAGACCGGAATCACCAAATACAAATGCGCCGTTTGCGCCGTATTCACAGTTTGGAACAACCATAAGGAAGAAAGCAGATACAAGCTTTGTTCCCGGTTTTGTTTTCAGGATTTGTAAGCACGGTCTTAATGTGTCTGCTGTGGAGTGGCATGCACCGGAAACCATACCGTCTGCATCGCCCATTTTTACCATCATAACACCATAGTACAGGTACTGATTTAAAAGAATGTCTTTTGCCTGCTCAGGTGTCATACCTTTTTTCTGTCTTAATTCTACTAATTTGTCAATATAACTCTGTGTTTTGTCAGAAGTTGCAGGGTCTACGATTTCTGCGCCGGAAATATCAAATCCACCTTCTGCAGCACTCTTTTTAACAGTTTCTTCGTTTCCTACAAGAACGACCTTTGCAATGCCTTCTTTTAAAATTTTCTCTGTGGCATCCAGAGTTCTCATATCCTCTGTCTCCGGCAGTACAATTGTTTTTACATTTGCTCTTGCTCTGTCTTTCAGTACATCAATAAATCCCATAGTTAAATGGCTCCTTTCTATTTCACCCTTTGCGGGCAGCACTCATAGCTATTGATATTATACCCCTATACTTCTTGTATTTCAAGCGTTCAAATGCTAGAATATGCCATAAGAAAGTATTTTTTGAGGTGCAATTATGAAAATCGCAGGAATTATAGCAGAATACAATCCTTTTCACAAAGGGCATGAATATCAGATAGCATATACAAAGGAATATCTTGGCGCAGATTATATTATCATTGCCATGAGCGGAGATTATGTACAGAGAGGAACTCCTGCTCTTCTTCCAAAGCATATCCGAACAGAAATGGCATTAAAATGCGGCGCAGACCTGGTTCTGGAGCTTCCGGTTTCAGTATCTACTGCAAGCGCGGAACTTTTTGCAAAGGGAGGAGTACAGCTTTTGGAAAATCTTGGAGTTGTGGATCTTCTTTGCTTCGGAAGCGAATCCGGTTCTATATCCGATTTAAAAGTCCTCTCTTCTCTTCTCATAGAAGAACCTGAGGAATACAAACGCGCCCTGAAACAATATCTCTCACAGGGAAAATCATTTCCGTCTGCCAGAGCGCTTGCCTTACAGGAATACTGCCAGACTGTTTCTGACGATTCTCTGAAACGCGCAGAGGAAATCCTTCTCTCTCCCAACAACATTCTGGGAATTGAATACTGCAAGGCGCTTCTCCGGCTAAAAAGCAGCATCGAGCCATGTACTTTAAAAAGAGAGGGCGCAGGGTATCACGATACCTCTCTTTTTCATCAGAACCCGTCCGCCTCTGCAATCCGAAAGCATTTTCTCTCTTCTGAAAATAACTTGAAAGATATGAAGGATACGCTTCCAAAAGAAGTATTTCCCCTTCTTTTAAAAGCTTTTGAAGAAAATTCTTTTGTGACAGAGGAAGATTTGAATCTTCTTCTCCATTACCGTCTTCTGGAAGAAGAGAATCCGGCTCTTTTTCTTGATGTGTCTCCGGAACTTTCCAGGCGCATCTATAATACCAAAAACAAATATCAGAATTTTTCCCAGTTTGTTTCTCTTTTAAAAACAAAGGAGCTGACGCAGACCAGAATCCAAAGAGCACTGCTTCACCTTCTCCTTCAAATAAAGGAGACGCCGGAAAATATTCCTTTTGCGAGAGTGCTTGGATTTCGAAGAGAAAGCACACCTCTTTTAAAAGAAATCAAAAAAAGAAGCTCCATTCCCCTTGTGACAAAGGTTTCCGACGCTACAAAAATCCTCGCAGAGTCAGATCAGAAGCTTCTTTGTGAAACGGTTTTCGCATCCAATGTATACGAAAGCATTCTCTGTCAAAAAACGGGAAAACCTTTCTGCCATGAATTTGAAAAACAGCTTGTGATTCTCTGATAACAAGTATTTTATTGTTATCAGTTTCCGCATTCAATACTGATTTCATTAAATTTTGCGAGAATGTCGTCAATGGAAAGCTGCGCTTTTTTCTCCCCTGCACAATCCATGACATTCTGTCCCTGGTGCATCATAAGAATCCTGTCTCCGTATTCTACAGCGTATCGAAGATTATGTGTCACCATAATGGCAGTGAGATTTTTCTCTTTTACGATTTTTCCGGTAAGTTCCATAATAATTTCTGCTGTTTTCGGATCAAGAGCTGCCGTGTGCTCGTCCAGAATCAGAAATTCAATCGGCGTCATGGTGGACATGAGAAGCGCCATTGCCTGGCGCTGTCCTCCGGAAAGAGAACCTACCTTTACGTGCATTTTATCCTCAAGTCCCAGATTCAAAGGTCTTAAAAGCTCTCGATAATATTCCACTCTTTTTTTGCTTACTCCTCTCTGCAGTCCGAAAAATTTTCCTTTATGATCTGCGAGAGACATATTTTCAAGAATTGTCATGCTTGGACATGTTCCAAAAGAAGGATTCTGGTATACTCTTCCGATTTTCCGGTTTCTCTTATATTCTTTTTCATTTGTTATGTCTTTTCCGTCCAGAAGAATGTTTCCGTCCTCTACAGGAATGCTTCCGCAGATAATATTCAGCATGGAGGTTTTTCCGGAACCATTACTGCCGACAACAGATACAAATTCTCCGTCTTTTACTGTAAGATTATAATTTTCAAACAGACACATTTCATTTACTGTGCCGGGATTGTAGTATTTATAAATATTTTTCAGCTCAAGCATGATTTTTTACCTTCTTCTTTCTCTCCATACTGATGAGAAGCACGATCAGAAACAGAATTGCTGTGACGAGCTTCATATCCATCGGCTCAAAATTTCTCATGGCAACGGCCGTACACGCCTTATAAAAAACAGAACCGATCAAAACGGCTGTCGTCGCCTTCATAAATCTTAAATTCCGGAAAAAACCGGTTCCTATGATAACACTGGCAAGACCGATCACAATCGCCCCTGTTCCCATAGAAATTTCAAAAACCCTTTCCTCCTGACAGAAAATACACCCTGCAAGAGCGATCAGACCGTTTGCAATAGCAAGCCCTAAAATCTTTGTGTTTCCCTGGTCTTTTGCAAGGGCTGTCACAAGCTTTTCATTATCTCCCACTGCCCTTAAAAGAAATCCGGATTTGCTGCTCATATAAAAATCAAGAATCAGCTTTGTGAGCACAGTCAGAACAGCAATGACCAGAATTGTAATGTACGGAGCTATGTTTTCCGGAACTGTTTTTTCCAGAAAACTGTTTTTAAAAATCGTTTCTTTGGAAAACAAAGGGACATTGGAAGTTCCCGCAATCCGGAGATTGATCGTCCAAAGGGCTGTCATCATAATAATTCCTGATAAAAGGTCTCTTACTTTCCCTTTCACATGAATCAGCCCTGTGCACGTTCCTGCAAGAGCTCCTGCAAGAAAAGCCGCAGGAAGGGTGAGATAAGGATTTACCCCTCTTCCGATAAGAGCTGCTGTTACCGCAGCCCCTAAAGGAAAGCTTCCATCTGCTGTCAGATCCGGAAAATCCAGTATTTTATAGGTAATGTAAACTCCAAGACCAAGAATTCCGTAAATGAGCCCCTGTTCCAGAATCGTAATCAAAAAATCCATGTCTCTTCTCCCTTATCCGCCTTATTTTTCAGAAATTTCCGTAAAGCTTTCTGCCGCAGAATCTTTTAATTCCGCCGGAATTTCAATCCCAAGATTTTCCGCTGCTTTTTCATTTATATAAAGACTTGCCTCTTCAATGGTTTCATAAGGAAGCTCGGAAGCTTTTTTCTCGCCCTTTAAAACCTGCGCCGCCATCTTTCCCGTCTGACGTCCAAGCTCCACATAATCAAGTCCTTCCGCTGCAAGACAGCCGATTTTCACCTGCTCTATCTCGCTTCCGAATACAGGAATCTTTGCCTCATTTGCCATTTCAAGAATCGCCGGAAGAGAACTTACCACCGTGTTATCTGTAAGATTTGTAATGCAGTCCACCTTCTCGAGAAGCCCCTGCGTTGCAAGAGGAATATCTGCTGTCGCTGTAATTCCCGCTGTCTCAATCGTAAAATCATACTCTTTTGCAAGCGCTTCATATTCTTTAATTGCAGATTCGGAGTTTGCCTCACTTGTTGTATATAAAATCCCGATTGTTTCTGCCTCCGGGAGCATTGTGCGGATCATTTCAAGCTGCTGCTGAATGGGAAGTTTATCGCTGGTTCCTGTAATTTCTCCTACCGGGTTTCCCTCTTCATCTGCAAGCTCTGCAGCAAGCGGATCTGTTACTGCTGTATAAATAACCGGGATTTCTTTATCCATCGCTGCATTAAAACAGCTCTGTGCGCTTGGCGTTGCGATCCCGCAGAGCAAATCTACATCAGAGGAAACAAAGCTGTCGGAAATCTGTCCTGCTGTTCCCATATCTGCGGCTGCATTTTTGTATTCCACCGTAAGATTTTCTCCTTCTACAATTCCCTCTTCTGCAAGCCCCTCAAGAAAACCTTCTCTGCAGTTATCAAGAGAACCGTGTTCTGCAAACTGTTCGATTCCAATAGTGTAGTTTTCTTTTTCTGCGTATACGGTAGATGCTGATGCAAGAGCTGCTGTTACAATACCTGCTGTGATCACTTTGTTCATAATTGTTTTTTTCATGGCTGTTTTCTCCTCTCAAATGAAATATTAAAATGTCTCTCCGGAATATATGCCAATTCCGGCTTTGTCTGTGAGAAGAAAGAAATCCGTCTGCAATATGAAGGAAACTTTTCTGCGGCAATTTTCTTATAAATATAAAAACCGCCTCAAGCGAAATGCTTGAGACGGTAATAAGAATCTTATTATCGCGGTACCACTCAAATTGACAAAACGTCCACTTTCTCATGTACAAACATACACTCCTGATTGGTAACGGGTTCGGTTCCCGTCAG
>UQHF01000028.1 GCA_900540785.1 uncultured Blautia sp.
CGGTACGCACGGTGGTGTGAGAGGACGGCGGTTAGTCACCGCCTCCTACTCGATCCTTCCGGATAATGGACACCCTCAGGCAGCGGATCCCATTCATTTAATCCAAGACTCTGTTTAAATTTTGCCTGCTCCAGTGTAAGAGCTACCGGATCGTCGGCGAGATATTCGATCAGCTCATCAATACCTTCTCTTGTTACATTATTTACAAGAAAAATACGCTGGCAGCCGGAATTTATCAGCCATTGTTTTACCATAGGAATGTTGGCATAAGGAGAATCTGTTTTTGTGATAATTCCAATGATGGGACGCAGGATAAAAGCGCCCAGGCAGGGGCTGAAAAGATTATACGGCTCATCTGCTGCCTGAACGATTCCTACCACATCGGCCTCAAATGAAAAACAGGCGAGTCCTACGCTGAAGCGTTTAGACTCTGCATATTCTCCGGGAGAGTCGATAGTATCATCGTCCGTAATGGTGTACTGCGTTTTTTCGTAATGCAGTTCTTCTCCCTTTAGTGCCTGTGTTAAAGAAGTTTTACCGGCTTCGCTTCGTCCCATTAAAAATAATTTCTTCATAATTATATTGCTCCGATTGTTTTAACTTCTGTGTATGTCGCAGGTCTGAAAGCCCAGGTCGTCATGGAAATAGCGGACTACTTCTTCCACTGCAGTCTGTACCTGAGAAAGGTTTCCGGTGATAATAAGAGAACCGCAGAAACGATCCATAAATCCAATGTCCACAGAGGCACTTTTGAGCGCTACGTCAGCAGCGACCACAACAGCCTCCCAGGGAGTGAAACGGATAAGACCAAGAGATTCTCCCGTATGGTTTTCTCCTTCGTGAACACCGATATGAAGCCCCAGATTCTGATAAACAGAAGTCTGAGAAGTACTGATAATATGGGCAAGACAGACTTCTTTTCCGGGAACGCGCACACGGGTCATGCGGAGGCGTTTTCCTTTCAGATGCTCATAGTCATCGTGGAACAGCTTTTCCAGCAGTTCTTCTTTTGTTATACGGGTCATGTTCTGCACTTCCTATCTCTTTGTGATGTCACAGACTACATATCCGAGAGAATCTCTGAAAAAGGTCACGATTTCTGTCAGAGCTGACATAACATCTGAAATTTCTCCGGTAATGATAAGCGTACCTGTAAAACGATCTGCAAATCCAAGATATACATTTCCGCTTTTCACTGCAATGTCAGAAGCGATGACAGCAGATTCCGGCGGCGTCATATTCATAATTCCAATAGCAGAAGAGCGATAATCAAGCTGTGGGTTTAATCCGAGCTTTTGATATACAATAGGAGCCGGACTTCCCATAACGTGGGCAAAGGTAATTTCCTTTCCGGCTACTGTTTCCTGCACAATTCTGATTTGTTCTTCGTGGTTATTTGACATTTTTGAAGTCCTTTCTTTCTATATACATAAGTAAATGATACTATTTGGTGGAGTGTCTGTCAAGCGCAGAAAATACAGGCGTTTTTACAGACTTTTTTGTTGTGGTTAAGAGTGGGGAATGATAAAATGAAATAAGAAAAAGGCGAACAGAGCACAGGAATTTTTATCTGGAAAGGCGTATTTATGAATACAAAAGAAAATATTTTGGACGCGTGGATTGTAGTGGAAAATCTGTCGGAGGGTTCTATTGAGCCAGGAGAGCAGGGAATGATGACTCTGGACGGAGAAACAGAAAACTGGGAAGAACATTTCAGAGCGTTTTTAAAACAGAATAAAGAAAAGGAAAAGCTTTCAGATAAGGCGTTTCAGAAGTCAGGAATCGTGTTGTTTCTGGGAATTTTTGATTTTGATGAAGTGATTGATATTCTGAAAAAGAAGTACAATCTTGAGGATGTATACGAAGACAGAAGTAAATCGAAAAAATTTACAGCGGCTCTCTTTTTTGATAAAGATCTGCAGTTTCTGGGAAATAAATTTTTCTATACAATGAGCGGATATATCCGAAATTACGGAGATTTTCCAAAAGATATAGGAGAAGCAGAACGTAATCTGAGCGATGAAATAAGAGGAAAATTTGAAAGAGAGAGAAATAAAGAAAACGGTTTTCACTCTGTTGTTACGTGGATTTTAAAGAAGTATAAAGCGGATTTAAGTAATTTCCGGTATAAATTTGTGAGAAATCTTGAGAAAGACGTAGTAAATCTGCACTCATTTTTTATTCGGGATCTGGAAAAAGCGAAGAAGCTTGATACAGAAAATTTAAAGAGATATTTGAAAGAGGATCCGGGGGAAAGAGTAAATCTGGACAGCAGAAAGGGGACTGCTGGTTTTTGTCCGGAGATTTTTGAGGAGATTCTGCAGCCGCAAAATTACCCGGACGGGCGTTTCCCGGGGAATTCTGACTATGCTCTTGCGTTTATGCAGCAGACTGCCACAAATATTGCAATCCATGATCCGGAAAATATGCGTAGTGTAAATGGACCGCCGGGCACTGGAAAAACAACTCTCTTAAGGGATATTTTTGCCCATATGCTTGTGCGCCAGGCTGCGGAAATCTGTAACCGTTCCGATAAATATATACAGGGAGAGCTGAATTACTGGGAAAAGGCAAAAATTGGAGTTTTGCCGGAAGAGATTGCGAGAGAAAATATGGTGGTCGCAAGCTCCAATAACGGAGCTGTTCAAAATATTGTCAGAGAGCTGCCGCAAAAGGCAAGTATCAGTGAGGAATTTCTGGAACGGATAAAAGAGGCAGATTATTTTACTTATATTTCCAACTGCGACATCGAGGAAGAAGGTATTGGAAAAGAGCGCATTTTGACATTTAAGGAAAAAGAAGAAAAATGTTGGGGTGCTTTTTCAATGGAAGGAGGAGCTTCTGCAAATGTAAATAAGCTTCTTCTGGTTATTGAGGCGATGGAGAAGGAGCTGGAGACTTCATATATTCCGGATTCCAGTATCTATCAGAAATTTCTTTCCAGGTATCAGAAAGTAGAAGAAAGAAAAAGAGAACTGCAGAAATGCTGGGAAAAATCAAAAGAGCTGGTTCGTCTGAGGCAACAGTACGTGCGGGAAAAGACAGTTTTTGAACAGGAAAAAGAAGCAAAAGCTCAGCAGATGTCTGTAGATTTTGAAAACAGCGAGAGGGAAAAAGAGAACTGTGGGCAGGAGAAAGAAAAACTGGAACAGAAGCTTGCGGAAACGGCTGCTGACAAGGAAGTGTTGGAAGAGAGCTTAAAGCAGGCACAGAGGAATTACGATATGGTTCGGTTACAGAAGCCGGCGTTTCTCTGGATACAGAAAATTTTGAATCCCGCTGGTACAAAAGCATATTTTGAGTCTCTTGCTCATGCAAATGATACATTGACGCAGCTGGAAAAGAAAAAGACAGATCTTATGAAAGAACAGGCAGACATGGAAAGGAATCTTCTGGAATATGAGAAAAGAATTTCCAGTCTCCTGAAACGGCAGCAGGACAGCAGGGAAGCAGTCTCGCTGTGGGAGAAAAAGAAGGAAAAGGAACTGGAATTTCAGCGGGAAAAGATGCAGGAACTGGAGAGAGAAAATGAGCATCTGGAAGTACAGGGAATTGATTTTTCCCAGTCTTACGAAGAACTCCAGAAAAGCAATCCCTGGTCTGATAAGCTGTTTCGTGTAATGCAGACAGAATTATTTATAGATTCTTTAAAAGTGAAAAAGCAGTTTCTTTATGAGAACAGGAAAAATTTGACAAAGGCAAGAACAATCTGGAAAAGGCAGGGGGAGTATGCGCCAAAAGAAAATGGTGCAAAAATCATTGCAGAGGCGTGGCAGTGGCTGAATTTTGCAGTTCCCGTGATCAGCACAACATTTGCAAGTTTGGGAAATATGTTTGCCAATATGCCGGTAAATTCTGTTTATAATCTATTTATTGACGAGGCAGGTCAGGCTTTGCCGCAGGCGTGTGTGGGCGCCGTGTTCCGCAGCAGAAAAATTATGGCAGTTGGAGATCCGGCTCAGATTAAGCCTGTACTTACTCTGGATTCAAAGGTTTTACGGCTCATAGGAACGCATTATCATGTCAGCGAAAAGTATCTGTCAGAAAATACTTCTGTACAGACGCTTATGGACGATGCCGGCAAGTACGGATTTTATAAAAGGGAAGATAAATGGATTGGAATTCCCCTCTGGGTACACAGACGTTCTGATTATCCTATGTTTACCATTTCCAATGAGATTTCTTATAATGGTCTGATGGTACAGGGCAAACCTGCGAACAAGGCGCAGGGAAAGGCATTCTGGCATTCGGTAAAGGGAACTGCAAACGATAAATTCGTAAAAGAGCAGGCAGATTTTCTTGTGGATTTAATATCGAAACGCCTGGAGGAAGAGGAGAGTTTGAAAGAGGAAATTTATGTCATATCTCCATTTCGGAATGTGGCGCAGCAGATGGCAAGGGAATTGGATCGCATTCACTTTACAAAACGCGATAAGAAAGGTCCTGTCAATGTGGGAACTGTCCATACTTTTCAGGGAAAAGAAGCGAAAATCGTTTATTTGATACTGGGAGCAGACGAGGCAAGCAAAGGAGCTGCAAGCTGGGCGGTATCGGAGCCAAATATTATGAATGTTGCAGCTACACGGGCAAAGGAAGAATTTTATATTATCGGAGATAAAGAACTCTACAACAATCTGGGAAGTGAGACTGCAAACAAGACCATTCGTATTTTGGACGAATATGCAGCAGGACACGGTTGGCAGGAGCGCTAAAATGAAGATGGATCAGAGGAAAACGATATGTATACATATGAAGAATTGAAGAGATTTGTGGAGCAATGCAGCAGATGTGAGCTGTGCCGGACAAGAAATCATTCGGTTATGGGAAGGGGAAACCTGCACAGCCCGATTCTCTTTATTGCAGAAGCACCGGGGAGAAATGAGGACAGAGACGGAGTTCCTTTTACAGGAAGGTCAGGAGAACTGTTTGACCGACTGTTAGGGGAAATTGAAATGAAGCGGGAGGAAATTTATCTTACGAATATTGTGAAATGCAATCCTCCCGGAAACAGAGACCCGTATCCTGATGAACAGGAAGCCTGTATCCCTTATTTAAAATATGAAACTTTGCTTTTGCGTCCAAAGATCATGGTCTGTCTGGGAAGGATTGCAGCACAGCGGATCATAAGATCGGATTATCGGATCACCAGAGAACACGGCGTTTTTCTGGAACGGAAAAATACCTGGCTTACAGCCGTATATCACCCTTCAGCAGTGCTGCGCGATGAAACGAAGCTTCCGCAGATGCAGGAGGATTTCCGGAAAATCAGAAAGAAGCTGGAAGAGGTGAGGGGATAATTTGGTGTAAAAAGAACGAAAGATTTTAAGAAACCATTGCCTGTTTCGTTCTGATATGGTATACTCATACCAATTTAAGTGAAAGAGGTGAAAGGATGTTTAATTTTTTCTGCAGATAACATTAGAATATGTAATAGCATCGGCTTACGGTACTATTATGTCTGTTGCAGAAAAGTTAAACACTTTCTTTGATATAATTCCCCTGTTTAAGCGGAGTATAGGTAAGAAGAATGAGCTGTGGAAATGAACTTTTCTGCAGCTCTGTTTTTATGTTATCAGGAAATTATTTCGTAATGTCCCATAACATAAAAACGTTTCGCGTAGGATTCTTTTTTTAGCAGGAAAGGGGAAATGGATATGTCAGTGATTAAAGTAGAAAACCTTACATTTTCATATGATACAAGCTATGATAAGATATTCGATAACGTAAGCTTTCAGATAGATACTAACTGGAAGCTTGGATTTGTGGGCAGAAACGGACGTGGGAAAACGACGTTTTTAAACCTTCTTCTTGGAAAGTATGAGTATCAGGGACGTATTTTAAGTTTCGTAAAATTTGATTATTTTCCATACGAGGTAAAAGATAAA
This sequence comes from uncultured Blautia sp., assembly GCA_900540785.1. Taxonomy (GTDB): domain Bacteria; phylum Bacillota; class Clostridia; order Lachnospirales; family Lachnospiraceae; genus Blautia_A. Next base: position 5,886 of record UQHF01000028.1, read on the forward strand.
AATTTAAGAACGGAAGAAGTGTTAAGAGAAGTCTGTCCTGCGGCAGAAGCCTGGGAATTTATGAGGGAACTTTCGTACCTTTCTATGGACGAGGATGTGCTGGAAAAGCCGTTTTGTCTTCTTTCCTAGGGAGAGCAGACAAAGGCTCTGCTTGCGGCTCTTTTTCTTAATGAAGGGCATTTTCTTTTAATTGACGAGCCGACCAATCATCTGGATATGGGAGCAAGGGAACTGGTTTCTGCCTATTTAAAACGGAAAAGAGGATTTATTCTTGTGTCTCATGACAGGGCGTTTCTTGATGGCTGTACAGATCATATTTTATCTTTAAATAAGACGGATATTGAGGTGCAAAGCGGAAATTTTTCTTCCTGGCTGGAAAATTTCGAGAACAGGCAGAAGTTTGAAGAAGCAGAAAACGTGCGTCTTCAAAAGGATATTCGCCGCCTGGAAAAGGCAGCAGAACGAGCGTCAGGCTGGTCAGAGAAAACAGAGGCTTCCAAATATGGAAATGGTCCGGTAGACAGAGGGTATGTGGGGCATAAAGCGGCAAAAATGATGAAACGCTCCAAAATTATCGAAACAAGAACAAAGAGAGCCGCAGAAGAAAAAGCAAAACTTCTCAAAAACAGAGAAAGTGCTGAGAATCTGAAACTCCTTCCCCTGGAATATACACAGGATACGCTTGCCTCGTTTTCGGAGGCTGTGATATATTATGATGGAAAACCGGTGTGCCGCCCGGTGTCATTTCGCATTCAAAAAGGAGACAGAATTGTATTTGACGGTAAAAACGGAAGTGGAAAAAGCAGCCTTTTAAAGCTCCTGGCAGGAGAGGAAAAGACGTATACAGGAACAGTGAACAGGGGAAAAAACCTAAGGATTTCTTATGTTCCTCAGGATACTTCGTGGCTTCGGGGAAGTCTCCGTGATTTCGCAGAAGAAAATCAGATTGAGGAAAGCCTTTTTAAAACGCTTTTGAGGAAACTGGATTTTGACAGAATGCAGTTTGATAAAGATATGAGCGAGTTTTCAAGCGGACAGAAGAAAAAAGTTCTTCTTGCAAAGAGCCTCTGCGAACAGGCACATCTGTATGTCTGGGACGAGCCCTTAAATTTTGTGGATCTGTATTCCAGAATGCAGATAGAAGCTCTGATAAAAGAATATAAGCCGACAATGGTTCTTGTGGAGCATGATAAAGCCTTTCGGGAAAAGATTGGCACAAAACATATTGTAATAGAAAAGGAGACAAAATGAGTACAGAAGAAAAATGCAGGTGTCTGAATAAAGATGTGATTAAATATATTGCAATGGTTACGATGCTTTGCAACCATATTGCGACTGTTTTTATGAATCCGGAGTCTGTAGCAGGAACGATTTTTATTTACGCAGGGTATTTTACAGCGCCTGTTATGATTTACTTTCTTGTGGAGGGATATGATTATACCCATTCAAGGAAGCGGTATCTTGGCAGGCTGTTTTTGTTTGCAGTTATTTCTGAGTTGCCGTTTTGTCTGGCTCTTACGCAGGAAGGGATTCTTGAATTTTATGGATTCAATATGCTGTTTACTTTATGCCTCTGTTTCCTGCTTATTTATATAGAACGGGAAATGACGCATATGGCAAAGCGTAAGTTTCTGATCGTAGTAATCTTTGTGGCAAGTATGTTTTGCGACTGGGCAATTATAGCACCTGCGTTTACTTTATTTTTTATTCATGGAAAGACAAATATTGCAGGAATGAAGGGGGCGTTTACAAAAGCCGTTGTTTTCTTTGGGGCTTTTAATTTTCTTGGGGGAATTGGAAGATTTCCTATGTGGCAGACTCTTTTATACACGGTTTTGTCAATGGCAGCAGTGGGAGCGGCAGGATTTTGCATTATAGAACTTTATAATGGAAAGAGAATGGAAAAGGGAAAAAACTTTTCCAAATGGTTTTTCTATGTGTTTTATTCCGCACATCTTCTGATTTTAGGAGTGATTCGAATTGCGCTTCTGTAATTTGGGATAAGATAAAAAAGAGAGAGGTTTTTCTTGAAAAAATAGATTTCATATGTTAAACTTTCACAAAACTAAAAAGAAGAGGTGAGGCTATGAGCCTTAAGATTCCGATTGAGACATCTGCCAGACACATTCATCTGTCTCAGGGAGATTTTAAAGTATTATTTGGTGCAGATGCCAAGATGCACTATACAAAAGAATTAAGCCAGCCGGGACAGTATGCCTGTGAGGAGAGGCTGACTGTGACAGGACCACGGGGGAGCTTTGAGCGGGTGATTGTTCTGGGACCCTGCCGTTCTGCCACGCAGGTGGAACTTTCTGTGACAGATGCGCGGAAACTGGGGATTCCCGGGGTAATCCGCCAGTCTGGAGATACAGACGGGACACCTGGCTGTATTCTTGCAGGTCCCTGCGGTCAGATAGAATTGAAAGAAGGCGTGATTGTTGCGAAGAGACATATTCATATGACGCCAAGCGATGCAATTCGCTGTCATGTGTCGGACAATGAAAATGTGTTTGTGATTACAAACAGTTATGAGCGCTCTTTGATTTTTTCAGATGTTGTGGTGCGTGTCAGTCCTTCTTTTCGTCTTGCCATGCACGTAGATACGGACGAGGCAAATGCTTTTGCAAACGAGACGGACCCAAGTGGTGTGATTTTAAAGCTGTTTGGAGGAAATACTTATAATCTGCAGTCCTGGGCTGAGGAGCTGCAGCAGGGAATTTATCGCTGAGCTTCAGGCTCCCGCGGAGTGATCCGCGGGAGTTTTTGTTTTATATTTCAGGCAAAAGATTTCCGGTAAAAAGCTGATCCAGTACGTTGCAGGCTGCCCCTAGGATAGGTCCATCTTCATCGAAAGAAGATTTGTAAATTTTGATATTGCGCTTGTAACGGAATAAACTAATTTGATTTAGTCTTTCTGCTATAGAAGAGAGCATACTGTCTGGAAGGTAGACTCCGGAGTGACCGAAAATAATAGTGCTGATGTCTACTATGTTAATTAAATTGTTTAAGGCATATGATAATTGTTCAGAAACTTCATCCAGAATTGCTCTGGCTGTTTCGTTTTTTTCGCAGAAAGTCAGTGCTTCCTGGAAATCGGAGAAGGAGGTATGGCAGGCATTGTTGATGTTCTGTATAATTTTGGGTACACTGGTATAAAGTTCCAGACAGCCGCGGCTTCCACACTTGCACAGTTCTCCGTTTTTGTAATCAATGGTCATATGACCAAGTTCTCCGCAGGAACCGGTAAGATTGTTAAGAAGTTGTTTGTTTGCAACGATAGAAGAACCTACACCATTTGTTAATCCTACATATATGAAGTGATCTTTGATTTTGCCAAGTCCAAAATACATTTCACATAAAGCGGCAGATTGCATATCATTTTTTACAAAAACAGGAATGTTGAGATGAGGCTCTAAAAAGGATTTAATTTCCATTTCCTGAATATCGAAAAAATCGGTAATATATGTGATACTGCCGTTTATAGTATCAACGACGCCTACAGTAGAAACACCAAGTCCCAAAAGAGGACGATTAGAAAAACTGGTGAGATAATCTGCCAGGGTAAGGATTTTTACTGTAAGACTTTCCTTTGTTTCAGCAGGAGCAAAGGATATTTTTTTATGTGTAATTGTATTTAAAGAAAGGTCTGTGATAACACCATGCAGCGAGGTTTTGGAAATGAAAATTCCGGCAGCTACAGGTGAATTTGGCGCAGGATAAAGTAGTTTTGGAGTTCTCCCGAGAGATTTTTCGCTGTTTTTGCATTCGACTTCACAAACCAGATTATTTTTTATGAGTTCTGATGTAATGTTTGTAAGCGTCATAGGAGTTAAGTGAGATGCTTCGGTAAGTGCCTGACGCGTAACTCCGTTATTGGTACAGATGAGTTGGATGATTAATGCGCGATTATGGTCTTTTACGCTTTCCATGTTTAAACCAGAGTTTTTCATAATGTCTCCTTTAATATTCTATAAAACAATAATTTTAATTACTTTTTATTATAAAATACTTTTGATGTTTCGTAAATAGGAAAAATAAGAAAATAAATATAATAAAAATGAATTAAAAATAGTGATTTAATTTAGTTTATAATAAAATAAATATATATGGAAAATAATGGGATAAATGAATAATTTAATATTAATAAAAATGATTTAAAAATAATATTGACACTGAAAAGTGGGCGTGTTATACTCAAATTACTAAAAACGATATAAAAATATATTGAAAGTGAAAGGAGGATATTTATGAGGGTTTTAGCAGTGGGATGTCACCCTGACGATTTGGAAATTGCCTGTGGTGGAACTCTGAGAAAGTATGCAGATGAAGGCGCTGAGGTTTATATGTGTCATGTAGCAAATGGAAATATGGGACATGTGCAGATAAAACCGGAACCTTTGCGTGAAATCAGAACAAAAGAGGCAGAAGAGGCAGGGAAGATTCTTGGGGCAAAGAAGGTTTTTAACTTGGATGTGCCCGATGTGACCGTAGACAGATTTAACAGAGAAGTAGTGGATGCTATGGCAGATGTGGTAAGAGAGGTTCGACCAGATGTGATAATAACGCATAATGATGAGGATTATATGCAGGATCACATAGAGACAAGCAGAATTGCTTTTAATGGAAGCTTTATTTCCAGTCTGGCGCATAAATCTGTTAAATATGCAGCGTATGACAAGTTTGTGCCTATTTATTTTATGGATACCTTGGCAGGAGTAAATTTCATTCCTACTCATTATGTGGATATTTCAAAACAGATAGACAGAAAACTGGAAGCTTTGGCGAAACATGAGTCGCAAATTAAGTGGATGTTGGAACATGATCATATAGATTTTCTGGATATGATTCGAACATGTTCCCGATTTAGAGGGTATCAGTGTGGGGTCGTTTATGCAGAGGGATTCAGACCATGTACGGTATATCCCAGAATGGCAACTACAGCGTTACTGCCATAGGAGTTTTTATAACAGGCTGAAAGAGAGGGTATTAAAATGAAGATTGATTTTATGGGGACAGTAAAAGATTCTATGTTAGATGGCTTTTATCCTGAGGGCTGGGATATGAAAAAGATTAATGAATGCTGCAGCCATGCACCGGAGGAAATTACAGAGAGACAGGCATTCTGGAATAAAGATTTTGAGCCGGTTTCATGCGAGACAATAGAAGAATTTAACGTGAAATTCGGACATGAGATTGCACTGGAAATCAAAAACACGAAAGAAGCAGGAAAAAAGCTGGCTTTGATTCTTCCTGTGGGACCTATGGGAATGTATCGTTGGATTGTATATTTTCTGAGAAAATGGAAGATTTCCTGTGAACATGTAACTTGTTTTAATATGGATGAATGGGCTGATAAGGAAGGAAATACACTGAATCCTGAAAATCCTGCATCTTTTCAGTATTCGATGGAGCAGGCATTTTACAATCCATTGGGAGAATTGACAGTTCCGGTTGAACAGAGGAATTTTGCGACGAAAGAAAATCTTCCGCTTTATCCAAAAAAAATAGAGAATTTAAAAAAAGGTGGAGCAAGGCTTGTTACAGTTTATGGAATTGGGCGTATGTGCCACATTGCATTTTGGGAGCCGATGACGGGAGCGGAATTTGAGACAAATGAAGAATGGAAACGTCAGGAATACAGAATAGGTATGAAGCTTCACCCTATGACAATTGAACAGAATGCAATTACAAGTTTTAAGAGCAGGATACCATTGGTGCCGTGTACTGCGAATACAATCGGACCGGGCTTATTTTTACAGTCTGATCGCATGATTGGAGGGGCAGATGGCGTATTTTCAAGAGGAATGCAGTGGCAGGGAATGTCTCTTTGGATGACATTGCGCTACGGACCAGACAGATATGTGACTTCCAGTTATGTACCGGAACTTCCGGGAACTCTGTTTTTTATGAAAGAGCTTGCCGGACCGTTAGATGCGGAATGCAATTAATGTGGGGGGATAAAAAATGAACGAAAAAGTTTCTGGACGTATGAAAACTTTTACCCGGGATTATATGTCTTTGATAGCTGTGCTGCTTATTTTTGTTATTTTTTCTTTCGCTTCTCCGTATTTTTTTAAATTAAATAACATTATGAATATTTTCTTGCAGACAGCTACAGTTGCAATTGTCGCAATCGGTCAGGGTATGCTGATCATAACAGGTCAGGTGGATTTATCCCTTGGTTATCAGGTTTGTATAACAGGTTGTATTTTTGCATACATGATGAAATTTCAGAACTGGAATCCTGCAGCAGCGATTCTTCTCGCTCTGGTTGTGGGCTGTGCAGTAGGAGCGGTAAATGGTGTACTTGTAGCATATTGTAATATTCCTGCATTTATAGCCACGCTTGGAATACAGTATGTCTGCAGAGGGGCAGCAAAAATTATTACAAATGCCACACCTATTGGAAATTTGCCGAAATCCATTGCATTTCTTGGAAATGGCTATATAGGATTTATTCCTGTGCCGGTATTATTGATGCTGATTTTGTTTGCTGTATTTGTCTTTATTATGGCAAAAACAAAATTTGGACGGGATGTATATGCAATAGGAGGAGGAAGAGAAGCTGCGTTTTATGCAGGGATTAATACGAAAAAAGTTCAGTTTTTTGTTTATGTAATCGCAGGACTTCTCTGTGCTGTTTCAGGAGTTGTTCTTACAAGCAGATTGAATTCTGCTGCAATAACAAATGGCAATCTTTATGAATTTGATGCCTACATAGGCGCGTCTATAGGTGGAATCAGTTTGACTGGTGGAAAAGGAAAACTGATAGGTGCGTTATTCGGTTCTATTTTTTTGGTAACATTTTTTAATGGTATGACTATGATGAATGTAGATCCATTCTGGCAAGATGTTTTAAAAGGTGTCGTATTAATTGGCGCGATTGGTCTTGATGCGTTCCGCAACCGTAAGACACACTGAAGGGGGAGTGGGTATGGCAAAAGATGATGTGATTTTTCAGTTGAATCATATTACGCAGGAATTTCCCGGAGTAAAGGCTTTAGATGATGTTTCGTTTTCTATAAGACGGGGAAGGGTACACGCGTTGGTGGGAGAAAACGGTGCAGGAAAATCAACATTGATTAAAGTTTTAGCAGGAATTAATACGCATTATAAAGGAGAAATTCTTTATAATGGTAGACCATTTCATGTGAAAAATCCCAGCGAATCTCAGAAAATGGGAATCAGCGTAGTACATCAGGAATTAAAACTGGCAGAGACTCTTACAGTAACAGAGAATATGTTTCTTGGAAACTTAATGTTAAAAAAGGGGCTTGTAGACTGGTTGGGAATGAAGAAAAAAGCTAGAGAAATGTTAGAAAGTCTTCACGTGGAGTTGGACGAGGAGGCAGTAGTGGACACTTTATCTGTGGCACAGAAACAAATTGTGGAAATATGTAAAGCAATGAACCATAATTGTCAGGTTCTAATCATGGATGAGCCATCAGCGGTGTTGACAGATAAAGAACTGGATATTCTGTTTAATGTAATTCAAAGACTGGTTGATAATGGGGTAACAATACTTTACATTTCGCATAAATTTGATGAAATATTTAAAATTTGTCAGGACGCTACAGTTTTAAGAGATGGGAAGCACATAAAAACTCTTCCGGTAGAACAGGTGACGAGACAGTCGCTGATTAATATGATGGTTGGCAGAGAAATGGGAATGGAGTATCCAAAAGAAGAGGTGACATTGGGAGACACAGTTTTAGAAGTGAAAGGGCTTGGACAAAAAGGTGTTTTTCATAATGTAAGCTTTGATCTTCATAAGGGTGAAATTTTAGGGATTTCAGGTTTGGTTGGCTCAGGAAGAACGGAAGTGGTAAAAGCGATTCTGGGTATTTCTCATGCGACAGAAGGAAAAGTGATATACAAAGGAACGGAAGTTGTAAATAAAAATTTGAAGGAGGCGATAAAAAGAGGATTTGGACTTGTTCCGGAGAGCCGAAAGGAACAGGGACTTGTGCAGATGTTTTCTGTGAAAGAAAATATTTGTATGGTAAGTCGGGAGAAAGTAATCGAAGGAGGTGTTATCAGAGAGACAGAAGTAAACAGATATGCCAGGAAATATGTAGATAAATTAAATATTGCTACCGCTGGAATTGATACGGAAGTCCAGTATTTAAGCGGAGGAAATCAGCAGAAAGTAGTAATTGCAAAATGGCTGATGGAAGATTGTGACATATTTATTCTTGATGAACCTACAAGAGGGATTGACGTGGGTGCAAAAGCAGAAATTTACGGGCTTATGAATGAATTGATCAATAGAGGGAAAAGCGTTATTATGATTTCTTCTGAATTGCCTGAGATTATTGGAATGTGCGATAATGTAGTAGTTATGCACGAAAGAAAAATGGCAGCTTTTTTAACAAGAGAGGAACTGTCTCAGGAAAAAATTATGTCTTATTGTACATAATTGAAAAAAATAACAAAAATAAAAAACAGGAGGGAACCAAATGAAGAAACGAATGGTATCAGCTATATGTATAGGAGCAATGGCAGCAGGAGTTATGACACCTGTAAATTTTGTTGCAGCAGAAGAAAAAGAAAATTCTGGATTGAAAGATAAAAGGATTGGCGTATGTCTAGTATATAAGGGAGACGAATGGTGTTCAGCTGTGGCAGATGAATTTGAAAAGCAGGCGAAGGATTTAGGTGTGGAAGTAAATATTCAGGATGGGAATCTTGACGTTGAAACGCAGACAAAGCAGATTGAAAATTTTATCGCACAGGAATATGATTTAATCGCGGTAGATCCTGCGAATGCAGATGGCATTGTTCCGGCTCTTGAAAAAGCAAAAGAGGCGAATATACCGATTGTATTTTTCGATAATAATGCAAATTATGAAGAAATTGTTTCTTATGTGACCTGGGACAGCTATGAAACGGGTAAGATTATTGGCGAATATCTGCATGATAAAATAGATGATGAAATGGGAGGAAAAGCCAATATTGCGGTTCTGACGATGGCAACTCCTGTAAATATTCAGACTCGTATTGAAGGGGTAAAAGATGCTTTAAAAGATCTGGATATTACATATGTATCTGAACAGGAATATGAAGGAAACAGAGAAAAGGCTTCTAATATTATTACCAATATTAAAGAAGATATTGATTTTGTAGTCGCGGGTCAGGATAATGGTGGTTTTGGTGCCATGTCTGCATTGCAGGCACTGGGAAATAATAAAACAGAAGTATATTCTATGGGCGGATATGGATCTGAAGCTTTTGATACGTTAGCGGCAGATGATACGAATTATAAAGGAACAGTAGTCGTATCTCCAAGTGACCTGGTAGCTTCCACATATCAGGTGATTTCCGATTATTTCGAAGGAAAACAGGTGGAACCAGTTGTGAATATTGAGCTTGGACTTTGTACAAAAAATAATGTAGCAGATTATCAGAAATAAAAATACAAAATGGCGTTCTGAAGCTGAGACTTTGGAATGCCATTTTTGAAAGGAGAACACAGTATGGTAAACTGGGGGATTATAGCAGCAGGAGGAATTGCAAAAAGACGTACGTTGCCGGCGATGGAAGCGGTTGAAAACGCCAGGGTTATTGCGGTTATGGATAAAAATGAAGAAGTAGCGAAAAATCTTTCAATAGAATACGAAATTCCGTATGTCTATCAAAATGAAGAAGAACTTCTGGAAAATGCGGAGATTGATGCAGTCTATGTGGCAAGTCCGGTGTATTTTCATAAGGAACAGGCATTAAAAGTATTGAGGGCAGGAAAACATTTATTATTGGAAAAACCTTTGGGAATGAATCAAAAAGATGGAGAGGAAATTGTACGTGAAGCAGAAAGCTGCGGAAAAAAGGCAGGTGTTGCAATGGTAATGCGCCATCATCCGGTGCATGAAATGATGAAGAATTTAATAAAAGAAAAAACGATTGGAGAAATTGTAAGCTGCAGGGCACAGTTAAATTGCTGGTTTCCTGATATGCAGGGTAACTGGAGACAAAACAGGAAAATGGCAGGAGGAGGCGCTCTTGTCGATATGGGAACGCATTGTATTGATTTATTGCGTTATCTTTTAGAAGATGAAGTAGAATGGGTATTTGGAGACATCTCTACGAAAACCTTTACATATGAAGTTGATGACTCCGCAGACTGTCTTTTGCATATGAAAAAAGGAACGTGCTGTTATGTTGATGTACATTTTAATGTTCCCGATGAAGCTGCGAAAGGGATGTTGGAAATGTATGGGACAAAAGGAAGTATTCTTGCACAGGGAACGATCGGACAGGAAGGAAAAGGAAAGGTTTATTTAAACGTATCAGGAGAATGTGAGAAATATCAAAGTCAGCAGAGTCGTAAAAGCGATGATATGGGTAAAGAGCTTTTATATAATTGGGAAAATATCTATGCTTCTCAAATTCAGGCATTTTCAGAGGCGATTATTTGTAACGGACATGTAATGACAGATATAAATGATGCACTTGAAACGGTAAAAGTTATAGATGCTCTTTATCAGTCAGCAGAGACTGGAAAGAGAATATACATATAAATTTCTGAGAAAATCAGTATAAGGGGGTGCTAACAATATGGATAGCGAATTATATGAAATTTGTCTGCGGCAGGAAAAGGATATGCAGTTTGAAACAGTAAATCAGGAAGATATGCTGCGCCTTGGCTTAACAATAGTAGAAAACAATAAAAAATTTCCGGGTCCATTAAGTGTTATGATCAAAATTAATGAAAAAGAGGTTTTTTCTTATTATCCTGATGGAACAGGAGAATTTCATAAAAAATGGCTCTGCCGGAAAGCGAATATGGTTCATATGAAAGAAATGAGCACCTTACGCGCGTTTTTGGAATTAGAGAAAAATCAAGAAGATTTACAAAAAGACTGGCTGTTAAATCCTGATGAGTATGCGGCATGTGGAGGCGGCTTTCCAATTCGATTAAAGGAGGGCTGTGTTATAGGGTCTGTTTGTGTATCGGGGTTGCCGCACCTTCTGGATCATAAAGCAGTGACAGAAGGAATTCAGTTGTATATGGAGAAAAAGAGGTGAGACAGTGAAAAAAAAGGTAATTGTAGCAGGTCATATTTGTCTGGATATAACACCTGTATTTCGAAATGAGAAGGTAAGTAGGATAGAAAAGTTTTTGACTCCGGGAAAGTCGGTGAATGTATCAGAGGCAGATGTACATATTGGCGGAGCAGTAGCGAATACAGGGCTGGCTATGAAAATTCTTGGTGCAGATGTTTCTCTCATCGGTAAAGTTGGAAATGATGCCTTTGGCGCTATGATCCAAAAGGAGTTAAAAGAATACGATGCGGGAGATGGAATTATTGTAAAAAGAGGAGAATCCACATCATACTCTGTGATTTTGGCAATACCTGGAATAGACAGGATATTTTTACATAATCCAGGTACAAATGATACATTTTGCGAAAAGGATATTTCTTTTTCCTGTTTAAAAGAATGTGCGTTGTTTCATTTTGGGTATCCGCCTCTTATGAAAACAATGTATGCCAATGAAGGAGAAGGGATAAAGAAACTTTTAGAAAAGGTGAAAATGGCAGGGTGTGCGGTTTCTCTTGACATGGCATCTGTTGATCCGGAGGGAGATGCGGGAAAAGAAAATTGGTATCGTATTTTGCAAAAAATTATGCCGTATGTTGATTTTTTTGAGCCGAGTGTAGAAGAATTATGCTATATGCTGGACAGAGAACGCTTTTTAGCGTGGCAGAAAAAGAGTAATGGGAGAGATATTACAGATGTTATTGATATAAAAAATGATGTAATGCCTCTTGCAGATGTATGTATGAAACTTGGGACCAAGGTTCTTGTTATTAAATGTGGAGCAAAGGGAATGTATTACAGAACAGCTTCGGAGAAAAAGCTTATGGAAATTCCACAAAGATTGGGGCTTGATTGTAAGGTATGGGCAGAAAGAGAAGGCTTTGAAAAAAGTTATATTCCGGAAAAATTACTTTCAGCAACAGGAGCAGGAGATACAAGTATTGCGGCATTTCTGACGGCAATGTTGGAAGGATGTACAATAAAAGAATGTATGGAGCTGGCAACTGGAACAGGTGCGTGCTGTGTCGCTTCGTATGATGCGCTTGGAGGACTGGTAAGCTTTTCGGAATTGAGAAAAAAGATTTGCAGCGGTTGGGAAAAACAAAGTTAGAGGAGAGAAAATATGCTGGTAAATATGAATCAGGTTTTAATTCCTGCCCAAAAAGGGAAATATGCCGTAGGATTGTTTAATGCAGTAAATCTTGAATTAGCAAGAGGAATTATAGCGGCGGCAGAGAGTATGCGTTCTCCAGTTATCATGGGAACTGCAGAAGTACTTTTTCCTTATGGACCACTGGAAGAAGTATCTTATTATTTGATTCCTATGGCGAAAAAGGCAAATGTTCCAGTGGTAATTCATCTGGATCACGGTTTAAATAAAGAAACGTGTATAAAAGCGTTAGAATTGGGATTTACTTCTGTGATGTATGACTGTTCTACAGATTCTTATGAAAAAAATGTGAATAAGGTAAGAGAAATGGCGGAAATTGCTCATTCTTATGGGGCGACTATAGAGGGAGAACTGGGACATGTGGGAGATAATGAAGGTTCGGCTGAAGGTACATCAAAATTAGGAGATCCTTCTCAGTTCTATACGGAACCTCAAATGGCAAAAGATTTTGTGGAGAAAACAGGTGTGGATGCGCTTGCGATAGCCGTGGGAACTGCACACGGCGCTTATAAAATGCCGCCAAAACTGGATTTTCAGCGAATTCGTGAGATTTCTGAAACTGTGAAAGTTCCACTTGTTCTTCATGGAGGGTCCGGGCTGACAGATATGGACTTTAGGAGGGCCATACAGGAAGGAATCAGTAAAGTTAATATTTTTACAGATATTAATGTAGCGGCAGTAGAGGCGGAATTTCGAAAGTTTCAATATATGAATAAGGGAATTATAGATTTGATTCCAGCAGCGGTTGAAGCTGTAAAACAGGAAACGGAAAAGAAAATGGAACTGTTTTCCAGTGTGGGAAAAGCTAGGATGACCTTAAAAGAGCAGGTGAATATGACAAAAATGGATATGGGAGGAAATGATATAAGCAGAATTGTAGAAATGGTTATAAAAGAAGTACATAAATATATAAAATAAATAGGTTCAAGTATTTAAAATCTTCTCAAGTAGTATTTTTAATGAATATTATATGGGAAGATTTTATTTGTTTTCCATTAGGTATTATTGACCATATGGTTTATTTATGATATTATTGACTACACAGTCAAGAAAGGAGGACTTATGAAAAAAGAGGAGAAGACAAAGCTTACCTGTGAGAAAATTATTCAGGCGGCGATTGCAGAGTTTGGTACAAAAACATATGAAGCTGCATCTTTAAATACAATCTGCAGTGAGAATCAAATTTCAAAGGGGTTGATTTATCATAATTTTAAGAATAAGGATGAGTTGTATCTGATCTGTGTCAGCCAGTGCTATGACAAAATGACGGAACACATACGGTCGATTGCCTGCGATGCTGAGACGATGCAGGGGAAAATAAAACAGTTATTAAATGGGAGACAAGATTTTTTCAGAGAAAATCCCTATTACAGGCAGATTTTTTTTAACAGCATTCTGATGCCCCCTGTCCATCTTATAAAAGAATTGAGGCAGTTAAGGCGGGGATATGATGAATGCGTGAGGGGGCGTTATCAGGAACTGCTGTTACAGATGGAAGTGAGAGAGGGAGTGTCTGTCCGCAAGGCAGTAGATTATCTGATGCTGTTTCAGGAGATGTACAACAGTTATTTCCGAAGCATGGACTGTAAAGATGAAGAGATGAGTACACTGATTGAAGCTCATGAAAATAAGCTGTCGGAAATGCTGGATATTGCATTATATGGTTTAATAGAAAAAAAGAAAACAGGAAGTGAACAGTAATTATGGGAATCTTGATTTTAAGACTTGTTTTGACAGTAGTTCTCGCATTTTTAGTAGGAAAACTGGTGTCAAAAGTAAAATTACCGGCAATTTTAGGCTGGCTTATTGCAGGAATGCTGTTGGGACCACATGCTTTTTCCTTTATGAGTCAGGAGATTTTAGACGCGCAGTGGTATCAGGTTCTGGTACATATTTTGGAATGTGCAGTTGGTTTGATGATTGGTACGGAGCTTGTATGGAACAAAATTAAAAAATCCGGAAAATCTATTATTATCACAACGTTAACGCAGTCACTTGGCACGTTTCTCTTCGTGTCATTCGTTTTTGGAATCGTATTTTATATTACAGATATTCCTCTGTATTTAAGTTTTATTTTTGGTGGAATTGCTCTTGCGACAGCACCGGCTCCGGCACTTTCTATTGTACGTGAATTTAAAACAGACGGACCTGTAACGAAAACGCTGATTCCAATGGCTGCACTTGATGATATTGTAGGTTGTGTTGTATTTTTCACAACGATTGCAATCGTCGCAGGTAATTTGTCAGCCGGAAGTCTGCCAGCATACATGATTGTCCTTGTAGTGCTGCTTCCGCTGATCATCGGTGTTGTATGCGGAGTAATTGCAGGATTTATTTTAAAGAAAAAAACAAGTGATAAAGTAACTTTGCTTCTTGTGATTGTGACGATTTTGCTGGCGTCAGCCGTAGGATTTTTCTTTAACAACAGAGTAATGCCAAAGCCAGTTTTAAATTTTATGTTGATTGGTATGGCGTTTTCTGCAGCATTTTCCAATATAGTAAGTGAAGAACGTCTGGAACAGATTATGAGAGTTTTTAATCCGGTTCTGGGAGTTGCCATGATACTTGTTATTTTAAATCTGGGAGCGCCGCTTGATTATCATTTGATTCTTGGAGCAGGATTATTTACGGCTGTTTACATTATTGCGAGAGCTCTGGGCAAATATTTCGGAGCATACTTCGGAGCTTCCATTACGAAATCTCCGGAAACAGTAAAAAAATATCTTGGTTTTACTCTGCTTCCTCATTCCGGCGTCTCCCTTGTGTTTACCGGAATCGCAGTTTCTGTTCTTACAAAACCGGCTCCGGAATGCGCGCAGATCATCCAGGGAACCATAGCGGCGGCTGCTGTTATCAATGAAATCATTGCTGTTATTATGGCGAAAAAAGGATTTGAATGGGCTGGAGAATTTCATCATGACGGAACAGAAAATGAGGAAACAGCAAAAGAAAAATCTGCAATTATCACGATAAGCCGTCAGTATGGAAGCGGAGGAAGACGCATTGCAATGCGCCTGTCAAAGGAGTTGGAAATTCCTTTTTACGACAGAGAGATTATCGAGATGGCGGCAGATACAAGTTCAATAGAACGCTCATTTTTCGAGGATTACGAAAAGAAAAAATCAAACCCGCTGCTTACCGATCTGGCAGAAGGTGTATCCAGACAGGCGTCAATAGACGACCGTGTATTTGAGCACAATGCAAAAATCATACAGGGAATTGCAGACAAGGGTTCCTGTATCATTGTTGGAAGATGTGCGGATTTCGTATTAAAAAACCGAAAAAATGTAATTAAGGTTTTTATTTACGGAGATATGGATACAAGGAAAAAACGGATTGTGGAAGAATATAAAGAAGCGTCAGGAGAGGTGCTGAATCTGATTAGAAAAGTAGATAAAAATCGTGCGGCTTATTATAATCACTATTCCGGAAACGCTTTTGGCAACGCGGAAAATTATGATATTTGTCTGAACAGCAGCGTGTTGGGTGAAGAAGAATGTGTCCGCATTATTGAATCTCTTTATAAAAAACATAAAAATCCCCGGTTTGGTGAAGTGACTGCCAGAAGTCGGAGCTAAAATATAGCTTTTGACAGTCTCCTCAGCAGTTGAACCGGGGATTTTTTATTTATGAATTTTTATGAAAACTTATAAAATTTTTGTTGTCCATTTGCTGCAGTCCCACACCTCAGATACCACATCTCTGTAGAATTCCGGTTCATGGCAGATGAGAAGGATACTGCCCTTATATTCTTTTAAAGCCTGCTTTAAAGCTTCTTTTGCATCTGCATCAAGATGGTTTGTAGGCTCGTCGAGAAGGAGGATATTTGTCTCTTTGTTTACAAGTTTACAGAGACGTACCTTTGCCTGCTCGCCTCCGCTTAATACGCGTACCTGGCTTTCGATGTGCTTTGTGGTAAGTCCGCATTTTGCAAGGGCAGAGCGCACCTCATACTGGGTGTAGGAAGGAAATTCCGCCCAGATTTCATCAATACAGGTTGTTTTATTGTCACCTTTTACTTCCTGTTCAAAATATCCGATCTGGAGATTTTCCCCGAGCTCACAGGAACCTTTTAAGGAAGGAATCAGCCCCAGAATACTTTTTAAAAGTGTTGTTTTTCCGATTCCGTTTGCACCGACAAGAGCGATTTTATGTCCGCGCTCCATAGCGATGGAAATTGGTTTGGAGAGAGGTTCCTGATAGCCGATCACAAGGTCTTTTGTCTCAAAAATATACTTGCCGGGAGTACGGCCTGTTTTAAAGTGAAATTCCGGTTTTGGTTTTTCTGCTGCCAGTTCGATCACATCCATCTTATCCAGCTTTTTCTGTCGTGACATTGCCATGTTTCTTGTGGAAACGCGTGCTTTGTTTCTTGCAACGAAATCCTTTAATTCACTGATTTCCTGCTGCTGACGGCGGTAAGCTGCTTCAAGCTGCGCTTTTTTCACGGCATAAACTTCCTGGAAATGGTCGTAATTGCCAACGTATCGGTTCAGCTCCTGATTTTCCATATGATAAACAAGGTTGATTACCTCGTTTAAAAACGGAATATCGTGGGAGATAAGGATAAAGGCGTTTTCATAATCAAGAAGATAACGTTTCAGCCATGCAATGTGTTCTTCGTCAAGGTAGTTCGTAGGCTCGTCAAGAAGGAGAATGTCCGGTTTTTCCAGGAGCAGCTTTCCGAGTAATACTTTTGTTCTCTGACCGCCGCTTAAATCCGTAACATCGCGTTCAAGACCAATATCAAGAAGTCCGAGCGCACGGGCAACTTCCTCCACCTTTGCGTCAATTACATAAAAATCGTGAAGAGTCAGGTTGTCCTGAATGGTTCCGAGTTCCTCCATCATTTTGTCCATTTCCTCAGGAGAGGCGTCTCCCAGGGCATCGCAGATTTCATTCATTCGTGTTTCCTGTTCAAAAAGCCAGGAAAAAGCAGATTTTAAGACATCGCGAATGGTCATTCCTTTTGTGAGGACAGTGTGCTGGTCAAGGTATCCCACGCGCACGTTTTTTGCCCATTCGATTTTTCCCTCGTCCGGCATGAGATGATTTGTCACAATATTAAAAAAGGTGGATTTTCCTTCGCCGTTTGCGCCGACAAGACCGATGTGCTCTCCTTTTAAAAGACGGAAGGAGACATCATTGAAAATGGCGCGGTCTCCAAAACCGTGTGTCAGGTGTTCTACGTTTAAGATACTCATAAGTGTTTCAATCCTCCGATGCTTCTTTTAACTGAGAAATATCCGGCTCTGCCATCAGGGAATAGTTTGTGTAGTATACAACAAATCCCGGCTTGGCTCCGCCCGGTTTTTTTACATGTTTTTTCTGAATATAGTCAATTTCTACTTTGGGGGCAGTACGTCCTTTGGAATAGTAGGCAGCAAGGCGCCCCGCTTCCTCAAAGGTGCGGTCAGGCAGCTCGCCGTCTTTTGTTTTTACAACCACATGGGAGCCTGCCATTTTTTTTGCGTGGAACCACCAGTCGTTTCCTGTTGCAAACTTAAAGGTGAGTTCATCATTCTGGAAATTGTTTTTTCCTACGTAAATGTCAAAGCCGTCGCTTGATATGTAGTGGAAGGGCTTTGATTTTGCCTGCATTTTTGCTCCTTTTTTGCCGGAGTAATGGCGTCTGATGTAGCCGTACTGGGTAAGCTCCTCTTTAATCTGGGCGAGGTCGCTCTCAGAACGGGCAATATCAAGGGCGTTGGAGATGGAGTCCAGATGTTCGATTTCGCTTTCTGTATCTGCAATCTGTGTGGTAAGCGCCTCTTCTGTACGTTTCAGCTTTGTGTACCTGTCAAAATATTTTTTAGAATTCTGGGCAGGGGTAAGCGTTTCATCAAGAGGAATGGTGATTTCCTCATTCGTATAGTAATTCAATGCCTGAAGAGACTTGCTTCCCTCCGGAAGATTGTATCCGTAAGTGTTGATCAGTTCCCCGTAAACCCTGTATTTTTCTTTTTTTGCCGTGTCCTTCATCTGTTTCTGCTGAAGAATCAGTTTTTTTCGGTTGCGCTCCAGGGCAGTCTGTACGATTTTTCGAAGATCTGCAGATTTCTGACGGATACGTGTCAGAATATTTTTTGACGCGTAATACGTTTCCAGCATAGAAGAAACACTGTCAAAGGAGACAGAATGATATTCCGGACCATACTGCTGAAAAAGAAATACGCCGTATTCTACAGGCTCTTCTCCCCGATAGATAATGTTCGGGGTAAAATTTCCTTCTTTTACATCTTCCATCATTCGCTGAAGCGTGTGATAGAGATGGATGCAGGAAACTTCGTTAAGGGACAGCATGGCGTCGTTTCCATCTATGGACGCCCGGTAACAAAGCTCTTCCGCGATAACAGGGCTTAATCCGGTAAGGGAGGAATAAAGCGCCTTTGCAGCAGAAACCGGTTTTTTGCATACGTGTTCCAGAAATTCTTCCTGTGTAATAGTAAGAGGGTTCCACTTATCCTGTGTTTTTGTGATAAAGTATTCTCTTCCGGGAAGGACTTCACGTACAGAACTCATGTGGGAGGAAACGTGCTTGATGCTGTCAAGGATCATGTTTTTGTCATCACAGAAAATAAGATTGCTGTGTTTTCCCATAAGCTCGAGGATTAATACCTTTTTGCATGGATCTCCAAGCTCGTTTAAGTGTTCCAGATCAAATTCTACAACACGTTCCAGCCCCGGCTGCCGGATTCCTGCAATCCTTGCGCTTCCGATATGTTTTCTTAAAAGCATACAGAAGTTTGGGGCAGTGAGGGGACTGATCTTGTTTTTTTCTGTGAAATATATAAGAGGAAGGGAGGCGCTTGCAGAGAGAAGAAGGCGTTTCTGACCTTCCGTGCCTCTGGCTGTGATCATAAGCTCGTCACCTTCCGGCTGCGCGATTTTATTGATACGCCCTCCGGCGAGATTATTATTTAATTCCCGGACCATTGCGGCGATGGTAATTCCGTCAAAAGCCATAACGATACTCCTTTCACGTAAATACGCTGTTTAAAACAGCGCAGGATCATTGCTCTTTAGTATAACACATGAAAAAAGGGTTTGACTAGGGTTTTAGAATGAATTATAATAAATCTGTATGTAAAGTTGCCAAGGAGACAGACGATGATTAGAAGTATGACCGGCTTTGGCCGTGCGGAAGTAATAACCAGTGAGCGGAAAATCACAGTAGAACTGAAATCCGTAAATCACAGGTATCTGGATATGAATATCAAGATGCCGAAAAAGCTGAGTTTTTTTGAAGGTGAGATCCGCAGCCTGATGAAAACTTATATACACAGGGGAAAAGTAGACGTATTTATTACCTATGAGGATTACACCCTGAATAAAGTAGTTTTAAAATATAATAAAGACCTTGCAGGAGAATATCTTGGCTATCTTAAGAGCATGGAAGAGGATTTCAATTTGAAGAATGACGTTTCCGTATCTTCTCTTTCAAGGTATCCGGAAGTATTCACTATGGAGGAACAGTCTGTAGATGAAGATGCGCTCTGGGGCTATCTGGAACCGCCTCTTCGGGAAGCGTGCGAACATTTTGTAGAGACAAGAAAGCGCGAAGGAGAGAATTTAAAGAAGGACCTTCAGGAAAAACTGGACGGTCTTGACAGAGAAGTGGTTCTTGTACAGGAACGCTCTCCTGAGGTTGTAAAGGCATACAGAGAGAAGCTTGAGGCAAAGACAAAAGAACTTCTTTCTGACAGTCAGATAGACGATTCCCGTATTGCTGCAGAAGTAGTGCTGTTTTCCGATAAAATATGCAACGATGAGGAAACAGTGCGTTTAAGAAGCCATATCCAGGGGATGAAAAAAATGCTGGAAGAGGATGAAGGCATCGGAAGAAAACTGGATTTCATGGCGCAGGAGATGAACCGGGAAGCGAATACGATTCTGTCGAAATCAAACGATCTGACTATTTCCAATATAGCCATTGATTTAAAGACAGAAATCGAGAAAATCAGAGAACAGATCCAGAATATTGAATAAAGAAGGTAAATACAGATGGCAAAGCTGATAAATATAGGGTTCGGCAATGTGGTAAATTCGCAGAAGATCGTGGCTGTGGTAAGCCCGGACGCCGCACCGGTAAAGCGTATGGTACAAAGCGTAAAGGGAACGAGAACTTTAATTGACGCCACTCAGGGAAGAAAGACAAAGGCGGTAATTGTAACCTCTGACGATTATCTTGTTCTTTCCGCCCTGCAGCCGGAGACCATTGCCAGAAGATTTGCAGAAATATATGATTATGAAGAAAGGGGAGAGGTGCATGAGTAGAGGAGTTTTAGTTGTAGTATCCGGTTTTTCCGGAGCGGGAAAAGGGACGGTTATGAAACGCCTGCTGGAAAAATACGATAATTACGCATTATCCATCTCAGTGACCACAAGAAAGCCGCGCCCTGGCGAGGAGGACGGAAGAGAATATTTTTTCCGCACGAAAGAAGAGTTTGAAAAGTTTATAGAGGAAGATGCTCTGATCGAGTATGCGCAGTATGTGGAGAATTATTACGGCACTCCCCGTTTTTACGTGGAAGAACAGCTTGCTGCAGGAAAAGACGTGATTTTGGAAATTGAGATACAGGGCGCAATGAAGGTAAAAGAGAAAAATCCTGAGGCAGTTCTTGTATTTGTAACGCCTCCTACTGTAGAGGAGCTGAAACGCCGTCTGACAGACAGAGGAACAGAAACGCCGGAGGTTATTGCAGAACGCCTTGCGAGAGCAAGCGAAGAGGCAGAGGGAATGCACCATTACGATTATCTGCTTGTTAATGATGTTCTGGAAGACTGCGTGGACGAGCTTCACAGGATCATTCAGAGCGAACATGCCCGTTCCTGGAGAAATCAGGAATTTATTTCCAAAATCCAGGAAGAGTCCAGACAGTTTAAATAAATAATGGTATTTTTATTATTGAAAGGAGAACATATATGATACATCCATCTTATTCCGAGTTAATCGAGGCAATCAACACAAACACAGAGGACGACGACAACACAATGCTGATAAACAGCCGTTATTCCCTCGTTCTTGCAACAAGTAAGCGTGCCCGTCAGATCATTGCAGGTTCTGAACCTATGGTAGAAGGCGCAGCAGGCAAAAAACCTCTTTCCATTGCCATTGACGAGCTTTATAAAGGAAAAGTAAAAATCCTTGAAGATATTCATGAAGAGGAAGAAACATCTGCAGAAGCAGCTTCTGAAAATACAGAAGAGGTAGCAGCAGAGGCAAAAACTCAGGAGGCGTAAGAAAAAAGAAGGCTGCTTTATGCAGCCTTTGTGTACATTAGGAGAACTTATGAAATTATTATTTGTATCATTAGGCTGTGACAAGAACCTTGTAGATTCCGAGGATATGCTTGGTGTTCTTACAAGAGCCGGGCATGAGATTGTAGACGATGAAAATGAGGCAGAGGCGATCATCATCAATACCTGCTGTTTTATTCACGATGCCAAAGAGGAGAGTGTGGAAACCATACTGGAGATGGCAGAATACAAAAAGGCAGGAACCTGTAAGGTCCTCATTGTAACAGGGTGTATGGCGCAGAGATATAAACAGGAGATTATTGAAGAAATTCCGGAGGTGGACGCGGTTCTCGGCACAACTTCCTACGGAGAGATCTTAAAAGCTGTAGAAGAAGCCGTGGCAGGACGTCATTATCAGGAGTATAAGGATATTGATTATCTTGTGCCGGATCAGGGAAAACGTGTGCTGACAACAGGCGGTCACTTTGCTTACTTAAAAATTGCAGAAGGCTGCGACAAGCACTGTACTTACTGTATTATTCCAAAGCTTCGCGGAAAGTTTCGAAGCGTTCCAATGGAGCGCCTGATCCGTCAGGCAGAAGAACTGGCAGAGCAGGGGGTAAAAGAGCTGATCCTTGTAGCCCAGGAAACCACTCTTTACGGAAAAGATTTATATGGAGAAAAGTCTCTTCACCGTCTTTTGAAAGAACTTTGTAAGGTAAAGGGAATCCGCTGGATCCGTATTTTGTACTGTTATCCGGAGGAGATTTATGACGAATTGATCCAGACTATGAGGGAAGAGCCGAAAATCTGTCATTATCTTGATCTTCCGATCCAGCATGCAAGCGATGCGGTATTAAAGAGAATGGGAAGAAGGACAACACGAAAAGAGCTGACAGAGAAAGTTCAGAAGCTTCGGGAGGAAATCCCGGATATTGTGCTTCGTACGACTCTGATCACCGGATTTCCGGGAGAGACAGAGGAAGATCATGAGACTTTGATGGAATTTGTGGACGAAATGGAATTTGATCGACTTGGAGTCTTTACTTATTCAGCAGAAGAGGATACTCCGGCAGCTTCTATGGAGGGACAGATTCCGGAGGAAGTAAAAGAAGAGAGAAGAGACGCTCTTATGGAACTTCAGCAGGAGGTTTCCTATGATAAGGGAACGGAGCGTATCGGTCAGGAGCTTCTTGTAATGATAGAAGGAAAAGTTTCCGGAGAAAGCGCCTACATTGCGAGAACTTACGGAGATGCCCCGAAGGTTGACGGATATATTTTTGTACAGACAGGCGAGCTTCTTGTGACAGGCGACTTTGCAAGAGTCCGTGTAACCGGGGCAATGGAATATGATTTGATAGGAGTGTTGGCAGATGAATACACCGAATAAATTAACGGTAGCAAGAATGATCATGGTTCCTTTTCTTGTGATTTTTATGCTCACAGGCTGGGGCGGAGAAGCGAACCGGTATATTTCTTTTGGGATTTTTGCTGCGGCAAGCATTACAGACTGGTTTGACGGCTATCTGGCAAGAAAACATAATCTTGTGACGAATTTCGGAAAATTTATGGACCCGCTTGCAGACAAGCTTCTTGTATGCTCTGCGCTGATCTGTCTGATCGAGATGAAGCGCCTGGAAGCCTGGGTTGTCATTGTGATTATTGCAAGAGAATTTATCATCAGCGGATTCCGCCTGATCGCGGCAGAAAACGGCGTGGTCATTGCAGCAAATTACTGGGGAAAATTTAAGACGGTATCTCAGATGATCATGATCATTCTTCTGATTCTCAATCTGGGTGGAATCTGGAGCGTAGTGGAGGAAATCTTTGTCTGGCTGTCTGTTGCCCTCACTGTGATTTCTCTTTTAACTTATATTTTACAGAACAGAAAGGTTCTGTCCATGCAGGAATAATACCTGGCAGAAAGGAGTACCAATGATTACAGAATTTATATCCGTGGGTACGGAAATTTTATTGGGAAACATTGTAAATACGAACAGCGCATATCTTTCAGAAAAATGTGCGCTGCTTGGACTTTCCGTATATTATCAGACGGTAGTGGGTGATAATGAAGAGAGAATGAAGGAGACGATCCGCACGGCGCTTGAACGCTCTGATGTTGTAATTCTCACAGGAGGTCTTGGACCAACAGAGGACGACATCACCAAGGAAGTGACGGCAGAAGTGATGGGGCTTCCTCTTGTGGAAGATGCCCATTCCAGAGAGCGCATAGAAGCCTACATGAAGCAGTACGAAAAAAATGATAAAAAGCGCAGGATCACTTCCAATAATTATAAGCAGGCTCTTGTTCCGGAGGGAGCCCTTGTTCTGGATAATCACAATGGAACGGCTCCGGGACTGATCATCGAAAAAAACGGCAAAACCGCGATTCTTCTTCCAGGACCTCCAAACGAGATGAAGCCAATGTTTGAGGACGAGGTATATCCTTTCCTTCGAAAAAAACAGCCGGAAATCATTTATTCTCAGATGGTAAAAATATGCGGCATCGGAGAAAGTCAGGTGGCGGAAGAAATCCAGGATTTAATTGAGAGCCAGACGAATCCGACGATCGCCCCTTATGCCAAGACAGGAGAAGTGCATCTTCGCATTACAGCAAAGGGCGCAGATGAAAAAGAATGTAAAAAGATGATCAAGCCGGTTGTGCGGGAACTGAAAAAACGCTTTGGAAAAAATATCTTTGCAACAGAGGAAAACAAAACTCTGGAAGAAGCGGTAGTGGATATGTTAAAAGACCAGAATCTTGGACTTGCCCTTGTAGAATCCTGTACAGGAGGCGCAGTGGCGTCAAGAATCGTAAACGTTCCGGGAGCGTCACAGGTATTTTCACATGGATATGTAACTTACAGCAATAAGGCGAAGCGCAAATGTGTGGGAGTGAAAAAATCCACTCTGAAAACAGAGGGAGCTGTCTCTGCAAAATGTGCAAAGGAAATGGCAAAAGGCGGCTGCATAGTTTCCGGCGCAGATATTTGTCTTTCTGTTACAGGGCTTGCGGGACCGGACGGCGGCACAAAGGAAACGCCTGTAGGAACTGTATTTATGGGTTGCTGCTATAATGGAAAAGTTGAGACACGGGAATTTCATTTTACAGGAAACAGAGGAAAAATAAGAGAGCAGGCAGCAGCACACGCACTTGTAATGTTAAGAGAGTGCATTATGGAAGGAATATACAGAAAAGACTGACGTACAGCCCCATGAGTTCATGGGGCTGTTGTTTTTCCTTATTTTATCATCTTCATCATACTTACAATCCTGTCAATTTTTGCTGTCTCCTCAGGAGATTTCCCCATTTTCATGACCTCAAGGATAGCAGAAATTTCCTGCTGGTTAAAATGAAGCCCATTACTTTTTCCCTGATTGGCAGACTGCATGAGAAAGGGAAGAAGGTCGGAAGGACTCATACCGGAACCTTTCTGTGCAAGTCCCTGGAGCATGGAGAGCTTTTCCGGGTCGATGCCGGAAAGCTTTGGATTATTTTTCAGGTCTTCGTTCATAACGCAAAATCCTCCTTTATTTCATAAGCTGTGCCATTTGAAAGATTGCCATAGTATTTAAAATCTGGTCGAGCTGCTGCCGGCTTTTTCCGTAACAGAAGCGGCGAATGTCGTTTAAGGCATCGAGAGGGTCTGTCATATTAAGAGAAGCTGCATGAAGCTGGCTGTCCTGTTTTTGTCCGGAAAAGACAGAAATCGTATTGAAAAGCTCCTGCGCTTTGGCGTAAACAGAAAAGAGCTGCTGAGCTTTTGGCGGCAGATAAGGAACTGCTGCTTTTAGAAACTGAGTAGTATCACTTCCTGTAATCTGGTCGAGAGCTGTCTGAGAAAGAAAATCCTGTTCCATATAAAATCCTTTTTCCTTCATTGTATGTTAAAAAAACAGAGAATATAACCGGAATAAAAGGTGTTTTGACTTCGGTGTCTGAAATTTCATATAATATACAAAGAAGATATTGGAGAGCCCTATGGAAAAGAAACTGGAAAAAGAAAAAGGAAGAAAAACAGGAAAGCTTGTGATAGAGGGGAATGCCTTTTATGAACTGGACACGGAATGTCTGGAAAAAAAGAAAAAGCATCAGAGATTTCAGGAGCAAAAGAAAAGGAGGCAGAGGAGTTAAGCCTCTGCCCCACTGTTCAGAACTGGAAATCAGCAGCCGCAGCCGTTGTTTCCGCACAGAAGAAGGAGAATAATCAGGATCCAGCAGGAATCACAGCCTCCGCCGTTATTTCCGCATCCGCAGTTCCAGTTGTTTCCCCAGCTACCGTTGCCGCACAGACAGGAAAGAATGATGATCCAGAGAATACAGCTGCAGGAGTTGTTTCCGAATCCAGGGAAGTTATTTCCTCCGCTGTTATTTCCGCATCCACAGCCGCAGTTTGTTTCGCAGCCGCATCCGCAACTGGTTCTTTCTTCGCCACATCCACAGTTTGTAGCAGCTAAATCACTCATATTTAAAGCCTCCAGAATTGGTGTACACTTTATCTTATGAAGAAAAGGAAAATGTGTGACGAAAAAGGAAAAAGAAATTGCATTGACAGAGATATGAGAGTTTAGTATAATGTATGTAACAATTTTGTAATAAATAAGATTGGAAAGGGAGAAGAAAGCGTGTACAATTCAGGAAAAAGCTGCAATTCAAAAAAGACAGTCTGGAAGATATGGCTGCGCGGAGTGTTTGTGGCGTTGCTTCTTATGTCCGCATCTCTGGCAGTTACTTCTTTGCCTAAAGAAGTAAAAGCGGCATCAGAAGGCTTTAAAATGATCAACGGAAAGGGCTATTACATAAAAAAAGACGGCTCTAAATTAAAAGGCTGGAAGAACATAAATGGAAAAAAATATCTTTTTGATTTTGAGACTGGCGAGCAGGTAATCGGCTGGCAGAAAGACAAATGGGGAAATTACCTCAGATATTTTTCTAGGCAATATGGTCCGAAAGGATATATGGCTACCGGTTTCTGGAGTGATGGGCGGGGAAATATCCGTTATTTTAATCCCGGAAACGGTATGATGACAAAGGGGTGGGCATACGACAAAGGAAATCACCGCTTTTTCGACCGCAAAACAGGAATTATGTATAAAGGTGTCCGTAAGGTAGATAAGTATTATTACTATTTTATGGGACACTCAGATCCGGAAAAATCCGGTTACCGCTGTAAAAAGGGATTTACGAAACTGGGTGATAAGCAGTATTATTTCAGTCCTTCGGACGGACGTGCCCTGTCAGGATGGTTTACAGTGGGAGGAAAAACCTACTATGCAGACAACAAGGGAGTCATGTATAAGGGCGTTCGTAAAATAGGCAAGTATTACTACTATTTTATGGGAAGCTCCGGAGAACGGTGTCAGTCTGGATTTAAGACACTTGGAAGCAAGAGGTATTACTTTAATCCGAAAGACGGACATGCACATATTGGATGGTCCACTATCGAAGGTAAAAAATATTACTTTGACAAAAAAGGAGTCATGTATGTTAATAAGACCTTCAATATGGGCGGCAAAAAATACAAGGCAGACGAAAACGGTGTTGTAACAGAAGTAAATGGTTCCGGAGGCGGAGGCAAATACCAGTATACCGTACATGATGAGTACGGTGGGTATGTAAAAGCATACGACCCGAAAAACGGAAGATATTATTATCTCGCGAGAGAGTTTGCAACCCATCCCGGTGTGGCAAACGGAGAAAAGACAGACAGAGATCTGCTGGCCGCCATCTGTGAAGCTGAGGCAGGAGACCAGGGCTTAATCGGTATGGAGGCAGTTGCCCTCTGTATCCTGAACAGAACCATAGACCCGACGAGGGAATTCCCTTCCGATTTACGAATGGTTCTTTATGAACAGGGAGATCCGAAGATTTATAAATATCCACAATACTCTCCTGTAAGGGACGGGGCGCTTTTAAGACGTCTGAATGGAAGCTTCTACAACAGAACACTGGCATATCAGGCAGCAGACGAAGCGCTTGAAATTTTCAATAATTATGTGAAATATAAAAAACCGAGAACTTTGAAGGGATTTGACAGAAAAGATTTCAATTTCAAGTATTTTATGATGGAAGAAAGCTTCTGGCAGCAGCCTTTAGACTTTGACAGGGTGGACAAGTTCCTTTATAAAGACCATATGTTTTTTGTAGATTGGGTATAAACACCGGAAAGGAAAAAATTTGAATCCAAATGTAATAGCAGTTTTGTGCGCAGCAGGCTTTGTCCTGCTGTTTGCACTTTTAATTTTTCATGAAAATAGAAAGCAGAAACGAAATATTGAGAGGAAGGTACGGCGTATTTATGGAAATGTGCCGGAGCAGGAATACGAAACAGGAGATATAGAGAGGATTTCTCATTATTTCAGAAGAAGGGAAAAAGAAGGCTTTGTCATTGACGACATTACATGGAATGACCTTGATATGGACAGAGTGTATATGCTGGTCAATCAGACGGTTTCTTCACCGGGAGAGGACGTTCTCTATGATATGATGCGCCGCCCTGTTTTTTCAGAAGAAGAAATGAAGAGAAGAGACAGGCTTGTCGAGTTTTTTGCCACTCATGAAAAGGAGCGTGTGGAAATGCAGCTCTGCCTTTTCCGGGTGGGAAAAACAAGACTTGGTTCTCTTTCCGATACCGTTCTGGCTCTGAAGGAAGCACCCACAATTAAAACGGGAATCCATGTGGCAATGCTGCTGGTTCTTCTCTTTACTTTATTTGTTGTTGTTCCGTTGGCTCCGCTTCCGGGGATGCTTATATTTCTTGTGCTGTGCACAGGAAACATTTCCGGTTATTATGCGGGAAAATCCCGAAAGATAACGGAAGTTTACATGGATTGTTTTTCCAATCTTCTGGGAATGCTGAAAACAGCAGATGAAATGAAGCACATTTCCTGGAAAGAGGTGGAGCCGCAGATGCAGGCAATCCGGGAGGCGCGGAAGGCGTTCGCAAGCCTTCGGAAAAAGGCCATTTTTGTAACCGGATCTGGTAAGGGTTTTGATAATTTTCTGGACGCGTTTCTCGATTATGTGAGAATGATCACCCATGTGGATTTTCTGGCGTATAACTCTGTTTTGAAAGAAACAAAAGATAAGGCGGACGTGATCATGAGCCTTATCGACAACATGGGAGAACTGGATGCTGCCATTTCCATTGCTTCGTTTCGGGAGCTTCTTCCTTTGAAGTGTAAGCCGGAATTTGCGCCCTATAAAGAACAGGAAATCGAACTTTCGGTGGAAGATATGTATCACCCTCTGATCCGGGAGCCGGTGGCAAATAGTATTACAGCAAAGGGAGGAACCCTGGTAACAGGCTCCAATGCCTCCGGTAAATCAACTTTTTTAAAGAACATGGCAGTCAATGCCATTCTGGCGCAGACGCTTTATACCTGTACGGCGAGTTCCTATCAGGCGCCGTTTCTGAAGGTTATGACTTCTATGGCGCTCCGTGATGACATTGGAGGAGGAGACAGCTATTTTATTGTGGAGATCAAATCTCTGAAACGGATTCTTGATGAAAGCAAAAAAGAAGAGCCGCTTCTCTGCATTATTGATGAGGTTTTAAGAGGGACGAACACCATTGAACGAATTGCTGCTTCCTCAAGGATTCTTTCTGTTCTTGATAAAAAATGGATTCTTCCATTTGCGGCAACCCATGATATAGAGCTTTCTTATATTCTGAAAGATATTTATACAAATTATCACTTTGAGGAAGAAATTGAGGGGAATCAGGTGATTTTCAATTATCTTCTGAAAGAGGGAATGGCAACTACGCGAAATGCCATTCGTCTTCTCGATATGCTGGGCTATGAAAAAGAGGTGGTAAAGGAAGCATCTCAGGCAGCCGCAGATTTTGAGCGTACAGGCGTGTGGGGAAAAATAAAAACAAAAAGTAAAAAGGGAGAGTAAAATGCTTGTAAAAATTTATACAGACGGTGCAGCGAGAGGAAATCCGGACGGACCGGGTGGATACGGAACGGTTCTTCATTATACGGATTCAAAAGGACAGCTTCACACAAGGGAATTTTCAAAGGGATATAAAAAAACAACAAACAACAGAATGGAGCTGATGGCTGCCATTGTGGGGCTGGAGGCCCTGACGCGCCCATGCGAAGTAGAACTTTATTCCGATTCCAAGTACCTTGTGGATGCCTTTAACCAGCACTGGATTGATTCCTGGCTGAAAAAAGGCTGGAAAAGAGGAAAGAATGAGCCGGTAAAAAACGTGGATTTATGGAAACGTCTTCTGGAAGCGAAAGCCCCTCATCATGTGACCTTTCACTGGGTAAAGGGTCATGACGGACACCCGGAGAATGAAAGATGCGATACACTTGCCACAACAGCGGCAGACGGAGACAATTTAATTGACGATGCTGGATTAATGGTGTGACGCTTTAAGTTGTTAAAATGCAGGGGAAATTCCTTGACAAATAGAATGGGGATTTGTATACTTGCTAATAGTATAGGAAAAGGCATGGAAGAGAACCAGTAGCATACAAAGAAGCGGACAGAGAGCAGCCGGCAGGTGAGAGGCGCAGGTGGAAGGTATGTGAATACATCTCGGAGCTTCGCACCGAAACAGAAGTAGGCTGCGACGGAATGGCACCCGTTACTGTGCTGGAGTGATAAAAACCGGAGTTTCGGAAGGAGTCACTTGCGGAGGCAGAGAATGCGAGTTTTCTGCGAATTTAGGTGGTAACGCGGGACCCGGTTCTCGTCCTAAAATGGACAGGAACCGGGATTTTTTTATTTATTATCTTCAGGAGGAAATAACAATGACAGTTTGGGAAGAATTAAAAGCCCGTGGCCTCATTGCACAGGTTACAGATGAGGAAGAAATCAAAGAAATGGTAAACCAGGGAAAAGCAACATTTTATATTGGCTTTGACCCTACGGCAGACAGCCTTCATGTAGGACATTTTATGGCGCTTTGCCTGATGAAACGTCTGCAGATGGCAGGAAACCGCCCAATCGCTCTTTTAGGCGGCGGAACCGGTATGATCGGAGATCCGTCAGGACGTACGGATATGCGCCAGATGATGACAAAAGAGACGATCCAGCACAATATCGACTGCTTTAAGAAACAGATGGAGCGCTTTATCGACTTTTCCGAAGGAAAAGCCATGATGGTAAATAATGCAGACTGGCTGATGGACTTAAATTATGTAGAGCTTCTCCGTGAAGTAGGACCACACTTCTCCGTAAACCGTATGCTTACAGCAGAGTGCTACAAGCAGCGTATGGAGAGAGGGTTAAGCTTCCTTGAGTTTAACTACATGATCATGCAGAGCTACGACTTCTACATGCTGTACCAGAAATACGGCTGTAATATGCAGTTCGGCGGAGACGACCAGTGGAGCAATATGCTTGGAGGAACAGAGCTGATCCGCCGTAAGCTTGGAAAAGACGCTTACGCTATGACAATCACACTTCTTTTAAACTCCGAAGGAAAGAAAATGGGGAAAACACAGTCCGGAGCTGTATGGCTTGACCCGAACAAGACTTCTCCATTCGATTTCTACCAGTACTGGAGAAATGTGGACGATGCGGACGTGATCAAATGTATGCGTCTTCTTACCTTCCTTCCTCTGGAAGAAATTGAAGAAATGGCAAAATGGGAAGGAAGCCAGTTAAACAAGGCAAAAGAAGTGCTCGCATATGAGCTTACCAACCTGGTTCACGGCGAGGAAGAGGCAAAGAAAGCCCAGGAAGGTGCGAGAGCGCTTTTTGCAGGCGGCGCAAATACAGACAATATGCCGACAACAGAGCTTTCTGACGAGGATTTTGCAGAGGACGGAACCATTGATCTGATTTCCATGCTTGTAAAGGCAGGACTTGTTCCTACACGTTCCGAGGGACGCCGCGCCATTGAGCAGGGCGGTGTGTCCATTGACGGAGAAAAAATTACAGATATTAAGCATACAGTTTCAAAAGACGCGCTCACAGGAGACGGCGTAGTTCTGAAACGAGGCAAGAAGAAATTTAATAAAGTTTGTGCAAAATAAGCGCTTTAGGAGGATATAAGAATGAAGAAATACGGAGTAAACGAGCTTCGTAAGATGTTCCTTGATTTCATGGAGAGCAAAGGACATCTTGTGATGAAAAGTTTTTCCCTGGTTCCGCAGGGAGATAAGAGCCTTCTTTTGATCAATGCAGGTATGGCTCCTTTAAAACCATATTTTACAGGCGCGGAAATTCCGCCGAGAACACGAGTTTCCACCTGCCAGAAATGTATCCGTACAGGAGATATTGAAAATGTCGGAAAAACAGCCCGTCACGGTACCTTCTTTGAAATGCTCGGAAACTTCTCTTTCGGAGATTACTTCAAAAAAGAAGCCATTGCCTGGTCCTGGGAGTTTTTAACAGAAGTAGTAGGTCTTGACCCGGAACGTCTCTATCCGTCTGTTTATCTGGAAGATGACGAAGCGTTTGACATCTGGAATAAAGAAATCGGGATTCCGGCAGAGCGTATTTTCCGTTTTGGAAAAGAGGACAACTTCTGGGAGCATGGCGCAGGTCCATGTGGTCCCTGTTCTGAAATTTATTATGACAGAGGGGAAAAATACGGCTGCGGCAAGGAAGGCTGTACAGTAGGCTGTGAATGCGACCGTTACATGGAAGTATGGAATAACGTATTTACTCAGTTTGAGAACGACGGAAACGGCAATTACGAAACTCTGAAACAGAAAAATATTGATACCGGTATGGGACTGGAACGTCTTGCTGTTGTTGTTCAGGATGTAGATTCTATTTTTGACGTGGATACCATCTGCTCTCTTCGTAACCTTGTATGTGAGATTGCAGAAAAAGAATATGGAAAAGAATACAATGACGATGTTTCCATTCGTCTCATCACAGACCATATCCGTTCTGCAACATTTATGATCTCTGACGGAATCATGCCTACAAATGAGGGAAGAGGATACGTACTTCGCCGCCTGATCCGCCGCGCTGCACGCCACGGACGCCTTCTTGGCATTCAGGGAGATTTCCTTGCAAAATTAAGCGCAGAGGTTATTAACGGCTCCAAAGACGGTTATCCGGAGCTTGAGGAGAAGAAGGACTTTATCTTTAAGGTTCTCACAAACGAGGAAAATCAGTTTAATAAGACGATCGACCAGGGACTCCGCATTCTTTCCGATATGGAAGAGGAGATGAAGGCAGCAGGAGAGAAAACTCTTTCCGGAGAAAATGCCTTTAAATTATACGATACTTACGGATTCCCTCTTGATCTTACAAAAGAAATCCTGGAAGAAAAAGGATATGGAATCGATGAAAAAGGCTTCCAGGCAGCAATGGAAGAGCAGCGTGTGAAAGCCCGTGAAGCCCGTGAAGTCACAAACTATATGGGTGCGGACGCTACTGTTTATGATGAGATTGACGCTTCTGTTACAACAGAGTTTGTGGGATACGAACACCTTTCTTTTGAATCAGAGGTTACCGTTCTCACAACAGAAAAGGAAATTGTAGCTTCTCTTATGGAAGGACAGAAGGGAACGGTATTTGTACAGAAGACGCCTTTCTATGCGACAATGGGCGGTCAGGAAGGCGACACCGGTGTGATCGAGACAGAGAACGGAAGATTTGTGGTAGAAGATACCATTAAGCTTCGCGGCGGCAAATTCGGCCATGTGGGACATATGGAATCCGGTATGCTGTCTTCCGGCGAGACGGTTTCTCTGAAAGTCAATACTTCTGCAAGAAGAGACACAGAGAAAAACCACAGTGCGACACATCTTCTTCAGAAAGCGCTGAAAACAGTGCTTGGCACACATGTAGAGCAGAAAGGCTCTCTTGTGACACCGGACAGACTCCGCTTTGACTTTGCTCATTTCCAGGCTATGACACCGGAAGAAATTGAAAAGACAGAAGCTCTTGTAAATGAGCAGATCCAGGCAGGACTTTCTGTCACAACAGACGTAATGGATATTGAGGAAGCAAAGAAATCAGGAGCAATGGCTCTCTTCGGAGAAAAATACGACCAGAAGGTTCGTGTAGTTTCTATGGGAGACTTCTCAAAAGAGCTTTGCGGCGGTACGCACGTTTCCAATACAAGCTCCATTATGCTCTTTAAGATCCTTTCCGAGTCCGGCATTGCAGCAGGTGTGCGCCGTATTGAGGCTCTTACCGGAAACGCGGTTCTGGAATATTATAAGAAACAGGAGGCGCTTTTACAGGAGGCTTCCAAAGCGCTGAAAGCAAATTCCGGTGAGATTCTTGAGAAGATTTCCCATCTTCAGGAAGAAGTAAAAACACTTCAGAGTGAAAACGAATCTCTGAAGAGCAAAATGGCACAGGGCTCTCTTGGAAACGTTATGGATAAGGTTGTGGAAGTAGAGGGCGTGAAATTTCTCGCTGCAAAAGTAGAAGGCGTAGACATGAACGGACTTCGTGACCTCGGGGACAGCCTGAAAGAAAAACTGGGAGAAGGCGTTGTGCTTCTTGCGGCAGTAAATGGCGGAAAAGTAAATCTCCTTGCAATGGTGACAGAGGCAGCCCAGAAGGCAGGCGCTCACGCAGGAAATCTTGTGAAAGCTACAGCAGCTATCGTTGGCGGAGGTGGCGGCGGACGTCCGAACATGGCACAGGCGGGCGGTAAAAATCCGGAAAAAGCAGATGAGGCAGTAAAAGCAGCAGCAGAGATTTTAAAGGGACAGCTTTCTAAATAATTTTTTTGCAAAATTAACCAAAAGATGTTGACGAACCTTAAGGCTATGATATATAATACTAATCGTGCAAGAAAAATACCCAGACAGTTGTATTTAAGCACAATCTACAACTGGAGGGAGGTTAGGTGTGAGTCTATGTCAAATGTAATCGTAAAAGAGAACGAGACTTTAGATAGCGCTCTTCGCAGATTTAAGAGAAGCTGTGCTAAAGCAGGAATTCAGCAGGAAATCCGCAAGAGAGAGCATTACGAGAAACCAAGCGTTCGTCGTAAGAAAAAATCTGAAGCCGCAAGAAAACGTAAATATAATTAATTGTGCGCAAAAGTCCCTGGCTGTTTAGTCAGGGATTTTTAATATAACAGGAAGTTAAGCCATAATTTTCTGTTTGTCGAGGTGGAGAATGATTTACAGAAACAACATTGAAAAGATAAAAAAGAAGAAAAGTGTAATTATGCGTATGTTAAATATTATGTTAAAAATACTGTTTAACCGCATTTTTTACGTGGCGCTTGCCCTTTTGATCCAGCTTGTATGGATTTTCCTCATTGCAGCAAAATTTGTGGGGTATTCCCAGTATATTTCTATGGCGCTTGAGGTTGTGACGATTGTTGTGGTCCTCTGGATCGTAAATAAAAAAATCAATCCTTCTTATAAACTTGCATGGACGATGCTGATCCTCTGCATTCCTGTGTTTGGCGTCCTTTTGTATCTCCTGTTCGGACAATCCAGAATCGCCAATGTGATAGAGAACAGCTTTGAAAGTGTGCAGGAGAAAAACAGACAATACCTGGAAGAGAATGAAGAGACAAGAAAGGCGCTGGAAAAAGAGGATCTTTCCGCTGCCAGACAGTCTGCCTATATTCGGGAATATTCCGGTTATCCGCTCGGAAGAAATACGGAAGCAGAGTATTTTCAGGTAGGAGACGATATGTTTCCTGTTTTTGTAAGAGAACTGAATGAGGCAAAGCATTATATTTTTATTGAATATTATATTATCAATGACGGGGTGATGTGGCAGACCATTCTTGATATTCTGGAAAAGAAAGCTGCCGAGGGTGTGGACGTGCGCCTGATGTACGATGGCTTTGGCTGTCTGACGACACTTCCCAACAAATATGATGAAGAGCTTCGTAAAAAAGGCATTAAATGTGTAGTATTTAACAGGTTCCGACCTCTTTTAAATATCATTCAGAACAACCGTGACCACAGAAAACTGTGTATCATAGACGGTCATACCGGATTTACGGGAGGCGTGAATCTGGCGGACGAGTACATCAATCAGAAGGAGCGCTTCGGACACTGGAAGGATACGGCGATCATGTTAAAGGGGGAAGCTGTATGGAACATGACAGCCATGTTTTTACATATGTGGCAGGTGGTAAACCGTACAGAGGAAGAAAAGCCGTACGACTATTATTTCCCGCACACTTTTCATCAGGAGCCTTTTGAGGGCAGTGGTTACGTACAGCCCTTCTGCGATACCCCTCTTGACCATGAGACAGTGGGAGAAAACGTATACATGAATATCATTAACAGGGCAAAGGAATACGTGTATATCTGCACGCCGTACCTGATCATTGATAATGAAATGATGACAGCTCTCTGTCTTGCGGCAAAAAGTGGTGTGGACGTGCGCCTTATGACGCCCGGGATTCCGGATAAGAAAATCGTATTTCTCCTTACTCAGTCTTATTATGAACAGCTTCTTGAGGCTGGCGTAAAAATTTACGAATATCAGCCGGGATTCCTTCACGCAAAATCTTTTGTGTGTGACGATAAGATTGGAGTGGTAGGAACGATTAACCTGGACTACAGAAGCCTGTACCTTCATTTTGAAGATGGCGTATGGCTTTATAAAAACCATGTGATCGAAGATATTAAAGAAGATTTCCTCAGCACACTGGAATACTGCAATCCGATCAGCCTTGAATTCTGCAGAGGACGTTCTCTGCCTGTAAGAGCCATGCAGAGTGTTCTGCGTCTCTTTGCGCCTATGATGTAAGAAAAAGAAAGACAAAAGTACCGTTTCCCCGGTTTGAGGAGACGGTACTTTTTTTACTGCATGTTAAAGAGAAAGCTGGCGTTTGATTTCCCGGACAGTCACCCGGTATACCCCGTAAAGGAAAATACCCAGGACAGCGAAGGAAGCGACATAGAGGAGAATACTGGTCACTTCCGAATGGGAAATCCGGTTGTCATTTACGAACAGGATCATAAAGAAAACGGATCCCATTGCTGTGATGCCCACAACAGAAGGCATAAGAAATACGCTGGTGCACTGTTTTTTTACTTCCCGGATCAGAAATTCCGGGGACGCTCCGAGGCGTTTTAGATCTTCGAAAAGATAGCGGTTGTTGAGAGCGATGGTCTGGCAGCGTGTATGGAGAATGATACAGGCTGCGATGAGACATACAATAAAAATGAACAGGAACATCATAATGTAAACAGAATAGGTCATCAGAAAATCGCGGGAATCTAATATGTGAAATACCGGCATATACGCCCATTCTGTTCGGAAAGCGGTAGAATCAGGGTCGCTTGTTTTGAAACGTTCCACATCGGCGGCAAAATCATCGTATGAAATTCCGGCTTTTTCATGGTTTGCCTTTGTGTAAATGTCAACGCAGTAAGGCATGTAGCAGGAATCGTCCGTTTGGCTTACAATGGTGCGGAACAGATCATAGGCAAAATCGTAATTATCTTCCCCGTTTACATTAAAGAGAGAAAGCTTTCCTCTGTATTCTTCCGTAAGTCCCTGGGAAATTTTTTCGTAATCGCTGTCGTCCAGAACCAGATATCCGCCTTTTTTAAATAAAAGGTCATAGTGAAGAAAACCTGCAAATTCTGTGGGAATCGTTTCTTTTGTTACAGGATTAGTAATGAGAGAACCATAGGTACGAAGATGATAAGTGGCAACTTCTTCTGTATCGGAAATGGCCATAAATGTGCCTGGCAGTACGTCGGCGTTCTGCCCTGTGATGCGGTTAAACGTGGCTTCTGACATGAAGGTTTCCAGAGAGAGAAGCTCATGATAAACAGTTTTCAAATGTCCGTCCGGCATAACGTACTGGGATTCGCCGTCAACAGCAAGGAAAGCATAGTCTGCTTCTGTCCAGTCTTTTAAAGACACGTGATGCTCGTCTGCAATCTCTGTTACTTTTTCTTTGTCCGGCATATCCTGATCTGCCCGGTAAGGGAAGAGATAGGCGTATGGTTTTGGTGCATTTGCAGTGAGCTGAGGTCCCATCACGCTGAAAATATAACCGGAAGCAAAGCAGGCGCCTGCGATGAGGGCAGTTCCAACCAGAAGATTGTTGACAGTCTGTTTTCCCTGAAATTTCATCATACTGCGGCTTATGATGTTTTTATAAGGCGCTTTTCTGTGGGGAATCCAGCCGTGTACCACTGTGTGGAGAACCACAAGGTAAAGTCCGATAAATACAGGGGCATAGGAGAGATTTGTCCATGCAGGAGGCATGGCGGAAAAAGTCTCCATGTAGAATGCGGGCGTATAATATCCCAGTAAAAAGCCTGTAAAAATAAGGATGAAACCAACAGGACCGCACCATTTTCCGGGAGTTTTTACCGGCTCATTTTTATGCTCCTCCCGGATCACGTCCAGAATATCGGTTCTCACAAGGTAACGGTTTGCAAGAGCCAGTGAAAAAATAATCACAAGAAGAGCGAAAAATACGGGGATAAACAGACAGCTCAGGTTTAAGTTTAACACCATATCGGAACTGTCTATAATAAGAAGCCGAAATCCGTTCCACAGAACCCATACAAGGGGAAAGCCTGCAAGGATCCCTGCTATGGAGGCGCCGGAGCTTAAAAGCAGCACTTCTTTAAAAAGTCCGGGAGCCAGACGTTTTTTAGAAGCGCCAAGCGCCATGAGAACGCCAAGCTGTTTTGATTTTTTGCGGAAAAACAGGCTTGCTGCGTAAATGGTGAAAACGCCGCAGCCAAAAAGTGTCAGAACAAAAATGGCGATCATCTGTTTTCTGCTGTCTCCGCCTTCCGGGAATACAAGCTGGATCGTAGGGGAGAGCATAAGTGTGGAATAGGCAGAAATCAGCATCAGTGCGATAAAATTGCAAAACAGGTAAAGTCTTGCCTGTTTATAATCTGTTTTTTGAAGTTTTCTTTCCAGGTCTTTGATCGTTTTCATAATTCTTCACTCATTTCTTTGATAGTGTCCAGAAGCTGGCTGTGAAAAAGATGCTGGCTTCCGTGATTTTCAAGCTGCTTGTAAATGGTTCCGTCTTTTAAAAGGATCACCCGGTCGCAGAAAGAAGCGGAAAAACTGTCGTGAGTTACCATAAGAATGGTCGCGTCCATCTGAGAACGGGCTGCCTCAAAGGATTCAATGACTTTAAGACTGGATTTGCTGTCAAGATTTCCTGTGGGTTCGTCTGCCAGAAGAAGGAGCGGGTTGTTGATGAGGCTTCTTGCAACAGCCGTTCGCTGGCGTTCGCCTCCGGAAACATCTGCCGGATATTTATTTTTTATGTGCTCGATCCCGAAAAGAGAGAGAAGCTTATCTGCCCGTTTTTGAGCGTCTTTTCCCACGTCTTCTTTTATAATTCTGGGAATCAGAATGTTTTCCCTTATGGTAAGTCCGTCAAGAAGCATGAAATCCTGAAATACAAATCCAAGCTTTTCGTTTCGGATTTTTGCAAGCTGTACCTCATCAAGTGCCGCAATGTTCTGTCCTCCTAACGTGATGCTTCCTCTGTCAAAGGGAATGTAACAGGAAATACAGTTTAGAAGTGTGCTTTTTCCGGAGCCGGACGGTCCCATGACAGCCACAAATTCACCCTTTGCAACCTGAAAAGAAATGTCTTTCAGAACGGGATACTGTATTTTGCCGGTGTAATAAGATTTTTCCAGATTTTTTACATATAACATAATCATTACCTGCCTTTCATTTGTTGAGGCAATGGTATCATAAAAAAGGAAGGCTTTGGAAAGGGTATGTCATATCTGGCAGCGTCCATGTAAAGTTTTGCAAAAGCCTGCAGAGTCTGTAAAGTTTTGCGCTTCTGATGTAAAGTTTGGGAGCTGCCCGGTTGCAAACAAAAGGCGGGAATGATAAAGTATAGAAGACAAAAGACAGGAGGGAAAAATATGCTTCGGATTGCCATATGTGACGATGATATAAATGCAAGAGATGCGCTTCATCTTCAGCTTGAGAGTATTCTTATGGAAGAGACAGAAAAAATTGTCTATGAATTTGTTTCCGGGCAGACGGCTGTAAACTGGCTTTTGAAACATCCGGGAGAGATCGATCTTCTGTTTCTTGATGTGGAAATGCCGGGATTAAACGGAATGGAGACTGCGGAGCGGATACGGGAGTTTGATCAAAATATGATCCTCGTATTTGTGACAGGATATGCAGATTATGTGTTTGACGGATACCGTGTGGGTGCGCTGGATTATTTGATAAAACCGGCGGGAAAAGAGCGGCTTTCTGAGATTATGAAACGTGTGCGGGCGCAGATCTTTTCAAAGTCGGAAGAGAGTTTTGTGTTCCAGAATACAGATGGAACGTATCGTTTTTCTCATGGAGAAATTTTATATTTTTACAGTGAGAGGCGGCAGGTTACGGTTGTGACAGAGAGGGGAAATTTTACTTTTTACGGAAAATTAAATGAGGTGGAAGAACGGACAGGCGGAGATTTTGTACGGATCCATCAGAGGTATCTCATAAATGGGAAGAAGGTAAGCCATATCGGAAGTACTTCTCTTCTTATTGGAGAGGGAGAGGACGAGACGGAGCTTCCCATTAGCAGAGGACTTCGGGAAGCAGCATCGTCAAAGCTTGCAAGAATATTGTTGAGAGGATAAAACAGATGAATGTCTTACCGTTGTTGATCGGAGCAAATATTTTAAATTATTTCACAGTGACTCATTTTGTTCAGGTAAAAAAGAAGTGGTGGGCAAAAGCGGGTATTTTTCTTGTTTCCTTCCTTCTTACAGGTATGATCATGTATATCGGGGAATGGACAAATTTTCCGCCTACTTTCGCGGCAGTTTTACTTGGAATATACTTCTGCTGCGAGGGGAGCAGTCTGAAAAAGATAACCTTTGGACTTTTGAGTATTACTGTATATTGTACAGCAAACGCCCTCTTTGATAATTATCTTAATATAAGCGATTCGGATAGATACTGGGGGAGATTTTTGTTTGCTGTCATTTTATTTGCCGGAATGAAGCTGTTTTTCCGTTCTGCAGACAGGGAAGAAGAGCTTTCCTCTTCTATGTGGGGACTTTTGATCCTTCTTATTCTGACGCCTCTTGGGATTGTGTTCAGTGTGATTCTTCTCACAAGTCGGTTTGGCTGGGGCTGGGCAAGAGAGGCGTTGGGATTTTTATGTGTGCTTCTTTTTATAGCTCTTTTTGCGGTTATCGGACTTTTGTGGACAATACAGGTTCTGATGCGTCAGAAAAGAATGGAGCGGGAGCATATGTATATGGAAATGAACCGGAAATATTATGAAATGATGGAGCAGCAGCATTTTGAAATACGACGCCTGAAGCATGATATGGCAAATCATCTCCAGGCGCTTCTTGGACTTTCAGAAGAAAAGAGAGAAGCGTATATTCAGGAATTGATAAAGGGGCATGGTGTTTCCGGAACCTTAAATTACTGTAAAGATCCTACGATAAATGCAGTGCTCGCCTCAAAAGAGCAGATTTTTAAGGAAAGCAAAATTACATTTCGCCATAAAATAGATATTCAGGAGGAGCTTCCCTTTGAGAAGCCGGATTTATGCGCCATGTTTGCAAACGCCCTTGATAATGCGGCAGAGGCGATAAAAAAGGAAGCGTTTTCGGAGGAGGAACAATGGATTTTTCTGGAAAGCCGGTTTCAGAAAGGAATGTTTGTGCTTTCTGTAAAAAATCCTTCCTCTGTAAAAGTGACGGAGGGAAAACTTCCGGATACCGGAAAAGCAGACAAGAAAAATCACGGAGTCGGTTTGAAGAGCATACAGGAAGCCGTAAAACGGTATCAGGGAAATATGGAACTTCGCACAGAAAACGGAATATTTGAACTGTTTCTATGGATACAGTTTCCTGACAGTTGACAAATTCTACAAAAAGCTTCGTAAGACTCCATTGCCGCACCGAAAAAACAGAGGTATATTTAAGGGCAGAAAGGAGAAAAATGAAAGAGTTAAATATAGGAACCGTGCTTGCAGCGCACAGAAGAGAAAAAGGAGTGACCCAGGAAGAGGTAGCTGCTTTTGTAGGCGTTTCCAAGGCTTCTGTTTCCAAGTGGGAGAATGGAGTTTCCCAAACAAAAGGATATTAAGAAATAACCTGTGTTTACCTGCTTGCAA
>UQHF01000029.1 GCA_900540785.1 uncultured Blautia sp.
TATCATAGAAGACCTTTATAGTGTTTAATTTACAGAAATTTTTTCACAGGCTCAACTAATGACATATCTTATATCAGTTTTTTGAGTTTACACAAAACTTGAAACAGTCTCAAGAGGTCCTCTTTAGCACCTTAATCTTATTATTAAAACTTTCTGTTGTTCCATTTGTGATTCCGTATTTAAAAGCATTTAATATTTCTTTTGACCAGCGGCGGTATGTGTCAGCACATTTTTCAAATTCCTTTAAGCCGGAAGAGCCCGCAATCTTTATCCAGTCATGGAAATCTCTGCGCTGCCGGGAGTATCTGGTATCCTGGCAGATCTCATAAAATTTTTCCTTCAGCCAGTGTGCCAGCCGCAGATTATCATTATACAGAAGCATTAGATCACATGCCTTTTGGTTTTCTTCTGTTAGCTTATGATAGCTTGTCAGGAGCAGTTTATGGCTGCGCTTATAATATTTGCGCATAGTAATGGTCATGGTTTTCTGCAGACGTTTGCGTACATTCTCCATTGCTCAGGTGACCTGCCGGATAAAATGATACTTATCAATGCAGACTTTAGCGTTCGGAAAAAATGTATGGGCAAGATCCACGTAAGGCTGCCACATATCACAAATGAAATACTTTACTCTAAGCCGCTGAGCACGATCGATTTCCCGAAAATAGGAAGTAAGTTGAGACTGTGTACGGTTAGGAAGAATATCCATAATGGAATGATTCTTTGGGTTTACAAGAATACATTGATATTTGCTTGTGCAGGCATTTTCTTTGAATTCATCGATGGAAAAAGCTTCTTTTAAAGGCGGACAGGAATAGTAGATACGGTCGAGTATTCTGCAGACGGTTGTAACCGAAACATTAGATGTTTTAGCCATTGATTTTAAACTGACAGTTTCATGCAGCAGATCCGCTATTTTCTATGTGAGCCGTTTTGCCCGATGTAGATATTTGGGAAGGAACTCATAGGACTCATAGAATTTCTTTCCGCAAGAACATACGTAACGTCGTTTATGAAGGACAAGATAGCAGTTTTTTATTGAAAGGGTAAATCTTTGATGGTCTGCCAGCGATAATCGTGAATCTTAGCAGTGGAGTTCCCACGGGCTGGACAAATATGAGGTTTAGGTTTGGTATCCAAAAAGAATTTTACATACTTATCTGATTGAACTATTTTTGTGATAATAACATCTTTTAAATCAAGAAAATCTTTGATATAATTAGGGAGCATTTATTTGCACCTCCGAGTGGTTTGTTAGACTGACACTTGGAGGTTTTTTATTATCCTTAAAAATGCCGAGGTGCACGAATTAAATTTCATGCGCCCCAACATTTATTATAGAACCATTTTTGTTGCTGATAAATAAACAAATTTAATAAACCGACTTCCTGTCCTGTACAGGAGACATTCCGTAGACTGCTTTAAATTCTCTACTGAAATGTGAGGTTGTTGTAAAGCCGGTAAGTGCGGCGATTTCCTGAATGGTGTAATCTGTAGTTTCCAGATATAATTTTGCCCGTTCCAGGCGCAGGTATTTAATATATTTTAAAGGCGGCATTCCCATGCGGTTTTTAAAATACCGGATAAAAGCAGTGGGGTGCATATAGACGACCTTTGCAAGCTGATCTATGGTAAGAGAGTCCGCAAGATGCTCGTCCATATATTTCAGGATAACGGCCTGTTTGGAATGAAGCGGCGCATCTTCAAGGGTGAACGGGATTTTTTCCGGGCTGTGGGCAAAAAGCAGAGCACAGATCTGAAAAAGGGACGCCT
Organism: uncultured Blautia sp.; assembly: GCA_900540785.1. GTDB lineage: Bacteria > Bacillota > Clostridia > Lachnospirales > Lachnospiraceae > Blautia_A. The sequence goes on from UQHF01000029.1 coordinate 1,774, forward strand.
GCTGCAAAAGAGAAAGCTCCACTGCGTTGACGCTTTCCGTGGCAAAAAGCTGATCAAAATATCCGACCAGTTTTTTAAAAATATCATCTGAGGAAAAATCCCATACGGTAATGTCCGTAAACTGAGAAAAAAGGTCAGTTCCTTCAGAATAAGCGGTAAAATGCAGCCAGTATTTTTCAAGGTGACAGGAATCTGTTAGGGAAAAAGAGTGAGTGATTCCTTTTGGGATAAACATTAACTGCCGTTCTTTCAGAAGATGGGTGCGGCCTCTGGCAGTAATCCTGGCTTCCCCTGAAACAGGAAAGTATAATTTATGATAGGAAGAAGTCACCCGTGTAGCAGCCCAGGAAGAAGGGCAGGAGATAAAACTTCCGCCATACTGTTTTATTTTTAAGTTTGAAATATATTCAGATACCATTTGAGAATTTCTCCTGTGTTTTATATTTTTTGATACGTTATTTCTTCGGATTTTATATGGATTTATTTGCTTTTTATTTTAACATGGCTGTTTGTACAGTGCAATTTTAAATGTGCTAATAATAGCAAAATATATGCTAGTTTTGTATCTTGTCAAATGTACAGAAAAACGTATACTGAAATTGTAAAATGTTGGGAAACAGATTTGTGATGCGTGATTATACACTTTGTATTCCGATAATTTCGCATTACAATGAGAAGAAAGCAATAATTTCAGGAGGAATAAAAATTGAAAAATACGATCAGTCCAAGACAGGTACATCTGGATTTTCATACTTCACCGCTAATTGAAGGAATTGGTTCCAGATTTTCAAAAGAAAACTTTCAGGCAGCATTAAAAGAAGGAAATCTTTCCAGTATCACTGTTTTTGCAAAATGTCACCACGGTGTATGTTATTATCCTACAAAGGTCGGTACCATGCACCCGCATTTAAACTTTGATCTTTTAGGAGAAATGATCGACGCTGCACATGAGATCGGCGTGCGTATTCCTGTGTATATTACAGCGGGGTGGTCTGCACTGGATGCAGAAAAGCACCCGGAATGGTGGATGAGAAATCAGGACGGAACACCAATGCTCACAAATTTTGATCTGAATGCAGAGCCAACGGATCCGAAACCTAATTGTTCCTGGATTGATTTATGTTTAAATGACGGAAGCTACGCAGAGCATATTTATGAGCTGACAAGAGAAGTGTGTGACCGATATGAAGATATTGACGGGCTTTTTTATGATATTTGTTTTATGACGGAAGCCTGCTACTGTGAGGAATGTAAAGCGGGTATGAAAAAAATGGGACTTGACCCGGAAAAGGAAGAGGATGCAAAATACTATTATATAGTGAAGCATCAGGATTTCATGAGAAAATGCGGAGAAATCCTTCATGAAAAACATCCGGAAGCAACAATCTTCTTTAACAGCGGCGGAGCAGACCCAAATCGTCCGGAATACCATGAAGGCTCTACGCACTTTGAACTGGAAGACCTTCCTACTTCCTGGGGCGGATATGACAAGATGCCTTTCCGTGCAAAATTCTTCGGCAAAACAGGAAAAGGCTATCTGGGAATGACCGGAAAATTCCATACAGACTGGGGAGAGTTTGGTGGATTTAAGTTAAAAGAAGCTCTTAAATATGAAGTGGCATCTATGATGGCATACGGCGCAGGCTGTTCCATTGGAGATCACCTTCACCCGGATGGGGAGATGGATATGGAAACTTACAAAAATATCGGATATGCATACCGATATGCGGAGCAGATTGAGCCTTACTGTCTGCACGGCAGCTCTACTGCCAAACTTGGAATCTATCTTTCCAAAGATGAAATAAGCAACGAAGGCACAGCAAAGATGCTTCTGGAAGACCAGGTGGATTTTGGTATTGTATATCAGGATAATTTTGAAGAATTTGATACTGTTATTTTCCCGGACTGCGTAGTTCTGGAAGAGGAAGCTGTAAAGAAACTGGAAGCATTTATTAAAAACGGCGGCAAAATCCTGGTAACTGGAGAAAGTCTTGTAAAAGACGGAAAATTCCAGCTTGATCTGGGTCTTGAATATCAGGGCGCTTACGGATACGACAAAGATTACATTATCGTGGGAGACGCTCTGGCAGAGCATATGGTAACTTCTCCATTTCTGGCATACAGCCCGGCTGCAAAAGTAGAAGTAAAGGAAGGGGAAGTTCTGGCAAATGTCATGCTCCCATATTTTGGACGTACTTACGGAACGTACTGTGGTCACAAGAACACGCCTTATAACAGAGATGACTTTGACCATGCAGCAGCCGTTAAAAATGGAAATATTGTATATCTGGCTCACAAGCTGGGCTGGATTTATAAAAAATTTGGTTCTGCGTATCACAGACAGTATTTCCTGAATGCACTGCGCCAGATTTACAAAGCAGCAGCCTTCCAGGTAGAAATGCCGTCAGCAGGACGTGCGGCAATGAAATTCCAGGAAAAAGAAAACCGGTTTTGTTTAAATCTTCTGTACGCTTCTCCGATCAGCCGTGGAGCTGTGGAAGTAATTGAAGATATTGTTCCTTTATACAATATTTCCTGCTGTGTATATACAGAGAAGAAAATCAGCCGCGTTTACCTTGGAGTCGGAAAAGAAGAACTTCCATTTACACAGAGAGACGGAGAGGTGCGTTTTACAGTGCCTTACCTTCACTGCCACCAGACAGTTGTGCTGGATGCTGAATAAATAAACAAAACAGGAGTCTGTTTACCAAATATTGGTATGCAGGCTCTTTTTTTGTTCTATCCCACCTGTTCCCTGCATACACTATATAGGTAGCGCTGTAATATCTTTCATATATCAATGTTGTGGAGGTATCCTATGAGGCGCAGATTTTTTCGTAGTGTTCTGATTCTTTTACTGCTGATATTTTTTTCCGTGATAATGGAACAGGGGATCCGGGAGAGAAGCGAGGCATCTGTCCTTGACGAATACGTCTGCGAAACGATGAAATTTCGGGAACAGTACATGTCGGAAAAGGTGTTCCAGAAAATTTCAGGAGAAAAGAATGTGTGGGAAGTATTTACGGTAACTATGCTGAAAGGGGATTTTTATCCCGAACAGTTAAACAGAGGGAGCGAGGTGTATAAAAAGTACAAAAAAGAAGAATTTTATCAGCTTTGTAATATGTATGAAGCGATATGGGGAGATGTAAAATATTTTCCTCTGCCTGAAAACAGAGAAAGTTTTCAGAAGCAGTTTTTTTATGAAGATACCTTTGGGGAGGAGAGAACTTATGGAGGAAAAAGAATGCATGAGGGAACGGATATTTTTGGAAGCAGAAATCTGGCAGGATATTATCCGGTTCTTTCCATGACAGACGGAATTGTGGAAAAGGTGGGATGGCTTCCCCTTGGAGGATACCGCATTGGAGTTCGGGCTCCTGGAGGCGCATATTTTTATTATGCCCATCTGTCAGAATATGAAAAAGAATTTTCCGCAGGAGACAGAGTAAAAGCAGGTGAAATTCTTGGATATATGGGAAACAGCGGATATGGGAAAATTGGGACAACAGGAAAATTTCCCGTACATCTTCATCTCGGAATTTATATCCAAACCCCTCATTATAAAGAACTCAGTGTAAACCCATACTGGATTTTAAAAGCGTATGAGAAAAATATAAGAAAGTATACATATTAACGAGAAATTTTTCGGATTTTGTGTTATAATCAAAAAATGTATGGAAATATAAGGAGCGTTGAGTATGGAAATACAGTTATGGAGAAGCATTTTATGCCCCTATGAACTGGCAGTAAAAGAATTAACAGTTAAATTTGAGCATATTATTAACGAACACAGGCAAAACGATTTGTATTCTCCTATTGAACAGGTAAGCGGAAGAGTCAAAAGCGTAAGCAGTATTCTGGAAAAAATGCAGAGAAAGCATATTCCGATGGAGCGTATGGAAGAGGAAGTGGAGGATATTGCAGGAATCCGGATTATCTGTCAGTTTGAGGAAGATATTGAGACCGTAGCTTCCATGATCCAGAAGAGAAGCGATATGGAGATCAAAAGTGAGAAGAATTATCTGAAGCATATGAAGCAGAGCGGGTACAGAAGCTATCATCTGATCATTTATTATACAGTAGAAACGATTGAAGGACCAAAACGCCTGCAGGCGGAAATTCAGATCCGGACAATGGCAATGAATTTCTGGGCAACAATCGAGCATTCTCTCCAGTATAAATATAAAGGAGATATGCCGCCCCATGTGACGGAGCGTTTGAGCAAGGCGGCAGACGCTATCATCTCCCTTGACAGAGAAATGTCTTCTGTTCGCAATGAGATTATGGACGCTCAGAATTCTTCCCAGATGCAGTCCAATCTTGTAAAGGATATTTTAAACAATATAGAAAATCTTTATAAAGTATCAAATAAACGGGAAGTAATGAAAATCCAGGATGAATTTCTGCGTGTGTTCCGCACAAAGGATCTGCAGCAGTTAGAGCGTTTTCACAGACAGCTTGATATTATTGCAGAAGGTTACAGAGCGCAGGCAGTTTATCACAATGCTTAACAGAGGTGTTATATGCTGAATAAAAAGAAGGCAGTACTTTTTGATTTAGATGGAACCTTAGTAGATTCCATGTGGGTCTGGTCACAGATTGATATAGATTATCTCGGCTCTTACGGCTTCACCGTTCCAGAAGATCTGCAGAGGATCGTGGAGGGAATGGGCTTTACAGAAGTAGCGGAGTATTTTAAGGAACGGTTTTCTATTCCAGATACAATAGAAGAGATTAAAAAAACATGGCAGGAGATGGCAATGGATCAGTATTGCCATGCGGTTCCTTTAAAGCCGGGAGTCAAACAGTTTCTTCCGTTTTTAAAGGAAAGGGGGATCCGCATGGCAGTGGCTTCCAGCAATGATGAATCCCTGATAGAAGCGTGTCTGAAAGCAAACGGTGTTCGGGAATATTTTGACGCAGTCATTACCGCCTGTGAGGTCAGAAAAGGAAAACCGGCTCCGGATGTTTATCTGGAAGCTGCCAGACGTCTTCAGGTCTGTCCGGAAGAATGTCTTGTATTTGAAGATATTGTTCCTGGGATTCAGGCGGGAAAAAATGCAGGAATGGAAGTATGTGCGGTTCATGACACATACAGCATTCCACAGGAAAAAGAAAAACGACAGACTGCCGATTATTATATTGTCTCCTATGAGCAGGTAATAGACGGTACATATGAGGAATAAATTATGCAGAAATTTTTACCTGTAACAGAAAAAGAAATGAAAGAACGGGGCTGGGACGAGGTTGATTTTGTATACGTCACAGGAGATGCCTACGTAGACCATGCTTCTTTTGGTTCTGCGATCATCAGCCGTCTTCTGGAGCGGTACGGCTATAAAGTGGGAATGATTCCCCAGCCGGACTGGAGAAAAAAAGAAAGTATCCAGGTATTTGGACGTCCCCGCCTTGGTTTTTTGGTAAGCGCCGGAAATATGGATTCTATGGTAAACCATTATACGGTATCAAAAAAGCACAGACAGAAGGATTCCTATTCTCCGGGAGGAGAGATGGGGCATCGCCCGGACCGGGCAGTGATGGTCTACAGTAACCTGATCCGCCAGAGTTATAAAGATACTCCCATTATTCTCGGGGGAATCGAGGCAAGCCTCCGCCGTCTTTCCCACTATGATTACTGGGACGACAAGGTGCGAAGAAGCGTTCTTATGGACAGCGGCGCAGATCTGATTTCCTATGGAATGGGAGAACACTCGATTCTGGAAATTGCAGAGGCATTAAACAGCGGAATTCCAGTAAAGGAGATCACATACATTCCGGGAACTGTATTTAAGACAAAGGATTTGTCCTGTGTGTATGAACCTCTCCTTCTTCCTGATTTTCAGGAGGTGTCAGAGAGTAAAAAGAAATATGCGGAGAGCTTTGCCCTTCAGTATAAAAATACAGACCCTTTTACTGCCAGGACTCTGGCAGAATCTTACGGCACAAAGGGATATGTGGTACAGAATCCTCCGTCAAAACCGCTGACCCAGGAGGAGATGGACGATATTTATGCTCTGCCTTATACAGGAACGTATCACCCCATGTATGAAGCGAAAGGCGGAATCCCTGCTCTTGAAGAAGTAAAATTCAGTCTCACAAGCAATAGAGGTTGCTTTGGAGGCTGCAGCTTCTGTGCCCTTACCTTTCATCAGGGACGTATTCTTCAGACAAGAAGTCATGACTCTCTTATAAAAGAAGCGGAAAAAATGACGAAGGATAAGGATTTCAAGGGTTATATCCACGATGTAGGCGGACCCACTGCTGATTTCCGACTTCCATCCTGTAAAAAGCAGCTTACAAAGGGAGTGTGCAGGGACAGGCAGTGCCTATTTCCAACACCGTGTAAAAATCTTACAGTAGACCATAAAGATTACGTGGAGCTTTTAAGAAAGCTTCGTGCCGTTCCCGGAGTGAAAAAGGTATTTATCCGATCTGGTGTGCGCTTCGATTATGTTGTGGCAGATCAGGATAAAACTTTTTTACATGAGCTTGTAAAGCACCATGTAAGCGGACAGCTTCGCGTTGCCCCGGAACATGTGTCAGAGGAGGTTCTTAAATTTATGGGAAAACCTTCTCATAATGTATACCGGGAATTTTTAAAGGAGTATGAGAAGGCGAATGCGGAAACAGGAAAGAAGCAGTATGCCGTGCCGTATTTTATGTCCTCTCATCCGGGCTGCACATTAAAAGAGGCGGTCCGACTTGCAGAGTATGTAAGGGATTTAGGATTTACGCCGGAACAGGTGCAGGATTTTTATCCCACGCCTTCTACCTTATCCACCTGTATGTATTATACCGGCATTCACCCTCTTACGGGAGAACCTGTATACGTGCCGAAAAATCCTCATGAAAAGGCGATCCAGAGAGCATTGATGCAGTATAAAAATCCGGCGAACCGCGCTCTTGTTCTGGAGGGATTAAAAAAAGCAGGGCGTATGGATTTGGTGGGATATGACAGAAAATGCCTGATCCGACCGGAGCGAAAGCAGGGAGAATCATCTTTTAAGGGAACCACGGAAAAGGGAAGGAACGTACGGAAAAAGAAAACGATTCGGAATGTACACAATAAGAAGAAAAAAGCCTGAGGAGTTTTATATGAGTACAGAAAAGAAGAAAAAGACAAAAATAAAAAAAGGGGATTTCGGATATTTTAAAGCAGAAAAAAAGAAACGTCTTCTTTATACGTTAATTATGCTTGGAGTTCCTATTTTTATTTTTGTAACAGCATGGATTTATTTTGACACAAGAATGACCATATGGACGGTGATCGCAACGGTGGGTTGTCTTCCTGGCTGTAAGTCTTTGGTAGGGCTCATTATGATGCTGATGCGCCGTCCTATGGATCCGAAGCTTTACGAAGAGATTCATGCGCATCAGGGTGAACTTGTGATGGCATATGAAAATTATATGACATTCTATGAAAAAAGTGCATATATTGATGCTGTGGCAGTATGCGGAAACACAGTGGTGGCATACAGCAGCGACCCGAAAATCGATACAGAATTTATGGCGCAGGAGTGTCAGAAGATTGTCCGGAAAAATGGATATAAGGCAGACGTGAAAGTTTTAAAAGAGCTTCGTCCTTTCCTTGACCGCCTGGATTCCATGAATGCCCGAAAAGAAAGTCTGGAAGAGGGAATTAAATTTGAACCGGACGAACGGTATCCGGAGCTTTCAAGAAATGAACTGATCCTTCATACCATTCTGGCACTCTGCCTGTAGGAGCGAGACATGAAACAGTTTATAATCGGAGAAAATGAAGCAGGGCAGCGCTTTGACAAATACCTTGCCAAGCTTTTAAAAGAAGCGCCAAAAAGCTTTTTTTATAAAATGATGCGAAAAAAAAACATTATTTTAAATGGAAAAAAAGCAACCGGAAATGAGAAGCTGAAATCCGGAGACGAGGTACGCCTTTACTTAAGCGATGAGACATTTGAAAATTTTGCGGGAAAAGCAACCGTTTCCAGAGCAGTGTGCAAGCTTTCTGTTGTTTATGAGGATAAAGATATTCTTCTTATCAACAAACCGGCAGGAATGCTTTCCCAGCCAGATAAAACAGGAAAGCCGTCTCTTGTGGAATATGTGATCGGCTATCTTCTTACAAAAGGAGAGATTACAGAAAAAAATCTTTCTACCTTTAAACCGTCTGTGTGTAATCGACTTGACAGGAATACAAGCGGGATTGTGGCAGCAGGCAAAAGCCTTCGGGGGCTGCAGATGCTTTCCGCACTTTTTCATGACCGAAGCATGAGCAAATATTATCTCTGTATTACAGAGGGGGTTATTGAAAAAGAAGCTCATATCAAAGGATATTTGCATAAAGACGAAAAAAGCAATAAAGTAGTGGTATCAAAAGAAAAAAGAAAAGACGCTCTTCCTATCGAGACAAGGTATCAGCCGCTTGGGAATAACGGAACGCTTACTCTTTTAAAAGTGGAGCTGATCACAGGACGCAGCCATCAGATCCGGGCACATCTCGCTTCTGTAGGACATCCCATCATCGGCGACCACAAATATGGAAGCAGAGAGAAAAACCAGATGTACGGGGAGAAATATCATCTGGAACATCAGCTTCTTCACGGATACAGGCTAGAGCTTCCCGAGATGCCGGAGGAATTCAGACATCTTTCCAACAGGGTATTTCTGGCACCTGTACCGGAACTTTTTCTGCAGGTTTTAAAAAAAGAACATTTAGAGGAGTATTATTATGAAGAAATGGAATGAATTCTGGGATTATGTAAAAATGATAGTCATTGTGGTAGTGGCTGTGCTTGTGGTAAATAATGTGGTATTAATTAATGCGAAGATTCCTTCTCCGTCTATGGAAAACACGGTTATGACCGGAGACCGCCTGTTTGGCTTCCGTCTTGCGTATGGTCTCAACCTGGATTTATTTGGAAATAAAATTTCAAAGAAATTTAAAGAGCCGGAGCGTTACGACATTATTATTTTCCATTATCCGGATGATGAGAATCAGCTTTTTATTAAAAGACTGATTGGTCTTCCAGGAGATAAGGTGGAAATCCGTGACGGAAAGGTTTACTTAAATGATTCAAAAACTCCTATTAAAGAAGAGTACCTTCCGGAAATGCCGGTAGGAAGTTTTGGTCCTTACTATGTTCCGGAAGACTGTTACTTTATGCTTGGTGACAACCGGAATAATTCCAAAGACTCCAGATTCTGGGAGAACACCTATGTGCGTTTCGATCAGATTGTAGGAAAAGCGGTTCTTCGTTATTATCCGTCCATTAAGCTGTTAAAATAAGGAGAATGATATGGCAACTTGGAACAGCAGAGGCCTCCGGGGTTCTACCCTGGAGGAGCTGGTAAACCGTACAAATGAAATGTATCGGGAAAAGAGACTTGCCCTGATCCAGAAGATTCCCACACCGATCACTCCTGTACGTATGGATAAAGAGCACCGCCACATTACGCTGGCGTATTTTGAACAGCGAAGTACTGTGGACTATATAGGAGCTGTACAGGGAATCCCTGTGTGCTTCGATGCGAAGGAATGCGGCGCCGACACTTTTCCTCTTGCCAATATTCACCCTCATCAGGTAGAATTTATGAAAGGATTTGAGGAACAGGGTGGCGTGGCATTTTTTCTTATTTTTTACAGTCATGTCAATTTATTTTATTATCTCCCTTTAAAAAAATTGCTTTTTTTCTGGCAGAGAATGGAGGAGGGAGGAAGGAAGAGTTTCCGAAGAGAGGAACTGGAAGACGGCTTTTATCTTCCGAAAAAAAGCGGCTTCCTTGTACCGTATCTTGACGGACTTGCAAAAGATCTGGAAAACAGAAATGCATAACATGGTTTACACAGGAGGAGTACTATGAATAAACAGATGATACCCTGCCTTTATCTTCAGTACGAAAAGGCAGTAACAGGATTCGGTCAGAGAAATCTTTTTGGAGACGGGGATGTGGAGGCGCTTGGAAAATTTTACGGAGATAAGGGGGCAGACGGGCTGCTCATTTTTGACTTTTCTTCCGAAGAGCAGGAACATGACCGCGCAATCTTAAAAATCAGGGATATATGCAGAGCAGTAGAAATCCCTGTTATGACAGCCGGAAACATCAAATGTATGGACGATATAAAAAAACTGATTCATGCAGGCTGTGCAAAGGTGGTTCTGAATTTTTCCAAGGAGAGCAATATCCTTCTCCTTGAGGAAGCTTCCCGGCGTTTCGGAAAAGAGAAAATGGTGATCAGCATTTCTTCTTTTCATGAGTTTGCGGATAATCAGGAGTTGATTGAGAAGTATTCTGATGGCATACTTGCTCTTGACTCTCTGCAGGATGAAATTGCAGCAGTTTCCTCGGTTCCTGTTATTGTACACACAGATGAGGGAAAAGAATCGGAACTGCTTTCCCTTTTAAAAGGAAAATATGTCTCCGGATTAAGCGGTGCGTATATCAGCAGCCTGACTACAGAAATCAGGGATTTTAAAGAACGGTGCGGAGAAGAAAATATTTCTGTAAATAAAGAATCCAAAAAAAGTGAGAGTACCGGGCAAACAGGAAAATTTGCCTCCGAAAGTTTTTCCAAAAGCTCGTTTTCTCTTTTGCAGGAAGTGTATAATCTGATTTTGGATAGGAAAGAAAATCCCCAGGAAGGGTCCTATATCAATTATCTTTTCGATAAAGGCATTGATAAAATCCTGAAAAAAATCGGGGAAGAATGTACGGATCTTGTAATCGCAGCAAAAAATGACGATAAAGAGGAAAGCATCAGTGAAATTTCGGATTTGCTTTATCATATTATGGTGCTGATGACAGAGAAGGGGATTTCCTGGGAAGATATAGGGGAAGAACTGACAGGAAAATGAAATTTTGATTGCGCTTTTTCTGAAAGCGTGATATACTGAAAAAAATCAAATAAGAAAAACAACAGGTGCTGAAGAAAAATATTACTTTTTGCTTTAGATAATAGGGAAACAGGTGTAAGTCCTGTACGATCTCGTCACTGTAATTAGGGAGCACAAACCAAAATGCCACTGGGAAACCGGGAAGGCGGTCTTGTGTGAAGAACTATAAGTCAGGAGACCTGCCTGGTGTTGGTACAGGAACACAAGTTCCGAAATCACGAGTAATTGGTTGTGCCGCTTTTATAAGCTGATGTCTTAAGTCCTTTTGCCCGCCGCAGAAGGATTTTTTTTGCTTTGTGAGACATATTTTTATTTTGTATGTTTCTGTACCTGGATTTGCTGATGAAAAAATCATATATATCGCATCAGAAAATAAGTGTCCAATAAGGAGGAACAGAAACATGAAGAACAAAATGGTGAAAGCACTTGTACTGGGACTTACAATGTCTACAATTATGATGACAGGTTCTGTCGCAACATTTGCAGAAGAAGCAGAAGCTACAGAAGAGGTTGCAGAAACAGAAGAAGCAGAAGGTGAGACTGCAAATGCAGACAAAGAAGCTGCAGATAAGGTTGCTGCTTTAATTGATGGAATTTATGTACAGGAAAGAACCGAGACAACAGATGAAGACTGTAAAGCAGCAAAAGAAGCCTGGGACGCTCTTACAGATGAACAGAAAGCTCTTGTAGAAGGAGAAGAGGCAAGTCCGGATTACTTTGGCCTTGATACAGGCGACGCTTCCAAAGACGATCCGAGAAATGCAGACGAAATCGGAGAAAATGAACTTCTCGTTGTAAGCTTCGGTACTTCTTACAATGACAGCCGTGTGGCAGATATTAAAGGAATTGAGGACGCCCTTCAGGAAGCATATCCGGACTGGTCTGTAAGAAGAGCGTTTACCGCACAGATTATTATTAACCATGTACAGGCAAGAGACGGAGAAGTGATCGACAATATGCAGCAGGCACTTGACCGTGCAGTGGAAAACGGGGTAAAGAATCTTGTTGTGCAGCCAACTCATTTAATGCACGGAGCCGAGTATGATGAAATGATGGAAGTTCTGGACTCATACAATGATAAATTTGAGAGTATTTCCGTTGCAGAGCCGATGCTTGGTGAGGTAGGAGACGATGCTACAGTCATTAATGAGGACAAGGCGGCTGTTGCAGAAGCAATCGCAAATGCGGCTGTAAAAGATGCAGGATATGAAACAATGGATGCAGCAGCAGAAGATGGCACCGCGTTTGTATTTATGGGGCATGGAACATCTCATACTGCAAAAGTAACATACAGTCAGATGCAGACACAGATGGGTGAGCTTGGATACAAAAACGTATTTATCGGTACAGTAGAGGGCGAGCCGGAAGAAACAGCATGTGACGCAGTGATTGAAGCAGTAAAAGAAGCGGGATACAAAAAAGTGGTTCTTCGTCCGCTCATGGTAGTAGCAGGCGATCATGCAGAAAACGATATGGCAGGAGCAGAGGAAGATTCCTGGAAGAGCATGTTTGAGGCATCTGGAGCTTTCGAAAGCGTAGATACGCAGATTACAGGCCTTGGAAGTCTTCCGGAGGTACAGCAGCTCTTCGTAGAACATACAAAAGCAGCAATGGAGAAATAAGACAATGAAAAAGAAACAACTGGCGATACTTACTATGGCGGCACTGCTTGCGGCAGCGCCCGCCAGTGTTTCTGTTCTCGGAGCAGAAACAGAAGAGGCAAAAACAGAAAGTGCAGAAACAAATACGTTAGAAAACGGCGTTTACAGTGCAGCATTTGACACAGACAGCGGAATGTTCCATGTAAACGAATCACTGGACGGACGTGGTACCTTAACAGTGGAAGATGGAAAAATGACAATCCATGTGACGCTTGCGTCAAAGGGAATCCTGAATCTGTTTCCGGGAAAAGCAGAAGATGCAAAGAAAGAAGGCGCAAAGCTTTTAGAGCCCACAACAGATAAGGTAACTTACAGTGATGGTTATGAAGAAGAGGTTTATGGTTTTGACATTCCGGTTCCGGCTCTTGATGAGGAATTTGATGTTGCGCTTATTGGAAAAAAAGGAAAATGGTATGACCATAAAGTAAGCGTGTCCGACCCGAAGAAGGAAGAAGAGAAAACTTCAGAAGAAGCGGGAAAAACAGCAGAAGATCTGGGCCTTGAAGATGGAAACTATACTGTTTCCGTAGCCTTGGAAGGCGGCTCCGGACGTGCAACTGTGGAGGAGACAGCAGAACTTGAGATCAAAGACGGAGTTTCCACAGCAACGATTGTATGGAGCAGCCCGAATTACGATTATATGCTGGTAGAAGATGAAAAATACACACCGGTAAATACAGAAGGAAATTCCACGTTTTCCATTCCTGTAAAATGCTTTGATGAAAAATTATCGGTAACAGCAGATACGGTAGCTATGGGAACTCCTCACGAGATAGAGTATACTCTGCAGTTTGATTCTGAAACAATTGAAAAGGCGAAATAATGAAAAAAACAGTAAAGTACCTTCTTCTGTTTTTAATGATGCTTCTTTTTGCCTGTACTTTTTCTGTACAGGCAAAGGAGGCTTCTTCTGTTTCCGGTCTGGAATATGAAAGAAGCATGGAGCTTTCTTATGCAGAAGAATTTTCGGTTGATTATTATAAAGGCGGATACGCTTTGATCACAATCGCGGACAGCGATAAATTTCTTGTAGTTCCAAAGGGAAAAGAAGCCCCGGAAAATATGGAAGAGAATATTGCGGTTTTAAAACAGACGTTAGAAAATATATATCTTGTGGCAACCTCCGCTATGGATTTTTTTGTATCTCTTGACGGGCTTGAAAAGATACGTCTTTCCGGTACAAATGAAAATGGATGGTACATAGACGAGGCGAAAAAGGCAATGGAAGACGGCAGCATTCTTTTTGCAGGAAAATACAGTGCGCCGGACTATGAACTGATTCTTGGAGAAAACTGCAGCCTTGCAGTGGAATCCACCATGATTTACCATACACCGGAGGTAAAGGAAAAACTGGAGCAGTTTGAAATCCCTGTTCTTGTGGAGCGTTCCAGCTACGAATCTCACCCGCTTGGACGTACAGAATGGATTAAACTTTACGGTGTGCTCCTGGGAAAAGAAGAAGAGGCAGAACGGCTTTTTGAGGAACAGGAAGAACGAATGGAATCTGTTCTCTCAGAAGAAAATACAGGGAAAACAGTGGTGTTTTTCTATATTACTACAAATGGTCTGGCAAATGTACGAAAATCAAATGATTATGTTTCCAAAATGATCGAGCTTGCAGGAGGCAGATATATTTTTGAAAATCTCGGGGAAGATGACAATGCGCTCTCTACAGTCAATATGCAGATGGAAGAGTTTTACGCAAAGGCGAAAGATGCGGATTACATTATTTATAACAGCGCTATTGACGGAGAGCTTCAGACGATGGAGCAGCTTCTTGAAAAAAGCAGCCTTTTAAAAGATTTTAAGGCAGTGAAAAACGGAAATGTATGGTGCACGGGAAAAAATCTCTTTCAGGAATCCACAGGACTTGGCGTTATGATAGAAGATATTCATAAAATGCTGAACAGTGAGGGAGATTCCCTTACAGAGCTTACTTATATGCACCGTCTGAAATAAAAAAGGAAAGGGAACAAAAGAAATGATACAGAAAACAGGGAAAAGCAGATACTGGATTTCTTTTACGGGATTATTTCTACTTTTGGCAGTTTTCACTGTGTGGAATATCAATTCCGGGACAATAGAATTATCTCTGAAAGAAATTATTTGCATTATTTTTCAGAGACAGGGAGAAGAGACTGCTTTTAATATTATCTGGGAAATCCGGCTGCCCCGCATCATTGCCTGTATTGTTCTGGGAGGCGCACTTTCTGTATCCGGTTTTCTTTTGCAGACCTTTTTTGCAAACCCGATCGCAGGGCCTTTTGAGCTTGGAATTTCCTCAGGTGCAAAACTTGTGGTGGCTCTTCTTATGATTTCTCTTCTTCAGAAGTCAAAAACTGTGGGAAGTGCAGCCATGATACTTGCCGCATTTGTGGGTTCCATGATTTCTATGGCTTTTGTTCTTTTGATTGCAAGAAAAGTAAAAAATATGTCCATGCTGATCGTGAGTGGGGTCATGATCGGATATATCTGTTCGGCAATTACGGATTTTCTTGTGACTTTTGCAGATGATTCCAATATTGTAAACCTTCATAATTGGTCTCTTGGAAGTTTTTCCGGAATTTCCTGGGAAAATGTACAGGTAATGACAGGTGTTGTAGTCGTTTCCATGATTCTTACTTTTTTTCTGTCAAAGCCGATCAGTGCTTACCAGCTTGGAGAAGGCTACGCACAGAGCATGGGAGTAAATGTAAAAGTCTTTCGAGTTATGCTTATTTTACTCTCCAGCGTATTGTCTGCCAGCGTCACTGCCTTTGCCGGACCGATTTCTTTTCTGGGTGTTGCCGCACCCCATCTTGTAAAAAGCCTTTTGAAAACATCGAAGCCGATTCTTGTAATACCAGGCTGTTTTCTTGGCGGAGCAGTATTTTGTCTGTTGTGCGATTTGATCGCCCGTACGGTATTTGCCCCCTCCGAACTCAGTATCAGTTCCGTAACTGCCATATTCGGAGCGCCCGTTGTGATATACATTATGATACGGAAAAAGCAGAAAATTTAAAAGGACGTACAATTATGGAAGCGTATTTTTTTCAGACAGAAAAGCTTTCTGTAGGATATGATGGAAAGCCTTTGATAAAAGAAATAGAAATAAAATTAAACAGGGGTCAGATTCTTACCCTGATTGGACCAAACGGCGCCGGAAAATCCACTATTTTAAAAAGTATTACGAGGCAGCTAAAAACAATCGGGGGAGCTGTTTATCTCGAGCAGAAAGAAATGCAGAAAATGTCAGATAAAGCTATCTCCAAAAAGCTTTCCATTGTTATGACAGAGCGAATGAATACAGAGCTTCTGACATGTGAAGACATAGTTTCCACAGGAAGGTACCCTTATACCGGTACGCTTGGGATTTTATCAGAGGAAGACAAAAGAAAAGTGACAGAGGCAATGGAAATGGTACATGCCCTTGAACTTCGTGACAGAGACTTTTCCGCCATCAGCGATGGACAGAGGCAGAGAATCCTCCTTGCAAGAGCAATCTGTCAGGAACCGGAGATGATCATTCTGGATGAGCCGACTTCTTTTCTTGACATTCGTCATAAACTGGAGCTGCTTACCATTTTAAAAGAAATGGTATCGAAAAAAAATGTGGCAGTGATCATGTCTCTTCATGAAATTGATCTTGCACAAAAGGTGTCGGATATGGTTATGTGTGTCAGGGGAGAATATATTGAAAAATACGGAACTCCTGAAGAAATTTTTACTTCTTCCTATATCCGCAGCCTTTATGGAATGACAAAAGGAAGCTATAATGCAGAGTTTGGCTGTCTGGAAATGGAAGCCCCGAAAGGAAAACCGGAAATTTTTGTGATCGGTGGAAACGGAAGCGGTATTTCTGTTTACAGGAGACTGCAGAGGCAGGGCATCCCCTTTGCTGCAGGTGTTCTTCACAGGAATGATAAAGATTACGAGGTTGCAAAATCCCTTGCCTCAGAAATTATATGGGAAAAACCGTTTGAACCCATATCCGAAGCAACATTAAAAAAAGCGCTTGATGCCATGAAACAGTGTAAAAAGGTAATCTGTCCTCTTACTGATTTTGGGACTATGAATATAAAAAATAAGGTATTGCTGGAAACGGCAGAAAAAATGAAAATTCTCGAAAAAAGCCGATAGCCGCTATGTTTCAAGCGTGCTATCGGCTTTGCGTTCGTGCGCCTGGATCATTCTGTTTTTTGTACAATGTCATGCAGCCTGCTGTCTACGACATATTTCTTTTTTCGTGGATCGCCCTCCGCCCGATATACCATCAGAATATCTTCCTCGCTTTTGATGCGCTTTTTTGTAAACTTATAAATAGTGTAAATGAATAAAAATTTTGTTGCAAATTAAAGAAAAGAAATGAACTTATATAGGGCAAATGATATAATAGAGTACAAATAAACGTATGGGAGAACAGAAATACTCATATTTTACAGGTTTCATTGTATTTAAGGAGGATGTGGAAATGGAAGCTATAATAAAGACTATTATATTCGCGGTTTGTTTTCCGTTAGGAATGAGTTTGATCTATGGGTTGCGAAGAAAAATAAAAGGTGCAAAAATCGTATCGGATTCTAATTTTGTGAAAGTGTCCGGAAAAAAACATATATTCATCGGAATTGTTAATATTTTATTATTTCCTTTAGGTGCTATGTGCTTCCTGGGAACTTTTTATGAATTAGTTTTATTGTTTTCTTCACCTTCAAAAGTAGACTGGGAAATTTTGATTTTACAGATTGGAATAATTGCTGTAGATAGTTACTACTTACATTTATTTGTCTCTTTTAGAAATAAACTTGAAATTATAGATCATGATACGATTCAAATATATAAAGGCAGAAAAAAATATCCGTTACATAAAAATGAAATCACCTATAAATGTGCAGAAAACGTGATCCGTCTGTACCATTCGAATGGAAAAAGAATAATGAGCGTCACACATCTTTATGAAAATACACAGAGTTTGATAAAATGGCTGGAACGGTCAGGAGAAGCAGCGAAAAATGTAAATAATGTATTTTATGAATATGATACAGATGATTCGGAGGATTTGGAATAAATGTCACAGGGGTTTTAATTGGGTAGCCTTATTTTACCTGGGCTGAACGCATCAAACGAAAAATGCCGCAGCATTTTGGAAATTTAGGGATTGACAATGTTCTCAAAAAGGATATAATGAAAATATGAACAAATGCTCATATATAAATATGAGTTCAGATAAGGAGGACATTAAATGGGAGAAGAAAAAAAGACGCACGATCATCATCACGAACATGGAGAGAGTTGCTGCTGCGGTCACGATCATCATCACGAGGAACAGGAACATCATGCCCACCACCATGAGCATGGGGAAGATTGCTGTTGTGGTCATGAACACAACCATAAAGAACACGAACATCATGAGCACCACCATGAAGACGGGGAAGGCTGTTGCTGTGGTCATGAACATCATCATGAAGAACACGAGTATCACCACCGCCATGTTGCAGATCACATACCGCGAAAGGTTTATATCATAGAAAATATCGACTGTGCCAACTGTGCGGCAAAGATGGAGAAAAAAATAAATGAGCTTCCGGGAGTGGAGGACGCAACCATTACCTTTGCTACAAAGCAGCTTCGTCTTGCGGCAAAGAATCCGGACGCGCTTCTTCCCAAAATTCGGGAAATCTGTACTTCCATCGAAGCACAGGTTGTGATAAAAGAGCAGAAGGAAGGAAAAAGGGAAGAGCATACAGAGGAAAATCATGGAAAACGTGATTTGTTTGCGATTATTCTTGGCGCTGTTTTATTTGCAGCGGGGGAAATTATGGAGCAGACGGGAATGGGAGGCAGTTTAACACTTCCTGTTTATATTATCGCATATGTGATCCTTGGCGGCGAGATTGTGCTGACTGCCGCGAAAAACCTTTTGAAAGGCCATGTGTTTGACGAAAACTTTTTAATGAGTATTGCCACATTAGGCGCATTTGTGATCCACGAATATCCGGAAGCAGTGGGAGTTATGCTGTTTTATCGGATTGGCGAATATTTTGAACACCGCGCAGTGGAGAGAAGCAGAAGCCAGATTATGGGTGCTGTGGATATGCGTCCTGAGACAGTGAACCGAATCCAGGGAGAAAATATAGTGGAAATTCCTGCAGAAGAGGCAAGAGAAGGAGATATACTTCTTGTGCGCCCGGGAGACCGCATTCCTCTTGACGGTGTGATCATAGACGGAGAAAGCCGCCTGGATACTTCTCCTGTAACTGGTGAGCCGGTTCCTGTTTCCATAAAAACGGGAAGTCATATCCTTTCCGGCTGCGTTAACCTTTCCGGACAGTTAAAGCTTCAGGTAGAAAAAACACTTTCTGAATCTATGGTTACAAGAATTCTTGATTCTGTGGAAAATGCAGCGGCAAGCAAGCCGAAAATCGATCGTTTTATTACACGGTTTGCAAGGGTATATACACCTTTTGTTGTAGCAGCAGCACTTGCTACTGCGATTGTTCCCTCTTTATTTACAGGCAACTGGGAACACTGGGTTTACACAGCGCTTACTTTTCTTGTAATTAGCTGTCCCTGCGCCCTTGTTTTAAGCGTTCCCCTTGCCTTCTTTTCCGGAATCGGCGCAGGTTCCAAAAAAGGAATTCTTTTTAAAGGAGGCGTTTCCCTGGAACAGCTTGCCGATATAAAAGCGGTTGTTATGGATAAAACAGGAACGGTTACAGAAGGAAATTTTGTGGTTCAGAATGTAGTTCCTGCTGCCAAATGGAGTGAAACGGAAATCCTTGAAATTGCGGCAGAATGTGAGCAGATTTCCACACATCCGATTGCTATAAGCATTGTGCAGGCAGCAAGAGAGAAAGCGATTTCCCTTACAAAACCGCAAAGTCTGGAAGAAATTGCAGGCCACGGTATCAAAGCTGTAACAGAAAAGGGTACGATTCTTGTAGGAAACAGAAAACTTATGGAAAAAGAGGGCATTTCTCTTTCCTCTTATGAGAAACAGAGTTTTGGAAGCGAGGTACTTGTTTCTGTAAACGGAACTTTTGCAGGACATCTTGTAATTTCCGATACCGTAAAGAAAGATGCAAAAAGTTCAGTTGCGAAAATCAATCGCTTTGGCGCTGCTTCTGTCATGTTGACAGGCGACTCTTTAGAAGAGGCGCAGGCAGTTGCAAAGGAGACAGGTATTCAGGAGGTACACGCCCGTCTTCTTCCAGAGGATAAGGTAACGGAGCTTCAGAATGTTCGAAAAAAATACAAATCTGTCATGTTTGTAGGAGACGGGATCAACGATGCACCGGTTCTTGCAGGAGCAGATGTAGGAGCGGCAATGGGAAGCGGAGCAGACGCCGCCATTGAAGCGGCAGATGTGGTATTTATGAATTCCAGTATGGACTCCATTCCTGAGGCTATGGAAATTGCAAAAGCAACGAAGAAGATTGCATGGCAGAATGTAGTATTTGCCCTTATTATCAAAGCGATCGTCATGGTTCTTGGACTTACAGGATTTGCTTCCATGTGGCTGGCAGTCTTTGCAGATTCCGGGGTTGCCATGCTGTGTGTACTTAACTCTATCCGCATTCTTTACAAAAAACAAAAAAATTAACCCCCAGGGGGGCTTGTATTTCTCTGTGGTTTTGTTAAAATGTTATCAATGACACAGGGAAGTGTGTCAGCCACTCATCGAATCACATCAGACCTCCACAATTATGATGTGTGTGTATGAAAAAATCCCATAAGAAAGTTACAGAAAAGCAGCAAGAATGGCAGTGATTGCTGCTTTTTTGTATGGAAAAATGTAAAATACGATTATCAGCATAAATAGAAAAAAACCTGATGCTACAACGGCAACAGAGTACGTATAATGATAGATTCGTTCCTATTCCTGTGATATAATAATTTATATTGGAACAAATTGAGAAGTACAAATTAGAAGGCGTAACGGAGATAGAACTATGAGTAAAGCATATGAATTTTTAAGAGAATGTGGATATTTTTATGTTTTAACAATAAATAAAGATTTTCCTGCTGGTAGACCGTTTGGTGCAGTAATGGAATATGATAATAAACTATATATTTCAACTAACACAGGAAATCAAGCACATATACAGTTGAGAGAGAATGGAAATATTCAGATACTTGCAAAGAAAGAGCAGACAAGAGAGTGGTTAAGAATTACAGGTAAAGCAACGGAATGTGTTGATATTAGTATGAAACAAAAGATGTTAGAAGAATGTCCTGTTCTTTCTAAACATTTTTCGTCAGCGGAAGAGGAGAAATATTTGCTTTTTCAAGTAGAAGTATTGGAAACTGAGTTTCATTAACCCAATTCCAGTTTATGGTATTGCGTAAAACCCAAAATCAGAGCGCAGACAACATTCCTATGAAATTCGTTTCTTCTTTCAATGAATGCAATAAGGGCGGGGATTTGAAAATGAAAACATTGTTTTTTCAGATGATAAGCACTATTGTGATTACAATTTGTATGGTATTGACTTTCTTATATTTTGTTATTAAAAGAAAAAAATTGGGAAAGACTTTGAGCGATACGGAGGATTTTTTTCTAAAAATTTGTATAGGGATTTTTTTCGTAATCATGTTTTTCAAAATGTTTATTCCTGCTATTTTAGATATACCATGTTATTTCAAAAATGACTTCAAGATTGTTTCAGGATATGCCAGAGATAACGCCAATGGAAAAGGAAATATTAGATGTGTTACGATAATAAATGAAAAAGATAAAGAAGAAATATATGTAGAATTTTCTTCCTCTGATGGTGTAAATGAAGGTGACTATTTAAAAGTTAAATACTTACCTCATACAAAATATGGAATCCTTCTAAAGAAGCAAGAGAGACTGTGCAAATGAATATGGCAAATTATTTATTGTAAAACCTTGCATCTTCTGATAATTTGTGGTAGGATAATATAGATTTCCGTGAGGGAGTAATCGGCATAGAATTATGCGGCAATATCGACATAATGGTAAGCAATTACCCGGTATTGCCTGAAATGATGAGACTCGTGGACAGCCTGGACTGTCTGCGTGTCTCTTTTTTTATGCTATTGGAAATTACTCTGTAATGTTCCATAACATAAAAGACTGTCTTTCGGAAAAAATATGATTACAAAGGAGAGAAAAAATGGGACTTTTTGAACTGTTTCTTGTAGCGGTGGGACTTTCTATGGACGCTTTCGCAGTCTCTGTCTGCAAAGGGCTGTCTCTTGGAAAAATCAACAAAAAACATATGTGTATTGCCGGACTGTGGTTTGGTGGTTTTCAGGCAGGTATGCCTCTTGTGGGGTACTTCCTGGGGCGTTTTTTTTCAGATGTGATTACAGAGTGGGATCACTGGATTGCCTGTATTCTTCTTGTGCTCATAGGAGGAAACATGGTGAAGGAAGCTTTTGGCGAGGAAGAGCATCTTGATTGCTCCATGTGCGCAAAAGCCCTGTTTCCTCTTGCAGTTGCTACAAGCATTGATGCACTTGCAGTAGGCGTTACTTTTGCATTTCTAAAAGTACAGATTCTTCCGGCAGTTTCGTTTATCGGAATCATTACTTTTGTCTGTTCTGCTGCAGGAATTAAAATTGGAAGTATCTTTGGAGAAAAATATAAATCAAAAGCAGAGCTTTGTGGTGGTGTCATTCTTATCCTTATGGGGATTAAAATTCTTCTGGAAGGTCTTGGGATTTTATAAAAAATATTAAACTGTACAATTTTAATCTTGATTTATACCATATATAGTGTTATCATATCATACATAAACTAAATGTAGATAGGAGAACAATATGACAGTACAAGAATGGCTGGGTGAAGAAAATCAGCTTGGAATAGATATATGGACAAAGAAATATGCTGCTGAGGGAGAAGACTTTGATTCCTGGATTGAAAGGATAAGCGGCGGAAATCAGGAAATTGCACAGTACATGAAAGAAAAAAAGTTTTTATTCGGAGGCAGGATTTTATCAAACAGAGGGCTTGATAAGCTGGGACGAAAGGTTACGTATTCCAACTGTTATGTAATAGAACCGCCGGAAGATGAGATTGAAAGCATTTTCGACTGTGCAAAGAAACTTGCCAGAACTTATAGCTACGGAGGCGGCTGCGGCGTAGATATTTCCCGTCTGAGCCCTAGAGGTGCCAAAATTAATAATGCTGCAAAAGAGACAAGCGGAGCCGTATCTTTTATGGAGCTGTATTCTCTTGTAACAGCTCTCATCGGACAGAACGGAAGAAGAGGTGCGCTTATGATCTCAATGGACTGTTCTCACCCGGATATTCTGGAATTCATTGAGCTGAAAACAGATCTTGAAAAAGTTACAAAGGCGAATGTTTCCGTTCGTATTTATAAGGATTTTATGGAGGCTGTAAAAAAGGGAACGGATTACATTCTTTCCTATGAAAGAGAGGCGACAGGAGAACGTATTGAAAAACGGGTGCCTGCAAGAGCGCTTTTTAAAAAAATCACAGATACAAGCTGGGATTATGCAGAGCCCGGCGTTCTTTTCTGGGACAGGATTTCAAACTGGAATCTTTTAAGCAACACAGAAGAATTTTCTTATGCAGGGGTAAATCCCTGTGCAGAAGAGCCGCTTCCGGCAGGCGGAAGCTGTCTTCTCGGAAGTATCAATCTTTCCGAATTTGTTACAAATCCGTTTTCAGAAAATGCAGATTTTAATTTTGAGGAATTAAAAAAATGTGTGGCAGCTTCCGTATATGCTCTGAATGAAGTGCTGGAAGAAGGCCTGCCTCTTCACCCGCTTCCGGAACAAAGGGAGAGCGTAGAAAAATGGAGACAGATTGGTCTTGGCATTATGGGGCTTGCAGATGCGTTGATCAAATTGGGCGTTTCTTACGGGCAAAAAGAGGCCGTAGAAATCTGTGATAAAATCGGCTTTGTGATGGCAGATGCTGCCATAGCTGCCTCTGCTTTTCTTGCAAAAGAAAAGGGAAGGTTTTCCGGCTGTAACACAGAAGAAATCATGGAAACTCCGTACTTCCTTATGAACACAACAGAAGATACAAGAGCTCTTGTAAAGGAATATGGACTTCGAAATTCTCAGCTTCTCACCATTGCGCCAACAGGAACCTTATCCACCATGCTTGGAATTTCCGGCGGAATTGAACCGGTTTATGCTAATTATTATGAACGAAAAACAGAATCTCTTCATGGCGAAGATGTATATTACCGGGTATATACAAAAATTGTAAAAGATTATATGGAAGCTCACAAAATAGAAGATGACAGAGAGCTTCCGGGATTTTTCGTGACGGCTATGAATCTTGACTATAAACAGAGAGTTGATATGCAGGCAATCTGGCAGCTTCACGTAGACGCTTCCATCAGCTCTACTGTTAATCTTTCCCATGATTTTACAAAAGAAGAGACAGAAGCCCTTTATATGTATGCTTATGATATGGGACTGAAAGGGATCACGATTTACAGAGACGGCTGTAAACGAATGGGAATCTTAAGTACGAAAAAGAAAGAAGAGGAGAAAGCTTCGCCTGTTTCCGGAATCCTTCCCTGTCCGGAATGTGGGGGAGAACTCGTTTCCACAGAGGGCTGTGACAGTTGTAAAAGCTGTGGTTGGAGTAAATGTCAGCTTTGATCTAAAAAAATCTTGACAGCTATCGTAAAAAATGATAATATGTTTCCAAGCAAATGAAAGGGAGTAGCTAAACGTCCGAAAGGACGGGTTTGAAACCGTCACCCGACACCGGAAGGTGTCCGTATCAAATGAGATGGCAAGACTTTTATTGTGGCATACGTCATGATAAGAGTCTTTTTTTCTTTAAAAAATTTACTCTGAGGCAATACATGACGGATGGTCACAAGGCTTGCAGAAAGAGAGGTCAAAATGAGAGAAGAAATGAGAAATCAAAAAACAGTGGAACAGGAGATCAGAGAGGCACAGTATGCTGGACAGAGGGCTCTTGCAAGTCTTCATATGGCAGAAGAGAAGCTGGGAAGCGCGAGAAACTGGGGAATCTGGGATATGCTTGGAGGCGGATTTTTTACAGATATGATGAAGCATTCCAAAATTTCAGAAGCTTCCTCCTACATTGAGCAGGCAAAAAAAGACATAGCTGCTTTTCAGCGAGAGCTTCGTGATGTGGATACTATGATAGAATTTCATATGGAAATCGGAAGTTTCCTTACATTTGCTGATTTTTTCTTTGACGGACTTGTGGCGGACTATTTTGTTCAGTCAAAAATTTCCGATGCAAGAGAAGAAGTACAGGAGGCAATCCGCAGGGTGGAAGAAATTCTGGCAGGGCTTTCTCGTATAAACACAAATTTAATTGGAGAGGAGAATTAATATGGGCTGTCTTGGAAATTTATTATGGTTTATTTTTGGCGGAGCGATCAGCGGTCTCAGCTGGTGTCTCGCAGGCGTGTTATGGTGTATTTCCATTGTGGGAATCCCGGTAGGCTTACAGTGCTTTAAATTCGCATCGTTAAGCTTTTTTCCATTTGGAAAGGAAGTGCGTTACGGAGGAGGCGCAGGTTCTTTTCTTTTAAATATTTTATGGCTTATTTTATCCGGTCTTCCTCTTGCTCTTGAGCATGTGGTGATCGGAGCTGTACTCTGTATTACTATTATTGGTATTCCGTTTGGACTTCAGCAGTTTAAGCTTGCTAAACTTGCTCTGATGCCCTTTGGTTCGGAGGTGTATTAATGCGTTGGCTGACACCGGAAGAAAAGGAATGGAAGAAGCTTTTAAAAAAAGAAGAAGTATATTTAAAGAAGCGAAAAGAGAAAAAAGAGAGCGTAATCTCTTCGGTTTTGGAAGAAAAAATCCCTCAAAAGCTTCAGGAAACACTAGATGCCGCTTTTGCAAAAGCTTTTACACTGATTTTTCAGAAGGGAAGTTCTGTAATTGAAAAAACTTATCAGAAAGATGAGTTTGAAAAAAACTATAAAATTCAGGAATACGCGTACCAGATTCGGAAAAACAGAAAGTCATTAAAAGCATTTTCTAAGAAAGCAGAAGGAACCGGAAGGAAAAACCTTCTGCTTTCCGGTGCTTCCGGAATAGGAATGGGAATTTTAGGAATCGGGATTCCGGATATTCCGATATTTACAGGAATGATGCTTCGAAGCATTTATGAAATTGCTGTGAGCTATGGATATAAATACGATACAGAAGAAGAACAGTATTTTATACTTCTTCTGATTCAGGGAGCTGTTTCATATGGGGAAGAGGCAGTGCGGATTAATGAAAAAATAAATGCATTGATTTCCAAAGAGGAACTTCCGGCTGTGGATCATATTTCAGATACAATTTCCAAAACAGCCTCTCTTCTTTCGGGAGAACTTTTGTATATGAAATTTCTGCAGGGAATTCCCATTGCAGGAGCAGTCGGAGGGATTTATGATGCGGTATATATGAAGCACGTGACGGAATATGCAAATTTAAAGTATAAAAGACGTTTTTTGCAGGGAAAAGTTATAAACGTGCCATAATAAAAAGGAAAGAATGTTCTTCTGGTAAGCCATAATGGGCAAGATAATTTAATCTTATGCGATGAAACGTATGAAATAGAAGGGGGGTTTTCAACAGGGTAAAATAAAGAAATTACATTGTATTGCTTATATGATTATGCTATTATAATATTTATAAATATATCAGAAATGCAGGCGATTGAATGACAAAGACAGAAATGATAATACTGGAAACTTTATGGAAAAGCGAAACTCCTTTATGTGCCGGAGACATTTTGGAGCAGAATCCTGAAATGAAGGAAATCACGCTTCGTACCGCATTAAAAAACATGTTGAAAAAAGATTTGATTTCTGTAGACGGCATGATCCAGCGGACCAAAAATTATGCAAGAACTTTCCGAGCAAATGTAACATCAGAGGAAATTTTATATAACAATGCGAAACAGATTACAAATCTTTCTCCGTTCAAGTTTACGTGCTCATTATTAAAAGAAGATACCTTTTCAAAAGAAGAACTGGAGATGTTAAAAGATATTATAGAAAAAAGACTCTATAAAGAAACTTAAATATAATAAAGACAAATATTACAAAAGGAAATCAGCCTATGGTAGTAGGATGTAGAAAAAATGTAACCGCTTCTCCTGTAATTCAGATATACTGGAGATGATAGTTTTCTTCCTACGGTTTACCCTATTCAACACTCACAGCGTAATAACTGTGGGTGTTTTTATGTTATAGGAAATAGCTTTGCAAATTCAAATTACACAATGATACTTGAAAATCAGGGGGGGTAATGTATAATAATGACAAAAGTAGTGCAGATCAAATTTAAAAATATGTAAATATTATCAAGATGGAGGTGTCGAAATGAAAAAAGCTTTGATTTTTGGAATGTTTTTGTTTCTTGGTCTTTGCGGGTGTGCAGAAACACCGGAAAAAGAGGTAGTTTTTTCCAAAACAGAAGGATTGCCGGATGGCGCTGTCGCGGAGAAATCAGAAGAAAAGAAAAAACTTTCTGTTCCGGAAAATTGGGAAGGAACTATTTCCAAAAATGACGGTGCGGTAACTGTTCAGGCAAACGGAATCACTATTTCTGTGCCGGAAATAAAAAATACCCCCATAACAGAAGTAAAGAGGGCGGCATTTGGCGAGGAACAGTTAAAAAAACTTGCAAATTACTTTCGGGGAGATAATCCCCTTCAGGAATGCTCTCCTTTGACCCAAAATGAAGGGGAAGCTTATGTGGAAAAAATCAAAGACAGGGAAGGAGCTTATGGGAACCCTTCTCTGGAAGAGGGCATGAATGCCACAGACCGTTTGTTGAATCTGAAAAAGATTCTGGAAGCACTTCCCGCAGAGGATACACAGACCACGGAAATAAAAGAGCCGGCATTTGGTCCTTATAAAGAGGATCCATACGAAGCTATGTTGAGCGGTGGAAATGAGGAATACATGCAGGAGACCTTTGGAGACTGCTTTTTTTCAGCGGAGATTCCGGGAAAGGACGGTAAAAAAGCAAGGATGTCTGCTGTAAAATATGATGCGGAGAAAGGGTTAAACGGAGGATTTTTCTATATAGAAGGCGGTGTGGTTACAGAAAGTCAGATACAGAAGGCAGCAGATATGCAGGAAGAAGCACCGGAAAAATGGAAATCGGAATTTGCAGATTTTTCCGCAAAGTTTGAAGAAGAAACAGAAGCGCTTTCTCTTACAGAAGAACAGGCAGAGGAAGAAGTAAGAAAAGTGTTGGAAGACCTGGAAATCAAGAACATGCAGGTGCGGACAATAGAAAAAGTTTTCTGGAGTCCCACAGACACAAGATGGGATTTTATGGATCCGGACTGGGAAAAGGGACAGGCAGGTTATAAATTTTATATGGGTATGGATAATGAAGGGCTTGTTTCCTATAGTCAGTCAGGCGGAACCTTTTATCAGGATTTAAGCGAAGCCGTATATAAACCTTCTTTTGCTCCGGAAGAGATCCAGATTGTAGTAACGGAAGAAGGGCTGAAAAGTTTTTTATGGAAAAATATGTCAGAAAAAGGAAAGGTAATCGCGGAAAATACAAATCTTCTTTCATTTGAAGAGATTACGGAAAAGCTGGGAAGTCATATGCTGGCTGTAAAAGTGGCAGTAGACAGCATAAATGGGTTTGACGGCAAAGAAACTTCCAATGAATGGGAAGTAAAAAGTGTACAGTTTCAAAGCTCTTATGTTCCGGCTTACGAAGCGCCTCAGAACTCCTGGCTTGTTCCCGTATGGGTGTTTGAACTGGAAGGCTGTACCATTAATCATTTGGACGGCGACCGCAAGGGACGGCCGAAGAAGGAGACGGTAGTATTAAGCGCAGTGGACGGCGGATATGTAAGTCCTGTACAGGAAATGGATTTTTTTAACTGATTTTTAATGACTGAACAGAGAAAGGGGGAGGGAAATGAATGTTCTGAAAACGGAACTGAAACGAGGGCTCTGTTCCTGGAAATTTGCAGGGAGTGTATTTTTGATCCTGATTATGGGACTGGCAGGTGCGGGAGAGAGCTTTTCCGTGGCAGGATCTTATCTTCAAATGGATGGTTCGCTTGCCGGACTGAAACAGGCAGGCTGGATCCTTTTGCAGGGGGCTTCTCAGTCGGATCTGTTTCTGATGGCAGTGTCCATGACAGCCGCTTTTTCGTATGCCTCTGTATTTTACGAGGAGGCAGAAAACCGATTTGTGCTGATGAGCCTTTCCCGCACCAGTTATAAAGCATACATTGGAACGAAAGTATTTGTGACCGCTTTTTCCGGGGGATGCTGTGTCATATGTGCGTTTTGTCTTCAGACGATTTTCTGTATTCTTGCTGCTTTTTCTTCAGGAGAGTTTTTTGGAGAGTTTATGGGGTATCTGGGACAGCATATGCTTCTTCCCCTGTTACAGTGGGCAGGACTTGCCGCATTGAGCGGGGCTTTCTGGGCAATGGCAGGCGGAATTTCCGCTGTGGTTATGAAAAGCCGTTATATGGCATATATGGCGCCGTTTATCCTGTACTACATTTTCTCTGAATTTCAGAGCCGATACTATCCGGAACTGTATTTTTTAAGTCCCAGGGAATGGGTGGCGTCGAAATATCTTTCTGTGGGAGTACGGTATGGGATTTTGACAGTTGCAGTATGTCTGGCAGGCGGTGTGTATGCAGCCGTGATAAGAAGGAGGGTTGCCCATGTGTAAATGGAAATTGGTGTGGAAGTCTGCCATGTTTCATCTGCGGCAGGAAATGAGAAATCCAAGGTTTCTTTTGTCCTTTGTCCTGGCATTTGTTCTCTGCCTGATGCTTTCCGATAAGGCGGTATTTTTTGCAGAAAGCTACGGGACTTCCATGCAGGTATTTGAAACCTTTATTCTTGCCTTTGGAGACGGGAAATCGATTATGCTCTCGACCTTGCTTTTGATTTTCCTTTTCGCAGATCTTCCGGTAAATAATCAGCTTACCCCTTACTATCTCACAAGGATTACAAAAAATATATGGATCTGGGGACAGCTTTTATATGTATTTCTCATTACCGTTTTTTATGTACTGTTCCTGCTTCTTGTAACCTGCATCATCTGCGGTAATATTTCTTTTGTGGGAAATATGTGGAGCGAAACAATGGCACTTCTTGGTTATTCCGGGGCGGGGCAGAAGATTGCCCTTCCTGCCTCCTTAAAAACACTGGAAGCGACTTCGCCTTATCCCTGTGCTGCCGTGATTTTTCTCCTGATTGCCGGTTATGCTCTTGTAAATGCGACTATGCTGCTTGCATTCCGCCTGGGGAAACGTCCGGCTCTTGGAAGTGTCAGCGTATTTCTATTTAATTTGTTCGGATTATTTTTAAATCCGGAGATCTTTATGAAATTGTTTCACTTTCCAGGTACGGTGGAATATAAAGCACAGGTGATCACCGGGTGGATTTCCCCGTTAAATCATGCCACTTACTACATGCACAATTTCGGGTATGATTATCTTCCCAGAATTGGGACGAGCCTTCTTTTCTTCTGCGTGATGATTGGCGTAAATATTCTTATCATAAAACGGGAGATGAAGCATTTTGAATTTCTGTTTGTGCAAAAAAGCGAATAACCGTAAAGGAGAGATATATATGGGAAAAGCAGCCATTGAGATACAGGGGGTTACAAAATATTTCGGGGAAGAGATGATTTTAAAAAATATCACACATACATTTGAGTCAGGAAAGATTCACGGCATTGTGGGAATGAACGGTTCCGGAAAGACGGTTCTTTTGAAGTGTATCTGTGGTTTTCTCCACCCGTCTGAGGGAAAAATCCTGGTGGAAGGAAAGTGGATCGGAAAAGAAACGGACTTTCCCGAATCTCTTGGAATGATCATTGAAACTCCGGGATTTCTCCCCAATCTGTCCGGCAGGGAAAATTTAAAAATCCTGGCATCTTTAAGAGGGAAAATCGGAAGAGAAGAAATAAAAGAAGCAATGCAAAAAGTAGGACTGGATTTTTCTTCCGGAAAACCGGTGAAAAATTACTCTCTTGGAATGCGGGAGCGTCTTGGGATTGCACAGGCGATCATGGAAGACCCGCATATTATCATTCTGGACGAACCGTTTAACGGGCTTGATAAAAACGGTGTTCAGGAAGTGTATCGGATCATTCAGGACTTGAAGAATGAACAGCGCACCATTTTGCTTGTCAGCCATAACCGGATAGATATAGAAACATTGTGCGATACCGTATGCGAAATGGAACTTGGAGTTTTGCGCAGGATTTGATTTTATGAAATGAGTTTGTGAAAAAACTATTAAAAAATCCCCCCGGGTGGCTTGTGCTTATGCGAAATTTTGGTAAGCTGTTAGTAAAAACACTGGGAGGATTTTTTTATGAAAGTAAATATTTTTTTGTTTGATGATTTTGATACAATAGAAGCCTTCATTCCTGCTGGGATTTTTGGAAAATCACCGGAAAATTTTTTTGTGGAATATTATTCGATAAATGGAGAGTTTGTTACAAGTATGCAGGGAATAAAAATATGGACGGAGCCTGTGGATTACTCTTTATCCGGAGAAGTTCTGGTAATTCCGGGAGGAAAAGGGGCTCGCCGACTGATTCGAGGAGAAAAAAATATGTGTGGTCTGCTGAAACAGCTGATAGAGCATCATAGCTTTTGTGTTATGCTTGGAAGTGGAACTTCACTGGCTGCGCAGACTGGAGTATTATATCGAAGAACAATTTGTGATTATCCTCTTGATGAAAACTGGAACAGAATGTTTACAGCAGCAATCTATAGAATGCCTGGTATAAAGTGGGCAGCAGATGGAAAGTTTTACTCTGCTTCTACAGCACTTGCGGGGCTTGAAATGTGTCTTGATATTATAGCAGATCTTGTAGATTTCGATGAGGCAATGCGCATTTCAGAAAAATTTGGATATACATGGAATCCAGAGGAAGAAGAGGGAATATATCGTTAATGATATAACAATATTTTTCTGCTTTACCATAATAAAATACAGTATTTTATACAATAAATATCATCTTTTTAAAAAAAGATTGTGCATTTATATATCCCCCTCTATGGGTTGCCTGTTATAAAATTATCAATTATAATAGCCAAGGACTTTTACGAGAAAGGAAAAATAAAAATGAAAAAATCAACAAAAAATCTTGTGTCTTTGGCTCTGGTATGTACGATAACAGCTTCTCTGCCATTTCATGTATCCGCAGCTCCAAAAGAAAAAGAAACCATTCTCAGAATTGGAACAACTTCTTCCGTAGATGGTTTTAATGCTATGACAGAAAACGGAGCATTTGGAACAGTAAATTATACCGGAATATGTGCAGCTCCTTTTGTTGCAACAGATGAAAAAGGAATTGTACAGCCGTATATGATGACTTCATGGGAAATCAGTGATGACAAGAATACAATGACTGCTACATTTGCTACAGATAAAGGAGTAAAATGGCACGATGGAACTCCGGTTACTATGGAAGATGTCATTTTTACTTTTGAATATTTGATTGAACAGCAGTCAGGATATTGTCCGGGATTATCCGGAGTGGAAAAAATAGATGATACAACTGCAAAACTCACCTTTGAAGACGGAAAAGCATTTACTACTTTGAACAGTATGGCAAACTTTGTAAAACTTTGCCCAAAACATATCTGGGAAAAAGTAGATGGAGAATATATGGAGTATCAGGGCGAAGATGCTTCTGTAGGCTGCGGACCTTTTAAATTAGTGGATTACGATGAAGATGCCCAGATGATGACTTATGAGTCTATGGGAGAATATTTTCTCGGAGATCCAAATTTTGATAAAGTTACTGTGAAAACATATGACAGCCAGGATTCTCTTGTAATGGCAATTCGAAATAATGAAATTGATGCCATGTATGCTTATGCAAGTCCTTTAAATGCAACTATGGCGCCGTCAATTACAAATGTAAAAAATTTAGATGCCGGAATGAGCGACAATCCTGCAAACTATCAGCTGATGTTTGGATTTAATCAGGAACCTACAAAGGATCTGGAATTCCGTAAAGCAGTACGTTGTGCTTTAGATTATGAACTTCTTCGTACCTCCATTGGCGGAGAAAACGGAGAAATCCCAGGAACCGGTATTATTCCTCCTTCCAATAAAGGATTTGATGACAGTCTTCCAAAATTAGAGCAGAATGTGGAAGAAGCCAAAAAAATACTAGAGGAAGCCGGCTATAAAGATGTAAATGGTGATGGATTCCGTGAATTGCCAGATGGAAGCGAAATGAACCTTGTGATCACTCCAAAATATAACGAAGCGCGTATGCCGCTTCTGCTTCGAATTGCCGAAATTCTGAAGACAAACCTGGCAGCAGTAGGCGTACAGACAACACTTGATGAAGAAAGTGTAAGAAATTCAGATTACAACGATGAAGTAAGTCATGGCGGGGAATATGTGTTATATATTGATTATGTAGGACCTGGTGTTGCAATGTATGATACTGCATTTATGCACATCTTAGGAGATGACGGCACAAATCCGTGGGTAAGTAATCCGTGGGGAACCTGTACACTTCCGGAATTTCTGGAAGCTTATGGTGAAAAGCAGATGGGTAAGAATTATGAAGAATACAATGCAGCGGTAAAAAAACTTCAGGCTATCGCAGATGAGCAGGTAATCGCGTTGGCATTGTGCTGGGACAAAGCGTATTTCCCATATCGTACAGATAAATTTGAAGGCTGGACCAATATCCCGGGATGGGGAGTCATTAATTATAAAACATGGTCCGAAGTAAAACCAGCAGCATAATAAATAATATATAAAGCCGCCCTCTGGAAATGCCGGAGGGCGGTTCCTGTAATGTGCGAAATACAGCTATTCAGAAAGGGGCACTAATATGACAAAACATTCCCTGATGGGAAGGCTTGCAGAAGCTATATTTATTATTTTTTGTGTGATCAGTATTAATTTTTTTCTTATTCGTCTTGTTCCTGGAGATCCGGTGGTACATATCATAGGAGAAACAGAATACTCCTATCTGGAGATGAATTCTCCAGAAGTAATTGAGAAGGTCAGAGCAGAATACGGGCTTGATAAATCTTTTTTGGAACAGTATCGGATTTATTTAAATAAAATAATTCATTTGGACTTTGGAACTTCCTATAGTTCTAAAGAACCGGTTCTTGAAACCATCTGGTTTCGTATGCAGTGGACTCTGTGTCTTGCTATTCCGGCCACTGTCATTTCTGCGCTGCTAGGCGGAATACTGGGTCTGTGGGCAGGCTGGAGGCCAGGAAAGAAATTTGATCTGATCGCATCTCCATGTTTTATGGGGATATATACCATTCCCACAAATTGTCTTGCTATTTTGATTTTGATCACGTTTGCTTTTAAAACGGGCTGGTTTCCAATATCGGGAATTACGACAGGCGGTTTAGAAGGGACTGCTAAAATATTGGATAT
Organism: uncultured Blautia sp.; assembly: GCA_900540785.1. Classification (GTDB taxonomy): domain Bacteria; phylum Bacillota; class Clostridia; order Lachnospirales; family Lachnospiraceae; genus Blautia_A. Next base: position 35,663 of record UQHF01000029.1, read on the forward strand.
TTTACATCATATGGTTTTACCTATGCTTGTTTTAATTCTTTATAAAACAGCATCAAACTATATGCTGATGAAAAGCACCGTCACTCTTATACGTAAAGAGGAATATATTACAACCGCCATATCAAAAGGACTGCCCAGAAGAAAAGTCCTGTCTTCTCATGTGCTTAGAAACGCCCTCTGCCCATACATAACTTCTGTCTGTATGGAATTTGGAAGTATGTTGATCGGTTCTATGATGGTGGAAATTGTTTTTTCATGGAAAGGTATGGGGACATTGATCTATGAATCTGTAAAAGCAAAAGACTTTCCTGTATTGCAGGCCTGTTTCCTTTTTATTTCTGTTTTTGTAGTAGTATTTAATCTGCTTGCAGACGTGATCAATACTTTGATCGATCCACGTGTAAAGGAGGGACTCAAACATGCTGCGTAAACAGCCTGCCGCATTTAAAGCGGGACTTTTCATTTTGATAAGCATTGCATTCATAGGGATTTTTGCGCCGTATCTTGCACCATACAGTCCTTTTGAAATGGGAATTCCATATCTTCAGCCTTCTTCCGAGCATTTGCTTGGAACAAATGATGTGGGGCAGGATATTTTAAGTGAATTAATATACGGGACAAGGGTTTCTCTTATTATCAGCGTTGTTTCGGCATTTGTAGTAACAGTTATTGGGACTTCCGTCGGGGTATTATCCGGATACCTTGGAGGCTGGTGGGATAAAATTTTGATGGAGCTTACAGCTGTTGCACAGGCAATTCCGTCCCTGCCCGTGACCGTTGTTCTAGTTGCATTTTTATCTGCCAATATCTGGAACATTATTATTGCAATCTGTATTACTTCATGGAGTACTACTGCCAGGATTATACGTTCTCGTGTTTTGCAGTTAAAAGAGCTGCCTTTCATAAAAATAGAGCAGACAATGGGAGCTTCACATGGATATATTATGTTTCATCACGTTCTTCCAAATGTGATTGATATAATTTTTGTACAGGGCGTTTTATCTGTAGGGAATGCTATGGTTACAGAGGCAAGTCTCAGCTTTCTGGGATTGGGAGTATTAGGGCAGAAGAGCTGGGGTGGAATCCTGCATTACGCCTTTTTCAGAAATGGACTGATCAACGGCTGCTGGTGGTGGTATTTGCCGCCAATCATCTGTATTTCTGTTTCGGTTCTTGGATTTATGTTATTAAGCTATGTACGGAAAGGAAAATAAAAATTGTTAAAAGTCGAAAATCTTACGGTTTGTTTTGGAGAAAAAGGCAGTCCGGAAGCTGTCACAGATGTTTCTTTTGAACTGAAGGAGAAAGAGAAGATTGCTATTATAGGTGAAACTGGCAGTGGAAAAAGCGTTCTGCTTCAGGCAATGTTAAAAATGCTTCCTGAAACGGCAACGATCAACGGAAACGTTTATCTGGAAGGAAAAAATATTCTTACATTATCGGAAAAAGAGATGAATCATATACGTGGAGTGCGTATTTCCTATGTCCCCCAGGGAAGTGGAAATGGTATGAATCCTTTAATGAAAACAGGGTATCAGGTTGGAGAGCCTCTGATGATTCATCAAAAGCTTTCGAAAAAAAATGCTGTCGGAAAGGCAATTAAAGTTTTGAAGCGTTTTGATTTTAAAGATACAGAAAAACTTGCACGACAATACCCGCATGTTTTAAGCGGCGGTATGCGTCAGAGAGCCATGATCGCTATGGGGGTAGCGGAAGGTGCTCCTTTATTGTTTGCCGATGAACCGACGAAAGGTCTGGACGAACGAAGGATTCTTATGGTCACAGAAACCTTTTCTCGTTTAAAAGAGCAGACAATTCTCTGCGTTACTCACGATCTGCGTTTCGCCAGGGCTATCGCAGAAACAATATCTGTTATGTATGCTTCTCAGCAGATTGAATGGTGTAAAAAAGAAGATTTTTTTTCCAATCCTCTTCATCCGTATTCGCAGGCATTGCTGGCAGCGCTTCCTGAAAACGGCTTACAGGCAGGTATGGGATTTGCTCCGCCCCGCGAGTCTGCTGAATTAATCGAGGCATGTCATTATTACAGAAGATGTCCGTGGAAATGTGAAAAATGTAAAAAAAATCCACCTCTTTTTGAGGTTGAAAATGGAAGAAAAGTGAGATGTTGGAAATATGGTTGTTGAAGTAAAACAGTTAACAAAACGATTTTCAGGAGAACGTAAAAATGTTATAAATGGTATTGATTTCCAAATTGCAAAAGGAGAGACTCTGGGGATTTTTGGAGAAAGTGGAAGTGGAAAATCTACAATCGGACAAATGATTGCCGGGATACGGCGTCCTACATCCGGAGAAATATTTTTTTTGCAGGAATATTTAAAATATCCGTATAAAGGGCAGCAGAGACAGGGAATACAGATTCTATTTCAACATCCTGAAGTATCTTTTAATCCCAGAAAACAACTGGCTGAGAGTATGAAGGAACCATATAAATTTTATAATCTTCCTTACACAGAAGAAAGGTTACTGGAATATTTATATGATTTTGGAATTTATCAGGAACATTTATGCCGTTATCCTGGAGAATTGAGTGGTGGAGAATTACAGCGTCTTGCCCTGGCGCGTGTTTTGCTGGCTTCTCCCAAACTGATTGTATTGGATGAACCTACCAGTATGTTAGATGTTGTTTCTCAGGCGCAGATGATTGCTCTCCTGAAAAATATGCAGCAGAAAACAGGCATAGCTTATCTTTTTATTTCTCACGATCGATTACTGTGCGAACAATTTTGTACCCGCATATTATATTTAAGGAACGGTAAGCTTCATACTGTACACAAATGAAATCAAAGACAGAATATTTTAGCGGAAGGAAAACCGTTAAAATGTTCTGTCTTTTTGTGTGATTTTATGATAAAATCGAAAAGAATAAACAAAGGTGGAGGAAAGAGAGATGAATGAGTATCTGAAACAGGTAAACAGTCTGCCCTTTTATCTGATCGTGGGTGGTGTGCTGCTGTTTATCCTGATCATGTGCGTGGTGTTTCTGGTAAAAAGCTACCGGGCGGGAATTGCCATCGGAATGGACAAAAAAGTAATGCGAAGAGCCATTATGTCCAGTGCAACCTTTTCCGTCCTTCCGGCAGTAAGTATCCTTCTTGGTGTGATCGCTTTAAGCGGAAGTCTTGGCGTACCCTTATCCTGGCTGAGACTTTCTGTGGTGGGCGCTCTGCAGTATGAGCTGAATGTTGCGGAAATCGCGGCAACCGGTATGGGGCTTTCCGGTCTTAAGGTCAGCGAGCTGTCCATAGCGGCCTTTACCACCATTGCTCTGGTTATGACAGCCGGAATCTTAAGTGGTATTACCTGCTGTATTTTCGGACTGAAGAAATACCTTGGCAGGGTTCAGAAAAAGGAAAAGAAGGAAGCCAGCGGCAGACCCGGTTTTGGAACCTACGCTACTATTGCCATGTTCATCGGACTTTGCAGTGCATACATCGGTTCCTATGTGGGAACCTGGACAGCGTTTAAAAACAGTACGCCCCTTCTTGTAGCAGGGATTTCCGGTCTTGCAATGGCTGTATTTGAATATCTGATCGTAAAGAAAAAGATGGAATGGCTGGAAAATTTCAGTATCGCAGTAAGTATGATCATCGGAATGGCAGCAGCTGTTCTTATGAATCTGTAGGAGGAGAGCATGGATAAAGAAAAATTTCTTGAAGAATTTAATAAGGGACAGCATCGTCTTGGAAGGATCATGCTGATATTTGCAGTCATCCTGCTTCTTGCAGTTCCTTTTCTTATGGGAGCCATTTACGGAGCTTTTCCGGATCTGAAAGGTTTTATCAGTGGCTTTATCAAGGTTGGCATGGTATATATTCCGGTGGGGATTGTAGAATTTCTTGTGTATGCACCCATGCTGGGAAATGGTGGAAGTTATCTTACTTTCCTGACCGGAAATGTTACCAATCTTAAAATCCCCTGTGCCATGAATGCAAGGGATATTGCAAAAACAGAGGTTGGCACTGCGGAAAACGAGATCATTTCTACCTTAAGCGTAGCGTCCAGCTCCATTGTTACCATGCTGGTAATCTTTGCGGGGGTGCTTCTTCTGGTACCTCTTACTCCGGTATTGGAAAATCCGGTGCTGACGCCTGCTTTTGATACGGTAGTCCCGGCGCTTTTTGGTGCCCTTGGATTAAAATATTTTAGAAAGAGCATGAAGATCGCAGCTATCCCGCTGCTTTCTATGACCCTTCTCTGTGTACTTGTTCCGGCGGCAATCTCCCAGACAAGTATTCTGCTGATTCCGGCGGGTGGAATGGCACTTGCTATCGGATATATTTTATGGAAAAAAGATAAACTTTGATAAGGAGGATCATAATGGATAATAAAGTAACGGAAAGAGAACAGTTTTACGGAGAAAGACTTGGAAAAATGATCCGATGTGAGACCATTTCCAATGCTTTTCATCAGGATCTCAGCAAATTTTACAGATTCCATGAGCTGCTGGAGGAGCTTTTCCCGAACATTCACAGAGTCTGTGAAAAGCATGAATTTAACGGAAGTCTTCTTTTTAAGTGGAAGGGCAAAGGTCAGGGAGAACCTATCCTTTTTATGAGCCACCATGACGTTGTGGAGGCATCAGGAGAGTGGAAATATGATCCCTTTGGCGGCGAAATCGCAGACGGCGCTGTATGGGGAAGAGGAACCGTGGATACTAAGGGTAGTCTGTTCTGTTTTCTTCAGGCAGTGGAGGAGCTGATCGCAAAGGATTATGTTCCGGCGTGTGACGTTTATCTTGCCAGCAGCTGTACCGAGGAGATTGGCGGGGAGGGCGCGCCTCTTACCGTAAAATGGCTTCAGGATAATGGCGTGCACTTAAAATTCCTTATGGATGAGGGCGGTATGATCAAGGAGGAACCTATGAAGGGTGTAAAAGGCCGTTTTGCTATGGTGGGCTGCCTGGAAAAGGGATACGGCGATATTCGTTTTACCGCAAAAGGTAATGGTGGGCATGCCAGTGTTCCCCAGAAGCAGACGCCCCTTACCCGTCTGGCCGCGTTTATGATGGATATTGAAAACCACAATCCCTTTACCTCAAAAATGAATCCTACTGTAGCGGAGATGTTCCGCAGAATGGCACCTTATACAGAGGGCGCGCTCGGCAAGGTTATGAAATACGAAAGACAGCTGGAGCCCCTTCTGGAGAAGCTGCTCCCCAAGGTCAATCCCCTTGGAGCAGCAATGATTACCACAACCCTTAATTTTACTATGGCAAAGGGCTCCGATGGACTGAACGTGATTCCGCAGGAAGCTTCCATAACAGGAAATATGCGTTTTATCCATCATCAGGGTGTAGAGGAAAGCCTTGCTCTTGTGTCAAAGATCGCGCAGAAGTATGGAATTGAGACAGAGAGAATCCTGATCCACCAGCCCTGCCCGGTGGTAGATTATAAGGGAAAGCCATTCCGCCTTGTTGAGCACGTGGTGAAAAAAATGTACCCGGGAGTGATCGTTGCTCCTTATGCCATGACAGGAGGCACAGACGCCAGATTCTATACTCCTGTCTGCGAAAACAGCATCCGTTTTGCTCCGCTGGAGATCAATGAACAGCAATACCAGAGCATTCACGGAATTGACGAAAATATTAATCTTTCTTCCCTTCCTGTGGCAGTAGATTTTTATAAAAGGATCGTGCGCCATATGGAAGGCTGGAAGGAAGAAGTATAATCTAAATAAATTACAATGGAGAGAGTATTATGAGTAAAAACACAATCAGCGGACAGCGCCAGATGGATTTTGTCTTAAAATTTAATTACATCAGAGAAGCAGGAACCCCCACAGAGGAAAAGGCAGCTTCCCTGATCCGGGAGGAATTAAAAAGCTTTGGCATGGAAAGCAAACTTTCCGAGTTTGCTTTTGATACCTGGGAGATCAGAAAGGCGGAGCTTACTGTTACAGAACCCTACAATAAAACGTATCAGGTAACCGGCTATCAGAGATGCGGAAGCACGGCAGAAGAGGGTGTGGAAGCAGAATTCCTCTATGTGGAAAACGGAGATGACATCAGCCTTTCCCATGCGGCAGGTAAAATTGTTATGGTCAATGAGATCGTGCGAAAGGATATGTATCTTAAGCTTTTAAAGGCAGGGGCAGCAGGCTTTGTCAGCATCAGCGGTTCTCCGACAGATACAGGCGAGGATCGTATCCCAAGGGCGGCAGCTATTCCCCAGAAGGTATATGATGCCTTAAATGAAAAAGAACGGATCCAGGGTGTGGGCATTCATTATCTGGACGCAGTGGAGATGGTCACTGAGGGAGCAAAAAGAGTCCGTCTTACCCTTCTTCAGGAGGAAGTGACCCGCACTTCCCGCAATGTGGAGGCAAGGATCCAGGGAAGTGACCGTGCAGATGAGATCCTTACGCTTACCGCACATTATGATTCTGTTCCGGAAGGCCCTGGTGCTTATGATAATATGGCAGGAGCGGCTATTATTATGGAAGTCTGCCGTTACTTAAAGGAACACCAGCCGAGAAGGACCGTGGAGTTCGTATGGTTTGGTGCAGAAGAAAAGGGTCTTCTTGGAAGCCGTCATTACATTAAGCTTCATGAGCATGAGCTTGCAAAACACCGATTTAACATGAATGTGGATCTGGCAGGACAGCTTGTGGGAGGCAATGTGATCGGTGTGACCGCAGATCCCTCTGTTTGTGCTATGCTGACTTATCTTGCGGCTGAGACAGGTATCGGCATGACAACCAAGAACCAGATCTGGGGAAGTGATTCTAATACCTTTGCTTGGAAGGGAATTCCGGCTATGACTTTAAACAGGGACGGATTCGGAATGCATACCCATTACGATACGGTCGATCTTCTTTCCGCCTGGTCTCTTGAGAGAAGCGCAAGACTTCTGGCACATATTGCGGAAAATCTTGGAAATATTGACAGCATTCCATTTTCGCAGGAGATTCCTGAAGAATTTAAAAAGCAGCTGGACGAATATTTTGGTGTTACTTACCAGTAAAGCCCAAGAGCCAGTCAGCGGTGTGTATGCTTTGCTTACCGTTGACTGGCTCGGTTAGGGTTGCTATGTATCAATTCTTCGTAACAGAATACTGCATATAACAGCAGCTAAAACAAAAATCAAGAGAAGTGGCAAAAGACTTTCAAATTTAAAAACATTTTCTGTCATTCGTTTATATCCCCATGTAGCCGGAAATAATTTTCCTATTGTTTCAAACGCTTTTGGAAGCAGCTCAATCGGAAACATAATTCCGGAAAGCATGATTGACGGTAAAAAAACAAGAATAGAAACCATAGAGGTTTTTGCCTGGTCTTTTACTGCCAGACCAATTATACTGGCAATACTAAGTGATACCGCAATAAAAATAGCAAGGCTGATGAAGTACGTACCCGGATTTTTCGGTATTTCAGCATTAAAGACCCGTGGCGCAGCAATATATAAAATAATGCTCATAAGGAGCAAATGGATATACGCTGAAATGTTGGTTAAGGTAAGACCGAGATATAAGGGAACACCATTTGCTTTATAAACTTTTTTTATATCACTGCTATAAATTTCAACAAGTGATGGGGGCAGACCAATCAACGCTCCCATTGTTACACCAAATACAGTCATTGACTGAATAAGCGTGTATCTTGCTTCCGGCATAACGGATGTAAATATACCGCCCATGATTGCAAAGAATAAAATTGGAACGATATAGCAGGTTATCAGCAATGTTTTGCTCCTCATATCTGATTTCCATTGTAAAGATACTCCATATAAAAATGCTCCCATTGTTATGCCCCCTTTGCAATTTTTATAAAGTGTTGTTCCAGCGAACCGCGATCTATTTGAATATCTACTATAGTTTCTCCTTTTTCTTTATATTCCGTAAGTAGTGCAAGCAAAGAGTCCCCAATATTTTCAGATTCATATTTTTTCGTTCCACTTTTGGTTTGGATTGTGATATTATAATGTTTTCCGATGGTTTTACTTAACCGTTTGACAGTTCCAACAAAGGCAATTTTACCGCCGGAAAGAATAGCAATCCGGTCACATAAATTTTCCACTTCCGTCATATCGTGGCTTGTTAATATAATTGTTTTTCCCATTGCTTTTAACTGTCGGATTTGCTCATGTAAAGATAATCGCCCCTCAACATCAAGCCCTGCGGTCGGCTCATCAAGAAACAAAATATCCGGGTTTCGTGTTAATGCAAGTGCTAAATGAAGCCGCCGTTTTTGTCCTGTTGATAATTGATAATACTGTTTTTTTGCAAATTCATAAATACCGAGAGCCTCTAGTGTTTCTTTATCAGGAGAGGTCTTATTCCATTTCGCAAACAGCTTGACAGCTTCCAGTGGTTTAATATGCTCCGGCAAAGAAGCTGACTGTAATTGAATGCCCATGATTCCATTTATGGTAATGCTTCCGTTGTCATATTTTCGTAAACCCTCAATACATTCAAGAGATGTGGTTTTTCCTGCACCATTTACGCCGAGCAGAGCAAAAATTTCTCTCTGTTGTACGCAAAAATCTAAACCATTCAGTACAACATGAGTTCCATAACTCTTTGATAAATTGCTGACTTTTATAGCTTCATTCATTCTGTTCCCTCCTGAAATGGGTCAACGCCTAAGTGCGAAAAATAGAAGTCCAATGCCTGCCCAACATATATATTGGCAATTTCCTGCTTTTCTTTCCATTCCTGGTTTGTATTTTCAAATTGTCCTAATTCAATAAGTTTTGGAAGCATACTCATATCTCCACCTGTGAAATCTGTTATCATATCCCAATAGGCTTTTGCAAAAGTTTGTCCTTCATCGCTGTCTGCGGGAACACCTGCATTTTGAAGCCTTACTGCTTCGTCCTGAAGCTGCATGAACGTATTCATAAAAGCCATTCCGCTGTCGTTATCAAAACGGCTTCGAATATGGTCAAGCGTTTGATCGTCAAAATGTTTAATCAGCCAATAAAAATCATTTTTCATCTGCAAATTAGCAATAATATCCGCATATTTTTTGAAATCAACGGACTGCATTTCAAGAACTTCTTCCCGAAGCAATTCCAATTCTCTCAACGATTCAGACAGACTTTCTATTTTTTTCTTAACAACAGTTGCCTGTTCCATCAGGACATCCGCAATTTCATTTGGCGTATCAAGTGGAATTAGTCGGTTTTTTATGTCGCCCAAAGAAAATCCTAAATGTTTGAGAGATAAGATCTGATGAAGCTTTACTATATCTTTGTCTGTATATAACCTACGTCCTCCTTCACTAACGGAAGAGGGGGAAAGTAAGCCTTCTCTATCGTAGTGCTGTAATGTCCGTACAGTAGTGTGCATTTTTTTGGCGACTTCGCCAACAGTCATATAACCTTCTGGTATAGCTTTATGTGTATTCATAGTTTGGCACCTCCTGCGTTATAGTATATCTTATTACGTTACGTCACAAGCAAGTGTTTCGAAAAGATTTTTATTGTCTTTTTGCTTCCGGAAAGAATTTTAGACATAGGATTTTTTGTGGATCTTTGTTATAATATAACCAACAGAGAAGGAGTGTGAATGACATGATTAAAGAAAGAAAACGCCTTCCGGTGGGAGTAGAAAATTTTGAGCAGATTATTAATGACAACTATTATTACGTGGATAAGACAGGGCTGATTTCAGAACTGCTCCGCAATGGCGGAATGGTAAATCTTTTTACCAGACCGAGACGTTTTGGGAAGACCTTAAATATGAGTATGCTGGAACACTTTTTTTCCATAGAGCGGGACCAGAGTATTTTTGATGGATTGGAAATTTCAAAAGATACAAAACTATGTGAAGAGTATATGGGGAAATATCCGGTTATTTCAATTTCCCTGAAAGGAATCA
>UQHF01000030.1 GCA_900540785.1 uncultured Blautia sp.
TGGAAGGGATAAACGCTGAAGGCATCTAAGCGTGAAGCCCCCCTCAAGATGAGATGTCCCATTCGAAAGAAGTAAACCCCCTTGAAGACGACGAGGTAGATAGGGCAGAGGTGGAAGTACAGTAATGTATGGAGCTGACTGTTACTAATCGGGTGAGGGCTTGACCAAAAAGCGAGAAAGCGGTCAAGGGAAACAGGAACAGAGAGAAGCAAGTTTACTTGCGGAAGGAAGTTCATGGTTGACCTTGGAGATTTGCAAAGCAAAAAGCACTGAGCAGCGAAGCTGCGAGGTGACCAAGCGAGTCGTGAAGTAGTGAAAGTCATAAGCATAACGCAAGGTAAAAGAATTCTCAAGGAAATGTCAGCATGTATGTAGTTTTGAAGCGATAATCCAAAGTAAATGTTGGTAGTTTCAAGTAAGATTCCGGGCTTCTGCTCGGTTTTTTTATTGCAAAAAATAAAGAATAAGGAAAGGAGAAGCACAGGATGCTCAACGAAATTTTAGGGAAAGTAAATGACTGGATGTATACGTATCTTCTGTTATTTTTACTGGTAGGAACAGGCATTTATTTTACAATCCGAACACGCTGTGTACAGCTTAGATTTTTGAAGGAATCTTTTCATGTACTAAAGGAAAAGGGACAGGATAAAAATGGGAAGAAACAGGTATCGTCTTTTCAGGCGCTTATGATTTCCACTGCTTCCAGAGTTGGAACCGGAAATATTGCAGGAATTGCGACTGCTATTGCAGCAGGAGGTGCAGGAGCCGTTTTCTGGATGTGGCTCATGGCAATTATAGGAGGCGCTTCCGCGTTTATTGAAAGTACACTTGCACAGGTTTATAAGGTAAAAGACAGCGATAAAGAAGAATTTAGAGGTGGACCTTCCTATTATATGGAGAAAGCTCTTGGAAAAAGAAGTGTGGGAATTTTATTTGCAATTCTTCTTATTATATGCTTTGCTTATGGATTTAACGGACTGCAGTCTTTTAATATGTCTTCTTCCCTGGAATATTATATTCCTGGATACAGCGAAACAATTTATCCTGTAATTGTAGGTGCGGTTCTTGCGATCGGAACAGCACTTGTTATTTTCGGAGGAGTACACCGTATTGGATTTATTACATCTGTACTTGTTCCAATTATGGCAGGGTCTTATCTTTTAATCGGACTTTATACGATCGTTACGAATATTTCTGAGCTTCCTCATGTATTTTCCATGATTTTATCTCAGGCATTTGATTTTCAGGCATTTGCAGGAGGAATGGCAGGAAGCGCCGTTGTGATCGGAATTAAGAGAGGCCTTTTTTCTAATGAAGCAGGTATGGGAAGTGCGCCAAATGCTTCCGCAAGTGCAGCTGTAAGTCATCCGGCAAAACAGGGGATGGTACAGGTACTTTCCGTCTTTATTGATACTCTTTTAATCTGTTCGGCAACAGCAATGATGCTTCTTCTTTCCGGTGTGGAAGGAAAAACAGGCGTATTAGATGGAATCCCGTTTGTGCAGAAGGCAGTTTCTGCAAATGTGGGAAACTGGGGAATCCACTTTATCACGCTCTCTATTTTTGCGTTTGCTTTCAGCAGTTTAATTGGAAATTACTATTATGCAGAATCTAATATTCTGTTTATTAAAAATAATAAAAAGCTTCTTTTTGTATTCCGTATTACCTGCATTCTGGCAGTATTTTTTGGAGCACAGGCAGATTTCTCCATGATGTGGAATATTGCAGATATTACAATGGGATGCATGGCAACCGTTAATATTATTGTGATCTTAATTTTGGGAAATAAGGCAATACGTGTCTTAAAAGATTACGAAAAACAGAAGAAAGAAGGCAAAGATCCTGTTTTTTCCGCAAAAGATGCCGGAATAGACAACGCAGACTGCTGGTAAGTTTTTCAGGAGGGAATGACTATGGAAGGGATAAGGAAAAAACCGGCGTTTATCGCAAAGTTTTTTGGTGATAAAAAGTTTTATAAAATGGTACTTGCCATTGCAGTACCGATCATGGTACAGAATGGAATTACCAATTTTGTAAGTCTTCTTGACAATATTATGATCGGGCGTATTGGAACAGAGCAGATGTCGGGTGCGGCGATCGTAAATCAGCTTCTTTTTGTGTATAATCTCTGTATTTTCGGAGGGGTTTCCGGAGCTGGTATCTTTACGGCACAGTATTTCGGACAGAAGGATCATGAAGGTGTCAGACAGACTTTTCGCTATAAATTCTGGCTGGCAGTGATTCTTACGGCAGTTACCATTGCACTGTTTCTTGGCGCAGGTGAACCTCTTATACAGATGTATCTCCAGGGAGACGGAACTGCGAAAGAAATTGCAGATACACTCGTATACGGAAAACAGTATCTTCAGATTATGCTGATCGGTCTGCCTGCTTTTATGATGGTTCAGGTATATGCGAGTACCCTGAGAGAATGCGGAGAGACGCTGCTTCCAATGAAAGCGGGAGTAGCAGCCGTTCTCGTAAATCTTTTATTTAACTACATTTTGATTTACGGAAAATTTGGCTTCCCGGCACTTGGTGTGAGAGGTGCTGCCATTGCCACTGTAATTTCAAGATATGTGGAAATCATGATCGTTGTTTTCTGGACACACAGACACAGTGAAAAGAATCCTTTTGCAAAAGGTCTTTACTGTACATTAAAGGTTCCGTTAAATCTTACAAAGAAGATTCTTATAAAAGGAACGCCTCTTCTCTTGAATGAGACGCTGTGGGCATCTGCGATGGCTATGCTTGCTCAGTGCTATTCTGTAAGGGGATTAAATGTTGTGGCGGGAATGAACATTTCCAATACGATCAACAATGTGTTTAATATTGTGTTTATTGCCCTTGGAGATTCCGTTGCCATTGTGGTAGGACAGCTTCTTGGAGCAGGAAAAATGAAAGAAGCGAGAGATACAGATAATAAAATGATCATGTTCTCTGTGCTTTGCTGTACGGGAGTTGCCGCAGTCATGCTCGTTTTGGCTCCTGTATTCCCGATGCTTTATAACACAAATGATCAGGCGAGAGAACTGGCAAAATATTTTATTATGGTAACAGCCATATTCATGCCTCAGAATGCGTTTCTTCATGCCGCATACTTTACCCTGCGATCAGGAGGAAAAACCATTATTACCTTCCTTTTTGACAGTGTGTTCATCTGGGTGGTAAGTGTTCCGGTCGCGTTTATTCTGAGCCGATATACAGGACTTCCTGTAGTTGCTATTTATATTCTTGTGCAGGCTGCAGATATGATTAAGTGTATCATAGGCTTTGTGCTTGTGAAAAAAGGAGTATGGCTTCAGAATATCGTATCTTCTTAAATGAATTACAGTGCCCTCTTTTTTACTGGAAAAGAGTGGCACTGTAATTTTTTAGTAAATAAAAGCAAAAAACAGTTGAATATTTTTGAAACATATACTATAATATGTAAATGCGATAGAGGGTAGAAGCAGGAGGCAACTACATTTTTTTTAACCAAATATGTCCGTCTAATAAAGACAGTTGTTTTCTGAAAATGAAAAAATTAGAAAAAATTCACACAATTTATAAAGAAAGCATTTTTTCAACAAAGGATCCCTGACTATTGTGAGAAAATTACAAAAAAAGGAGTGTATTTACTTGGCGAAATACGTAACAAAGCGAGTTCTTCTCGCAATCGTCACCGTTTTCATTGTCTGCGGTATCACATTTTTCTCAATGAATGCTATCCCAGGCGGCCCATTTGATGGTGAAAAAGCACTTTCTCCAGAAGTAAAAGAGGCATTGGAGAAACGATTTAATCTGGACAAACCAGTTCCGGAACAGTTTGTTTTATATCTGAAAAACCTGGCTCATGGAGACTTCGGTGTTTCTGCAAAAACAGGAAGAGATATTAAAACTACAATTTTTGAATCCTTTAAAGTTTCCGCAAAACTTGGCGGAATGGCAATTATTACCGCTCTGATCCTGGGACTGATTTTCGGTAGCATCGCAGCGCTTACAAGAAATAAACTTCCCGACCGGTTGATCATATTTTTATCGACCCTGTTCACGTCGTTGCCCAGCTTCGTATTTGCTTCGCTTTTGCTGTTGGTATTCTGCGTGACACTTCAGTGGATTCCTGTATGGGATCCGAATAATCCGAATTACCTTCTTCCGGTAATTGCTCTTTCAGCATATCCGATGGCGTACATCACACGTCTTACAAAGACAAGTATGCTTGACGTTATGGGACAGGATTACGTTCGTACAGCGAGAGCAAAAGGTGTGGCAAAACTTAAAGTGATCTTCAAGCATACTCTTCGTAATGCTCTGATTCCGGTTGTTACATATGTGGGACCGATGACTGCTTCCATTCTTACAGGAAGTCTCGTTGTAGAAAAGATTTTTACTATCGGCGGTCTTGGTGCAAAATTTGTGGAAGGTATCACAAACAGAGATTATCCTATGATCATGGGAACAACAATTTTTCTGGCTGTTCTGATGGTAACTATGAATCTTATTACAGATATTGTCTATAAGGCAATCGACCCGAGAATTAAACTGGATTAAGGAGGAAATTACGTGGATAACACCAATAAAAATCTGGATGCTATGCCAAAGAAATCACCGCTCAGTTTCCAGATTGATTTGAAAAAATTTGAGAAAGCTACAGATGAAGAAAAACGTCAGCAGGATGTCATGAGCGAATCAACGTCCTTCTTAAAAGACGGTCTTCGTAAATTAAGTAAAAACCCGCTGGCAATGGGCAGTATCGTTGTATTGATCCTGATCATTGGAATGATTTTTATTGTACCCCATGTTGTGCCGTATTCTTATTCTCAGATTATTACCGTAAACGGAAGAAGAGATAAGACAGCAGCAAATATGGCACCGTTTGAGTATTCTGACCTGGAGCAGAAATACATTGAAGAAGGCGGAAAAGTATTCCCTCATATTATGGGAACAGACGAGATGGGACGTGACTATTTTGTACGTGTTGTATACGGAACAAGAGTGTCTCTTGCAGTTGGTCTTTTCGCAAGTATCATCGTTCTTTTTATCGGAGTTCTGTATGGAAGTATTTCCGGATACTTTGGAGGAAAGGTTGACCTTGTAATGATGCGTATCGTGGATATTATATATTCGCTGCCCGATATGCTTATGGTAATCCTTTTATCCGTCGTTCTTCGTGAGGTTCTGAATGTGGATAAAATTCCGTTCCTTCAGAAACTGGGAACAAATATGATTTCTCTGTTTATTGTATTCGGTCTTCTGTACTGGACAAGTATGGCTCGTATGGTGCGAGGACAGATTCTTACAATTAAGCAGAACGAATATATCCTGGCTGCAAAAACAAGCGGCGCAAAAGCAGGACGTATTATCCGTAAACATATTCTTCCAAACTGTATCAGTGTTATTATTGTTTCCGGAGCATTACAGATTCCATCTGCGATTTTTACAGAGAGTTTCTTAAGCTTTATCGGACTTGGTGTCCAGGCTCCAATGCCTTCTCTTGGTTCTCTGGCAAATGCAGGACGTGCCGGTCTTACTGCTTATCCATATAAGCTTGTGTTCCCGGCTCTTATGATCTGTCTGATTACACTGGCATTTAACTTACTGGGTGACGGCCTCCGTGATGCCTTTGACCCGAAACTGAGGAGGGACTAAGATGAGCGAACATTTACTTTCAGTCGTAGACTTAAATACCTCTTTTAAGACCGAAAGAGGAGAGGTAATGGCGGTAAACGGCGTTTCCTTTAATCTTGATGAGGGAAAAATCCTTGGAATCGTAGGAGAATCCGGTTCCGGTAAAAGTGTTACTGCATATTCCATTATGCAGATCCTTGAGAAAAACGGAAGCATCAAAAAAGGACAGGTTTTATATAAAGGACAGGATATTACAAAGTATTCAGAAAAACAGATGCGTGATTTCCGCGGAAAATGCTGTTCCATCATTTTCCAGGACCCCATGACAAGCTTAAATCCTGTATTTACTGTGGGCAATCAGTTAAAAGAAGCCATTGAGCTTCACACTGAGCGCAAGGGAAAAGAGGCAATGGCACGTGCCATTGAGATGCTGACTCTTGTTGGTGTGAATGAGCCGGAAAAACGAGTAAAACAGTATCCATATGAATTGTCAGGCGGTATGCGTCAGCGTGTTATGATCGCAATGGCTCTTGCATGTGAGCCGGATATTCTGATTGCAGATGAGCCGACCACAGCTCTTGACGTAACCATTCAGGCACAGATCCTGGAACTGATGCAGAGCCTTCAGAAAAAGCTGGGCATGGCAATTATTATGGTAACACATGACCTTGGCGTTATTGCAGATATGTGTGATGAGATTATTGTTATGTACGGCGGTCGTGTGTGTGAGAGAGGAACAGCGGAAGATATTTTCTATCGCCCTTCTCATGAGTATACAAAAGGACTTCTGAAGTCCATTCCGAGTGTGGACAAAATGGGAGAAAGGCTTGTTCCGATTTCCGGAACTCCGATCAACCTTCTGAATATGCCGAAGGGATGTGCATTCTGTCCGCGATGTGAAAATGCCATGAAAATCTGTATCGAGGAGGCTCCGCCGGAAATGCAGATGCCGGACGGCCATTTTGCTTCCTGCTGGATGAATGTAAAGAAACAGATGGAGGAACAGCAATGACAAATAAAAATGAATATCTGGTTCAGGTAAATAATCTGAAACAGTATTTCCCAATAAAAACCGGTTTTATGAAGACAAATCCATTAAAGGCTGTAGATGGCGTATCTTTCAATATTAAACCGGGCGAGACACTTGGTCTTGTAGGAGAATCCGGCTGTGGTAAAACAACAGTAGGACGTTCTCTTTTAAGATTATATACGCCAACATCAGGAGATGTATTTTTTGACGGACAGAGAGTGGATAAGAACAGCATCGGACATATGCGTAAAGAAATGCAGATGGTGTTCCAGGATCCATATTCTTCTCTGAATCCGCGTATGACAGTAGAGGATATTATCGGAGAGCCTCTTGATGTACATAAACTGTATAATGGCAAGGGTGAGAGAAGAGACCGTATCCTTGAGCTGATGGAACTGGTTGGATTAAATGCAGAACATGCTACACGATATGCGCATGAGTTCAGCGGCGGTCAGCGTCAGCGAATCGGTATTGCGAGAGCACTTGCTACAAATCCGAGATTTATCGTATGTGATGAGGCGGTCAGCGCACTTGACGTTTCTATTCAGGCACAGGTTATCAATATGTTCGAAGATTTACAGGAAAAACTGGGAGTTGCTTATCTTTTCATTGCCCATGACCTTCTTGTTGTACATCATATTTCAGACCGTATTGCAGTTATGTACCTGGGAAGAATTGTGGAAATCGCAGATGCAGATGACTTAAACGAGAATCCGGTTCATCCGTACACACAGTCACTTTTAAGCGCAGTTCCATATCCGGATCCGAAAATGGCAAAACAGCGCCAGAGGATTATTCTTGAGGGAGATGTTCCAAGCCCTCTTAGAATGCCTACAGGCTGTGCATTCCGTACAAGATGTAAATATGCGACAGAGCGTTGTGCACAGGAATGCCCGTCTCTTACAGACAGAGGAAACGGACATATGGTTGCCTGCTTCAATAAATAAGAGAATACAATTTGCCCTGTAAATGCAGGGCGTTGTAGAATAAAAGACAGAGATACTGTCAAAAATCCATTTAAAGGAGGATCATATTTATGAGAAAGAAACACTTAGCACTTGCTATGGCAGCAGCTATGGCAGCCACAAGTCTGGGCGGAGTATCCGTATTTGCTTCTGAAGAGCACGGACCTTCCAGCGAAGCAGCTCCTGCATGGGAGGCATATGATGCAAGAATTGATGAAATCAGAACAGAAACTGATCTTGCAAAACGTGAAGCTCTTATGCATGAGGCAGAAGATGAGCTGATGAACACATGGGCAATTATTCCTCTGTACTACTACAATGATGTATACATGCAGAAAACAGATGTGGAAAATATTTATGCCAACCGTTTTGGTTTTAAATATTTCGGATTTGCGAAAACACCGGATAACACATTAAGCCTTCAGATTGCTTCTGAGCCAAACAAACTTGACCCGGCACTGAATTCCACAGTTGACGGCGCTACACTGGCTATTCTTTCTTTTGCTGGTCTTTGTACTTATGATGCAGAAGGAAAGGTTGTTCCGGATCTTGCAGAAAGCTATGAAGTAAGTGAGGATGGTCTTACTTATACATTTACTATGAAAGACGGACTGAAATGGTCTGACGGAGAAGAGCTGAATGCAGAAGATGTTGCATATAGCTGGAACCGTCTTGTAACACCGGAAACAGGTGCAGATTACTTCTATCTGGCTGACGGTATTGCAAGAAAAGATGATGAAACTCTTGATATTGAAGCTTCCGAAGATGGAAAGACATTTACTGTACATCTTACAGCTCCATGCCCATACTTCCTTGATCTGTGTGCATTCCCGGCATTCTACCCGGTACCGCAGCAGAGCGTAGAGGCTGCTGAAGATGCAGATACAAACCCGGGTGCATGGTGTACAGAGGCTGGATTTGTAACTTCTGGTCCTATGACATGTACAGAGTGGAAACACAATGAGTCCATGACTTATGAGAAAAACCCGAACTATCACAATGCAGATGCTGTATCTCTTGAGAAAGTTCAGTTCATGTTAAGCGCAGATGATACTGCAGTATGGAACGCATACGAAGACGGTTCCTTACAGTTCATCGATACAATCGCAACAGATATGATGGAAACTGCAAAAGAAAGAGAAGACTTTAACAAAATTCCTACTCTTGGAACATACTATGCAGGATTTAACGTAAACAGTGAACTGTTTGAAGGAAAAACAGTACAGCAGGCTGCTGATATGAGAAAAGCAATCAACCTTCTCATTGACCGTCAGTACATCGTTGATACAATTGGTCAGGCTGACCAGGAAATCGCAAACACATTCATTCCGACAACAATGTCTGATGGAAATGGCGGCGAGTTCCGTACAAACGACGATGCTTACACATATCCAGTAGAGGATAAAGTTGGATACTTTGATCCAAGCGCAGAAGCATACGAAGCAAACCTGGAAGAAGCAAGAAAACTTCTCGAAGGCGCTGGCTACAAATTTGATGAGAACGGTATGCTTTCCGCTGAAACTCCAATTAACATGACATACCTTACAAACGACGCAGAAGGTAATGTTAAGATCGGTGAATCCATTCAGCAGGACCTGAATGCAATCGGTATCACTGTACAGGTAGAAACACGTGAGTGGTCTGTATTCCTTGATGAGAGAAAACAGGGTAAATTTGACTTCTGCCGTGAAGGCTGGGTAGCTGATTACGATGACCCGATCAATATGCTGGAAATGTGGACAACAGATTCCGGTAACAACGATATGCAGTTTGGTAGATAATACAATCTGATACAGAACTGCAAATAAGAGAGACACTGGTTTGGATAATTTTCTGAACCGTGTCTCTTTTTTCTTGACTTTTTCATATAGATATAGTAATATCATAAAAAGCTTTTGCACTGCGTTACATTCTGATAGAATGCAAATTCAACAGTACAAACTGATCAGGCGATGCCAAATGGTATAGAGCCGGGCTTAAAAGCAGCAGATGTGATAAAAATTTAGAAAATTTTCTGAAGAACAGCACATTTGTGGGACAGTTTATGTTCCGCAGATGTGCTTTTTTGTCCCTTGAAAGATATTTTATCAGGAGACAGTTTTGTAAAGTAAAATCAAAATTAGGAGGATTCAAAATGAGACAGGAAAATAAAATGAAGGAGACAGATCAGCAGGTAGCAATGCGAGTATCCGGCGTCAGTATTTTGGTAAATGTGGTACTTTCTTTATTTAAGCTTCTTGCCGGAATCATTGCCAGATCCGGTGCTATGATTTCTGATGCCATTCACTCTGCTTCTGATGTGGCAAGTACGGTTGTTGTTATCATAGGCGTAAATATGGCAGGAAAGAAGTCGGATAAGGAGCATCAGTATGGGCATGAACGTCTGGAATGCGTGTCTTCAATTCTTCTTGCGGGGCTTTTGATGATCACAGGTGTTGGAATTGGTATCAGCGGCATTCAGAAGATTATTGACGGTACGTCAGGAAAAGATCTTATGGTTCCGGGAATGCTGGCACTTGTTGCAGCCGTAGTTTCTCTCATTGTAAAGGAGTGGATGTTCTGGTATACAAGAGCTGCAGCGAAGAAAATAAATTCCGGAGCACTGATGGCAGATGCATGGCATCACCGTTCTGATGCACTTTCTTCTATCGGAGCATTTATAGGTATTCTCGGAGCGCGAATGGGCTATCCAATTCTTGATCCGATTGCAAGTGTGGTAATCTGCATTTTTATTGCAAAGGCGGCTATTGATATTTTCAGAGACGCCATTGACAAGATGGTAGACCATTCCTGCGATGAAAAAACAGTGCAGGAAATGCGGAAAGTGATTCTGGAAACGGAAGGTGTACAGCGTATAGATGTGCTTCGTACCAGACTTTTTGGCTCTAAAATTTATGTAGATATTGAGATTGCGGCAGATGATGATATGACTTTAAAGGAAGCACATACGATTGCGGAAAAGGTTCACCGCTCCATAGAGAAAAAATTTGCAGAAGTAAAGCATTGTATGGTTCATGTAAATCCGGTCAGTGAGGAGTGGGGGAAGAAGTAAGAGCAGAAAAAGTTTATTTGTTTGTTTGCGGAAAATCAAGTGCGTTACTTGCTGAAAATCATATGAACTTAACAGGAGCATATCAAAGTGTTCCTGTTTTTTTCTGCAATAAACCTGTGAAATTCTTTTAACAAAAAAGGAATTCCTCTTGCACTCTCTCATGATTTAGAATATACTAGTATTTAGTAAAACTAAATACTATAAAAATTAAAATATATTTTTAGTAGAGGAACCAGGGAGGTGCGTGATGGAAAATAAATTTATACAGCAGATGAAAAAAGGCGTCCTTGATATGATTGTACTGAATATAATCCGAAAGAAGCATACTTACGGATATGAGCTGATTCAAAAGCTGGAAAAAGAAGGCGAAGGTTTTTTTGACTTGAAAGAAGGTACGCTTTACCCTGTTCTTTACCGTCTGGAAGACAGCGGTTTTATCCGTGCGTCCTGGCATACGGAAAAAGGACGGACAGCGCCGAAAAAATATTATGAAATTACGGAAGAAGGACGGAAGATTTTGGAAGAATACCAGAAAATATGGGCGGATTTTAAAATCTGTGTGGACAGACTTTGTGAGGAGGAAAAATAAATGACAGAGGAACAGAAAAAAATAAAGAAATATGTAAATGCCATTGAACGTCACCTGCATATGCCTTTAAAAATGAAAGCCCGCATTAACAGTGATCTGGCGACAGAAATTCATCTTCGTATGGAGGCAGGGGCAACTGCTGATGAGGTCATACAGGAAATGGGAAGTCCGAAAGAAGTGGCAGAGCGTTTTAATGAAGAAATTGGGACAAATATGAGAAAGAAACCATATATATCCATGATATTTCTCTGTTTGGCAGTATTTTGTGCAGCAATGTTTCTTGTTTTTATCATTAGCGGTATCATACAAAATCAGAGAGTTGCACAGGAAATGAGTGAGGCGTCTGTCAGCATGATAGGGGGAGCAGATGGACCTACCTCCATATTTATCGCAAAAAGTATTTCGCCTTTTGGAAAAGGAATGATGGTACTGGGAGTGGCAGCAGGGTTTCTTTCTGCATATTTTCTTACGGCAGGAAAAACAAAGACGTCTTCTGTAAAATACAGATGTATGATTCTTTCAGGTACAGGTTTTCTGCTTACTGCTTTTCCTCCGGCACAGCTTTGGATGTCGAGATTTCAGGGAACAGCTGTGGGAATATCCGGATACATATGGCTTCTTCTGCTTATTGGGGCAGTCATTAATGTAGCAACATTTATAGTGGCGCTGGGAAAGAAAAAAGATGGTTTATCATGACCATCTTTTTTCTCTGATATATATTGGAGTTATAATAAATTTGCCTTGTATGCAAGCATGTTATTCTTCTTCTGTTTCTGCTTTTTCTTCTTCCGGTTTTTCCAAATCAGATGTCGTGTCTTCTTCCGGTGCTTCTGCGGAATTTTCTTCAGCAGAGTCTTCTTCAGCAGAGTCTTCTTTAACAGCTTCCTCAGTGCTTTCTTCCGGAGCAGATGCTTCCTGCTCTGGATGCTCCTCCGCTTCTGTCTCTTCCTGAACAGGAATGTCCCATGCCTGGAAGGTTTCTTTTTCCTCTTTGATCCTTTCTTCGAAATCATCAAGATCTTCAAAATCATCTAAATCCTCAAAGTCATCATCCAGCATATTGTTTTTTCTGTGATTTTTTACAAGATGGGCAGCGACAGCTCCGGCTGCTGCAGCAGTAAGAGCGCCTACAGCTACAAGTCCCCAGTAATTATTCTTTTTTGCCATAATTCGAATCTCCTTTCATGAAAACCTACTGCTATTGTAATACTTTTTAAGGAAAAAGAAAAGGTATAAATGCGCTTTTCATAAAAAGAGATTTCCAGGAAAAACAGTTGTTGCTTACAGTTACGAAAAATAAGTTGCGAACAGGAAAAAGAGAGGGTATACTAGGCAGTAGAAACAAAGGAGACAGAACATGAAAAATAAGATCATACTGGCATCTGCCTCACCGAGAAGACGGGAACTTCTTGAATGGGCAGGAGTCAATTTTCAGGTTATAACGGGAAACGGGGAAGAGCATATAACAGAGACAGAGCCTTCCCGTATTGTGGAGGAATTATCTGCGGAAAAAGCTTTTCAGGTGGCAGAGACGATTCCGGAAGCAGAACAGACAGTGGTAATAGGTGCAGATACCATTGTATCCTTTCAGGGAAAGATTTTGGGGAAACCTTCCGACAAAGCAGATTCCAGGAAAACGCTGAAAATGCTGCAGGGAAATACGCATCAGGTTTATACAGGAGTAACCATCGCATTTTTCAGAGAGGGAAGGTGGCAGCGCCACAGTTTTTCAGAATGCACAGATGTTACCTTCTACCCTGTTTCCGAAGAAGAAATAGAAGCTTATGTAGAAACAGGTGATCCTGCAGATAAAGCGGGGAGCTATGGGATTCAGGGACCTTTTGGTATTTATGTAAAAGAAATCCGCGGCGATTATCATAATGTTGTGGGACTCCCTGTTGCGAGGGTGTTTTACGAGGGAAAAAAACTTGGAATAAATTTGAGAGGATAGAAAGATGTTAAAGGCATGTATTTTTGATTTGGACGGAACGCTGGCAGATACGCTGGAATCTATGGCGTATGTCACAAATGAGATCATGGATCAGTTTGGACTGAAACGTCTGAAGGTAGATGATTTCCGTTATTACAGCGGAGAGGGAGCAAATATGCTGATGCGCCGGTGTTTAAAGGACGCCGGGGACGCAGAACTTGTCCATTATGAAGAGGGACAGAAGCTGTATAGAAAAATGTTTGCAGAAGACCCCATGTATAAGGTAACGCATTATCCGGGAATGCCGGAAACAATTAAAACTTTAAAAGCAGCGGGAGCAAAACTTGCAGTATGCTCCAATAAACCGCATCCTGCCGCTGTAAAGGTGATTTCAGAAATGTTTGGAGGAGATTTTGATCTGGTTCTCGGTCAGAGTGACGAGATTAAAAGAAAGCCGTCCCCGGAAGGACCTTTAAAGATTGCAGAGAAATTTGGAGTAAAGCCGGAAGAATGTATGTATGTGGGAGATACAGCCACAGATATGCAGACAGGGCGTGCAGCGGGAATGTATACAGTGGGCGCTCTGTGGGGATTTCGGGACAGAGAAGAATTAAATGAAAATGGCGCAGATTTTGTGGCGGAAAAGCCGGAAGAGCTGGTGCGGATTTATAAGGGTGGCAGAAATGATTAAACTGGTTGCAAGTGATCTGGACGGAACGCTTCTTTTAAATGGAGCACAGAAGCTTCCGGAAGAACTGTTTCCCCTTATCCGGGAATTAAAAAAAGCGGGAATCCTTTTTGTGGCAGCAAGCGGACGGCAGTATGCAAATATGAAACGGCTTTTCGAACCGGTTCTTGAAGATATGGCGTTTATTTGCGAAAACGGTGCGCTTGCTTTTCAGAACGGGGAACTTCTTTATGAGGCTGCGTTTGAGGAAACTCTTGCAAGAGAAATCACAGAGACGATTTATGCAAAAGAGGGAGCCGAATTTTCTTATTCCACAAGAGATTTTTATTATATGATGCCAAAAACAGAGCATTATCGAAGTCTTATGGTAGATGTCGTGAAAAATCATTGTAAGATCGTAGAGAATTTTGAAGAAATGAAAGAACCCTGTGTAAAAATCGCAGTATATGAAAGAGGCGGCGTGACGGAAGAATCCATTCGCTTCTGGAGAGAAAAGTTTGGAGACAGATGCACGGTTGTCACTTCCGGTTTTGACTGGGTGGATTTTATTCCCTTTGGCACAAATAAGGCAAGAGGTATCCGAAAATTTCAGGAGATTTTAAATGCTGCGCCAGAGGAATGTGTGGCTTTCGGAGACGAATACAATGATATAGAGATGCTTCAGAGCGTAACATATGGCTTTGCCATGTCACACGCAAAGCCAGGTGTAAAAACTGCGGCTTCTTATGAGGCGCCGGCTGTTTTGCCGGTCTTAAGAAAAATCATAGATACAAAAGGAAAAACAGAGGAGGTGTTTTAAAATGTATACAGAGGAGTGCATTTATACATTTTTAAAAAATCAGGGACAGCTTTTTGACGAGCCGGTTGCAGAGACATATGAGGAGGCGGAAGAGTTTCTGGAAGACTGCATGGCAGTTGTTCTTGATTCTTTAAAGGAAGTAAAACAGTATCTTGATGAGCTGGGGGCAGATGTAGACGGTATGTCACTCGACGACATCAGAGATGCAAGCGAAGTATTTGAGCTTCCGGACGGAACCTGGCTTGTGGTAGAGGGCTGATCAAATGGATGCAGAAAAAGTTGTAAAACTGCAGAGAGCATATTACAGGGCGGGAAATACCCGCCCTTATGCGTTTCGAAGGAAAATGCTGGAAACACTGGAAAAGATGGTAAAAAAATATGAGAGTCAGATAAAAAAAGCTCTGTACGAAGATCTGCATAAATCTTCTCAGGAGGCATATATGACGGAAATCGGGCTCGCATTAAGCGAGATTTCTTATGTGAAGAAGCATTTGCGTGTCTGGATGAAAGAAAAAAGAGTGCCAGCACCTCTTGTGCATTTTCCGGCATATGGAAGCGTGATCCATGAACCGTATGGCGTGGTGCTTATCATGACTCCCTGGAATTATCCGTTTCTTTTGAATCTCGGGCCTCTCTGTGACGCCATTGCAGCGGGGAACTGCTGTGTGCTTAAGCCTTCGGCATATGCCCCGGCTTCGTCGCATCTCTTAAAGAAGATGATACAGGAGACCTTTCCACCGGAATATATTACAGTAGTAGAAGGCGGGAGAAAGGAAAACTGCCTGCTTCTTGAGGAACGCTTTGACTACATTTTTTTTACCGGAAGTCCGGAGGTTGGGAAAACAGTAATGGAAAAAGCGTCTGTTCATCTCACGCCTGTCACGTTGGAATTGGGAGGGAAAAGTCCCTGTATAGTGGACGATACGGCGGATATAAAGATGGCTGCAAAGTGTATTGTGTTTGGAAAATTTATAAATTGCGGACAGACCTGCGTTGCACCGGATTATGTGCTGGTGCATAAGAAAAAGAAAGAGGAGCTTATAAAGTACCTGATTTACTGGACGAAAGATTTCTGGGGAGAGAATCCGCTTGAAAATCCGGATTATCCCAAAATGATAACAGAAAAGCATTTTCAGAGAGTATCCGGTCTTATGGGGGAAGGAAGAATCCGTCTGGGAGGAGAGATTGACAGAGGGAAAATGCAGATTACACCCACGATTATAGATATGGTAAAATGGGAATATAAAATAATGGGAGAAGAAATTTTCGGACCTGTGCTTCCTGTTCTGGAATATGAAGATACAGAAGAGCTTCTGGGAATTTTAAAAGAAAAAGAGAAGCCTCTGGCTTTATACCTTTTTACAGGCAGCAGAAAGGAAAAAGAAAAGATTCTTTCCGTTCTGTCTTTCGGGGGAGGCTGTGTAAACGATACGCTGATGCACCTTGCAACACCGTATATGGGATTTGGAGGTGTGGGAAACAGTGGTATGGGCAGCTATCACGGAAAAGACGGATTTGAAACTTTTTCTCACAGGAAGAGTATTCTTCACAGAGGAAGATTTCCCGATTTATCCGTACGGTATCCGGTATACAGTGGGAAGAAGGAGAAATTTATTCGAAAATTCCTTAGATAACAAAAAATTAACTTTTTTGTAAAGGATACTTGAGAAAAAACGGGAAATAAGTTACAATACTGTTACAAGCGCGAGCTATTTACGGAATAAAGGAGGACAGTTATGAAGGGTAAAAAAATATTGGCAGTGATCATGACCGTATTTATGATGTTGTCATTACTCCCGTCTATGGTTTTTGCAGCGGCAGTTCCGTCTGGGGAACTTGGCGGAAAACTGAAGATTAAAGGAGCGGCGGCAGTGGGTGCTACATTAAGCGCCGATTATGGAAAAGTTACGCCGGAAGGTATGACAGACGATTATGTAAGCTTTAAATGGTCCAGAAAAAACGGTGAGGAGCTTACAGAACTGGGAACAGAAAAAACATATACAGTGACAGAGGAAGACCTGGGGCTGGAGATTGTTCTTGAGGTAACAGGAGCAGAAGCGCAGGGTGTGACAGGAAAGCTCACTGCGACTACCTGTCCTGTAACTGCAACTGAGGAAGAGGCAGAGCAGCATAAAGCGGAACAGCATACAGAAGAAGCTGAGAATGGAGCAGAAACAGAAGAAGTTCCTGAAAACAGTGGAGAGCAGCCGGAGGAAGAAAACGTGGAAGAGATTCCGGCTCCGGAAGAAAATGTAGAGGAAATTCCCGCACCGGAAGAGAATACAGAGGGAGAAGTTCCTCCTGAAGAGCAGCTTCCGGAAGGTACAGAGGAAGAAAGTGAGATTCCGCAGGGCGAAGAAGAGATTTTTTATCCGGAGGGAGAAGCGCCTTCCGAAGAGACAACACCGGAAGAAGGTACAGATTCTGAAGGAACTGCAGAAAATGAGGAATCTCAGGAAGAGGAAGGTAAAGCAGAGGCAGTTCTTACAACAGAAGATGGAACAGGAGTCCTTGATTTTGGCACTCTGACTTATGGATACAGTGAGGAGGAACTTCCTTCCGAACAGTATGTAACCATCGAAAACACAGGCAATGTACCGCTTAATTTTGATAATATTGCACCGGAAAATTTCATGGTGCAGGATGTGGAATCCCCGCTTGAGCCGGGACAGTCTGTGACTCTCTGGGTAATTCCGAGAGCTGGTCTGACTCCGTGGGAGTACGACGATACACTTTCCTATACAACACAGGAAGGTGCAGCGGTATCTGTACAGGCGAAAGTGATCGTAAAAGAGCCGGAAGAGACACCTGTACCGGAGGCAACGCCAACACCAGAGGCAACTCCTACGCCAGAAGCAACACCGACACCGGAGGCAACCCCAACACCAGAACCAGAGTATAAGCTTTCTGTATCTCCGGAAACACTTGATTTTGGAAAAGCTGAAACAGGATATGCAGAAGCACCGGCAGCCCAGACAGTGACGGTTACAAATGAAAGTAATGCAAAACTTTCCATTATGGAGCTTCAGAGTCAAAACTTTATTGTAAGTGCGCTCAATGCTTCTGATCTGGAACCAGGAGAGAGTGTTTCATTTACAGTAGAACCAAAAACAGGACTTGAAAAAGGTGAATATGCAGAGGCAATTTATCTTTATCCGATTATCAACGGAGAGGCAGGAGAAGCGCTTGCGTCTGTAACTGCGAAATTTAAAGTAGAGGATGCAAAAGTAGCGAAACTTACAGCAACGCCGGGAACTCTTGATTTTGGTAAAGTGCAGGCCGGATATACAGAAACACCGGTAGCTCAGACAGTTACAGTTACAAATGCAGGAAATGTGGTACTTCATCTGAATCAGCCTTCTGCAGGAAGCTTTGAGGCAGGCGCAT
The DNA here is from genome assembly GCA_900540785.1 of uncultured Blautia sp. Taxonomy (GTDB): domain Bacteria; phylum Bacillota; class Clostridia; order Lachnospirales; family Lachnospiraceae; genus Blautia_A. The sequence continues at coordinate 18,051 of UQHF01000030.1, forward strand.
TATCTGATGCAGAGCTTGCACCAGGAGAGAGCGGCAGCTTTACCCTTGCACCAAAGAAAAAGCTGGGAGAAGGACAGTATCTGGAAGAAATCAAAATTACAAGTCAGGAAAATGCAGAAGTATCTGTGACAGTTTCCTTCCTTGTGACAAAAAATACAGTGAAATTAAAAGGAATTCAGAAACCAGCAGACATTAAGGATATTAAAAATGGCGCTGAGAAATCGGCAGCAGGTTTGAAGCTTCCGGCAACTGTAGGAATTGATACAACAAACGGAAAAATGAAGGCAAATGTAAAATGGGATGTGGCAGGCTGTGCATATGATGTATCTTCCAAAGAAAGCCAGACTTTTGATGTAAAAGGAACCGTAAGCCTTCCCAAAGGAATTGAGAATCCGGATAACGTTTCTCTTTATACTTCTGTAAAAGTAACGGTAAATGCACGTTCAGCAGCAGCACCGGACGCTTCCCAGAATAAAATTACAGGAATCAGTTCCGATGGAAAATACACAACAGAGACAAAGATTACATTTGAGGCAGTAGGTGCCGGCATGAATAATGCAAATCCTGTAAAGGGCGATATGCGTTACCTTCCGGCGAAATGGAATGTACTGGAAGACAGAAGCTGGGAAAGCGCACCGTACAGCGCAACCTTCCGTATGGGACAGAGCGGCGATTATGCGTTAAAAGTTACATTTAACCAACAGAAGTACGATGGAAGCAAATGGAAAAATACGGGGGCAACCGATGTAAAACAGGTGAAATTCTCTGTTTCAAACGGTAAAGGATCAACGGTTACTCCAACTCCTAAACCAAATCAGAAGAAACCTGTTCTCACTGGAGACAATACGATGATTCTTCCATTTGTGATCATACTGGCTGTAGCAGCTCTCTGTATTGTAGGCGTTGTTGTATACCGCAGAAAGAAAAAATAAATAAAAGAAATTTGATAAAAGAAAATTCTTGTTAGCACTCGTTTTTTACGAGTGCTAATTTTTTGCTTGACTTTTTCCTGAGAAGGCAGTAATATATGTTTTGAACGTTACGGGAAATACAGTAATATCAAAGGAGAGTGAATTACATGTCAGTAAAACGCGGTAGTTTATCAATTAACAGTGAGAATATTTTCCCGATTATTAAAAAATGGCTGTATTCCGACCATGACATTTTCGTAAGGGAAATGGTTTCCAATGGTTGTGATGCAATTACAAAGCTTCGTAAGCTGGAAGTGATGGGAGATTACACATTTCCGGAGAATTATAAGGCAAAAATTGAGGTCATTGTAAATCCGGAAAAGAAAACATTAAAATTTGTGGATAATGGTATCGGTATGACTGCCGATGAGGTAGAAGAATACATTACACAGATTGCGTTTTCCGGCGCAACAGAATTCCTTGAGAAATACAAGGATAAGACAACAGATGACCAGATGATCGGCCATTTCGGACTTGGATTTTATTCTGCATTTATGGTTGCAGACGAGGTGCATATTGATACCCTTTCTTATAAAGAAGGTTCTGAACCGGTACACTGGACCTGCGATGGCGGTACAGAGTATGAGCTGGTTGAGGGAAGCAAAACAGAGCCGGGAACAGAAATTACACTGTTTTTAAATGAAGAGAGTGTGGAATTTGCAAACGAATACAGAATGCGTGAAGTAATTGAGAAGTACTGTTCCTTCATGCCGGTTGATATTTATCTTTCAAAAGAAGATGCGCCACAGGAATATGAGACGATTGATGAGGCGGATTTAAGAGACGACGATGTAGTTGTGGAGCATATTCACGAAGATGCAAAGACAGAAGAGAAGGAAAATGAAAACGGAGAAAAAGAGATTGTGGAAGTTTCTCCTGCAAAGGATAAAGTAAAAATCAACAAACGTCCTGTTTCCTTAAGCGATACAAAACCTCTGTGGACAAAGCATCCGAATGAGTGTACTGACGAAGAGTATAAAGAATTTTACCGTAAGGTATTTATGGATTACAAGGAGCCGCTGTTCTGGATCCATCTGAATATGGATTATCCGTTTAACTTAAAAGGTATCCTTTACTTCCCGAAAATCAATACAGAATATGATTCTATCGAGGGAACCATAAAACTTTATAATAATCAGGTATTTATTGCTGATAACATTAAAGAAGTAATTCCGGAATTCCTTCTTCTTCTGAAAGGTGTCATTGACTGCCCGGATCTTCCTCTTAATGTTTCCAGATCTGCGCTGCAGAATGATGGATTTGTGCGGAAGATTTCAGAGTATATTACAAAGAAGGTGGCAGACAAGCTTACCGGAATGTGTAAGACTGACAGAGAATCTTATGAAAAATACTGGGACGACATCAGCCCGTTTATTAAATTTGGCTGTATCAAAGATACAAAATTTGCAGACAAGATGAGCGATTACGTTCTCTTTAAAAATCTGGACGGTAAATATCTGACCCTCAAAGACTGCATAGAAGAAAACAGGGCAGCAGAGGAAGAGGAGAAGCCGGCAGAAACAGAAGAGAAGAAAGAGACAGAGGAGAATGCGGAAGAGAAACCTTCCACTGTTATTTACTACGTAACAGATGAGGTGCAGCAGAGCCAGTACATCAATATGTTTAAAGAAGCAGGAAAAGATGCTGTGATCCTGAAACATAATATTGATACTCCGTTTATTTCCCACCTGGAACAGAAAGACCAGAATCTGAAATTCAAAAGAATTGATGCGGATCTGACAGAGGAACTTCGGGAGGAAGGGACAGCCGACGAAGAAACAGTAAAATCACTGACAGACCTTTTCCGTAAAAATCTGAATAAAGAGAAACTGGAAGTTCGCGTGGAAAAACTGAAAAATGAAAACGTGGCAGCAATGATCACGCTTTCAGAGGAAAGCCGCCGTATGCAGGATATGATGAAAATGTATAATATGTACGGTATGGATTCCTCTATGTTTGGAGGGGGAGAGACTCTTGTCCTTAATGCAAACCATCCGCTTGTAAAATTCCTTGTGGATAGCAGCGAGGCTTCTCAGGTTCCTGTAATCTGCGAACAGCTCTATGATCTGGCGATGCTCAGTCATAAACAGCTTTCACCGGAAGAAATGACAAAATTTGTACAGAGAAGTAATGAAATCTTGTTAATGCTTGCAAAATAAAAAATCGGGAATGGTCCCTGTCGAAGAATGGCAGGGACCATTTCTTGCGTATACACAATAGCGCAAATTGTTCTGCGATAGAAATTATAATCTGATATTCTGATACAATTAAGTGTAAATAATCCCGTTTTATATAGAATGAAAGATGCTGATTAAGACACATCTATTTTTGACGAAAAATCCCGAATTTTTTAGATAAAATCAAAAATATGATAAAAAGTCGTATGATAATAAAAGAATGCAGTTTAGGAGGAGAGAACATGAGAAAAGTATATGGATTAATCAGAAGATTGGGGGCAACCTCAAAATATAAGGGATATTACACACTGGCAGAAGCAGTCAAAATGACAATGGAAGTACAGGAAGACCAGGAAGAACCCATGAAAATAACAAAGGACATTTATCCCAGTCTTGCCAAAAAGTTTAAATCTACACCGATGAATGTAGAACACAACATTCGAACCGTTGTCAATGTCTGTTGGAACACAAATAAAAATACACTGGAAAAAATTGCGGGTTATCCGTTAAACTATAAACCTACAAACAGTGAATTTGTAGATATGCTTGCTTATTATTTGAATGAACCGGAAGATGCGGAGTATTAGTCCGAGATTTTTTCAAAGTCAATCTGATGATTCCGCATAAACTGAAGAATCATATCGTCCCACAAAGGACCTGGCTTTACGCCGGGAATAAAAGTATTGAGAGAAACACCGGTCGTGCATAGGACATTCTGGTTTCGATACTGTATATTCAGATAAAGATTTCCAATATCTGAAAGAGAGCCGGCTTTATCCGGAAACAATCTGGTGATTTCAGAGGGTGGGAGCTGAAAAATAATTTTAAAATGAAGAGGAAGACGTTTTCCTCTGATAACAGAGCAGCAGTAAGGCTTTATTTCTTTCCATAAAGCATAGGAACGTCCGCTTTCACGAAGCGCACTCTGTTCATCGGAATCAAAAAAATCATTCTGAAGCTTTCCGTCAATAGAAAAAGTTCCGAAGGTTGTAATAGAAGCCTCAGTTACCAGAAAGTGGTCGAAGACTTCTCCAATAAAAAGTTTATTTGTAAAATCTTTTAAATTCGTTATGTTTAGTGCCTGCATATGGGTACTCCTTTATCAAGTATGAGAATATTATAAAACAGATAAGAAAAAAAGAACAGAGTTTTTAAAAAAGACTTTTCAAAACGGATTGTATGTGATAATATAAACCTGGTATTCAAAACTACATGTAATGGAAAAGAGGACGATATAATTGAGCTATAAGATTGTGATAGATAGTTGTGGAGAATTTTTAGAACAGTGGAAAACAGATGAACATTTTGAATCTGTTCCCCTTGTATTGACAGTTGGTGGAGAAAATATTGTGGATGATGAAACATTTGATCAGGGGGATTTTCTGAAAAAAGTAGCTGCCTGTGAAGAATGCCCAAAATCTGCATGTCCTTCTCCTGAAAGATATATGAAGGCGTTTGAATGTGATGCAGATCGTATTTACGCGATTACCTTGTCATCAGAACTCAGCGGTTCCTACAACAGTGCGGTTCTGGGGAAAAACCTTCTTCTGGAGGAACATCCGGAGAAAAAAATTCATGTATTTAATTCCCGGTCTGCTTCTGTTGGAGAAACCCTGATCGCAATGAAGATTGAAGAATGTGAAAAAGCAGGTCTTGCTTTTGATGAGACAGTGCGCATAGTAGAAGAATATATTTCCGGACAGAATACATTTTTTGTTCTGGAAAATCTTGATACATTAAGGAAAAACGGACGTTTAAGCGGCGTGAAGGCTCTTGTGGCAACTGCCCTTAAAATCAAGCCGGTGATGGGGTCTACAGATGAGGGGACAATTTGTCAGTTAGACCAGGCAAGAGGTATGAATAAGGCGCTTGTAAAAATGATGGAGCACATTGTTGCAAAGACATCAGACAGTGAAAAGAAAGTGTTGGCTATTTGTCACTGCAACTGTCCGGAACGTGCTGAGATGTTTAAGGAAGCCATTGCAGAAAAACTGAATCCCGTGCAGATTGTCGTGCTGAATACAGCAGGTGTCAGTACCATGTATGCAAATGATGGAGGAATTATCGTAGCGGTTTGATACTTTCCTTTTAAAAAGGAATGTGATATAATATCTCTAAAAATACTGGAATTTTATACAGATAGGAGATACCGGATATGAGTCAGAAAAAAGTTGATGCTTATAAGAAAGAAAAAGCAAATCGTGAGAAGCTGATAAAAAAGGAAAAACGTATTCTTATGCTGGAAAAACTGGCGGGAATTGCAGTCTGTGCAGCAGCTGTATGCTGGATTGGGTTTTCCGTATATGATAAGACACAGGAAGATAAAGAAGCAGTTGTACAGGAGACAGAAATAGATACCGCAGCTTTGGACGAATACCTTTCTTCTTTGACAGCAGAGGCGGCAGAATAATAAAGCAAAACATAAATAATGATTAAAAAAAGGGATTCCGTCCACCGGCGGAATCCCTTTTTATACAGGCTTACAAAAGCCTGATACAGTTACCAATTACGAAATTATAATTTTGTAACGTTGGCAGCCTGCATTCCACGAGCACCTTCTGTTAAGTCGTAAGTTACAGCCTGGCCTTCTTCAAGGGATTTGAAGCCTTCACCGTTGATAGCGGAGAAATGTACGAAAACGTCTGCTCCGTCTTCACCTGTGATAAATCCATAACCTTTTTCTGCGTTGAACCATTTTACAGTTCCCTTGTTCATTTCGTGTTACCTCCATAAAAATAAAAGTTAAAAAGCTGTTTTCTGGCGAAAAAAATCACCAGATTTTACAGACTATATCATGTAAATATAATCTCTAAAAACTAGTGATTTTACATTAAATAATCTTTATGTGTCTTGATTATATATCTCTGTTTTTAAAATGTCAAGGAGAAATAAAAAGACTTGGAAAAAAGTGCTTTATTAAATGAAGGATTTCGTGTATTATGTATATCAGAAAGAAGATATTACATATATACATAAAATCAGGAAGGGAGCGATTTGTATGGGAATTTTAATTCGCCAGGGACGCATTATAGATGCTGCAACCAAAACAGATAAGGTTGGAGATATTTATATTGAGGATGGTGTCATCCGGGAAATCGGTGATAAATTAGAGAAAAAGGAAAAAAATGACAGGATCATCAACGCAAAAGGCTGCCTTGTTATGCCGGGTCTCATTGACCTTCATGTACATTTGCGCGATCCGGGACAGACAGAAAAGGAAGATATAGAGAGCGGCACAAAAGCTGCTGCAAGAGGCGGTGTGACAACAGTAGTGGCAATGCCTAATACAACGCCGGTTATTGATAACCCGGACAGAGTAGAGTATGTACACAATAAGGCTGCGCAGCTTGCGCCGATTCATGTACTGCAGTCAGGAGCCATCACAAAAGGGCAGAAAGGGGAAGAACTTTCCGATATTATCGGTATGGCGAAAGCCGGTATCCCTGCAATCACAGAAGATGGAAAATCTGTTATGAACAGCCAGATTTACAAGGACGCAATGGTGCTTGCCGAGAAGTGTAAAATTCCGGTATTTGCGCATTGTGAAGACATCGATCTTCGCGGCGTGGGCTGTATGAATGAGGATGAAAATGCAAAACGTCTCCGTCTTCCGGGAATCAGCAATGCAACAGAAGACGCCATTGCAGCGAGAGATATTTTACTTGCGCTTGATACAGGCGTGCATCTCCATTTATGCCACTGTTCTACAGAGGGCGTTGCGAATATGATGGAAGTTGTCAGAGAAAAAAATATTCCGAATGTAACAGCGGAAGTTTGCCCGCATCATTTTATTTTAACATCTGATGATATTGACAGAGATAACCCAAACTATAAAATGAATCCGCCGCTTCGTGCAAAGAAAGATGTGGAAGCATTGAGAAAAGGTCTGCAGGATGGAAGTATTCAGGTTATCAGTACAGATCATGCGCCTCACAGTGTGCGGGATAAATCCGGCTCCATGAGAAGCGCAGCCTTCGGTATTGTGGGACTGGAGACAAGTCTTGCACTTACTTACACAGAGCTTGTGGAGAAAGGCGTTCTCACAGAGCTTCAGATGGTGGAAAAAATGAGCTGGAATCCAGCGCAGATCCTCGGCATTGACAGGGGAACCATTCAGGAAGGACATCCTGCAGATGTGATCGTAGTAGATGTAAAACACAGCTACAAGATTGACAAGACAAAATTTTTGTCAAAAGGACGTAACACTCCGTTTGATGGCTGGGAAGTAAAGGGAAAAGTTCTCTATACGATCTGTGATGGAAAAGTTGTATTCCAGGAAAACGAAAATTTATAAATATAAATATAAATAAGAAAACAAAAGTAAACATATATTTCGGGAGGAACCATTCATGATTAACAAACTGATTGAAAAAATTCAGAAGACAAACGCGCCGATCGTAGTAGGTCTGGACCCTATGATGAATTATATTCCGGCATACATTCAGGAGAAGGCATTTAAGGAATACGGAGAAACTCTGGAAGGCGCTGCAGAAGCAATCTGGCAGTATAATAAAGGAATCATAGATGCAACATACGATCTGATCCCGGCAGTAAAACCACAGATTGCCATGTATGAACAGTTTGGAATTCCGGGACTTATGGCATATAAGAAAACCATTGATTACTGCAAGGAAAAAGACCTTGTGATCATTGGAGATATTAAAAGAGGCGATATTGGTTCTACCTCTGCTGCTTATGCAGTAGGTCATCTTGGCAAAGTACAGGTTGGGAGCAAAAAATATGCAGGATTTGACGAGGATTTTGCCACTGTCAATCCATATCTTGGAACAGACGGCGTAAAACCGTTTATTGATGTGTGCAAAGAAGAAAACAAGGGACTTTTCATTCTTGTAAAAACATCAAATCCTTCCAGTGGAGAATTTCAGGACAGAATCATTGACGGACGTCCTCTTTATGAGTGGGTTGGCGAAAAGGTTGCTCAGTGGGGCGAGGAGCATATGGGAAATGGCTACAGCTATGTAGGCGCTGTTGTAGGCGCTACATATCCGGAGATGGGAAAAGTATTAAGAGAGATCATGCCAAAGACCTTTATCCTTGTTCCGGGATACGGCGCACAGGGAGGCAAAGGAGCAGACCTTGTACATTTCTTTAATAAAGACGGACTTGGCGCGATCGTAAACTCCTCAAGAGGAATCATTGCAGCATATAAACAGGAAAAATATGCAGCATTTGGGGAGGAAGGATATGCAGATGCTTCCCGTCAGGCTGTAAAAGATATGATAGAAGACATCAGCGGCGCTTTAAATAACCGCTAGGAGGACAGAAATGAAAGCAAAAGAAAAATGCAGAATTGTAAGTCAGGAGTGCATTGCTTCCGACATTTACAGTATGTGGCTTCAGACAGATAAAATTGCCAAAAACGCAGTGCCGGGACAGTTTGTTTCTTTATATACAAGAGACGGGAGCAAGCTCCTGCCCCGCCCCATAAGTCTCTGTGAGATTGACAGAGAAAAGGGGCAGCTTCGCCTTGTTTACCGCGTGACAGGCAAAAATACAGGAACAGAAATGTTTTCAAAATGCCATGCAGGGGTCCCCATCGAGACGATGGGACCTCTTGGAAACGGCTTCCCTCTTTCAGCAGTAAAAGGGAAACGCGTATTTTTAATTGGCGGAGGAATCGGAATCCCTCCTATGCTTCAGACTGCAAAGGAAATGGAAGCAGAGGCTGTGGCAGTGCTTGGATACCGCGACGAGCTGTTCTTAAATGAGGAATTTGAAAAATACTGTCCTGTATATGTGGCAACTGAGGACGGCTCTGCCGGAACAAAGGGAAATGTAATGGACGCGATACGGGAAAATAATCTGGAGGCAGACGCGATTTTTGCCTGTGGCCCCACTCCTATGCTTCGTGCCATCAAAGCGTATGCAGAAGAAAAAGATATTCCATGCTGGATTTCAATGGAGGAGCGTATGGCATGCGGAATTGGCGCATGTCTCGGCTGTGTATGCCAGTCAAAAGAGGTGGATTCCCATTCTCACGTACACAATAAGCGCGTATGTAAAGACGGCCCTGTATTTTTAAGTACGGAGGTGGAGTTATGAATAAAATGAATGTGACTCTTGCAGGAGTGGAATTAAAAAACCCGGTAATGACAGCTTCCGGAACATTTGGCTCCGGAGAGGAATACAGCGAGTTTGTGGACTTAAATAAGCTTGGCGCAGTTGTGACAAAGGGCGTGGCAAATGTGCCCTGGCCGGGGAACCCAACGCCGCGAATCACAGAGACAAACAGCGGAATGCTCAATGCCATCGGGCTTCAGAATCCGGGTATCGACGTATTCTGCGAAAGAGACATTCCGTTTCTGAAAAAATTTGACACAAAGATCATTGTAAATGTCTGCGGAAAAACAACGGAAGATTACTGTGAAGTTGTGGAACGCCTTGCAAATGAGCCGGTAGATATGCTGGAGATCAATGTTTCCTGCCCGAATGTAAAAGAAGGCGGCATTGCTTTTGGACAGGATCCGAAAGCGCTTGAAGCGATCACAAAAGAAGTGAAAAAATATGCAAAGCAGCCTGTGATCATGAAATTAAGCCCGAATGTGACAGACGTGACAGAGATGGCGCGGGCAGCAGAGGCAGGAGGCGCAGATGTGCTTTCCCTTATCAATACCATTACAGGAATGAAGATTGACATTAACAGGAGAACGTTTGCTCTTGCAAATAAAACAGGGGGAATGTCAGGTCCTGCAGTGAAGCCAGTTGCAGTAAGAATGGTATACCAGGTGGCAAACGCAGTTTCTCTTCCGATCATCGGCATGGGCGGAATCGCCTCAGCAGAAGATGCACTGGAATTTATTATGGCAGGAGCGACGGCTGTTTCCGTTGGAACTGCAAACTTTTTTGAGCCGCGGACAACAGAGATGGTAGTAGATGGAATCCGCTCTTTTATGGAAAGACAGAAGATAGAAGATATTCACGAGATCATAGGGATTGTGAAATAATTGGAGGTAAAAAATGGAACAGTATAAACAGGAATTTATTGAATTTATGGTAGAGAGTGATGTGCTCAAATTCGGAGAATTTACTTTAAAAAGCGGAAGAAAATCTCCGTTCTTTATGAATGCAGGTGCTTATGTAACCGGTTCTCAGTTAAAAAGACTTGGCGAATACTATGCAAAAGCAATTCATGAAACATACGGAGATGATTTTGACGTACTGTTTGGACCTGCATACAAAGGAATCCCTCTTGCAGTTGTGACAGCTATGGCATACAGCGAGCTGTACGGAAAAGAAATCCGTTACTGCTCTGACCGCAAGGAAGAAAAAGACCACGGCGCAGATAAGGGAAGCTTTCTTGGTAGCAGCCTGAAAGATGGGGACAGAGTCGTTATGATCGAGGATGTTACCACATCCGGAAAATCTATGGAAGAGACAGTTCCGAAGGTAAAAGGGGCTGCAGACGTAACAATCGTAGGTCTTATGGTATCCTTAAACCGCATGGAAGTAGGAAAGGGCGGAGAAAAATGCGCGCTTGACGAGGTAAAAGAGCTTTACGGCTTTGATACAGCCGCAATCGTATCTATGGACGAGGTTGTGGAATATCTTTATAACAGAGAATGCCAGGGACGCGTCATTATCGACGATGCACTGAAAGCTTCCATAGACGCATATTATGAACAGTACGGTGCAAAATAGGAGACAGAAAGGAGGGCTTTGGAAATGAATGAAAAGGTCTATAAAACAATGACCGGAGCAGGCGCAGGAAACATTGCGGTAGGGATTGTAGTCCTTGTAACAGGAATTGTTTCCGGGGTTCTGATGATTGTGAACGGAGCCCGGCTTCTGAAACGGAAATCGGAAATTCTGATATAGGGGAATAAATTGAGAAATGAAACAAAAAAGCTGATCCGTCGGACAGGACTTGGATTGTTTGTGCTCTATATGCTGCTTCTTCTGTATTTTCTGTTTTTCTCAGAAGAATACGGGAGAGTAGCTGAGGCGGAAAGGGAATTTCGATATAACCTCATTCCCTTTGTGGAGATCAGACGGTTCTGGTTTTACCGGCATCAGCTGGGACTTCTGGCACTTATGACAAATATCTGCGGAAATGTAATTGGGTTTGTCCCATATGGATATATTCTGCCTGTTGTAACCAGGCGTATGCAGAACGGTTTTCTGATTGTTTTGTCAGGATTCTGTTTAAGCCTTACAGTGGAAACCATTCAGCTTATTACAAGAGTAGGCTGTTTTGATGTGGATGATCTGATATTGAATACACTTGGGGCGGCGCTTGGTTATCTGCTCTTTGTCATCTGCAATATCATTAGGAGAAAATATTATGGCAAAAAGATATAGATATGCGTTTGCAAAGAAAAAAGAGGCAGGGAAAGGGAAGCTGTCGGCAGGTCTTGCCGTGGCTTCCTTTCTCCTGTTTTTGGCAGCCGTTCTTCTCTCTTTTTTTCTGGAAGGGAAATACGGATTTATTGTGGGAAGCGTGAGCCTTTTTGCAGCGCTTCTGTCTGTTTATGGGTTTATTATGGGACTTTTGAGCTTTTCGGAAGAGAACTGTAAGCATCATACAAGCATTATCGGCTCTATTGCAAATGGTTTTATTACAGTAGGGTGGATTTTTCTGTTTTTAATGGGGGTATAATATGGACAGAAGAGAGCGTCTGAAAAAACAGATGGATTTTATTATTGAGGTGGATAAAGTAAAAAATATAGTCCGCCAGACGTATCTGGCAGATGGAAAGCGCAAAGAAAATGATGCAGAGCATTCCTGGCATCTCGCGCTTATGGCTGTTCTTCTAAAAGAATATGCACAGGAAGAAATCAATCTTTCCAGAGTGATTCCGATGGTTCTGATCCACGACCTGGTGGAAATTGACGCAGGAGATACGTATGCTTATGATGAGGCAGGCGCTTCCACGAAGGCTGCGCGGGAGGAAAAGGCTGCAAATCGTATTTTCGGGCTTCTTCCAGAGGATCAGGGGGCATATTTTATGGAACTCTGGAGAGAATTTGAGGAATATGAGAGCAGCGATGCAAAATTTGCCCGTATGCTGGATAACATCCAGCCCCTCTTTTTGAATGATGCCTCACAGGGGAAAAGCTGGAAGGAACACGGAGTAAAGAAAAGCCAGATTTATAAAAGAAATGCAAAGACAAAAGAAGGTTCACAGGAAATCTGGGAGTATATGCAGGAGCTTGTGGAAAAGCATATACAGCTTGGAAATGTGACAGATGATATGAATGAAACAGAGTGAAAGGAAATAAAGATTTGGACGAATGGATGATGGAGCGTTACGCTCTTGCAAAAACAAGGGTTGGAGAAATTCCGGAAGAACAGGAGGCGGCACAGCCGTATCTTGATTTTTTCCACAAAACAGCAGAATTTCTTCTGAAAACAATTCAGGTAATGGAGAAAACAGGGGAGCAGTCTCTGGAAGAACTGAAAAAAGAAAACAGGGAGCTATATGCGGATATTCTTCCGGAAAATTATAAAACATCCTATGGAAATCCGGTATACGCAGCAGAGAAGCTGGGAGAGTACGGAAAACTGTTTTCTTTTCTTTATGCAGAGCTTCGCGGCGCTGTGGTGTACGCTTATGAAAAGCGGACAGAGGAAATGACACAGATGCTGGAGCTGTTTCTCGAGGTGTATTCTGCTTTTGCGCAGGAGGAAATCCCGGAGCCGGAGGAAATGAAGGGAATACTGACCTCTTATGTAAATGATTACTGTCAGGATATGATGGAGAGAAGGATCAGGGAAGGTGTGGATCCTGAGCTTACATTTGCACTTGATCTTATTATGAAATCAGATCTGTCTGATCTTCGCTATCTCTATCAGTACGGAGAGTTTGTCTCAGAAAATGAGACTGGCGTGGCGGAATTTTTAAATTCTCTTTCCCAGGAAGAAATCGACGATATGGCGTCCACCTATACGGAGGGATACCGAATCGGCTTTATCATGGGAAGGAAGGATATAACAAAAAAGAAAACTGTCAATATCCGATATAATCTGGGATTTGAGCGCATGGTAAAAGCGGCAGTCCTTCAGTTTGAAAAAATGGGATTAGAGCCTGTCATTTACCGTCATGCAGTTCACGCTGTAAATAAAAAAGGACAGAGCCGCGTGGGATACACAGGAGGAATTGCAAATCCACAGTATGATTACGATCACAGACAGGATGATGCGCTGTTCCTTGACAGCGATTTTGTAAAGAGGAAACTTCGGGCAATGCAGACCTCCTATGAGAAGTATAAGGATCTTGCAGAAGTACATGGAGGACCGGCAGTAATTGAGACGTTTGGAGAAGCTCCTTTCTCACCGGAAAAATGTGAGCAGGCGCTTTCCTACAGCGAGGCACAGCAGAAACTCCAGATTGAGCTTGACAATGAATCCGGTCAGATTGTAAACCGTTATATTAAAGGAGACGAAAGAAGCTTTACCATCATTGCTTATCCGGTTCCGGAAATCGGGGAGAAATTCCCGGAAATCTTCCGGGAAATTGTAAAAATCAACACGTTGGATTACCATCTGTATCAGAGTATCCAGCAGACGATTATTGATACGCTGGATACCTGTGAGTGGGTGGAGATCAAAGGTCAGGATGGAAATGAGACAGATCTTCTCATTCATCTGCATGAGCTGAAAGATCCGGAAAAAGAGACGAATTTTGAAAACTGTGTGGCAGATGTAAATATTCCGGTAGGGGAAGTCTTCACCTCTCCTGTGCTTGCAGGAACCGGCGGTGTTCTCCATGTGAAGAAAGTATATCTGAACGGTCTTCAATTTAAGAATTTAAAACTGGTATTTGACTGTGGACAGGTAATTGATTACAGCTGTACAAATTTTGAAGATGAAGAGGAAAACAGACGATATATTGAAGATAACATTCTGCATCATCATGTAAAACTGCCAATGGGAGAATTTGCCATCGGAACAAATACAACCGCTTATGTTGCAGCGGAAAAATATGGGATCGGAGATAAGCTGCCGATTCTTATCGCAGAAAAAATGGGCCCTCATTTTGCAGTGGGAGATACCTGTTACAGCTGGGCAGAGGATACTACTGTCTTTAATCCGGATGGAAAAGAAATCATTGCAAGAGACAATGAAATTTCCATTCTCCGGAAAGAGGATTTAAGTATGGCATACTACGGCTGTCATACCGATATTACCATTCCATATGAGGAGCTTGGCAGCATCCGTGTCATTGACGATGACGGAGAAATGGTTTCTATTATTGAGAAGGGAAGATTTGTCCTTCCGGGAACAGAAAAACTGAATGAGCCTTTTGAGGAAAAATAAAATATCTTTTATGAGAATAAAATATCTTTTGGGGTGTTTTGGGTTGACAGAAAAAGGGAATCTTAGTAGAATTTACGCGTAGAAGAGGATTTTTCGGACAGAGCGGGCTTTTGCCTGTTCTGCCCTAAAATACATATTAAAAGGAGAACAATTATGGCAAAAGTAGGAATTGTGATGGGCAGCGACTCAGATATGCCTGTTATGAGCAAGGCAGCAGATATTCTGGAAAAACTGGGAATTGAATATGAAATGAAGATCATTTCCGCACACAGAGAACCGGACGTGTTCTTTGAGTATGCAAAAAGCGCGGAAGAAAAAGGGTTTAAAGTGATCATTGCAGGAGCAGGAATGGCAGCACATCTTCCGGGAATGTGCGCGGCTATTTTCCCAATGCCTGTTATTGGTATTCCTATGCACACAACTTCTCTGGGAGGAAGAGATTCTCTTTACTCTATTGTACAGATGCCTTCCGGTATTCCGGTTGCTACCGTGGCAATCAACGGCGGTGCAAATGCAGGGCTTCTTGCAGCAAAAATCCTTGCAACTTCAGACGAAGAGCTTCTGGGACGCTTAAAAGTTTACAGCCAGGAATTAAAAGAGCAGGTTGAGGCAAAAGATGCAAGACTTCAGCAGGTTGGATATAAAGAGTATTAAGATGCTGCAGGCATTTTTACGATAACATCACAGAAAAGAATACAGGGAGGAACATTATGGATTACAAGAACGCAGGGGTAGATATTGAAGCCGGATATAAATCAGTGGAGCTTATGAAGGAGCATATCAAAAAGACAATGCGCCCGGAAGTGTTAGGCGGAATCGGAGGTTTTTCCGGTGCATTTTCCATGAGTGCATTTAAGGACATGGAAGAACCGACTCTTGTTTCCGGAACAGATGGCTGCGGAACAAAAGTAAAACTTGCTATGGTCATGGACAAGCACGATACGATCGGTATTGATGCAGTAGCTATGTGTGTAAACGACATTGCATGTGCAGGCGCAGAACCTCTGTTTTTCCTGGATTATATTGCCTGTGGCAAAAACTACCCGGAAAAAATCGCAGAGATCGTAAAAGGAGTTGCAGAGGGGTGCTGCCAGTCTGACGCGGCACTTATCGGAGGAGAGACAGCAGAACATCCGGGACTTATGCAGGAGGACGAGTACGACCTTGCCGGTTTTGCAGTAGGTGTGGTAGACAAAAAAGATCTTCTCACAGGAGAAGAGCTGGAAGCGGGAGACGTTCTCATTGGTATGGCATCTACCGGTGTACACAGCAATGGTTTTTCCCTTGTACGTAAAGTATTTGATATGACAAAAGAATCTCTTGAGACTTATTATGAGGAGCTTGGAACAACTCTTGGAGAGGCTCTTCTTGCACCTACAAGAATCTATGTAAAAGCATTAAAGAGCATCAAGAACGCAGGTGTGCGTATTCATGCATGCAGCCATATTACAGGCGGCGGCTTCTATGAAAACGTACCGCGTATGTTAAAAGAGGGAACAAGAGCCGTAATCGAAAAAGACAGCTATCCGGTTCTTCCTATTTTCAAGCTTCTTGCAGAAAAAGGCGATATTGAAGAAACAATGATGTACAACACTTACAATATGGGGCTTGGAATGGTTCTTGCTGTAAATCCGGCAGATGTGGAAAAAACAATGGCAGCCATTCAGGCAGCAGGGGATAAGGCATATGTGGTAGGCCGTATCGAAGAAGGAGAAAAGGGAGTGACCTTATGTTAAAGGTTGGTGTTCTTGTTTCCGGAGGAGGAACAAATCTTCAGGCAATTCTGGACGCAATAGATTCCGGGGAGATTACAAATGCAGAGGTAAGTCTTGTGATCAGCAACAACCCAAATGCCTATGCTCTTGAGCGGGCGAAAAAACACGGGATCGAAGGCGTATGTATTTCTCCGAAAACGTTTGAGACAAGAGAGGAATTTCACAAAGCACTTCTTAAAAAGTTAAAAGAAAGCGGTGTGGAGCTTGTTGTCCTTGCGGGCTGTCTCGTTGCGATCCCTCCGATGATCGTGGAGGCATTTCCAAACCGTATTATCAATATTCACCCGTCTCTCATTCCGTCTTTCTGCGGAGTGGGCTACTACGGGCTTCGCGTGCATGAGGCTGCTTTAAAAAGAGGCGTGAAGGTAACGGGAGCAACGGTTCATTTTGTGGATACCGGCACAGACACAGGTCCTATTATCATGCAGAAGGCAGTGAAGGTAGAAGAGGGAGATACTCCGGAAATTCTCCAGAAACGTGTGATGGAAAAGGCAGAATGGAAAATTCTGCCTCTTGCCATTGACCTTATTGCAAATGATAAAATTGAAGTTGTAAACGGAAAAGTTTCGGTGAAGGAGTAAGACATGAAGGTACTGATCGTAGGAAGCGGCGGAAGAGAACACGCCATTGCATGGAGCGTTTCCAAAAGCCCGAAGGTGGAAAAAATTTACTGTGCACCTGGAAATGCAGGAATTGCAGAACTGGCAGAGTGCGTGGAAATCGGAGCAATGGAATTTGAAAAACTGGCAGATTTCGCAGAAGAGAATAAAATTGACTTAACCATTATCGGTATGGACGATCCCCTTGTAGGAGGAGTTGTAGACGTATTTGAAGCGCGTGGACTGAAAGTATTCGGACCGAGAAAAAATGCGGCGATCCTGGAAGGCTCCAAAGCATTTTCAAAAGATCTGATGAAAAAATACAACATTCCAACTGCAGCATATGAAAACTTTGACGATCCGGAGAAGGCGCTTGCTTATCTTCGCACAGAAGCAAAGTTTCCGATCGTGCTGAAAGCAGACGGACTTGCGCTTGGAAAAGGTGTATTGATCTGCGCCGATCTTTCAGAGGCAGAAGCTGGTGTGCGGGAGATCATGGAAGATAAAAAATTCGGCAGCGCGGGAAACACAATGGTCGTAGAGGAATTTATGACAGGAAGAGAAGTTTCCGTATTGTCTTTTGTGGACGGAAAAACTATTAAGACCATGACTTCTGCTCAGGATCACAAGCGTGCTCTGGACGGCGACAAGGGCTTGAATACAGGAGGAATGGGAACCTTTTCTCCGAGCCCGTTCTATACAGAGGAAGTAGATGAGTTCTGTAAAAAATATATTTATCAGGCTACAGTGGACGCTATGGCAGCAGAAGGACGTCCGTTTAAGGGAATTATCTTCTTTGGACTTATGCTGACACCGGAAGGACCAAAGGTGCTGGAATATAATGCCCGTTTTGGTGACCCGGAGGCGCAGGTTGTACTTCCGAGAATGAAAAATGACATTGTGGAAGTAATGGAAGCCTGTGTGGAGGGAACACTTGATGAAGTAGATCTCCAGTTTGAAGACAATGCCGCAGTCTGTGTAGTGCTTGCAAGTGATGGTTATCCGGTTCATTACGAAAAAGAAATTCCAATGTACGGATTTGAAAATTTCAAAGATAAAGAAGGATATTACTGTTTCCATGCAGGAACAAAGAAGAAAGACGGACAGATTGTCACAAACGGAGGACGTGTTGTGGGAATTACCGCAAAGGGAGAAAATTTAAAAGAAGCAAGAAAAAATGCTTATGAAGCGACAGAATGGATTACATTTGCCAACAAATATATGAGACATGATATTGGAAAGGCAATAGATGAAGCAGAATAAGGAGATTTTGATATGTATTGTGTAAAAAAAGTGACAGAGGACACTTTTTGGATTGGAGCAAGCGACAGAAGACTGGCATTGTTTGAGAACATTTATCCCATTCCAAGAGGCGTATCTTATAATGCCTATGTGATCATGGACGAAAAAACAGTTCTTCTGGACACAGTAGATAAATCCGTAAGCGGACAGTTTTTTGAAAATCTGGAGCATGTTTTAGGTGGAAGAAAGCTGGATTATCTGATCGTAAACCATATGGAACCGGACCACGGCGCTACGATAGCAGAAGTGGCAATGCGCTATCCGGAAGTAAAGATCGTGGGAAATGCAAAAACCTTCACAATGATGAAACAGTTTTTTGATTTTGATGTGGATGCCCATGCAGTTGTCATCAAAGAGGGGGATACATTAAGTACAGGAAAGCATACTCTTGCATTTGCCATGATTCCGATGGTTCACTGGCCGGAGGCAATGGTGACATACGACGCGTATGATAAGGCGCTGTTCAGCGCAGATGCATTTGGAACCTTTGGCGCTTTAAATGGAAATATTTTCGCAGATGAAGTAAATTTTGAGAATGAATGGCTGGACGATGCGAGAAGATACCTTACAAATATTGTTGGAAAATACGGTGTACAGGTACAGGCAGCTCTTAAAAAAGCCCTGGCTCTTGATATTCAGATGATCTGCCCGCTTCATGGTCCTGTATGGAGAGAAAATCTGGGCTGGTTTATTGATAAGTACCAGAAATGGAGCACATATACCCCGGAAGACCACAATGTACTGATCCTGTATGCTTCTATTTACGGAAATACAGAAAATACAATGGATGTTCTGGCAAATAAGCTTTCTGAGGCAGGGGAAAAAAATATCGCTATTTACGATGTGTCTGTGACAGACCCGTCATATCTTCTGGCAGAAGCATTCCGCTGTGACAGAATTGTTTTTGCTTCTCCTACTTATAATGCAGGAATGTTCCCGAAGATGGAGACACTTCTTCTGGAGCTGAAGGCTCATAATTTCCAGAACCGCAAAGTGGCAGTTGTGGAAAACGGCACATGGGCTTGTACGGCAGGAAAACAGATGAAAGATATTCTCTCACAGATGAAGAATATGGAAATCTATGAGGGAACGGCGGCTGTGAAGTCTTCCTTAAAAGAAGAAAATTTAAGTCAGCTTGACGGTATTGTGGAGTTTATGACAAAATAAAATGGAAAAAGAAAAAGTGACATCTCAGAAGGTGCGCAGCAGATTAAAAGAGCTGGAAGATAAAAAATACAGAGATTTCCATTCCGGGCTTTTGCCGGGAGTTGAGAATATTCTCGGGGTCCGTCTTCCGGCGCTTCGAAGTCTTGCAAAAGAAATTGCAAAGAAGGACTGGGAAGAGTGGTTTTTTCAGAAAGATGATGTTTATTATGAAGAAACCATGCTGCGGGGTCTTGTGACTGCTTATGCAAAAACAGACTGTGATACCAGATTTTCCTATATCCGGGCATTTGTGCCGGATATAAATAACTGGGCAGTGTGTGACTGTGTTTCCAATACTTATAAAGATGCAGAAAAATTTCCAGAAAAATACTGGGAATTTATAGCCCCTTATTTTTCGTCAGACAGAGAGTACGAGGCGAGATTCGGGGCGGTGATGCTTTTGAGTCATTTTGTGAAGGATGAGTATGTGGAGGAGGGGCTTTTACGGCTGGAAGAAATCCATCAGGAGGGCTACTATGCAAAAATGGCAGTTGCCTGGGCAATTTCTGTATATTTCGCAGCTTTTCCGGAGAGAATCTTAAAATATCTCCGGGAAGAATGCCGGCTTGATGAATTTACTTACCGCAAGTCTCTGCAGAAAATTCTGGAATCCTACAGGGTAACAAAGGAAGATAAAGCAGTGATCAGAGAAATGAGACAGAGAGGATAGAAAGATGGGAATCAGCAAAGAAGAGGCAGTGAAAGCGCTGCAGACAAGGGATAAAGTATACGTGGCATACGCGCAGGCAACAAAACTGCCTTATGTAACATGTGATGAAGAAACTTTTAACGATCAGGCATGGATTTTTGCGACAGAAGAAGAAATCAAAGAGTTTGGAAAGAAATGCCTGGACGATAAGATTCTTCTGCTGGGAATGCGCTATGAAAAAAAAGACTTCCCGAGATTATACGGAACTTTTTACGCGATCGGAGTAAATTCCATTGTATGGACAGAAGGGGAAGATAAGATCGAAGTAGAGCTTTCTGACGTGGCAAAACAGGCAGATATGAGCAAGATTGAGGAGAGCAAACGTCCTCTGTTTAATCCGGCTCTTCAGCTTTCCGGTATTTATTTTATGCAGGAGCTTCGCCGTCCTGTAAAAAAAGAAGAGCGAAAAAATATGAGAGAAATGGAAGAGGAAGTTCTTGCGAATATTGTAAAATCAAGTTTTCTCGTTGCTATGGCAACAGATGAAAACGACCCGAAAAAGGTAAATATTCCATATTTGAAAACGAAGGACGAGAAAATTCTTCAGCCTGTGTTTACCGATGTGATGGAATTTGAGAAATTCGCAAAAGGCAAAAAGATGAGAGTGGCAAAAGTACCGTTTGCCAAACTTTTAGATCTGATGATCGAACAGGCACATGCATATGTGATCAATCCGCAGGGATTTAATCTGATCCTTGACAGGGAGCAGTTAAAACGTATTGCAGGAGTGATAAATAAATAAAGTGTTTCGGGTATCTGTATATACAGGTACCCGTTTTATTTTGCATTTTCAAAAATAAATATTTTCAAAAGTGGTATTTTGTGCTAGTATATGTATAACATACAAAGGAGATGTTAATATGATAATCGAAATAGATTTTAACAGCGATGAAGCGATTTATGTGCAGCTTACAAATCAGATTATTATGGGCATTGCCACTTCAAGACTGAGAGAGGGAGATCCCCTTCCTTCTGTGCGGCAGCTTGCAGATACAGTGGGTATCAATATGCACACGGTTAATAAGGCGTATTCTCTTTTGCGCCAGGAAGGCTTTGTGTCGATAGACCGGCGAAAGGGCGCGTTTATTTCCATAGATGTAGACAAAATAAAGGCGCTTGAAGAGA
Source organism: uncultured Blautia sp. (assembly GCA_900540785.1). Lineage (GTDB taxonomy): Bacteria > Bacillota > Clostridia > Lachnospirales > Lachnospiraceae > Blautia_A. The sequence continues at coordinate 39,193 of UQHF01000030.1, forward strand.
TGAAACAAAATCTTAAGGTTGCTCTGGCAAAAGGCTGCTGCAAAAATGTCACAAGAGAAGAGGCTCATGAGCTGATAGATGAAATTTTTGACGAATACAGCGTAGACAGACAGGAGGGTATATGAGAGACAAATTTACAAAGCAGGCATTAAACGCGCTGTCTCTTGCAGAAAAGGCAGCCAGGAGCTATGGTCACAGCTATATCGGGACAGAACATATTCTTCTCGGTTTAATAAGGGAAAAAGAGGGAACGGCAGGTCTGATCCTGGAGGAGTTTGCAGCAGAAGAGGACAGACTCTGCAAAATGATAGATAAATTTGTTGCGCCTATTGATATGGGAGCATCAAAAAAAGAAAAACCGGAGTACAGTCCAAGGGCAAGAAGAATTATGGAAGAGGCTGTACAGGAATGTGAAGAAAAAGCAGGAACAGAGCATCTTCTTCTTGTAATGCTGAAAGAGACAGACTGCGTGGCAACAAGACTTCTGCATACAATGGGGATTAATGTGCAGAAGCTTTACAGTGCCGTTCTTTCCGCAATGGGAAAAGAAGGGGAGAGCTTTTCAGAGGAACTTCAGGCAGAAAAGGCAAAGAGTGCTACAACGCCTACTCTTGACCAGTACAGCAGGGATCTTACTGCGCTTGCAGCAGAAGGCAAACTGGATCCTGTGATCGGAAGAGAAAAGGAGATTACCCGCCTGATACAGATTTTAAGCAGAAGAACGAAAAATAATCCCTGTCTTGTAGGAGAGCCGGGTGTTGGAAAAACTGCAATCGCAGAAGGACTTGCGCAGAGAATCGTGGCAGATCTTGTCCCGGATACGGTAAAAAATAAAAGAGTTGTTGTGCTGGATCTTTCTTCTATGGTAGCAGGTAGTAAATACAGAGGAGAATTTGAAGAACGTATCCGAAATGTATTAAACGAGGTGAAAGAAAACAAAGGGATTCTTCTCTTTATCGATGAGCTTCATACCATCATTGGAGCAGGAGGAGCAGAAGGTGCTCTCGATGCGTCCAACATTTTAAAGCCTTCCCTGTCAAGAGGGGAGATTCAGCTTATCGGTGCTACTACGCTGGAAGAATACAGAAAGTATATTGAAAAAGATGCGGCACTTGAGAGAAGGTTTCAGCCGATCACTGTGGAGGAGCCGACAGAAAAAGAAACGCTTGAGATTTTAAAAGGTCTTCGTCCCTATTACGAACGGCATCATAAGGTGGAAATTCAGGATGAGGCACTGGAAGCTGCTGTGAAAATGTCCGTGCGGTATATTAACGACCGTTTCCTTCCGGACAAAGCTATTGACATTATCGATGAGGCAGCTTCTAAGGTACAGCTTTGCGGATACAGAAAGATGCCGGAACTGGAACAGCTTGAACTGGAATTAAAGAGCTTTTCCGGGGAAAAAGAAGAGGCATTAAAAACAGCGGATATTCTTCGGGCAAAAGAGGCACAGAAGCGCCAGGAAGAAGTAGAGCAGCAGATAGAGAAGCTTCGACAGAAAGAAAAAAGGAGAGCGAAAAGGAACGGGGCAGCAGTGACGGAAGCTTCCGTTGCGGAAATTGTGTCAGACTGGACGAAAATTCCGGTGCAGCGCCTGACAGAAGGAGAGACAAAACGTCTTGCTCATCTGGAAAAAGAACTCCATAAAAGGGTAATCGGACAGGACGAGGCAGTAAAGGCAGTCGCGCAGGCTGTAAAACGCGGAAGAGTCGGCTTAAAAGACCCAAATCGTCCAATCGGCTCCTTTTTATTCCTCGGTCCTACAGGCGTTGGAAAAACAGAGCTTTCCAAGGCTCTGGCAGAAACTGTTTTCGGAAGCGAGCAGGCAATGATCCGTGTGGATATGTCGGAGTATATGGAGAAGCACAGCGTTTCCAAAATGATCGGTTCTCCTCCGGGATATGTAGGGTATGAAGAAGGAGGACAGCTCAGTGAAAAGGTGCGCCGCAATCCATACAGCGTGATTCTTTTTGATGAAATTGAAAAAGCGCATCCGGACGTATTTAATATCCTTCTTCAGGTTCTGGACGACGGACATATTACAGATGCTCAGGGAAGAAAGATAGATTTTAAGCAGACGATCATTATTATGACGTCCAATGCAGGAGCGCAGGCAATTATAGAGCCAAAGCGTCTCGGATTTGTCTCCGGCACTGATGAAAAACGGGATTATGAGAGAATGAGAGCAGGCGTAATGGAAGAAGTCAGAAGGCTGTTTAAACCGGAGTTTTTAAACAGAATCGATGAAATCATGGTCTTCCATACTCTGAATAAGGAGCATATTAAGAAAATCGTAAATATTCTTCTTGCTACTTTGGAAAAACGATGCAGAGAACAGATGGAAATTACTTTAAAAGTCACAAATTCAGCAAAAGAGCATCTGGCAGAATCCGGCTTTGACAGCAAATACGGTGCAAGACCTTTAAGAAGAGCCATTCAGAATCAGATAGAGGACGCTCTTGCAAATGAGATTCTAGAGGGGAAAATTAAGAGAGGCGATACCGTACAGGTACAGCAGAAAAACAAAAAGCTCTGTTTTCATGTAAAACAGGAGAAATTATCAGAAAGTTAAAAAGATATGAAATTTTTATGAGAGACTGGTAAAGAAAAGAGATTTATTATATAATAGATTTAAGCGAAAGATGTCGCGTAAATAAAACAAATGAGCCGTGGGAGGACACAAGATATGGCAGTAATTAAAGAACTGATTCGTACAGAAGAAAATGGAACCATCAGTTTTGGAGACTATGAACTGGGACAGAAATCAAAATTGTCTGATTATCAGTACCAGGGAGACGTATACAAGGTAAAAACATTCAAAGAAATTACGAAATTAGAGAGAAACGGAATGTTTGTATACGAGTCTGTGCCGGGAACTGCTGTTTTTCATCTGAAACAGGATGGAAGCAAAATGGAATTTGCAGTAGAGGGAGCAGAAGATGCCCAGATTACAGTAGAGCTGGAAGCAGATACTGAGTATGAGGTGTTCATTGACGATATGAGCACAGGTACTATGAAAACAAATCTTGGCGGAAAGCTGTCCTTTAGTGTGGAACTTGGAAACTGTGCAGAGGTGGAAGTAAAAATTGTAAAATGCTGAAAAACAAAAAAACAGTGTATTTCTGTCAGGAGTGCGGATATGAATCAGCCAAGTGGATGGGGCAGTGTCCGGGCTGCCGGGCATGGAATACCTTTGTAGAAGAGACAGTCTCGCCAAAAAAGACTTCTTCTGCAGCCGGAGGAAAGATTTCCGGAAATAAAAGACAGGAACCGGTTGTATTAAAGGATATAAGCCTGAAGGAAGACGAAAGGCGCACAAGCGGGATCGGAGAGCTTGACAGGGTGCTGGGGGGCGGAATTGTCCCCGGCTCTCTTGTTCTTGTGGGTGGAGACCCCGGTATCGGGAAATCCACCCTTCTTTTGCAGGTGTGCAGAAACCTTGCTCATATGGACGCCTCTGTGCTCTATATTTCAGGCGAGGAATCCCTGCGCCAGATTAAGCTTCGTGCCAACCGCATCGGGGAATTTAATGAAAATCTGACGCTTTTATGCGAGACAAATCTTGAGACGATCCGGGAAGTGATGGAGCGGAAAAAACCGGACGTTGCGGTAATTGACTCCATTCAGACCATGTTCGATGAAGAAATTAGTTCTGCGCCGGGAAGTGTTTCTCAGGTAAGAGAATCTACAAATGTTCTGATGCAGATCGCAAAGGGTCTGGGGATTTCTATTTTTATTGTGGGACATGTGACAAAAGAGGGAAATGTAGCAGGACCGAGAGTTCTGGAACATATGGTAGATACGGTACTCTATTTTGAGGGAGACCGCCACGCTTCTTACCGGATTTTGCGGGCTGTAAAAAACCGTTTTGGCTCCACAAATGAGATTGGTGTGTTCGAGATGCGCGATACCGGGCTTGAGGAGGTAAAAAATCCTTCGGAATTTCTTCTTGACGGACGGCCGGAGAATGCGTCCGGTTCAGTTGTTGCCTGCTCGATGGAAGGAACACGCCCCATTCTTGTGGAAATTCAGGCGCTTGTATGCCAGAGCAATTTCGGGATTCCAAGAAGAACGACTGTAGGAACTGACTTTAACAGGGTAAATCTTCTTATGGCAGTTCTGGAGCGGAAAGCAGGAGTGCAGCTTGCTTCTTTTGACGCGTATGTAAATATTGCGGGCGGAATGAAAATGACAGAGCCGGCTCTTGATCTGGGCATTTGCCTGGCGATTTTTTCAAGTTATAAGGATATTGTAATTCCGGATAATACGATGGCATTTGGGGAAATCGGTCTTTCCGGAGAAGTGCGCGCTGTGAGTATGGCTGGACAGCGTGTGAGAGAGGCGCGAAAGCTGGGATTTGAGCGGGTGATCCTACCGGAAGTGTGCAGAAGCACAGTGGGGGAAGTAAAGGGGATCGAGCTGATTTATGTGTCTCAGATAAAAGATGCACTTTTGTATATCAGAAAAAATTAATAAGGCAGAAAATAATATTAGAGAGAAGCAGATGCTTAAAACGATTATAAAATCGAAGAGCAGACGCTTCTTTTTTGTCGGAAAGAAATTTTATTGGAAGAAAAAATTACAACGCGAAATTTACAAAGGCTTTTACGAAATAAAGAAAAGAATTCTGTAAAAAAGTAGTGCTATCACGTATATGTTATAGGATATGCTGTTTTTACGGGGAAAGGCGGTTTGGAAATTTATCTGCATGGTTTTATAAGCGATATTTCATGAGCGATAGGGTGAAAATGC
>UQHF01000031.1 GCA_900540785.1 uncultured Blautia sp.
AGCCGCTCAATTATCATAGAAGATTTCAATTTACAGAAAAAATTTCACACCGTCTGAATGGCAGATTTTGCTGTTCAGCTCTATCTGTTTATTAACATGATTTCATTCGCATGTCAAGAGCACCCGACCATTTGCGGGTGTTACCATGCTATCAAATATAGGGTTAGTCAATATCTTCCGGCTGAATTCTGTCACCAAAATATATGCATAACTGATCCAGGGTAAGACCCCAATCCCAGGCTTTTCCCGTCCACTTTTTCGTGGCATCCATCATAACAAGATAGAGCATCTTAAAAAGGGCATCGTCCGTCGGAAATATTGTTTTTGATTTTGTGACTTTCCGAAGCTGACGATTGAAATTTTCGATGGAGTTGGTGGTATATATCAGCTTTCGGATTTCAGATGGATACTTGAAATAGGTGGAAAGCTGCGGCCAGTTATTACGCCAGGAAGCTATAGACGCGGGGTATTTCTTTCCCCAGTTTTCTTCCAGGTCATCTAATGCTGCAAGTGCCAAATCTTCTGTATCAGCTTTATAGACCAGCTTCAAATCAGACATAAATGGTTTCAAATCCTTGTAGGAAATGAATTTCGTAGAATAACGGATTTGATGCACGATACATCTTTGTATTTCAGCTTTTGGAAAAACAGCATGAATGGCATCTCCAAATCCGGTCAATCCATCAACAGATACAATCATGATATCTTCTACACCACGATTTTTAATTTCGTTAAGGACAGACAGCCAATATTTCGCACTTTCATTTCCGCCAATCCACATCCCAAGAACCTCTCGTTTTCCATTTAGTTTCACACCAATAGCAATATATACGGCTTTTTTAACGGTACGATTGTCCTCTCTGACGTGAAAGTGTATCGCATCCATGAAGACAATGGCATATTTTCTTTCTAATGGACGATTCTGCCATTCTCTTGCAATTGGAAGGACACGGTCTGTCATATGAGAAATCATTTCCGCTGAAGCATCCACACCGTAAACGTTACTAAGGTGTGTAGAAATATCTCTGGTCGTCATCCCTTTTGCATACATAGACAATACTTGATCTTCAATGTTGGAGATGTCCGTTTGATTCTTCTTTACAATCTTTGGTTCAAAATCTCCTTTCCGGTCTCTGGGAATATCCAAGTCGATTGTCCCCATAGAAGATGTAACTGTTTTTGGGCTATATCCATTTCTGCTGTCGTCTGTTTCCTTATTTTTGTAATCGTATTTGGAATAACCAAGGTGATCATCCATTTCAGCTTCCAACATACCTTGCAGAGTATCACCCAATAAATCTTTGAGCATCTCCTGAATGTCTTGAGTATCTTGTGGTTGGTAGTGTTCCAGTAAACTGCTAATGAAAGCTTTACGCTCTGGATCCATTTTTCTTCTTCGTGCCATAAAAAATCCTCCTGAATTGATATTTATTTTAACACCAATCCAAGAGGATATATAGTCCTTTAGAGTTTACACAGAATTAATTACAGTCTCCAGAAAACTGCCATTAAGCCGCTCAATTATCATAGAAGATTTCAATTTACAGAAAAAATTTCACACCGTCGTGGCTTCTACGATTTAGCCACAGCTTATCAGTCTGTGCACGTCAACTATTGAAACCGCCGTGTACCGAACGGTACGCACGGTGGTGTGAGAGGACGGCGGTTAGTCACCGCCTCCTACTCGATCTGCTGGCTTCGTTCGCAGCAACATTTTTATTCCTCTTCTTTTTTCTCCACTACAATAGAATCCGGATCCTCTGCTTCGAAGACATATCCGCATGGACATTTGGCGTCTTCCATAATACGGCCTCTTACTGTGAAAACCTCTACAATTTTGCCACATTTCGGGCAGGTTCTCTCTTCCGGAACCGGTGTCCTGTATTTTGATTCGCAACCGTCTAATACTGCCATATATTTTACCTCCTGTAATGTGTGCACAGAAATCTCTGTGGAACGAAAAGTTATATCTTCATTATATCCTTACAAACCGGGAATGGCAAGCCGGAATTTCAATGGACGAACTTCTGGCTGTGTGATAACATAGAAGTAAGAAAAGACATAGCAGGAATCGGGAAAGGAGTGTGAACCATATGAAAGACATGAGTGTACCTATAGGTAATTCTGATTTTAGGGCGATAAGAGAAGAGAGATATTACTATATAGATAAAACGGGGCTGATCGAAGAATTGTTGCGCACAGAGGGAACGAAGGTAACCCTGATCACCCGCCCGAGACGTTTTGGAAAATCACTGGGAATGAGTATGTTGGCGCATTTCTTTGATATTCGTGAGGACAGCAGAGCGCTGTTTGAGGGACTGAAAGTATCTGAGAATAAAGAACTGTGTGAAAAGTGGCAGAACCAGTATCCGGTGTTGTTTTTGTCATTTAAGGATATTGACGGACTTGATTTTGACGGGGCAAAAGACATGCTTCGAAGCAGAATTTTTGAATTGTGTATGGAACACAGTTATCTGGAGAAAAGCGAAAAAGTCAGCCGATATGCCCGTACATTTTTCTCACAGACGTCAGACATAGTAAACGGAAAAATGACAGATGCCCAGTTAAAAACAAGCATTTCTCTGATCATGCAGATGATGCAGGCGCATTATGGAAAACAGGTAATACTGCTGATCGATGAATATGATGTTCCTGTGGCGAAAGCGAATATAAACGGCTATTATGAACGGATGATCGATCTGATAAGAGGAATTCTGAGTACTGTGCTGAAAGATAATACAGCGCTTAAACTTGCTGTATTGACCGGCTGTTTAAAAATTACAAAAGAAAGTATTTTTACAGGAACAAATAATTTTATAACTGATACTATTTCCGACAGACGTTATAATGAATATTTTGGATTTACGCAGAAAGAAGTAGAAAAACTTTTGCGAGATGCAGAAATGGAAAATAAACTGAAACTGGTGCAGCAATGGTATGACGGATACCATTTTGGAGATCTGGATATTTACTGTCCCTGGGATGTGCTGAATTATGTAAAGAAAGTTTTGGAGCAGGGAGTGGAAAAACCGGAAAACTTCTGGGAACATACAAGTGATAACGCCGTGATTGAGCAGTTTCTGGAAAAGACAGATTTTGATGTGACAGAAAAATTTGAGACGCTTTTATCCGGTAATTATATTAAAGAAACAATCAGCGAAAACCTGACTTATAATTTTCTCACATCATCAGAAGAAAACCGGTGGAGTCTGTTGTATATGACAGGCTATCTGACAAAGGTAAAACCGGAAGATATGGAAACAGGCGATGAGCTGGAAGAGGGACAGACAGCCCTTCGAATCCCCAATGCAGAGGTTACAGACATCTTCTGAAAAAGTGTTGTGGAATGGTTTCATAAAAAAGTTGTGGGAAGCGACAGACGGGAACTTTTTTCTGCTTTATGGAACGGAGATGCAGAGAGGCTGACAGAAATTTTGTCAGATTTATTGTTTGATACAATCAGCTACCACGATTACGCAGAAAGCTTTTATCACGCTTTTGTGACAGGTCTTGTTGCAAGCGCAGGCTATATTGTGGAATCCAATTATGAGAACGGGCTGGGAAGGTTGGATATTGTGATCAAAGACCGCCGGAACAGAAGAGCGGCAGTAATTGAGGCGAAGATTGCAGCAAATGAGAATGAAATGGAGAAGGAGTGCGGAGCTGCTCTTTCGCAGATAGAAGAAAAACAGTATGCCAGAAAATTGGAGAGAAGCGGATTTCGAAAAGTAATCCGATATGGGATTGCATTTTATAAAAAAGAGTGCCTGGTGAGATGTTAGAGAGATATTTTTTATTAGAAGAATATTGCTTGAAAGAACTAAGTCAGAAAAATCCACAACCCCATTGAAACCGCCATTTTTCTATGCTATAATTTCACATATAAAAAGAAAATTTCTTCGGGGTTGGGTGACAGCATCGGCTGAATTCCCTACCGGCGGTATAGTCCGCGACCCGCGCAAGCGGCTGATTTGGTGAAATTCCAAAACCGACAGTAAAGTCTGGATGAGAGAAGAACGCAAATTTCATGAAAAATCTCAGTGCCCCCGGAGTCAGATTTCCGGGGGTTTTCCTGTATACAGAAATACGGGACATAAGGAATTTTCTTTTTAACGGCTGCATCAGCCGGAAGAATAATTCTAAAAGGAGAGATGAAAAATGAGTGAACAGGTATTAAGAGGCGGAAACGCTATGGACAGAACACGCACAAGAACCATTGCCCAGGTGGCAATGCTGGGAGCAGTAGCCGGAGTGTTGATGAATTTCGAATTTCCACTTCCATTTCTGGCTCCGGCATTTTATCAGCTTGATTTTTCAGAAATTCCGGTTCTTGTGGGAACTTTTGCAATGGGACCGGCAGCAGGAGTGATGATCGAGCTTGTAAAAATTCTGGTGCATCTTGTGACAAAAGGAACGATCACGGCGGGAGTGGGAGATATTGCAAATTTCCTTATGGGCTGTGCTTTTGTAGTTCCGGCAGGGCTGATTTACAGGCTTCATTATGTGAAGAGCAGGAAACACGCAGTGATGGGAATGGCAGCAGGAACAGTGATTACAACAATTCTTGCCTGTGTGCTGAACGCTTACGTTCTTCTTCCTGCATATGGGAAAGCTTTCGGTGTTCCCATTGAGTCCTTTATTGAGATGGGAAGCGCAGTAAACAGCGGAGTCAACGGTCTTATGGGCTTTGTTATGCTGATCATTGTTCCGTTTAATCTTGTAAAATATACGCTGACCTCAGTGATCGTGTTCTTTATCTATAAGAAGCTTCGTGTAATTCTGAGGGCAGATTAAAATAAGGAGGATATAGTAGACATTATGGGGAAAATAAATAAAGTAGAGAAACTTACAAACTGTAAACATTTGAATCTGTATGCAGTGGACGCGACAAGCGTTCATAATACGCCGGTATCTTATTATGTGGCGTCAAGGGCGGAGGAAACAGAAAACTTAAAGCTCTGTACAAAGAAAAATACCCCGGACGGCGTGATCATCTACAGTCTTTACGGGGAAAAGAGAGATAAGGTTGTTCTTGTGCGCCAGTACCGCTATGCTATTGATGATTATATTTATGAGTTCCCGGCAGGGCTTGTGGAAAAGGGAGAAGATTTTCATGAGGCGGCAAAGAGGGAACTTTATGAGGAGACAGGTCTTACCCTTCACCCTGTTTCCGTGCCTGAGATGTATGAGAAGCCATACTTTACTACAGTGGGCATGACTGATGAATCCTGCGCTGCTGTTTACGGATACGCAGACGGGGAAATCAGCAAGGAATGCCAGGAGGATTCTGAAGAAATTGAAATTGTGCTCGCTGACAAAGAAGAGGTAAGAAGGATTTTAAAAGAAGAAAAGGCTGCTATTATGTGCGCGTATATGCTGATGCACTTTTTGAATGAGGAAGAGCCGTTTGGTTTTTTGAAGGACGAAAAAATATGATAGTTACACTGACTTTAAATCCCTGCATAGACAGAACCGTTACTGTGGATTCTTTTCGCCCTGGAGAGACAAACAGGGCGCAGAAAGTACAGACAGATATATGTGGAAAAGGCATTAATGTGAGTGCTGTTCTTAAAAATCTGGAACAGGAAACCATGTGCTTTGGATTTTGCCCGAAAGAGGATAAAGAGAAGCTTACGGGATTTTTAAATCATCTTTCGATTCCCTGTGAATTTGTGGAAACAGAAGGCGGGCTTCGCGTAAATCTCAAGATTTTTGATGCTTCCGAAGGAGCGCTCACAGAAGTAAATGAAAAAGGAACGCCGGTTTCTGAGGCTGCTGTCTCTCTTCTCCTGGAAAAGGCGGAAGAAGTTTTCGAAAAGGCATCTGTTCTTGTACTAAGCGGAAGCGTGCCGCCGGGAGTGCCGTCAGATATTTACAGAAGGCTTACAGAGCAAGCGGCGAAAAAGGGAATCCGGGTCATTCTTGACGCCTCCGGAGCGTTTTTGAAAGAGGGAATCAAGGGAAAACCATATCTTATCAAGCCGAATATGGAAGAACTGGAAGAGCTGTTCGGAAGAAAATTTAAGAAAGATGAGGAGATTTTAAAGGCAGCAGAGTCTCTTGTGGAATCCGGGGTATCGTATGTATGTATTTCTATGGGAAAAAGAGGCGCTTTTCTTGTGGGAGAAGAGGGGGCTTTGTTTTCTCCTGCGCTTCCTGTGCCTGTAAAAGGGATTCAGGGAGCAGGCGATTCCCTTGTGGCGGGAATGTGCATGGCAATCCAACAGGAGGGAGACATGGAAACCATGCTTCGATCGGCTGTGGCTGCAGCAGGCGGTTCTCTTTTAAGAGAGGGGACAAAGCTCTGCCGGAAGAAGGATTTCAGGGAACTTTTACAGGAGGTAAAAATAATACACCTGTAAAAGTCAATTCTGTCCGTTTCGAAAAGAAGTTTTTCGTGATACAGTATATTTACCAGATAACAGAAAAGCTTTTCAAAAAAAGAAATGGTCGGAGGTTAATATGAAAAGAACAGCGAAAAAAGTAACAGCCCTTGCTATGACAGCGGCTATGGTATGTTCTGTGCCTGTAACATGTATGGCAGACGATGGAAAAGAAATTACTTTAATGGCATCTCAGAACTGGATCAAAGATGTAGACAATGAATTATTTGCAAAATTCGAAGAGGAAACAGGAATTAAAGTAAAAGTTTCCTTAACACCGGATAACGAATACAAAACTCTTCTGGGAACAACACTTTCAGGAGGAAGTGATGCAGTTGATATGTTTATGTTCTCGGCAGGAACAGAGATGGCATCAGCAGGTATTCCTGATGTTGCAGAAGACCTTTCAGGTGAGTCATGGGTAGATGGTCTGGAGGACTGGGCAAAAGAAGCAAATACTTATGATGATAAGCTGATCGGCTTCAGCACATGGGGAATTGACTATGAGGGTGTTCTTTATAATAAGACATTCTTTGAGGAAAATAATCTGGAAGTTCCGGAAACATGGGACGAGTTTATCGCACTTTGTGACCAGATCAAAGAGCTTGGCGTATATCCTCTTTACGAGGGAATTAATGGAACATGGCATACGCAGTCATGGGTATATGGTCTGACGCCGAAGATGTATGAGGAAAAACCGGATTTCGTTGAGTATCTGAACGAGAGCCAGGATAATAAATTTGCAGATATTGCATGTTTCAAAGAAGGTCTGGAGCAGATTGGACAGCTTCTGTCTGCAAAAGATGGCGATGAACCAAAATATTATGTAAATGACGGACAGGCAGAAGACTGGTTCGGAAGTTATGTTTCTCTTCAGAACAGAGAATCTGTAATGATGTTTACTTATTCTGCATATCCGGCAGAACTTGCTGCAAACGGCTGTGAAGACGAATTTGGTATGTTCCCTGTACCGCTTCTTGACAACAAGACAGCAGTATCAAATGGCGGCGGAATTTCCAAATTTATCAATAAAAACAGTAAAAATATTGACGAATGTAAACAGCTTCTCAACTTCCTTGCAGAAAAGGAAAATCTGGAAACATACTACGGAGCACGTACAGACCTTGTGACTGCTTCCTTTAAAGATGTGGAAAGCGTAAATCCTACAGCAGCTACTACAGAGATTCTGGAAAGAAGTGAAGAACCAAAAGTTATGTTCATTAAGGACGTATTATATTGGGATACAGACGTATACAAATATCTCCAGGGAATGGCAGACGGAAGCCTGACAGCAGACGAGTTTATTTCAAATGTTGACAACTACAGAGCAACCATGTTTGAGACGGCTGCTGAATAAATGAATTTCGAAATGGAGTGAAATGTATGTTTCACTCCATTTCTTATCAGGAGGTATCACGTGTACAGGAAAAAAATATATAAAGGTTATTTTGCAGTTCCGGCAGTTTTATTGTATACGCTGCTTTTCATGGTTCCGGTCGTTCTGAATTTTGTTTATTCTTTTACAAACTGGAATGCCATCAGAATGACAGGGGAAACTGCAAAATTTATAGGACTTGACAACTACATCAAAATTTTTCAGAATCCGGAGCTTGTATCTGTTATCGGAAGAACGCTTCTTTTTGCCATTATCACAACTGTATTTAAAAATGTGATCGGTTTTTTACTGGCGCTGGCATTTAATGAAGGACTGAAAACAAAAAATATTCTCCGTGCGATCTTCTTCCTTCCGGCAATGCTTTCTCCACTGATCATCGGCCTGATCTTCGGTTCTATTTTTATGAAAAACGGATTTGCCAATCAGTTTTTGACAGCCATTGGACTGGAAGAAATGACAAAGGCATGGCTTACAACGAAAGACACGGCTCTTGGAACCACGATGTTTGTTGAAATCTGGAGACAGGTTGGATTTAACATGGTAATTTATCTGGCAGGACTTCAGCTGATCGACAAGGGATACTATGAAGCGGCTGCAGTGGACGGAGCAAATAAGAGACAGCAGCTCATTTATATCACACTGCCGCGAATGATCCCGTCTCTGATCATCAACCTTCCTCTGGCTCTTTCTCAGGGATTAAAAGCCTTCGATATTGTATTTGTATTAACAGGCGGCGGCCCGAACGGAGCTACAGAATTAATTAATACTCTTGTATTCAGAGAATTTGGAAAGAAACTGTATGGAATGTCTTCGGCATATGGTGTGATTCTGTTTGTTATTACAGCAGTTGCAGGTCTTCTTGTGTTGAAGATTAAAGATAGTAAGGACGATTAGGAGGGCAAAGATGAAGACAAAAAAACAAAAGGCAGGACTTCTGCTGAAAGAGATTTTTTTCTGGGTTCTTTCCCTTATTGTGATCGTACCCTTTCTGATAGTTGTATTTAATGCGTTTAAGACAAAACCGGAGGCGCTGAATATGGCGCTGAGTCTGCCGACGGAATGGCATTTTGAAAACCTTAAGACTGTATGGGAACAGGGAGACATTCTCAAGTCCCTTGGAAACAGCCTTGTGATCAGCGTGATTTCCGTAAGCATCACAGTTGTGGCTTCTTCCATGTGCGCGTATGTGATCAGCAGAAACAGAACAAGAACAAACCGTTTTATCTACACATATTTTGCAATGGGTCTGATGGTTCCTGTAAGTCTTGTATCCATTGTAAAAGTTCTTCGTGTATTGCATTTATACAATACACTTCCTGGAACGATCCTTGTATTTATCGCTCTGATCATGCCGTTAAGTGTATTCCTGTATTATGGATTTATCACAGGGGTTCCGCAGGAACTGGACGAGGCGGCTGTTATTGACGGCGCCGGTGCATTCCGTATTTTTACACAGATTATTTTTCCGCTTTTAAAGCCGGTAACTGTGACAGTAATTATGATAAACTTCCTGAATGTATGGAATGATTTCCAGATTCCTCTTTATACGCTGCCGGACCCGGATAAGGCGGTAATTGTACAAAAGGTTTATAATTTCTATGGAACTTACACAGCAAGCTGGAATCTTGTAAGCGTGACTATTTTATATGCGATCCTTCCGATCCTGGCAGTATATATTTTCGGACAGAAATATATTATCAGCGGTATGGTTGCAGGTTCAGTAAAGGGGTAAAGAGATATGATAACAGCAGTATTGGCGGGAGCTGGACAGAGAGGCGGACAGACATATGCAGAGTATGCTCTTCAGCACCCGGGAGAAATTAAAATCGTAGCAGTTGCAGAGCCGGATGAAGAGAGAAGAAAAGAACTGATGGAGAAGCATCACATTGGAGCGGAAAACGCCTATACAGACTGGCGTGAGATGTTCTGTGCAGGGAAGATTGCAGACTGCGCCATGATATGCACACAGGATCGTTTCCACACAGAGCCTGTAAAAGAGGCATTAAAGCTTGGCTACCATGTAATGTGTGAAAAACCCATGTCACCGGATGCGGCAGAATGTATTGAAATGGGGAAATATGCAGAGAAGTACCATAAAACACTGACAATCTGTCATGTACTTCGTTATTCTCCGTTTTTCACAACACTGAAAGAAATCCTTGATTCCGGTGCGATCGGGGAAATCGTGTCCATTCAGCATCTGGAAAGCGTATGCTACTGGCATCAGGCGCACAGCTTTGTAAGAGGAAACTGGCGAAATTCCAATGAGACAAGCCCGATGATCCTTCAGAAATCCTGTCACGACATGGATATTTTAAACTGGCTTATTGGTAAAAAATGTACGGCAGTCTCTTCTTTTGGAAACCTGAAATATTTTAAAGAGGAAAATGCGCCGGAAGGAGCAGGACACAGATGCCTTGTAGACTGTAAAATAGAGGATACCTGTCCTTACAGCGCGGCTAAGATTTATTTAAGAGATGAAGAGTGGTATTCGGATACCATACGAAAGGTAGTGGCTCTTGAGGCAACGCCGGAAGCTCTTACAGAGGCGCTGAAAACAGGTCTTTATGGAAGATGTGTTTACCGCTGTGACAATAATGTAGTAGATCATCAGGTTGTCAATCTCCAGTTTGAGGACGGTGTGACAGCAAGCTTTACCATGTGTGCGTTTACGCAGAGCGGAAGCCGTGTAATGAACATTATGGGAACAAAAGGACAGATTGTGTGTGACATGGAAAAGAGCGAGATAGAAGTTCGCGACTTCCTGACAGGCAACCGTACAACAACAGAAGTAAAAACAGGAAATTCCGGACACAGCGGAAGCGATGAAAAGTTTATGAAAGGCTTTATAAAAACTGTGGAGACAGATGGAGCGTATTCCCTTTCCAGTGCTGAGGTTTCTGTTGGAAGCCATCTGATGGCTCTTGCAGCAGAAGAGTCCAGAGTGACAGGCAAAACTGTTTATATGGATGATTTTCGTAAAAAATTGGAAAATTCCTGAATTTACCGTGAATAAGTAGAAAAAACATGCTATGATAAGAAAAAAGGAAAGGCATGTTATAAAATGAAAAAGCGTTCATTATCTCAGAAATTATTTTTAACATATACAGGCTGGTTTTTGGTGTGCATGGTTACTTTAGCTGCTCTGGCAGTGGGTTATGTAGGTTCTGTGATCAATCAGAATATTAAAAATACCCAGGCGCGTCTGATTTCCAGCATGGATGAAAATGTGGAAAATTATTTCAGGGAAATGAACGCTTTTTCTATGGAGCTTTTGAATTCTTCTGAATTTAAAAAGAATGCGATTGTCCGCCTCCCCGAAGCTTTTGAGAAAAAAAGAGGGACTTCCGGAATTTTTTCCCAGATGTATCTGGAAGCTTATCAGATGATCCAGAAAAATTATAATGTGGGAATTGTAGTAGAAAATGATTACTACATCTGGCTGGGAAGCAATTATTATATAAGTGAGATACCACAGGGGAGCGATATAAATACATATGAGCACATGAAAAGAAATGAAAAGTCATACGTAAAATATATTGGGAAGAATAAATATCTTGACTGTACGGCAGGGGAACGGTACAAAAATGATAAAGATAAAGAATATATCACACTTTCCAGAAGTATGGATACGCAGAACCGATTTGTAAATGGAAGAGCTGTTCTGGAGGTTATGGCAGAAGCAGAGGATTTTCAGACGTATATGGAAGAAATTTCAGGAAGCCATACAGACGGAGGGATTCTTGTAAATCTGTATGATGCAGATGGAAATGCCCTGTACAGAGAAACAGATTTTGATGTGTCTGATTTCATAAAGAAAGAAGGCTCTTATGAGGAAAAAGGGAAGCGGGTGGAAGTCAGACGGATTTTTGACGGAGGGATAACAGCCGTTTACATGATAGACAAAGCAGCGTATTATAATCGTCTGTTTTCTTTTTTGGTGCTGGCTTTTCTGATAAGTGTAGTTTTGGGTGCGATTGTGATGGCGGTTACTTATAAAATATCAAAGCAGATTTCAAAACCGATCAATAAGATGTGTCGCAATGTGCAGAAAATCAATCTGGAAAAAGGAGTTTATTACGAAGAAGTAGGAACAGACATTGAAGAAATGGAAATCTTATCGTCTACTTTAAAGGATATGAGCGTCCAGTTAGGAGATTCTCTGGAACGCATCATAGCGCTGAAAGATTATGAGACACATGCAAAGATGCTGGCGCTTCAGGCGCAGATGCAGCCCCATTTTCTTTTTAATACTCTGACTACAATGGGAACGATGGCTGAAGAGGAAGGAAATACAAAAGTAGCCGCAATGTGTATGAATCTGACGCAGATGTTTCGGTATATCGCAACAGAAGACTGCAGCGGCGTGAAGATGTTTGAGGAAATCCGTCATGTGGAGCGCTATGTAAATATCATGAAAGAAAGATTTCCGGAAGCAGTTGTGGATATTGATATTCCCCTTGAGGAATTTGGCTGCGTGATTCCCAAACTGACAATACAGCCGCTTGTAGAAAATGCCTTTAAATACTGTAACAGAAACAAACCGTGGATCCAGGTAAAAGGAAAGATGGAGCCGGACGGCAGATGGACAGTGGAAATACAGGATAACGGCGCAGGCTTTTCCGGAGAAAAAATTGGGGAAATTCTGGAGAAATGCAGGGAGAGTATGAAGGAAGAAAAAACGCTGTCCAATCAGATTGACGGAATGGGTCTTGTAAATGTATATGTGAGACTGAAGCTGTTTTACGGCGATTCCATGATTTATGAATTTGAAGAAGGAACAAGCAGAATCCGAATAGGAGGACAGACGGATGAGCAGTGAAGAGAGAGGGAAGATCAAAACTCTTGTAGTGGAAGATGAACCGAAAATTGCAGAGGGAATCTGTGGGAAAATAACATCTCTTGATGATGATTTTACAGTTGTGGGCAAAGCATACAATGGAAAGGAAGCTCTGGAAAAGATAGAGGAACTGAATCCCCACGTGGTATTTACAGATATTGCAATGCCGGAGATGAACGGTATGGAGCTTGCAGGAGAAATACGCAAGCGAAATCCTAATACGATCATTGTAATCGTGTCAGGATATTCTGATTTTTCTTATGCCCAGAAAGCGATCCGGTACGGAGTGTTTAATTATCTTCTGAAGCCCTTGCAGGAGGACGCGCTTCTGGAAACTATGTTTGACATAAAAAAGAGACTGTCTGTTTTCAATGTGAGGGAGCAGAGGCATATTTTTTATTCTAAAAGTTTTCGTGTGGTATCTGAGGGACAGGGAGAGTTTCTACTTTCCAATATCTGTATGGGAAATGTGATTTATAATACCCAGGATGAGGAAGTACAGAATTTTTACAGAAAACAGACGGAACAGATACCCTGGAATAAGATAATGGAGGAACTTTTTGAAGAAGAAACGGAGTGGTTTCTTGCAGACGAGCATGCACTGAATCAGAAAATGGCAGCCGTGAAAATAAAAGATGGAGAAAAAGAAGAGATTTTAAATATGCTCTGTAAAATGCCGGAACTGATACAGGAATATACGATTCTTCCGGTAAGTATTTGCATGACGGAGGAGAAAGTCGGTCAGGATGAAATCTGGGATTATACAAAACGTCTCAGAAATATTATGAAACAGCGCCTGATACCGGGACACAACTGCAGATTTTCGCTGGAGAAAGACGAGAAATTTTCCAATGATATGCTGGAGATTGTGAAAATGAAGCTGAATACTTACATAAAAAATTATTTTATCAGCACAGATCTGGAAAATTTTTTAAATGAAATGCAGACGATTTTTAAATACATGGAAAGCAACCATGCGCCTCAGGAGAGCATAGAAAAGGTATGCCTGTATCTCATCAAGCTTCTGGAGCTTTCCAAGGCAGACAAGGGAGAGGGGAATCTGGAAGGAATCCAGGAAAAGATGATACGGAGTATCAGCATATCTGTATCAGAAAAGCAGTTATTTGAAAATCTGATGAAGGAATTTCTTGCAATCAACCGGTATATGGAAACAATTTATGAGGGAAATGTGGAAGTACGCCTTCTGGAATATGTAGATGAAAATTATCTTACCATTGAGAGCGTGGAAAGTGTTGCGGAGGAGTTCGGTTATAATTATGCCTATCTTTCCAGACTGTTTAAAAAGAAGGTGGGAGAATCCATGAACCGCTATATTACAGAGAAAAAAATGAAATTTGCAAGAGAGCTTCTGGCGAAAAATTCTGATATGACGCTTCTGGAAATCAGCGAAATGTGTGGTTATCATGACTATCGGTATTTCAGCCGCGTCTTTAAAGCAGAAACAGGAGAAACTCCGGGCGAATATCGCAGCAGAATTTGTTGACAAAGTTGTTTTTACAAATTATAATGGGGACAGTGAGTGAAACAGAGTATGTTTTGCAAAGCGAATTATTGATTGAGTTAAAAGCTCAAATTTTATAAGTTGATTACTTTATAATCAGTGCGTAAGCATGTCATCTTGTGAAACGGTCAATAAGAGTAGCTGGTAGTTTACAGACGATACTCTGGAAAAATTCATAGAAAACAGAATTTCTAATGACGTTATCAAAGCAGGTGGATGGTTCCGCTTGCTTTTTTTGTAATCAAAAGAGAAACTGGGGTTACGGAGGGAGAAAAAATTGAATTTTGAAAAACAGAAATCCGCGCCTGTGTATGAGGCGCTGGAGCGTTTTCGAAAAAAAAGGGTCGTGCCTTTTGACGTACCCGGACATAAAAGAGGCAGAGGAAATCCTGAGCTTGTGAATCTTCTGGGAGAAAAATGTGTGGGACTTGACGTAAATTCCATGAAGCCCCTTGATAATCTGGGACACCCGGTATCTGTTATCCGGGAGGCAGAGGAGCTGACGGCAGAAGCATTTGGCGCAGCCCACGCTTTTCTTATGGTAAACGGAACAACAAGCTCCGTGCAGAGTATGATCCTTTCTGTCTGTAAGGCAGGAGACAAGATCATTCTTCCGAGAAATGTACACAAAAGCGTGATCAATGCGCTTGTACTGTGCGGAGGAATCCCTGTGTATGTGGAGGCAAAGGTAAACCCGAAAATCGGCATCGCTATGGGTGTTGAGGTGGAGGAAATGCGCCGGGTGATGGATGAGAATCCGGACGCAGTGGCAGTTTTTGTAAACAATCCTACCTACTATGGAATCTGCTCCAATATTAAGAAAATAGCGGAGATGGCGCATGAGAGAAATATGAAGGTTCTGGCAGACGAGGCGCATGGAACCCATCTTTATTTCGGGGAAGGGCTTCCTGTCTCAGGAATTGCGGCAGGTGCAGATATGGCTGCTGTTTCCATGCACAAGTCCGGCGGAAGCCTGACACAGAGTTCCATTCTTCTCTGCGGAGAAAATATGGACGCGGAATACGTGAGGCAGATTATCAATCTCACCCAGACAACAAGTGCATCGTATCTTCTTCTTTCCAGTCTTGATATTTCAAGAAGAAATCTTGCTCTTCGCGGCAGGGAATCCTTTGGAAAGGTAACGCAGATGGCAGAGTATGCCAGAGGAGAGATCAATGCCATCGGAGGGTATTATGCCTACGGAAAAGAGCTGATTGACGGAGACAGCGTATTTGATTACGATGTGACGAAGCTTTCTGTTTATACGCAGGGAATCGGACTTACCGGAATCGAGGTGTACGACCTTTTAAGAGACGAGTACGACATTCAGATCGAGTTTGGAGACATAGGAAATATTCTGGCATATATTTCCATCGGAGACAGGATTCAGGATATAGAGCGTCTTGTGGGGGCTCTTGAGGACATTCGCCATACTTACCAGAAGGATTCTAAAGATCTGTACTGCGGAGATTTTATTAAACCGGAGTGCGTCATGTCTCCCCAGAGGGCATTTTATGCAAAGAAAAAACAGCTTCCTTTAAAGGAGACAGCAGGCTGCATCTGCGGGGAGCTTGTCATGTGTTATCCGCCCGGTATTCCCATTCTCACACCGGGAGAGCGGATCACGGAAGAGATTATCCAGTACATTTCTTATGCGAAAGAAAAGGGCTGTTCTCTTCAGGGCACAAAGGACCCGGAGGTGGAATTTTTAAGCGTAATGGTATAAGGAGGGGGAGAAATGGATATTTGGTTTTCCCAGATGGACACTGAAAATGTAAAGACCAGCATAAGAGTAGACAAGCAGCTGTTCAGTGCCACAAGCGAATATCAGAGAATCGATGTTTTCCAGTCAAAAGAGTTTGGAAAGATGATCGTTCTCGACGGAGAGATTATTTTTTCCGAGGCAGATGAATTTATATATAACGAGATGGTGGTACATGTTCCTATGGCAGTGCATCCCCATGTGAAAAACGTTCTGATCATCGGCGGAGGGGACGGCGGAGTTGCCAGAACCTGTATTGAATATCCGGAGATCGAAACCATTGATGTGGTGGAGCCGGACGAAATGTTTGTAAAGGTAAGCCGCAAATTTTTTCCGGAAACAGCAAAAGGCTTTGACGATGAGAGAGTAAAGATCACAAATCTTGACGGACTTCGTTTTTTAAGACGGTGTGAAAATCAGTATGATCTGATCATCAACGATTCTACAGACCCGTTCGGACATACGGAGGGGCTTTTTACAAGAGAGTTTTATGGAAAATGTTACCGTGCCCTTCGGGAAGACGGGATTATGGTTTATCAGCATGGAAGTCCCTTTTATGACGAGGACGAGGCGGCTTTCCGCGCCATGCACAGGAAGGTTTATAAAAGCTTTCCAATAAGCCGTGTTTATCAGGCGAGTATCCCCACCTGTCCCGCAGGCTACTGGATGTTTGGATTTGCTTCCAAGAAATACCACCCTCTTCGTGACTTTGATCCGGAACGGTGGAAAAAGCGGGGAATTAAAACATGGTATTATACGCCTAATCTTCACAGAGGAGCATTTATGCTTCCAAAATACATAGAAGATTTATTAAAAGAGGAGGAAAATATATAATGAGCAGATTAATGATCATCGGCTGCGGCGGAGTTGCCTCTGTAGCCGTACACAAATGCTGTCAGAACAGTGAGGTTTTTGAGGAGATTATGATTGCAAGCCGCACGGTTTCCAAGTGCGATGCCTTAAAGGAGAAGCTTGCGCCGACAACAAAGACAAAGATTACAACTGCGCAGGTAGACGCGGACAATGTGGAGGAACTGACTGCCTTAATTAAGTCTTATAATCCGGATGCAGTTTTAAATGTGGCGCTTCCATATCAGGATCTTACCATCATGGATGCCTGTCTTGCAGCGGGTGTTCACTATATTGATACGGCAAACTATGAGGCGGAAAACACAGAGGATCCGGAATGGAGAGCCGTTTATGAAGAGAGATGCAAACGCCTTGGCTTTACGGCATACTTTGATTATTCTTGGCAGTGGGCATATAAAGAGCGTTTTGAAAAAGCCGGTCTTACCGCGCTTCTCGGAACAGGCTTTGACCCTGGTGTAACAAGCGTATTTACTGCATACGCGCTGAAACATTATTTTGATGAAATCCATACCATTGATATTCTGGACTGCAACGGCGGCGATCACGGCTATCCGTTTGCAACAAACTTCAATCCGGAGATCAATTTAAGAGAAGTATCCGCTCCGGGCTCCTACTGGGAGAATGGAAAATGGGTGGAAATCCCGCCTATGAGCATTAAGAGAGAGTATAATTTTGAAGGTGTTGGAGAAAAAGATATGTATCTTCTTCACCATGAGGAAATTGAAGCCCTCGCAAAGAATATTCCGGGCGTAAAGAGGATCCGTTTCTTTATGACATTTGGACAGAGCTACTTAACACATATGAAATGTCTGGAAAACGTGGGAATGCTTTCTACCACACCGGTTGAATTTAACGGACAGCAGATCGTGCCGATCCAGTTCTTAAAAGAGCTTCTTCCGGACCCGGCTTCCTTAGGACCGAGAACCGTTGGAAAAACAAATATCGGCTGTATCTTTACAGGAGTGAAGGACGGAAAAGAAAAGAGCATCTATATTTACAATGTCTGCGACCATCAGGAATGCTACAAAGAAGTGGAATCCCAGGCGATTTCCTATACAACAGGCGTTCCGGCAATGATCGGTTCCATGCTTGTAGTATCCGGTCTCTGGAATAAACCGGGCGTATTTACAACAGACGAGTTCGATCCGGATCCATACATGGAAGCTCTGAACCGTTGGGGACTTCCGTGGGTTGTGGAAGAAAATCCGGTTCTCGTGCCATGAGAATAAATGAACTTCCTACACCGGCATATGTGCTGGACGAAAAAAAGCTGAAAGAAAATCTGGAAATTCTCCGTATGGTGGAGGAAAAAGCAGGGTGCAGCATTCTTCTTGCACAGAAGGCGTTTTCCATGTTCTGTACATACCCTCTCATCGGAGAATATCTTTCCGGTACAACAGCAAGCGGTCTTTATGAGGCGAGACTGGGAAAAGAGGAAATGGGAAAAGAAAACCATGTGTTTTCTCCTGCGTACAGAGAAGAGGAAATTGACGAAATTGCAGAAATCTGCGACCATGTGATTTTCAATTCTTTTTCGCAGCTTCGGAAATATAAGGAGAGATGCAAGGGGAAAACAAGCATAGGTCTTCGCATCAATCCGGAATGCTCCACACAGGAAGACCATGCCATTTACGATCCCTGCGCTACCGGTTCCAGACTTGGAATTACTCTTGCAAATTTTCTGAAAGAGGTGGAAGCGGAGCCTTCTCTTCTTGAGGGAGTAGAAGGACTTCATTTCCATACGCTCTGCGAGCAGAATGCAGACGCGCTGGAAATTACTCTGAAGGCTGTGGAGGAAAAATTCGGTCCTTATCTGAAAAAAATGAAGTGGCTGAATATGGGCGGCGGTCATCATATTACAAGAGAGGATTATGATGTGGACTGCCTGATCCGGTGCGTCCGCTATATGCGGGACACATACGGTGTAAAGGTGTACCTTGAGCCGGGAGAGGCAGTTGCCTTAAACGCAGGCTATCTTGTGACAGAGGTCATGGACGTGGTAGAAAACGGAATGAAAATTCTGATTCTGGACGCTTCCGCAGCCTGTCATATGCCTGACGTTCTGGAAATGCCGTACCGTCCGCCCCTTTATGGGAGCGGGCTTGCAGGAGAGAAAGCTCACACCTACCGCCTTTCTTCCTGCACCTGCCTTGCAGGAGATGTGATCGGAGATTACTCCTTTGACAGAGAAATCCTTCCGGGAGACAAGATGTATTTTCAGGATATGGCAATTTACTCTATGGTAAAAAATAATACCTTTAACGGAATCGGTCTTCCCGCTCTGGCAGTGATGGACGAAGAAAAAAACTGTAAAATCGTGAAGCAGTTTGGCTATAAAGATTTTAAAGAAAGGCTGTCATAAAAATGGAGAAATACAAAACCTTTCCGGCAGAGGACGGCTTTCGTATGCCGGGAGAATATGAGGCGCACAGAGGCTGTGTGATGATCTGGCCAGTGCGCCCCGGTTCCTGGCCTCACGGAGCAGAAGAGGCGCAGAAAACCTTCTCTGAGATTGCGGAAGGAATCGCAGAGAGCGAGACTGTGTGGCTGCTTGCAGGAAAAGATACAGTGGAAGAGGTACGCTGTATTTTTAAGGAAAACAAAAATATCCAGGTTCTGGAAATTGAGACGGACGATGCCTGGGCGCGTGATGTAGGGCCGACCTGTGTTGTAAATGATAAGGGCAGTGTGCGCGGTATTGACTGGCAGTTTAACGCCTGGGGCGGAGAGTACGACGGTCTGTATGCCCACTGGGAAAAAGACAATGAGGCGGCGGAAAAAATCTGCGGCGCCCTTCAGATGGACTGTTATGACGCGCAGCATTTTGTTCTGGAAGGCGGTTCCATTCACGCAGACGGAGAGGGAACAATTCTTGTGACAGAAGCCTGCCTTTTAAGTCCTGGCAGAAATCCGCAGCTTACAAAAGAAGAAATCGAAGATACCCTGAAAAAGTATCTTGGAGCAGAAAAGGTAATCTGGCTGCCTCATGGAATTTTCCAGGACGAGACAAACGAACATATTGATAATGTGTGTGCTTTTGTTCGTCCGGGGGAGGTAGTTCTCGCATGGACAGACGACAGAGAAGACCCGCAGTGGGCGTTCAGCCAGGCTGCCCTTGAAGTTCTGGAAAAAGAGAGAGATGCAAGAGGAAGAAAAATAAAGGTACATAAGCTTCCCATTCCCAAAGTTCCTGTGTGTATCACAGAGGAGGAGCTTTCGGGCTTTGCCTTTGAGGAAGGGGAGGATATGCGGGAGGCGGGAGAGCGCCTTGCCGCAAGCTATGTGAATTTTTATATTTCAAACGGAGGCATACTGATCCCTCAGTTTGGGGACGAGCATGATAAAACGGCAGTGGAAATTCTCGGGAAGCTTTTTCCGGAGAGAAAGATGATTCCTGTTTACGCCCGTCCTGTGATCGTAGGCGGAGGAAATATTCACTGTATCACACAGCAGATTCCTCTTGGAAAAATCTCTGATGAAGCAGGTGAAGAAAAATGAGAAATGTAGTAATTGGTACTGTGCAGATGCAGTGCGGCAAAAGTGTACAGGAAAATATAGAAAAGGCAGACTTTATGGTGCGTAAGGCAGCAGAGCAGGGTGCGAATGTCATTCTCCTGCCGGAGCTTTTTGAAAGACCGTATTTCTGTCAGGAAAGAAGATATTCTTACTATTCTTATGCAAAGCTGCTTCTGGAAAACGATGCAGTGCGCCATTTTAAAAATGTGGCAAAGGAACTTGGCGTGGTGCTGCCTGTAAGCTTTTATGAAAAAGACGGAAACGTGCTTTATAACAGTGCGGCAATGATTGACGCAGACGGAGAAATCCTTGGAGTTTACAGAAAAACGCACATTCCAGATGACCACTATTACCAGGAGAAATTTTATTTTACTCCGGGAAATACAGGATTTACAGTGTGGAATACCCGCTTTGGAAAAGTAGGCGTGGGAATCTGCTGGGATCAGTGGTTTCCGGAAACAGCAAGATGTCTTGCCTTAAACGGCGCAGAAATGATCCTTTATCCTACAGCCATCGGAAGCGAGCCGATTTTAAACTGTGACAGTATGCCGCACTGGAGACGGTGTATGCAGGGACACGCAGGAAGCAATCTTCTTCCTGTTGCCGCCGCAAACAGGATCGGGCTGGAAGTCGTAGAGCCGGATACAGAAAACGGCGGACAGAGCTCCTCTCTTCTTTTTTACGGTTCTTCCTTTATTACAGACGAGACAGGAGAATTGAAAGCGTCTGCTTCAAGGGATAAAGAAGAAGTTCTGACTGCTTCCTTTGACCTGGACGAGGTGGCGGAAAATAGAATGAGCTGGGGGCTTTTCCGTGATAGAAGACCTCATTGTTACGGTAAGATAACAGATTAAGATGCAGAACTGTTATATAGCAATGTTATGAGTTATATGTTACAAAGAGAAAGTAGTCGATTTGTAAAGATAATGAATGACTAAAATGAAAGCAAGTATGTAAAACAGTTTGATTCTTACATACTTGCTTAATACTAAAAAACAACACAAATATTCTGATTTTCCAGTTCGGTCTTTATGGCAGCAGGTATATGCTCATCTGTGATAACTGTTTTGATCTTATCATTAATATTTAACGGAACGATTCCCCGTTTTGAAAATTTATCACTTTCCGTCAATACAACAACCTGGTCAGATTGTTCTGACATATCACGTACAGCCTGTGCCCGCATCTGATCACGATTTGTAAAACCAATAGCAGAAGTATAACCATCCGTACCAATAAAATAAAGATCAACGAAAAAATTCTTTGCGCATTGACGAATCATAGGACCAACCATCACCTGTGCGTCCTGCTGATAAATACCTCCTAAAAGAATAATCTGAAAATTGGATTTACCGCGGATATAGTCGGCAATAAAAGCGCTGTTAGTAATGATCGTCACTTCTTTTTTTTGATTCACTAAAGCATCTGCCAGGAGTGCACAGCAGCTGCCGCTTTCAATCATGATGGTATCTCCGTCAGATACAAGTTCAGCTGCTTTTTGAGCAATTTTTCTTTTTTCTTCATAATGATATGCAATTCTTCCGTTAATATCATCCGGACTGCATAATAAAGCAAAACCGTGTTCTCGTTTTATAATTCCTCTGTGTTCCAATGCATCTAAATCTTTTCGAATGGTAACTTGGGAAACACCGAGTTTTTCTGAAAGAACAGACACTTCCATTTTATTTTCATGTATCAGTAATTCTAAAATTTTATTTGAACGATTTTTCATAAGTTATTTCCTTCTCTTTATTCAATATCATAAGCTTAACACAGATAATGAATTATTTCAATAATTGCTTACGAATGAAACAAAAAGTGATTTCAATGATATATTAAAAAAAAGCCTCTATATTCATGTTAAGAATCGTTTTCAGATATTCCTGTAGATCTTCCTTATGTAAAGATGGAAGATTTTCGTAATCATAAGAATAGTTCAGAAGATGATATTTGTTTTCTCCAAACTGGTGAAAAGGAAGGAGCTGACATCTTTTTGCTCCTGCAAAATGCAAAGTTTCAGCCAGTTTTACGGCATCTCCCAATGAATCATTAAATCCGGGAATAACGGGGATACGGGGAAGGACTTCTTTTCCTGAAGCTATGGTATATTTTAGGTTGCTAAGAGGCAGTTCATTTGAAACCCCTGTACCTGATTGATGTATTTTTTGATCCCAATGCTTTACATCGAATAAAACATAATCTACATATTGTATTACTTTTTGAAAAACTTCAGGTTTTACAAAGCCTGTGGTTTCACAACAAGTGTGTAGTCCACGTTGCTTCGAAGCCAGAAGCAGCTCTGTAGCAAAATCTGGCTGAGAGAAAAATTCCCCGCCGGATAATGTGATTCCACCGCCGCTTTCTTCATAAAAAACCAGATCTTGCATTACAATGTCCATTATTTCCTTGACAGTTATTGAGTATCCGTCTGTTTCCAGGGCTTTCTGAGGACATTCAGAAACACATTTTTGACAAAGACTGCACTTGAGCGGGTCAAAGATGATGCGGTTTTCTTTCAGAGAAACAGCCTGATCAGGACAGATATTCATACAGTGATGACATTGGATGCACTTTTTTTGATTCCATAATATCTGTGGTTTAGCAAGCTGACTTTCAGGATTGGCACACCATTTACAACGAAGAGGGCATCCTTTAAAAAAAACTACAGTCCGTATACCTGGACCGTCGTTGACACTGAATTTTTGAATGTTAAAGATGATTCCGGATTTCCCTTCATTTGCAGATTTCATAGAAACACTCCTTTTACTCAATGATTGTATCTATAGTATATCATATACTGTTAAAGTTTCAATAAAAACTTATGAATGAAATTAAAAATAATTATGAAAGAAAATTATATTGACAAAAAATGAAAGTGGATATAGAATAAAATTACAAACAAAGTGAATTTGACTTACGAACGAAAGGGATAATTGTATGGAAAACGCATTACATTTTGGAGCACTGACAAACAGAATGAAAGCATTTCGCGAAGAGGTTCTGGACGAGAAACCTTACATTGATGCGGAAAGAGCGGTTTTAGCAACAGAAGCGTATAAGGAAAATCAGAATCAGCCAAGAGTTATGGTGAGAGCTTTGATGTTAAAGAAAATCCTGGATCAAATGAGCATTTATATTGAGGATAAAACTTTGATCGTTGGAAACCAGGCGACCAAGAATACCAATGCACCAATTTTTCCAGAATATACTCTTGAATTTGTATTAAATGAATTAGATCTGTTTGAGAAAAGAGACGGTGATGTATTTTACATCACAGAGGAGACGAAACAGCAGATCAGAGATATTGCGCCATTTTGGGATAATAATAATCTCAGGGCAAGAGGTGAAGCGCTTCTTCCAGAAGAAGTCAGCGTATTTATGGAGACAGGCGTCTTTGGTATGGAAGGAAAGCTGAATGCCGGGGACGCACATCTTGCGGTCAACTATGAAAAGGTACTGGCAGAGGGCTTAAAAGGATATGAACAAAGAGTAAAACGGCTACGGGCGGATCTGGATTTTACAGTTCCGGAATCAATCGATAAAAATGTTTTTTATAAAGCAGTTTTAATTGTTATTGATGCCGTACATACTTTTGCATTGCGTTATAGTCGTCTGGCATCAGAGATGGCTGAAAAAGAAACGGATCAGAAAAGAAAAGATGAACTTATGGAAATCAGCAGAATCTGTGCAAAAGTTCCGTATGAACCGGCATCTTCTTTTAAAGAAGCAGTACAGGCAGTATGGTTCATTCAGCTGATTCTTCAAATTGAATCCAACGGTCATTCTTTAAGTTATGGACGATTTGATCAGTATATGTACCCATATTACAGAAACGACCTGGAAAAGGGCAAGATTACAAAAGAGGAAGCACTGGAATTACTTACCTGTCTTTGGATCAAAACTTTGACTATAAATAAAGTAAGATCTCAGGCTCATACTCTTAGTTCTGCAGGTTCTCCGATGTATCAGAATGTGACGATCGGAGGACAGACAACGGATAAAAAGGACGCAGTCAATCCGCTGAGCTTTCTGGTTCTGCAGTCTGTGGCGCAGACAAGACTTACCCAGCCCAATCTTACCGTCCGTTATCACAAAAATCTGAATAAAGAATTTTTTGACGAGTGTATCGAAGTAATGAAACTGGGCTTCGGTATGCCGGCACTGAATAACGATGAAATTATCATTCCATCTTTTATTAACTGGGGAGTAAAAGAAGAAGATGCGTATAATTACAGTGCTATCGGATGCGTAGAAACAGCGGTTCCGGGAAAATGGGGTTATCGTTGCACAGGAATGTCCTATATTAACTTCCCAAGAGTACTGCTTTGTGCCATGAATAATGGTGTGGATCTGACCAGTGGAAAAAGATTCACAAAAGGTTATGGTTATTTTACAGAGATGGAAACTTACGGAGATTTGTTGGCGGCATGGGATAAAACAGTAAGAGAAATGACAAGATACAGCGTGATTGTAGAAAATGCGATCGACAAAGCTTCAGAAAGAGATGTACCGGATATTTTATGTTCTGCCCTTACGGATGACTGTATCGGAAGAGGCAAGACTATTAAAGAAGGCGGTGCAGTATATGATTTCATCTCCGGTTTACAGGTTGGCATTGCCAATATGGCAGATTCTCTGGCAGCAATGAAAAAGCTGGTGTATGAAGAAAAGAAAATTACAAAGGAACAGCTTTGGAACGCGATCTTAGATGATTTTCAGTCACCGGAAAATAAGAAGATCCAGGAAATTCTGATCAATGAAGCGCCGAAATATGGAAATGATAATGATGCGGTGGATCAGTTGGTTGTAGAAGCATATGATTCCTATTTGAATGAAATTGAAAAATATCCGAATACAAGATACTACAGAGGTCCGATTGGCGGAATCCGTTATGGCGGAACTTCTTCCATTAGCGCGAATGTAGGACAGGGAATGGGCACCTGTGCAACTCCAGATGGAAGAAATGCATTTGAACCATTGGCAGAGGGTTGTAGTCCGGCACATAATGCAGATAAAAACGGACCTACTGCTGTGTTTAAAAGTGTTTCTAAGCTTCCGACAGAAAAAATCACAGGAGGTGTTCTCCTGAATCAGAAAATGACACCGCAAATGCTGTCTACAGAAGAAAATAAACAAAAACTGGAAATGCTGATTCGAGCATTTTTCAACCGCCTGCATGGTTATCATGTACAGTATAACATTGTATCGAGAGAGACTTTGATTGATGCGCAGGAACATCCTGAAAATCATAAAGATCTGATTGTGCGTGTGGCAGGTTATAGTGCGTTCTTTAATGTGCTTTCAAAAAAAACACAGGACGATATTATTGAAAGAACAGAACAGACACTTTAAAAAATATAGCAAAAATTATGTTCAAAGGGAAAATGGGGAGGAATATCACTATGAAATTAATTATTGATGATGCACACATTGAGCAGATCAGGAGTGTCTATGAATTTTATCCTGTAGATGGAGTTACAACGAATCCCTCTATTCTTGCAAAAAGCGGCAGAAATCCATATGAAGTTTTAAAAGAGATTCGTGAATTTATCGGGGAAGAAGCTGAATTACATGTGCAGGCTGTGTCACGTCATGCGGATGGAATGGTAAAAGAAGCAGATCGTATTGTGAAAGAACTGGGTAAACATACATATGTAAAAATTCCTTCTGTTCCAGAAGGGTTTAAGGCTATGAAAATGTTAAATAAAAAAGGGATTAATGTTACAGCAACGGCGATTTATACGCCTATGCAGGCATTTCTTGCAGCAAAATGTGGTGCATCTTATGCAGCTCCATACATTAACCGAATTGACAATATGGGATATAACGGCATTCAGGTGGCAAAAAATATCCATAATATTTTCAGAAACAACGGATTAAAGACAGAAGTGCTGGCAGCAAGTTTCAAAAATTCTCAGCAGCTGTTGGAACTCTGTGAATATGGAATTGGTGCATCTACAGTTGCTCCGGATGTTATTGAAGGATTAGTAAAAAACCAGGCAATTACTGGTGCCATTGAAGATTTTATCAGTGACTTTGAAGGACTGACAGGAGAAGGAAAAAATATGAGTAATTGTTAAAACTGGGGGAAGCGTACAAATGAAAGTTCTTGTTGTGGATATTGGTGGAACATATATTAAATATGCCTGCATGAAAGAGGACATGACGATCCTTTCCAGGGGAAAGATTTCTACACCCAGGAAAAACAGGGAAGAACTGATCCAGGCTCTTGGAGAAATATATGATGAGGCACAAAATATAGACGGTATTGCAGTTTCCATGCCGGGAATCATTGATTCAGAGAAGGGATATTGTGTAATGGGAGGGGCTTTGGGTTATAATGATGATTTTTATCTGCGCCACAGTTTGTACCAGAGATGCCCTGTGAAAATATATATGGAAAATGACGCAAAATGTGCGGCTATGGCGGAAGCGTCCGTGGGCAGCCTGAAAGATGTGGAAGATGGACTTGTTCTTATTTTTGGTACTATGGTGGGAGGTGCAATTATTAAGAATCATCGTCTTCATCGGGGAAAGCATTTTGCAGCAGGGGAAGTTTCTTATATTATCACAGAACAGGGGGAGAAAGCAGGAACTGTCGGAAGTGCATGGGGGAACCGATGTGGTACATCGGCTCTGTGCCGGATGTATGCAAATGCGAAAAACCTGCCGGAAGAGCAGGTGGACGGGATCGCTGTTTTTGAGGCTGTGAATCGGCAGGAGCCGGAGGCTATTTCCTGTCTCCAGACTTTTACCAGGGATGTGGCAATCCAGATTTTTAATATCCAGACGGTTCTTGATCCAGAACGGATAGCTATCGGCGGCGGGATCAGCGCACAGCCAGTGTTTATTGAATATATAAGGAGTAATCTGAAAGAATTGTATGCAAAATTCCCATATTATATACCTCAGGCGGAGGTGGTAAGCTGTAAGTTCCAAAATGATGCAAACCTGATAGGCGCATTGCAGTGCTTTCTGGCATATGCTGGGGAAACGTAATGCTTATTATTTTCGGATAACAGGGCATGAAATCTGAAACCTGTAATAAGGTTTATTAACAGGAAAAAAAGAGGTTCTTATGCCGGAACAGAAAATAGATAATTTATTGAATCTTGCAATGGACGCCACGCCACGGGAGCGTGAGAGATCCGGAAACTTAAACGTGGGCTACCAGAAGGAAACACGCCTCTGGGAAGTCATTGTAAAATACAGCGGACCAGAGGAGGGGATTTCGGGAGAAGGGATTTCTGTCGTGCCCCTCCTGGGCGGTTATGCAGTTGTAACCATTCCGGAAACAGAGATTGACGCTTTTTCCAGAAGAATCCAGGTGGAATTTGTGGAAAAGCCGAAAAGACTTTATTTTGCCACAGCCCAGGGAAAACGGGTAAGCTGTATTACCTCTGTGCAGATTGGAAGAGAGGGATTAAGCGGCGAAGGAATCATTGTGGGAGCCGCAGATTCAGGAATTGACTATTTTCACCCGGATTTTCGAAATGAGGACGGGACAACAAGGATTCTGAAACTCTGGGATCAGACCGTTCCGGGAAATCCCCCCAAGGGATATGCAACAGGAAGTGAATATACAGAAGAGGAAATTAACGAGGCGCTGTCTCTTTCGGAAACGGAGGGGCGGCGCCTTGTTCCGGTCAGGGATATAAGCGGGCATGGCACAGCCGTTCTTGGAATTGCGGCAGGAAACGGAAGAGCGTCTTCTGGAGAAAACAGAGGCGTAGCTTATAAAAGCGGTATCCTTGCAGTGAAGCTCGGGATTCCAAGAGAAGACTCTTTTCCGAGAACAACAGAGCTGATCCAGGCAGTGGATTATCTTGTGCGCCAGTCTCTTGAGATGGGAATGCCTATGGCAATTAATTTAAGTTTTGGAAATAATTATGGTTCCCACAGGGGAGATTCCCTTCTGGAAACATATCTTGACAGCGTTTCCAATATGGGGCGGCTCTGCATCTGCACGGGAACGGGAAATAACGGAAATCAGGCGCTTCACACAGGCGGGCGTATCCAAACCGGAGAAGTGCAGGAAATAGAGCTGGGAGTCAGCCAGTATGAAGCTGCTTTAAACGTACAGCTTTGGAAACATTACGAAGATGTGATGGAAATTTATCTGGAAAATCCGGCAGGTATGAGAATCGGTCCTCTTTATGAAAATCTGGGAGCGCAGAGATACCAGGCGGGAGATACGGAACTCTTGATTTATTATGGAAAACCGGGTCCTTATTTTGTAACTCAGGAGATTTATATAGATTTTATTCCAACAGGGAATTATGTGGACGGCGGCGTGTGGAAAATCATTTTGCGTGGAAAAGATATAAAAGACGGGCAGTATTTTTTCTGGCTGCCCGGCGGCAACGTGTTAAATCCTCTGACTGCCTTTTACCTTCCGAGAGCAGAGGGAACGCTTACCATTCCTTCCACTGCCCTCCGGCTGATTTCCGTAGGCGCTTATAATTCCAGAAGCGATGTATACGCAGATTTTTCCGGCAGGGGAAGCAAATTTCTGCCTTACGGAAAGCCTGATTTTGTGGCGCCGGGAGTGGACATCACAGCGCCCCGCCCCGGCGGTTCGTACGGTTCCTTTACAGGAACCTCTTTTGCCGCGCCATTCGCCACAGGTGCCTGCGCGCTTCTGATGGAGTGGGGAATTGTAAAAGGAAATGATCCGTTTTTGTATGGGGAGAAGGTAAAGGCGTATCTGAGAAGAGGCGCGAGACGTCTGCCGGGATATGAGGAGTTTCCTAATGAGACGGTGGGGTGGGGAGCGCTGTGTGTGAAGGGGAGTATACCATTTTAAAAATAATATTGACATGTGTAACAAAAAATGCAATAATATGTGTAATGAAAAATGCAATGGGGAAAATATGAGAGAGAATACATATATTAAAATTGAAAAACTGTATAAAAAATACAAAGGTTATGTAGGGACAAACGATCTCTTAAGAGAGGGCTTTTCTAATCGACAGATTTCTACTTTAGTGGAAGATGGATATTTACAAAAAGTGTGCTATGGACATTACTGGCTTGCTGGTAAGCAATGCAGGAAACCCTTTGATTATAAATGTATCGAAGTAAGTCTAAGCAATCCAGGTGCAGTTATTTGTATGAATAGTGCACTTTATTATCAGGGAAAACTGGCGGATGAGCCGCATTGCTTATCTGTCGCTACAGAACGAACAGATCGTAGTATGATGAAAATGAATTTTATGGTACAAAGGCATTACTTTTCAAACAGAAATTTTAATATTGGAATAAGCAAGAGGGAAACGGAATTTGGGCAATACAATATTTATAATATTGAACGTTCGGTTTGTGACTTGTATCGATTAGAGGGAGCAGCGGAAATAGAGATAGTGAACAATATAAAGGAAAATAAATATTCATATGATCGTTTGCTGAAATATGCAGAAATACTACAGATAAAACAGGGGTTGTAAGAGAGGATAAGCTATGGGGAATATATATACTAACATACTGCTAGAAGTAAAAAATCCACGGGAAAATCAAAATCGCAGATTATTGATGTATGATAAGAAGCTTCAAGCGTTAATGTTTGCGAAAAAGGAACAAGATATAATTGATGGGAAAAAACAGTTCATAGATCCATTTTGGGATAAAGAAAGTAAATGGGAACAAAAAATTTATGAAATACTGAAAAAATGGGAGAGGAGACATCCAATAATGGGAATTGTGTTTTGCACTGTTTTGGCGGGGATTTTGGTTAGTTTGATAGCAGGTA
Source organism: uncultured Blautia sp. (assembly GCA_900540785.1). Lineage (GTDB taxonomy): Bacteria > Bacillota > Clostridia > Lachnospirales > Lachnospiraceae > Blautia_A. The sequence continues at coordinate 30,038 of UQHF01000031.1, forward strand.
TTATATTGGAGGCTATTTTGATGTGTATATGAAAAGAGAGATAAAGCATGAAGAATAGAATCATAGATGTTCAAAATGTAAAAATTACTATTTCAAAACAGGAATTAGAAGATTATATTTGCATTACAGATATTGCTAAAATAAAATCAAATTCTGCCAGAGCGGCTGATGTAGTGAGAAATTGGTTAAGAAATCGTGGAACACTAGAATATCTGTCTGTATGGGAACAAATATATAACCCCGAATTTAAAGTGTTCGAATCTGAACACTTTAAAAAGCAAGCAGGATTATTAACATTTACACCCAGTGTTTCTGAGTGGATCAATAAAACAAATGCTATAGGATTATATGTAAAACGTGGAAAATATGGAGGGACTTACGCTCATAAGGATATTGCTTTTGAGTTTACGTCTGCAATTAGCCCGGTTTTTAAATTATATCTGATAAAAGAATTTCAACGTTTGGAGGAAGAAGAAAATAATTCCAGACAGATAGAATGGGATGCGAAACGTTTCCTTAGTAAAAGTAATTATCTGATTCAGACAGATGCAGTAAAAAACTATATTTTGCCCAAGAGAGATTATAATAAGGATTCGCAATGGATTGCATATGCGGAAGAAGCAGATATAGTGAATGTTGCTTTGTTTGGGTTCACGGCAAAAGCTTGGAGAGAAACGAATCCAGAACTTGCAAAGAAAAATAATGTTAGAGATTTTGCGACAATTAATGAGCTAACAGTACTTTCTAACTTGGAAACCCATAATGCACAAATGATACGGGAAGGAAAGAAGAAGGAAGAACGGTTTGAAATACTAAAAGAAATTGCGGAATACCAATTGAATATATTAAATACTGCTGAACAGATAAAAAGGATAGAAATTTGTGACAATAACGTAACATCCATCCCATCTATTTTGTAACAACAATATACATCTTCTATACAAAATTATGCGGTTTTAAGCCATTTTCAAGGCAAAAAGCCGCATATTTTTTGCGGCAATGACTTGACATTCTCGGGAGCGCTGTGTGTGAAGGGGAGTATACCAGAGTGAAAAAATATTTAAAAGCAGCTATTTCTTACGAGAAGGAAATCAGAATTGAAACCTATCCATTTCCGCGTGACGGTATTCGCGAAGCAGTTTTTAATGTGTTGATTCACTGTAATTGGGCAGATAGTATACCGATTCAGATTCGTATCGAAGATGAGGCGATGTATATTAGTAATTGTTGTATCCTGCCAAGTGATTGGACAACAAAAACCTTGATGGAAAGACACAAGTCCAGACCCTACAATCCAGATATTGCCAATACATTTTTTAGAGCTGGATATGTTGAAACATGGGGGCAGGTATTCAGAAGATATGTGAGGCTTGCCAAAAGCATGGCATACCTGAGCCGGAATATTCAGTACTTGGTGGAGATATTACAGCAAAATTTACAGCACCTCAAAGCTCAAAAATGAAGCTTTGGAAAAAAGAATACTTGATATTATTAGAGAAAATCCTAAAATCAAACAAACAGAGTTAGTTGTTGTGTTGAGGGTACCACGAACAAAATTGCAAAGGTGCATGAAGCTATTAGTAGAAAGAGGTGTTCTTGAGCGTAAAGGTGGTAAGAGATATGGTTATTGGGGGATTAGGGTGAAATGACAGAAGAAGATATAAAAAAACTATCGAAAAAAGAATTACAGGACATTGTTTTAAAAGTACAAAAAATACTGTCAGATAAACAGAAAACAGAATTTCAGAAGATATTGGAAGTATCCGGAATTCAGTCAGGAAACAGGAAATCGCAGCCGTTACAGGTGCGAATGTCAGATGATCTCGTAAATGAAAAGATGACGCAAATACGGAAGTGGAAGAATCAGATTGATGAGGGAGAACTTTATCTTGATACGGAAGAGTATGAAGATTATTCGGATGGATACTGGCATTCTGACTGGGTTACGGAGTATTATGATAATCAGGGGATTGGTGATAAGATCCAGTATATGATTCAATTTGCTGAAGATTGTGTAGATGACAGACGCTATCAGGAAGCAAAAGAGATATATGAATGGCTTTGGGAAATGTTTGTTTTTACCGATAATGAAGATGAGGATTCTGTAAATCTGGAAATTCTGGAAGAAAATAATTTGATACATACAGACATGAAACATCTGGCATTGCTGACATTGTATGCAGATTATCAGGCTCTGCCGGCAAATGAACGCGCCAGAGATATGTATCTTTATTTTTCATACAGTACATTTACAAAACTGCATCTGGAAGAAATGTTTCATGTGGGAAGGGAAGAACTGGAGGATGCAGATCAGTTTTGGAAGGACTGGATTGATCTTCTGAAGGGAAAAAATGGAGATACAGAAGCCAGACTTCTGAAAGAAGCCGTTTTGTATTGTAAAGGAATTGATGGTTTGTATGAAGCGGCAAAAGAAAACGCGTCTGTACATCCATCTTTATACCTGGCTGTAATGGAACAGTATGAGAAAGGTCATTTATATGATAAGATCGAAAAAGTTGGCGAAAATGCGCTGAGTAAACTTAACGTTAATCTGACGATACGAAGTAAAATTGCTTTAAAAACAGCATTTGCGGCCTCGTGCTTAAATCATCAGGAGAGAATGATGCGATTTTGCTGGGAAAGTTTTGTTTCTGATTCTACAGTGAAGAATTATTTGCGGTTGTTTGGGACTGAAAAAATGGCAGAAACTTATGGAATGTGCGGAAAAGAGATTTTGAGTAATAGATTAAAAGAAAAGCTAAATCTGCGTTACAATAATTCAGAATTGAAGCAAAATATAATTGGTGATTATGAATATTATCGATTAGCATTTTATACAGGGGAATTCAACACTGTAAAAAATATTTCTAAAAATCCGAAAGGATCTTTGGGATGGAGCGGTTCGTTTATAGATGATGGGATCCGATTATTTCTGCTTTACTTATATGATCGTGCGCTTCCTTCAAAGGCTGCGAAAAACATATCTTCTTATATAGGATTTCCTGATGGAAAAGAGCGGAAGGATCTGTTGGGATTTGAGCTGGAAATTCAAAGAGAATCTCAGGAACATAAAGTGAGTGAATTCTGGAATTATTTTCAGCGGTGGAAAAGATATTTTCCAATGGAGAAAGCAGAACGTGAAAAATATCTGACATGGGCAGAAAATATTGTATATAAAAGAGCAGATGCAATCGTATCCGGACAGCATAGAAGCCATTACAGTGAAGTTGCAGGACTTCTGGCAATTGTGGGAGAGATAAAAGAAGATGCGGGACTGCTGGGTGCTAAAAAGAATATTTATGAACAGTATAAGAAAAAATTCCCGAGACATTCTTCTTTCCAGGGAGCAATGAGAGATTATTTCAATATAAAGCGTTAGAATAGTTCGGTTCTGTAAACAATCCATAATAAAGTTTCTCTTGACAAAAAGAATCATATAAGATACATTGGAAGTATCGTATATGATTCTTTTTGGAAGGAGGATTTTTTAATGAATGAAACACTGGAAGTATATTTAAACCTGGATTTGGAAAATGAAGATACAAACGAAGAATTGATCCGGCGGATTGACGAACTGCTTTTGTCAGCAGGCATGAAGTATTCTGGTATCTCGAATATGTATCTTCCTGTAGATCGGAAAAATCGTGATACAGCAGTTTTCTGTGCGGAAAAACTATTAAAAAATGCGGAGTGGCTGAAAGATATTTTATCGCATATTGCAGTCGGAACACTCACAGATGCCTGCTCGATGGCGGAGATTCAAACAGATATGATGTCGAATCCTTCGCAGGAGAAGATATGGTATTATGAGCAATATTATCAGAAAACGAAGAAACTGCCTCATGCGATTGTGGTAGATGAAGACAGACAGGTCAGAGATGGCTATATATCATACCTTTTGGCAAAAAAGTATCATGTGCATGCAGATATTTGTGAAATGGTATCAAGACAGCCGCTGCGAAAGATTGTCAAAGGAATGCACGTAAAGTTTTCTGACGGGAAATGGAGAAAGACAAGCAGAAAACGATACATTTGGTCTTATACATTGAAGGCGCCGGTTGTTCCGGGAGATATTTTAATGGTAAATACAAAAAATGGAAAAGCTTTTATATGCGTAGATAAAATAGATTATGCTGCTGGGAAATTTTGCTCGAAATACAGGAAAGTAAGGAAACATTTGAATATACATATGGAGGAAGAGAACACAAATTATGAGAAATAGTATGGATTATATTTATACATCCGGTGAACAGAAAATTGTAATAGAAGTGGAGCAGAAAAGCGTGAGACAGTCTGTCATTGAGCAGTATGTGAATAGTCGGAAAATGCAGGGAATCACACAGGCAGAACTTGCAAAGAGAGCAGGAGTTCCACGGAGTAATATTACAAGATTTGAAAGCGGCAATTACAATCCATCTTTGGAAATGATGGTGCGGATAGCGGAAGCATTGGGAATGACATTACAGGTTCAGTTGATGGCGAAGGAATAAGCTGCTGTATACGGAGAGCAGATATGAAAAAGGAATTTTTAGGAACATGGGAATTGATTTATAACCCGGATTTTAAAGTGGACGAATTCGACCACTTTAAATCCGAAGCGGGTTTGCATACATTTGTATTAAGTGTCGCAGAATGGATTCATATAAGATGACCGGAGCACCCTACCCAATTAAAATCACAACTTTAAACCATTCTTTATCATAGGAAATATCAAGTGTTCCATCGTATTTATCCACGATTTCCTTCACAGAGGAGATGCCGATGCCGTGGGCATTTTTATCTTCTTTATCAGAAAGGAAGCGTCCTTTTTTCTCGGTGATTTCGTTTATTTTGCTGTTGGTAAGATCAAAGCTGAAGTAGCCGTTTTCTGTGTAACGGCATTTCAGTTCCAGCTTCCGTCTGGAAGCATCGTCTATTTTCCGGCAGGCTTCAATGGCATTATCCAGGGTGTTGGCAAAAATAGTACAGAGGCTTACATCGTCGATAAAAAGCATTTTGTCGATGTCGATATTGAGAAACGCATCAATAGAGGCATTTGTCATCATCTGATACTTTGCGTTTATTACGGCGTTTACTACGCTGTTCTGACAGAAACGCCTGTTGGCGGTCTGCATATAGCCGGAAATGCTGCGGAAGTATTCTTTTGCTTCTGTAAGGTTTCCTTTATCCAGAAGATTTCCCACAACAGAAAGATGATTGTTCATGTCGTGGCGGAATTTGCGGATTTGATTCTGGTTGTGTTCCAGTTCTTCGTAATAATTTTTCTGAAGCTGAAGGTTTTTTCGTTCCAGGTCTGCGTGAAGTCCGTCAGCAAGATAGGCGGCAAGACGCACGCTTCCGATATTTGTGATCAGGCAGGCAAGAATGCAGGGCCAGATAAAGTATGTTTTATGATCCGGAGCAAGGTAAATACAGCTAAACAGTGCGGAGAAAGAGGCAAGGCTGATGACATCCACGATAGTCCATGCTTTGTCTGTAAATATGTTCTGGATTTTTTTCAGTGAAGAATGGAAAAAACGGTAAAAAATAATCCAGAAAACAGGAATAACGATAAACCCCACAGAGGACATAAGGGAGTTTGCAAACAGATCATCCTCAGTAAAAAAATACATGAAAATATGACCTCCGATGTCTACGTGAAGAAGATTGACGGAGGCTGCAATGGGCAGAAAAATAAGAATCATGGAAAGTTTTACAAGCCATTTTCCCTTATAAAGCGTAAAGTTTGCTATGGCAAATAAAAGCAGGGCAAAGGAAATATTTGTCATATCTTTTGGAAATACCACAAGGGTAGAAACGATAGTGTAGAGAAGCAGCCCAAGAAGGAATGAAAGCTTCCCCTTTCGCCTTTTCATAGTACAGTCCATACATTTCATAAAGAAATATCCGGTAATAAATTCCAGCACATTTGCCAGTCTGTAAAGTATAAAAATAAGAACAGATGAACTCATAAAGATACCCCTCAGTTTAACATTGTTTTCGCAAAGGCCACTGCAAGCGTCTGTTTGTAGGCGCGGCTTACAGGAAGTTCTTCGCCGCTGCAGACGCAGGAAGAGCTTTCTACTTTGGAAATACAATTCATATTTACAAGATAACGATTGTGAATACGCTGGAAAAAGTCAGGAAGCTTTGATTCTACTTCGTCCAGTTTTTCGTAAAAAGAGACTTGCTCTCCATTTTTCTGTACGGCGCAGATGTTTCGCTTATCGCTCTTAAAATAAGAAATTTCCCGGATACTGAGCCGGAGAGTTCCGGATTTTTGCTGTACAATATAGAACTGCTCTTCCTGTGAAGAAAGTTCTTTTACAGCGCTTTCCAGCACTTCTTTTAATTTGTTTTTTTCGTATGGTTTTAAAATATAATGAAAGGCATGTACCTCATATCCCTGGAAAACATAGTCCGGGTATGCGGTAATAAAGATGATCAGCATCTTTTTTTCGAGATTTCGGAGGGCTCTTGCAGTATCCATTCCTCCCATTCCCGGCATTTCAATGTCAAGAAAGAGAATGTCCGGTTCTTTTTTATTGATGCGTTCAAGAAGAGAAATTCCTGATTCATATTCCTCTATTTCATATGTAAGTGCCATAAGATCAAGCTGGACTTCGATTAAATGACGCAGGTCCTTACGAAGCTTTTTGTCGTCGTCACAGATTGCTATTTTCATGATAAAACTCCCTGGTAGATTTCTGTATAATAAGATGTGGGGCAAAAGATGCCTGACGAATTGTTCCGCATTTCATGCTCCCGCAATTCTAGCATCATAATAATATCATACAAACTTTACAAAATCCATGTCAAAAATAACATTTTCCTGAGAGAAAAACCTCCCTGTTTTTTCTATAATAGTCTTAACAGATAACAAGGGAGGAAACAACATGTTAAAGGTAGAAAAGCTGAACAAAAGTTATACAAACGGTGTGAATACATATCCGGTATTAAAAGACGTATCACTTCATGTAAAAAAAGGAGAATTTGTAGGAGTCATGGGACCGTCCGGTTCCGGAAAAACAACACTTTTAAACTGTATTTCCTGTTTTATTCCTCATGACAGTGGAAAAATCCGACTGGGAGATATGGATATTTCCAGTTTAGATGAGCGAAGGCTTGCTCATGTGAGAAATGAAAAACTGGGTTTTGTATTTCAGGATTTTATGCTTCTTGACGGTCTTACTGTACGGGAAAATATATGCCTTCCGCAGATTATTGCAAACAAACCGATTGCACAGATGGAAGCAAAATCAGAGAAATTGTGCAGCCTTTTTGGAATTAAAAAGATTATGGATAAGTATCCGGCAGAGATTTCCGGAGGAGAGAAACAGAGAACAGCCGTTGCAAGGGCGCTTATGAATAATCCGTATGTGATTCTGGCAGACGAGCCCACAGGAAATCTTGACAGTAAATCCTGCAAGGCAGTAATTGATGCGTTTCTACAGGCAAAAGAGCAGATAGGAGCGACTATTTTTATGGTAACACACGACAGTTTTGCAGCTTCTTTCTGTGACAGAGTCATTGTTTTAAAAGACGGAACGATTCATCAGGAAGTGAAAAGAACAGGGACAAGACGTGAATTTATGGATCAGCTTCTTGATATTTTAAGAGAGCTTGGAGGAGATGAGGATAATGAATAAGATTTATAAAAAGCTTCGGAAAAACACAAAAGGACAGTATTATTTATTAAGCTTCTGCGTGTTTTTATCTGTCCTTCTTGTGACTTCTTTTTCTCTTATGTATTTCGGACCGACTGTGCAGGAATTTCTTCCTGAGGGAGGAGATACAAGGAAAATGGCGTCTCTTCTCCTTGGCGTAACTGCAGTGGGCTGTTTCGTATTTACTGTGTATGCTTCCGGACTTTTCTTCCGGTTTAAGGCGAGAGAGTACGGGATTTTAATGGCTCTCGGAACTGAGAAAAGACAGTTGAAAAAACTTCTTTTTAAGGAGCTTTCCGTTGTCACAGCATTTGCTTCTCTTTTAGGACTGTTGATTTCTGTTCCGGCATCTTTTTTAATCTGGAAGCTGTTCGAACTGTTTATCATTTCAAACGAGCAGATGACTTACAGGTTCGGAGCAGTGGGATTTTTGCCGGGGATTCTTTTCGCCTGTATTCTTGCCTGTGTTCTCGGCATTGCAGGAAGAAGATTTATTAACCGCTCCGATATTATGGAGATTCTTCGGACACAGCAGAAGACGGAGATGGTAAAAGAGGTAAAAGGCTGGACGTTCCCTGTGGGTGTGGTTTTCACGGTTCTTGGAATTTTGCTGGGAGCCGGTCTTCCGCAGATTGCAGCAAAGAAATGGGGAATTGGTCTTCCGGGAATTGTAAATCTTTTTTATCTTCTGTCTCTTGTGGGAATTTATTTTATTCTTTTGTCTGCAGTGTCACAGAGCAAAACAAAGAAAAACAGGAAAAAATATTATGGAAATCTTGTTTCTATCAGTCTGATGCGTTTTACTGCAAAAGCGACAACAAAGAATATGTGTGTTATGACGCTTCTCATTTTTGTGTCCGGTTTTTCCGCTTTTTACGGAATGCAGTATATACTTTCAGGCGGCGCGATAGATACGGAGAACAGCAAGGATTTTTCTCTTCATTATCCGGCTCCCGAAAATCAGATTGGAAAAGAAGAGATTTATAATACTGCTTCTTCTTACGGCATTGAAGTGACAGATTTCACGGAAAATGAGGCGACAAATCTTGTAGTTTCTTATCGCGCAAAGGATTTTGATGAAGAGACAAGCCGGTATATTGAAGTTTACAGAGACAGAGAATCTGCTTCCCTTTTTGTTTCAGAAAGCGATTTTGAGAAGATGTCCGGACGGGAACTAAATGTGGAGCCGGGTACATATCAGACGGTTACCATAACCGACTATGCGGGATTTTTTGATTACGAGGACGGGCTTACGGAGGTAATGAATCCGGATACAGGAAAAATATATTCTCTCACTTACGGAGGAAGTGTGGAAAGCGATGTTCTGGCACCTTTCAGCGCTCCGTTTGCATACGTTGTGTGCGATGAAGAGTATCAGATTATGACAGAGGGCGTGCAGGATATATATAAAGAAAACATCATTTCTTTTAATGCTGCCAATGTAGAGGAGTCCTATGATTTTGCAAAAGATCTGCTTGCACAGTATGTGGAACGGGCTACCGACCTTTCCAATCACATGGGTTACTGGGATATATGGGCGCAGAAAACGGCAGATGAGGCAGGAGAGGAGTATGGTTATGGGGATAAGATCAACATGACGATAGATAACAACATGCTTCTCGGAGACTGGAAATATGCGCCGCAGTTTAATATCATTACGATGCAGGACAGAATGCAGCTTATCAGTGTTTATGTCATGTTAAGCCTCTATATATTTATCATATCTCTGGCAGCCGTGAGCGTCATGGCATACGTGAGAAGTATTTCTGTGGCAACAGATAATAAGGGACTTTTTGAAAGCCTGACAAAGCTTGGAGCTGATGCAGCTTATAAGAGAAGGATTCTGAAAAAACAGATTGCCCGCATTGTACAGTATCCGGGAATCATAGGCTGTGTTCTTTGCTTTGCTTTTGCCCTTGCCATGAACTTTATGAATGACGGAAGGCTTGTTGCGCTGGAAGTAAAATCGCTTTCTGTTCTGGCAGTTATGCTGCTGGGAATAGGAGTTGTCTTATATGCAGTTTACAAATATGCAATGAATAAGGCTGAGAAGATTGTAATGTAAAAAATCCTGTGGTACAATTACATACAGAAAAACCGGGAGCCGCTGTCCTTGGACAGGGGCTCCTGTAATATTACAGGAAGGAGTTTTCAGAAGAATGAAAAACAGAAAAATACGGCTTACTCTTCGCTTTTTTAAGGGCGCGAAGAGATACTTTATAGTGGCTGTCATTGCTTCTTTTATTACGACTGTTTTTAATTCTCTTACGCCGCAGATATTCCGTTTTACCATTGATTCTGTCCTTGATGGGGATAAGTATCCGTATCTTGCAGAGCATTTGTGGATGATAGCAGGCGTTCTTGTGGGAGTTGCAATGCTGTCAGGAGTATCCATGTTTTTCAGCCGCTTTTTTACAGCGAGAGCAGGAGAAAATTTTGCGGAAAATATGAGGAATGCTCTCTATGCTCATGTGCAGAGATTACCCTCAGCCTGGCATGACAAAAATCAGACAGGAGACATTATCCAGAGGTGTACTTCCGATGTGGAGGTTATCCGAAACTTTGTTGTAACTCAGCTTCTTGAAGTATTTCGTACTGTGTTTTTAATCGGAGTTTCGTTTACCATGATGTGGTCCATGAACAGGAAATTATCATGTATCGTTCTCCTTTTTGTTCCTGTTATTGTAGCATATTCCTCAATATTTTACCGCCTGATCGCAAGAAGATTTACAGATGCGGACGAGGCGGAGGGAGAATTGTCTACTGTAGTGCAGGAGAATGCAACAGGAGTGCGCGTTGTCCGGGCATTTGGAAGAGAACAGTACGAGATGGAGCGTTTCCGGAAAAAGAATGATGCCTTTGCAAAGCTCTGGATACGTCTTGGAACTCTGTCAGGTCTTTACTGGGGAATGGGCGATCTGATCACAGGACTTCAGGTTGTTACGGTAATCGTAGTGGGCGCTCTGGAAGCAGTAAACGGAAACATTTCCGTGGGAGAATTTATTGCGTTTGCTTCATATAATACAGCTCTTGTCTGGCCGGTACGAGGTCTTGGACGTATTCTTTCAGATATGAGTAAGGCAGGAGTTTCTTTTGAGCGTGTGGACTATATTATAAAAGCAGAGGAGGAAGCATACGGACAGACGGAGACGAAACCTCTCTCTGATTTTGATATTTCTTTTTCTCATGTAAGCTTTGCTTACGAGGAGGGACAGAAGGTTTTATCAGACGTGAGTTTCCATATTCCTCAGGGAAAGGTATTCGGTATTTTAGGCGGAACAGGAAGCGGAAAATCGACGGTTACGCAGCTTCTGGCGCGGTTTTATGAGCTGAAAGAAGGGGAGGGAAATATTTCTCTTGGCGGGCAGGATATTCGTCAGATTCCCCTTGAAATTCTTCGAAAGAATGTGGCAATGGTACTGCAGGAGCCGTTTCTTTATTCAAGAACGATACGAGAAAATATAGCAGCTTCCAATCCGGAGGCAACCTTTGAGGAGATAAGAAATGCGGCGCAAATCGCCTGTGTAGATGATGCAATTATGAGCTTTCCGGACGGATATGATACGCTTGTAGGAGAGAGGGGTGTGACCCTTTCCGGAGGACAGAGACAGAGGGTTGCAATAGCGAGAATGCTCCTTCAGAAAGCCCCGGTGCTTATTTTTGACGATTCCTTATCTGCTGTAGATGCAGAGACAGACTCGCTTATACGAAAAGCTCTTTCTGTACATATGAAAGGATCTACTGTGATCCTGATTTCCCATAGAATTACTACATTGATGGCGGCAGACGAGATTATGGTGCTGAAACAGGGAAGAGCAGAAGAGATGGGAACACACAGCGAACTGATCGCGAAAAACGGGATTTACAGAAAAATATACGAGATTCAGATGAGTCACGATGACAGAAACGAGGTGAGAGAAAAACATGGCAGCTTATGAAGAGCAGGAGTATAATAAGCCGTTTCAGTTTCGAACATGGGCGAAGATGCTTCCCTTTTTCAAACCGTATAAAAAATACTTTTTGATCACACTGGGACTGAACATTCTGCTTGCAGGAGTGGATATTCTTGTTCCTCTTTTCCAGAGTTACGCGATCGATAACTTTATTGTGCCTGACACAAAAGACGGAATCGGTGTGTTTACTCTGGTGTATGTGGGAATGATCGTTCTTCAGGCGCTCAGCGTATACATTTCCGTACATGCGGCAACCGTAATCGAAATGAATGTGGGAAAAGATTTGAAGTGGGCGCAGTTTGAGCATCTTCAGACGCTTTCTTTTTCCTATTATAATACAACGCCGGTGGGGTATATTCACGCAAGAGTTATGAGCGATACTTTGAAAATTGCGAGTATGATCGCATGGGGACTTGTCGATATGTTCTGGGCATTTATTTATGTGGCAGGCGTATTTGTGATCATGTTTTTCCTCAATGTGAAGCTTGCTTTTTTCCTTCTTCTGACTGTGCCGTGTATTGCAGTTCTGACTGTGTTTTTTCAGAATAAAATTCTGAAATGGAACAGGAAAGTAAGGAAAATCAATTCTCAGATCACAAACGGCTATAATGAGGGAATTACAGGAGTAAAAACATCGAAAAGTATGGTGATCGAGAAGAATAACGAGAAGGAATTTTTTAAGATCACAGGAAGCATGAACCATGCGGGAAGCAGGGCTGCAAAGCTCAATGCGATTTACATTCCCCTGATTCTTTTCTGCAGTTCCGTTGCCTCTGCCTTCGTGCTTTCAAAGGGCGGATATATGGTGGAAAACGAGATTATGCAGCTTGGTGTCCTTTCCGTATTTATCTCTTATGCAGTCGTTATTTTTGAGCCGATCCAGCAGCTTGCAAGACTGCTTGCAGACCTGATTTCCTGTCAGGCAAATATAGAGCGGATCACGGATTTACTGGCGCAGAAACCAGATGTGACAGACAGAGAAGAAGTCATGGAAAAGTACGGAGATAATTTCCATCCGAAGAAAGAAAACTGGGAAAAAATAAAGGGAGATATTACATTTGAAGACGTTTCATTCCGCTATCCTGACGGAAAAGAATACGTTCTGGAGCATTTTAACCTTCACATTCCAGCAGGCACAAACGTAGCCATTGTAGGGGAGACTGGAGCAGGAAAGTCAACGCTTGTAAACCTGGTCGGAAGATTTTTTGAGCCTACAAAGGGAAGGATTTTAATAGACGGGGTAGATTACAGGGAGCGTTCTCAGCTCTGGCTTCACAGTCAGATGGGATATGTGCTTCAAAATCCCCACCTGTTTTCCGGTACAGTAAGAGAAAATATCCGCTACGGAAGACTGGACGCGACAGAAGAAGAAATCCGGCTGGCAGCAGAGCGTGTATCTGCAGATGAGGTTGTGAAAAAGATGGAAAAAGGATACGACAGTGATGTGGGAGAAAGCGGCGGAAGACTTTCCACAGGAGAGAAACAGCTGATTTCTTTTGCCAGAGCAATCCTTGCAGACCCGTCTATTTTCGTGCTTGATGAGGCGACCTCCTCCATTGATACGGTGACGGAACAGTTGATACAAAATGCAACGGAGACACTTTTAAAAGGTCATACCTCCTTTGTGATCGCACACAGGCTTTCTACAATTAAAAATGCAGATCTGATCCTTGTGGTAAAAGACGGAAAGATCATAGAAAGAGGAACACATAAGGAGCTGCTTGCGCAGGAAGGATATTATCAGACGCTTTATTACAAGCAGTTTGAGGAAGAATCGGTGTTATTTTAATGTAAGAAAAAGACTTTTTCAGTGAGAAAAATACCCGGAATATGTTTACAGTTCAAGGGAAGCTGTAAAATATTCCGGGTATTTTAATGGTGCGCCTAGCGGCGCACGTTTCTAACGGGTTAAAGTCCCGAATCCGCCCGG
>UQHF01000032.1 GCA_900540785.1 uncultured Blautia sp.
TTTATCATAGAAGACCTTTATAGTGTTTAATTTACAGAAATTTTTTCACAGGCTCGTGTTTTATAAAAAAATTTGGAAGAATTTTTTGTTTTTTAATCAGAAAGAGGCATTTTATAAAAAAATTAAATTTCCAGCATCAGAAATTTCTTTTTTCTCATTGGCACTGACAACTTTTTCGAATACACTCCTGTTTTTGACAGTTTGCATCTAAGTTAGCAATATTTTTATAAAAGTGACTGTCAAACGCCTCCGGAAAAAGACCTTTACATTTAAGCCGGGAACAGTTATAATACAGAACAGAACAAGAGCAGCAGCGAATTATATCTGGAAAGATGATTCGCCGCTGCTTTTTAAATTTTGCAAACATTTACTTACAAGGGAGGGTCTTACATGAAAAACGAAAAAATAAGAGAGGTTGCCACAGATATTTTTGTGGAGATTCTGGGAAGTCTTCTGATTGCTCTGGCGCTTTATAACTTTGCGCTGGAAGCAAAATTTCCAATGACCGGATTTTCCGGAATCTCCATGATACTTTACCGGCTTTTTGGACTGCCCATCGGTCTTACTACTATTTTTCTGAATATTCCGGTGGCGCTTCTCTGTTATAAGCTTCTTGGAAAAGGTTTCTTTTTTCGCTCCATCAGATGTATGATCATTTCATCTGTATTTATCGATTATATTGCGCCTCTTTTTCCAGTGTATCAGGGAGAAAGGCTTCTTGCCACCATTTGTACCGGCGTGTTGGGCGGACTTGGGTATGCCATGATCTATATGCGTAACTCCTCTACAGGAGGTTCTGATTTTATTATCATGGCTGCAAAAGCGCTGCGTCCTCATCTTTCTCTGGGGAAAATTGCCTTTCTTTCCGATGTGGGAATCATTCTTGCGGGCGGAATTATTTTTAAGGACGTAGACGGTATTATTTACGGTATGATCATCAACTACATTTTTGCCATTGCCGTAGATAAGGTAATGTATGGAATCAACGCAGGAAAACTTACTCTGATCGTGACAGACAAGGGACCGGAGATTGCCAAAAAGATCGACGATACCTGCGGAAGAGGAACCACGATCATCAAGGCAAAGGGCGGATACCAGCAGGACCACAGAGATGTGGTAATGTGTGCATGCAGTACGAAGGAAATGTACATGGTAGAAAAGGCTGTGAAAAAAGTAGACCCGATGGCGTTTACGATTATTATGGAATCAAATGAGGTGCTCGGAGAGGGCTTTAAAAATACAAGGGTGGCAGAGATTCCGCCGTCAAAACAGAAAAAGGAATCGTAGACCATGAAAGATGGGTGTGATAACAGAAAGAACAGAAATTTGTTTTTATTATGTTTGACAAAATTTCTTTCCGGGTTTGCCGGATATATATATGATATAGGCATTGTGATTTATCTGTTTCAAAAAACAGAGTCTGTTGCGGTAATAGGAGGATTTTTTGTTTCACAGTTTCTTCCCGCATTTATTATTTTGATGACGGGAGGAATCATTGACAGATATAATAAAAAAATTCTGATGATTTTCAGCAATGCTGTAAAAGCAGTTTTAATGCTTATTTTATTATTGAATCAGGAAATATGGTGTATTTATATCGTTACATTTTTGATGAATCTGATTCTGGAATTTGAGAGTAGTACGGTCAGCGCTCTGATGGTTCATGCTTTTGCAAAAGAAAAATTATTCAAAGCAGCTTCCGTGGTTAATTTTCTGGATTCTTTTTCTATGATAGCAGCTCCTTTATGTGCTTCCGTCATAGCGCTTTATTTTCAGGTGAACATGAATCTGGTAATAAACTCTGTGTTGTTTATAGCAACGGCATTTTTTTATGGATTTTTAAAAGTCAGAAGCGTAAAGCGGGAAAAAGAACAGCCTAAAAAAATAGCAGGGGGTTATAGAGAGATTATAGGAAACAGGCGTATTTTAAAAAATGTAGTTTTCTGGAATATTTTTATGTTTTGCATAGGTCTTGCGTCTCCACTGGAAATCAGTATAATAGAGGAAACGCTTAAAATGCCATCTCACTGGTATGGAATTGGAAATGCGGCAGAAGGTGTAGGAATGCTGACTGCCTCATTTTTCATTTTGCATAAAATGAAAAAAATGTGTCCTTCTTCTATAATTAGTGCAGGGCTTTTCAGCGCGGCGTTCAGTTACGTTGTGATTGGAATATCTGGAAATATAGGAATGTATTTTATAGGCGCTTGTCTGGTAGGAGTTACCTCGACTTTTTGTCCCCTTGGATTTAAAACAGAAATGCAGATAGAAAGTCAGCCGGAAGTAATAGGCAGAACTTTTGCAGCTTCACGATTTATGATTTTAGTGTTTAGAATGGCAGGCTCGCTGATGGTGGGACAGATTCTGAAAATCTGTAATATCCGTATTGTATATATAGGAATTGCTGCGCTTTTATTTGGGACGGCTTTTCTTTACAGAAGTTATATGGAAAATAGAAAAAGCTGAAAAAATCCCCCTTTCCAAATAATATAATGGAGAGAGGGATTTTGTTTAAAGCGAAAGTTTAAGCTGCTGCTGCGGTATCTGCAGGAGCCTCTGTCTCTGCGGGAACTTCTGCACCAGGTTCCTCTGTATAGGCTTCTCCTGCTGTGTCTCCGTATAAGAGAGCCATCAGAAGCTCTTCCGGCATACCGGCTGTGAGAAGGTTGTTTAATACAGGTTCGAGGTTTAAAGTTGCGGCAAATCCATTCATAGATGTTTCATCACTTGCGTCATATACGTTTTCCAGAGCGGATAGATCCGGGATTTCCATGTCACTGGAAGAAACCATATTTATGTCAAGGGTTGCCAGGGCTGTATCACTTGATACAAGAGAAAGAGAGTATTTCTGTTCTGCTGCCTGAATATTTAAATCTGCGTCCAGAGTAAAGGCGGACAGCATGGAATATAATTCTTCATTTGCGCCTGCAAGTCCTTCGGCTGCTTTAAAGCTGTATTTTCCGATAATAGAACCGGATTTTGCGGCTTCTGTGTCATAACCTGTTACATTTACATGGAAGAGAATGTCGTTGTTATAGTGGAGTGTGTACATTCCGTCTAATTTTCCGTCGGTGATGGTTCCGCTTCCCTGGAGATCTAAGTAATTGGTGCCATCAGAGAAGGAGATGATAAGACCGCTGTTGTTATCCTGTTTTGGATTCTGATAAACAAAACTTACTACAGAGTCTTCCCCTGTCTGTGGGTCTGTTCCTCCAAAAACAGAGGTTTCAAAACCGGCAGTTTTCCCATTTTCATCTTTCCATACAGAGAAGGTTAAGAAGCCTTCCTCGTCAGAGGGAACCTCATCGCCGCCGGAGGATTCAAGTGATTGAATCAAATAATCGTAAAGATTTTCTTCCGGTGAATAAATTTCACTGAAATGATCAAGAAACTCTTTTAATCTGGTATCTTCTTTTGCGGCAGCGGCTAGATCTTTACCCATGTTGTTAATTGTGGAAGGAAGGTAATATCCTGTATATCTGGTACAGTTTTGTTCTGCGCCGGACGCGTATAAGGATTCTTCTACGGTTTCGACTTCATCTGCCTTGTCGATCAGAATAGAACCATAATGATTTAAAAAGTCTTCTATATCTGCAGCAGAAGGCAGGGTTTGCATATATTCGCTCATGGAAAAATTTTCCGGAAGGATAAGGGAATCTTCTCCGGTATCTATATCCGTATCTTCTTCAAGTTCTCCAGCTAATAATTCATCTCCTCCATAAATGTAGCCATCAGAGATAGTTGGTATATTCATATATACATCGTTTGTAATCATATCCATATACGCATTGACAGGACAGATTTCTGTGTCATTTAATTGAATATCATATTGGACTCCCAA
This sequence comes from uncultured Blautia sp., assembly GCA_900540785.1. GTDB lineage: Bacteria > Bacillota > Clostridia > Lachnospirales > Lachnospiraceae > Blautia_A. The sequence continues at coordinate 3,842 of UQHF01000032.1, forward strand.
TATATTGTTTTTGAGCTTTTGATCCATAGCAAGAGAAATCTTGGAAAGCCATGACATATCTATGCCCACCAGACTGCTTAACATAGGAGCTACACTTGGATCAATGGAAAGTCCCAGGTTCATTTTTACACCGAAGGAGTCGGCGTTCGTATCGACAGCAGACATAGAACTTTCGTATTTTTTGGCAATATCCTTTGCAAATCCGGCAAGGGAATCCTTTGCCTGTGTTTTGTAGTCGTCTTCTGCCCATACAGAAACAGGGGCGGCGGAGATACAAAGGGCAGCAGCAGTAAAAACAGCCGCAGATTTTCTGATTAAGTGTTTTTGCTTCATACGTTGTCCTCCTTGAAATAGGATTATATAAAATATAAATAAGTGATAGGGAGATTCTATCATGAAAAATGACAAAATTCAACAAAAAAATTAAAGGAGAAACAAGAAAAATGTAGAATTTTATATGAGCAGACAGAAGCATTCTGAATCCAGAAGTGCTTCTGCCTCGTTCTTATATATGAGAAGGCAAACCGGTCAGAGATGTTTCCGGTAGCGTTTTTCTATAAATCCCAGTATGCCGTATAAAGTCATGGCAATTACACAGAGGATAAAAATGGAGGTAAGCATCCAGTCAAGCTTAAATGTCTGACTTCCGTAAATAATAAGGTATCCAAGTCCCTGTCTGGCGCCTATAAATTCCCCTATGATGACGCCGACAAGGCACAGACCGATGTTTACCTTCATAATACTTAAAATCAGAGGTATGGAAGAGGGAAGTACAATTTTGAAAAGTTCTTCCTTTTTTCCGCCTCCCAGTGTATTTACCAGCTTTCGTTTTTCAGGGTCAACTTCCTGAAAGCCGGTGTACAGGTTGATAACTGTGCCAAAAATGGCAACGGACATACCGGCAACTACAATGGTGCGCTGATTTGCCCCGAGCCATACAATAAGAAGCGGGGCAAGGGCAGATTTTGGAAGACTGTTCAATACTACGAGATACGGTTCACAGATTTTGGAAAGTTTCGGCATTCCCCACATAAGGACGGCAGCTCCGGTTCCGAATATCACAACAAAGAGGAAGCTGAGAAGCGTTTCTTTTAATGTGACGGCAATGTGAGTAAAAAGCTCTTCTTCCAGCCACATATGGCGGAAAGAAAGAACAATCTGGGAAGGGCTTGAGAAGATGAAGGAATCAATGACTCCCGTTCTTGCGCTTAATTCCCAGGAAATCAGAAAAACAATGAAAATCAGGCATCTTGCTGTAAGAATAAACTGTCTTTCCCGTTTTTTTGCAGCGAGAAAATTCATCTGAGCGGGAGAGGGTTCATTCATTTCCGTTCAGCTCCTTCCATATGAGATTAAAATAAGATTTGAAATCGGGTGCATTTCTTGAGGAAAGGGGCGTACGGTTTTCTATATCCAGATGAATGGGAACGATGTTTTTTACAGAAGCAGGTCTGGCTGTGAGAATTAAAATCCGGTCAGCCATGCTGATTGCTTCTGAAATATCGTGTGTCACAAGAATTGCCGGCTTTTTTGCTTTTTTCAGGATTTTTCCAATGTCGTCGCTGACATTAAGGCGTGTCTGATAATCAAGAGCGGAAAACGGTTCATCTAAAAGAAGAAGGTCCGGCTTCAGCGCGAGGGTGCGGATAAGTGCAGCGCGCTGCCGCATTCCGCCGGAAAGTTCGGCAGGTTTTGCGTTACGGAATTTGTCAAGCCCGTAGGATGCAAGCATTTCTTCTACATAGGCAAGTTTTTCAGGCGTCAGTTCTTTTCGGATTTCCAGACCGAGAAGGACATTTTTGTAAATGGTTCTCCATTCCAGAAGATGGTCCTTCTGAAGCATGTACCCGATTCTTGAATTTCCCTGTGATACAGGAATGCCGTCCATGAGGATTTCGCCCTGCTTTGTTTTTAAAAGCCCTGCGATCAGGTTTAAAAGCGTGGATTTTCCACAGCCGGAAGGACCGACAATGGCGAGAAATTCTCCGGGCATCAACTGAAAGGATATATGAGAAAGGGCTTTGATTTCCCCGTTAATACTGTGATACGTGAGACTGATGTCCCGTACTTCCAGAAGTGGTTTCAAATAATACACCTCCATTTTCGTATATTTTATCATATGCTTTTGCATGGCGATATGATATACTAAAGCTGAAATGCCGAAATCCGGCGTTTTTTGGGAGGAGATGAAAGAGGAAAATGAATGATGGATAAGAAAAAAGCAATTATAAATCTGTTGTTTTTACTGACAGTTTTTGGTCTGACCATGTATTTTGTTTTTCGTGGAAAGGATGTAAAGGAAATTTTAGCTGCTGCCCGCACCGCAGATAAAGGGTATCTTTTTCTGTCTCTTGTCTGTGTGGTGCTGTTTATTCTGGGAGAGTCGGTTATTATTTACTATATGATGAAAAGTCTGGGTGCAAAGGTAAAAATGGGACATTGCGCACTTTATTCCTTTGTTGGATTTTTCTTCAGCTGTATTACGCCTTCTGCTACAGGAGGCCAGCCCATGCAGATTTATTATATGAAAAAGGATAAGCTGCCCATTCCCGTTACTGCGCTTGTGCTTATGATCGTGACCATTACGTACAAGGCGGTGCTGGTAGTTATCGGCATTGGAGCATGTATTCTGGGAAGAGGATTTCTGAGAGCATATATGGGAAAGCTGATGTGGGTATTTTATCTTGGAGTGGGATTAAATATATTTTGTGTAAGCTTTATGCTGATTCTTGTATTTGCACCGGGTCTTGCAAAAAAACTTATGGTAAAAGGAATGAAGCTTCTGGAAAAAATTCATCTTATGAAACATAAGCCGGAGCGTCTTTGTAAGCTTGAAGCGTCTATGGATCTGTACCATGAGACGGCGGCGTTCTGGGCGGAACATAAGAGAATTATGGCAAATGTATTTCTGATCACCTTTGTGCAGCGGATCATACTGTTTACCATCACATACTGGGTTTACCGTGCAATGGGATTTCATACATATGGGATTTTCACGGTAACGCTTCTGCAGTCTGTGATTTCCGTTTCTGTGGATATGCTTCCCCTTCCCGGGGGCATGGGAATCAGTGAAACGCTTTACATGGTAATGTTTACACCTGTATTTGGAAAGGCAATGCTGGCGTCTATGGTCTTGAGCAGAGGGATTTCCTATTACGGTCAGCTTTTTATCAGTGCAGTGATGACCTGTGCGGCGCATTTTATGATCGGGAGAAAAACAGGAGAAAAAGAAAAAGGAGGGAGCCCCGTATGTTAGGGTTTTATGATTATACAGTAGTTCTTACTTACATAAGTCTTGGAATTTCCATTCTGGGAATTACAAGAGCGCTTCAGGGAGATTTCAGAATGGCAATTTTCTGTCTGGCGCTTTCCGGACTTTGTGATATGTTTGATGGGAAAATTGCAAGAACAAAGAAAAACAGAACAGAGGATGAGAAAAAATTTGGGATTCAGATTGATTCTCTCTGTGATGTGGTGTGTTTTGGCGTGTTTCCGATCATGATCTGTTACAGTCTTGGAATGAAGGGATGGGCAAGTATTCTGGTGCTTGTTTTTTATGGAATTGCCTCGGTTATCCGGCTTGGATATTTTAATGTAATGGAAGAAAAAAGACAGCAGGAGACAGCGGAGGTAAGAAAGTATTATCAGGGACTTCCTATTACGTCTATGGCGATCATTCTGCCGTTTATTTATCTGATCCGCCGTTCCTGGGGAAGTCATTTCCTGTTTTTTACTCATGTTGCAGTGGTTGTTGTGGGAATTTTGTTTATCAGCGACATTAAAGTAAGAAAACCGCAGAATCCGGGAATTATGATTCTTGTAGGGCTGGTTGCCCTTGCCATTGCAAGAATGTTCCATCTGTTCTGAGAGAAGAAAGGGGAAGAGCATGAAATACATTGACAGAAAAGGAAATATTACAGTAGAAGAAAACAGCCAGGACAGGCTTTTGCGTCATTTGTATCACGACAGGGGCGGGAAGCTATGCTTAAAGCTTCTTGTTCGTCCTTTTGTGTCCAGGGCTGCGGGCGTATTTTTAAATACGCCCTTTTCCCGTTTTATGATACCGGGTTTTGTAAAAAGAAACAGGATTGATCTAAGGGATTATACGAAACAGAATTTTCATTCCTACAATGAATTTTTTACAAGAAAGATAAAAAAAGGTCTCCGTCCCATTGCAGACGGGGAGAATCTTCTTGTAAGCCCCTGCGACGCAAAAGCGACTGTGTGCAGGATTGGAAAAGGAGAACGGTTTTATATTAAAGATACAGAATATACAGTGGAACAGCTTTTAAAAAGCAAAAAGCTTGGAGAGCGGTATCTGGGGGGATATGCGGTGATCCTGCGTCTTACGGTGGACGATTATCACCATTACTGCTATCCGGCAGGAGGAATGCAGTCTCCTGTCAGACGGATCTCCGGTGTGTTTCACACAGTCAATCCAACTGCCAACGATGCCTGCCCTATTTACCGGGAAAATGCAAGAGAGTATGTTCTTTTAAAGACAGAAAAATTCGGGACAGTTCTCATGATGGAAGTAGGCGCTATGATGGTAGGGAAGATCACAAACCTTCATACAGGAGAAACGTATGTAAAAAAAGGGCAGGAGAAGGGATATTTTGAATTTGGCGGTTCTACTGTCATTCTTCTTCTGCAGCATGGAAAGGTCCGGATAGACAGCGATCTTCTGGAAAATTCAGAAGAGGGATATGAAACAATTTTAAGGATGGGAGAACGGATTGGTGAATGTAAATTATCAAAAAGAACTGGAAAAATTAATTGAGAAGGAGCAGAAAGAAGGGCGCATACCACGGTTGTTTCTTCACAGTTGCTGTGCGCCGTGCAGCAGTTATGTGATGGAATATCTTTCCCGATACTTTTCTATTACGGTTTTTTATTATAATCCGAATATTTCTCCGAAGGAGGAATATGAAAAAAGAGTGGAGGAAATCCGCCGTCTGATCGGAGAAATGGAATTTGTACATCCTGTAACTTTTGTGGAAGGAAGGTATGAGCCGGAGCGGTTTTATGAGATGGCAAAGGGTCTGGAAAAGGAACCGGAAGGCGGAGAGAGATGTTTTGGCTGTTACCGTCTTCGTATGGAAGAGGCTGCCCGTCTTGCTTCTGAGGGAGGGTACGACTATTTTACGACTACTCTTTCCATAAGCCCCTTAAAAAACGCAGGGAAAATCAATGAAATCGGAGAGGAACTTGCCGGTATTTATAAAGTGGAGCATCTTCCTTCTGATTTTAAGAAGAAAAACGGATATAAGCGTTCCATAGAGCTTTCCGGAGAACATAACCTGTACAGACAGAATTACTGCGGCTGTGTATTTTCCAGACCATAACTTTTGATTTTATACTTTGCATTTTGATAAAAATGTGATACACTAACACATGAAATTGTTAAAAGAATAAGAATCAGAAGGAGGCAGTTATGGCACAGTTATGGGGAGGACGTTTCACAAAGGAAACGGATAAACTGGTATACAATTTTAATGCGTCCATCTCTTTTGACCAGAAGTTTTACAGACAGGATATTCGCGGCAGCAAGGCGCATGTGCAGATGCTGGCAAAACAGGGAATTCTGACGGAGGAAGAGAGAGATTCCATTATAGAAGGACTTGACGGGATTTTAAAAGATGTGGAAGAAGGAAAGCTTCTTATTACATCAGAATATGAAGATATTCACAGCTTCGTAGAAGCAAACCTGATTGAGCGGATCGGAGATGCAGGAAAGAAACTCCATACAGGAAGAAGCCGCAACGACCAGGTTGCTCTTGATATGAAGCTGTATGTAAGAGATGAGATTGACGAGCTGGACAAAGAGGTAAAGAAGCTTTTAGAGGCTCTTTTACGTATCATGGAAGAAAATGTACATACTTATATGCCGGGCTTTACCCACCTTCAGAAGGCGCAGCCGGTAACGCTTGCCCATCATGTGGGAGCATATTTTGAGATGTTTAAAAGGGATCGGGGAAGGCTTTTTGATATTCGAAAAAGAATGAATACCTGTCCGCTTGGAGCAGGAGCTCTGGCAGGAACCACCTATCCCCTTGACAGGGAGTATACAGCAGAGCTTTTAGGTTTTGACGGACCTACAAAAAACAGTATGGATTCCGTATCTGACAGAGATTATGTGATTGAGCTTTTGAGTGCTCTTTCTACAATTATGATGCACTTAAGCCGTTTTTCAGAGGAGATCATTCTCTGGAATTCCAACGAGTACCGTTTTGTGGAAATTGACGATGCGTACAGCACAGGAAGCAGCATTATGCCCCAGAAGAAAAATCCGGATATTGCAGAGCTTGTAAGAGGAAAAACAGGCCGTGTTTACGGAGCGCTTATGTCCATTCTCACTACAATGAAAGGCATTCCTCTCGCATATAATAAAGATATGCAGGAGGATAAAGAGCTGACCTTTGATGCCATTGACACGGCAAAAGGGTGTATTGCTCTGTTTACAGGCATGATTTCCACAATGGAATTTTGTAAGGATAATATGGAAGCAAGTGCCAAAAACGGCTTTACAAATGCGACAGACGCAGCAGATTATCTTGTAAATCACGGAGTTCCTTTCCGGGACGCACACGGTATTGTAGGACAGCTCGTGCTTGCCTGCATCGAAAAAGGAATTTCTCTTGATGAGCTTCCTCTTTCGGAATACCAGGCAGTAAGCCCTGTGTTTGGGGAAGATATTTACGATGCCATCAGTATGCGTACCTGTGTGGAAAAAAGAATGACTCTTGGCGCACCGGGACCGGATGTGATGGAAATCGTGATTCAGGAACATAAAACATATTTAGAGGAAGAATAAAAGGAAAAGGAGACAGTACAATGAGCGAAAAACTGAGAGTTGGTATTTTAGGAGCAACAGGAATGGTAGGACAGAGATTTATTTCTCTTCTGGAAAATCACCCGTGGTTTGAGGTTGTGACAGTTGCCGCAAGTGCGAGAAGCGCAGGAAAGACATATGAGGAGGCAGTGGGAGCAAGATGGAAAATGGATACCCCAATGCCTGAGGGAGTAAAAAATCTCATTGTCATGAACGTAAGTGAAGTGGAAAAGGTAGCTGCTACGGTTGATTTTGTATTTTCCGCAGTAGATATGACAAAAGAGGAAATTCAGGCGATCGAGGAAGAATACGCAAAGACAGAGACTCCTGTTGTATCCAATAACAGCGCACACCGCTGGACACCGGACGTTCCGATGGTAGTGCCGGAAATCAATCCGGAGCATTTCGATGTGATTGAATTTCAGAAAAAACGTCTCGGAACAACAAGAGGCTTTATTGCAGTAAAACCAAACTGTTCCATTCAGAGTTATGCGCCTGTTCTTACTGCATGGAAGGAATTTGAGCCATATGAAGTAGTTGCCACTACATACCAGGCAATTTCCGGAGCAGGAAAAACATTTAAAGACTGGCCGGAAATGGAAGGAAACATCATTCCTTACATTGGCGGTGAAGAGGAGAAGAGTGAGAAAGAGCCGTTAAGAATCTGGGGAAAAATCGAGGACGGCGTGATCGTTCCGGCAGAATGCCCGGTAATCACCTGTCAGTGTATCCGTGTGCCGGTTCTCAATGGCCACACGGCTGCTGTATTTGTAAAATTCCGCAAAAAACCAACAAAAGAACAGCTGATCCAGGCATTAAAAGATTTCCGCGGTCTGCCTCAGGAGCTTTCTCTTCCAAGTGCTCCGAAGCAGTTTATCCAGTATCTTGAGGAGGACAACCGTCCGCAGGTAACAATGGACGTGGACTATGAAAACGGAATGGGTGTTTCTGTGGGAAGAATCCGTGAGGACAGCGTTTACGACTATAAATTTGTGGGTCTTTCCCATAATACAGTAAGAGGAGCTGCAGGTGGTGCGATTCTCTGTGCAGAAACATTAAAGGCAAAAGGATTGATTCAGGCAAAATAAAAAATGAATGAACATTTGAAAAAAAGGGCTTCGCTTTATTCTTTTCTTATTCTGGCCGGCGGAAAAAGCAGGAGAATGGGAAGAGATAAAGCAGAGCTTCTGATAGACGGAAGGAGTTTTCTTTCCTGTCTTCTGGAAAAGGCGGAAAGACTGGGAATCCAGGAAAAATATATTTCCGGAGAGAGGGATTCTCAGGAGGAGATACCTGTTATTCCGGACCGTTATCGGGACAGGGGACCGCTTGGAGGAATAGAGGCATGTATGCGTGTGATAAAAACACCCTACTGCCTGGTTCTGCCTGTAGACGTTCCGAATATACCGGAGGAGGTTCTGGAGAGCCTCCTTCTTTTCCATGAAAAAGAGGGAGGAGAAAAACCTCTTCTTCTTTCTCATGGGGAACGGATTGAGCCGCTTATCGGAATTTATCCGGTAAAGATGGCAGATGTGATAGAAGAGGTCATAAAAGAAAAAGCAGTGCCTGTATTCCGGGCTCTGGATAAATGGGGGTATGAAATATTCCCGGTTATTCTTAAGGAAGAGCAGGCATACAATATCAATACTCCACAGGAGTATCAACAGCTCCTTGCGTGCAGAGAAAAGAGGAATCAATAAATGAAGACACAAATTCTACTTGATGATGCTTTGGAGGAAATTATAAAAAGGGCGGAGAAAATCACAGATACCCGGTTCATAGATATTCAGGACGCAGGCGGATGCTGCCTTGCAGAGGATATTTATGCAGGTCTGGATAATCCGCCCTTTTCTCGTTCTCCGGTAGACGGTTATGCTGTGCGGGCGGAGGATATACAAGATGCATCGGCAGAAAATCCTGTCTCCTTAAAAGTCACAGCTTGTATTTACGCAGGGGAAAACGGAAAAGAAGTTTCTCTTAAGCCGGGGGAGGCATGCCGTATTATGACAGGAGCCCCTTTTCCGGAGGGAGCAGATACTGCAGTAAAGCAGGAGGATACGGATTACGGAGAAAAGCAGGTAAAAATATATAAAAGCCAGGATTCCTGGGACAATTACTGTTTTCAGGGAGAAGATTATAAAAAAGGAACTCTCCTTCTGAAAAAAGATACCCGCATTTCTTTTGCAGAGCAGGGGATTTTAGCGGGACTTGGAAGAGAGAAGGTACTGGTATACAGACGTCCTGTTATCCGGGTAATTGTGACGGGAGATGAACTGATTCAGCCGGGCAATTCTTTGAGACCGGGAAAAATATACGATTCAAATGGAATCATGGTGCAGGCGCGGTTGAAGGAGCTGGGATTTCCGGCGGCGTCTCTGGAGCATTGCGGGGACAGCGAAAAAGAGGTTGCCGGGCTTTTGAAAAAAGCGGCGGAAGATGCAGATGTAATTCTTACAACAGGAGGCGTATCTGTGGGGAAAAAAGATATACTTCACGGCGCTTTAGATCTTCTTGGAGCAGAAAAAATTTTCTGGCGCGTCCGTCTCCAGCCGGGAATGCCTACGATTTTTTCCGTATATAAAAATACGCAGATTCTTTCTCTTTCCGGCAACCCCTTTGGCGTAATGGCGAATCTGGAATTGCTTTTAAGACCTATGCTTGCGGCCATGACAGACAATCCCTGCCTGCATATGAAAAGAATACAGGCGGTGATGGACTGTGACTTCGAAAAGAAGAGTAAAGTCCGAAGGTTTGTGCGGGCGGTATATAAGGAAGGAAAGATTTCTTTTCCGGAGGGGATTTTTTCTTCTGGTGCAATCGGCACATTGAGAGGCTGCAACTGTCTTCTTGATATACCTGCGGGAAAAAGCTGCGTTCGTAAAGGGGAAATGGTGGAAGTATGGAAGCTTTAAAAAAACCGTATATAGCAGCTGTGAGCGGTGTGAAAAATTCAGGGAAGACTACATTTCTGGAAAAGCTGATTCCGGAACTTACAAAGAGAGGGTGTAAGGTCGCAGTCATCAAACATGACGGACATACGTTTCAGGGGGATACAAAAGGAACCGACACATTCCGTCTTTCAGAAGCAGGCGCTTATGGAACGTGCATTTTTTCCGGAGAAAAATGGCAGGTGGTAAAAAAACAGACGGAAATGAATGAGGAAATCCTTGCACAGCTTTTTCCGGAAGCAGATATGATTCTTCTGGAGGGATTTAAACAGTCTTCTTATCCGAAATTTGAAACGATAAGAAAAGAGATATTTCCGGAAAGCGTATGCAGAAAGGAGACGCTTCTTGGTATTGTTACAGACGGAGAATATTCTGTAAAAGGGGTTCCGGTCCTGACTTTTGATGACATAGAAAAATGCGCGGATATTCTTCTTGAGGAAGTAAAAAAAGAAAAATTTATTCTTGATGTATAAAAAAAGCAGTGATAAAATAAAAAAAGAATGGAAATATTCTTACAAATCAGCGAAGGAGGGACGTTGTATGGCTTTAAAACAGGTTCAGACAACCTGCGCGTATTGCGGAGCAGGCTGCCAGATTATGTTTACTGTTGATACAGACGCCAATAAAATTGTAGAGGCAGTTCCTGCAAATGGCAGAACAAATGAAGGGACACTTTGTCTGAAAGGACATTATGGCTGGGATTACCTGAACGACCCACAGATCCTTACGAAACGTCTTCGTAAACCTATGATCCGAAAAGGAGGAAAGAAATCGCCTCTTGAAGAAGTTTCATGGGCTGAGGCAATCGATTATGTGGCAAAACGACTGGGAGAGATCAAGGAGAAATTTGGTCCGGATTCTATTATGGGAACCGGCTCTGCCAGAGGTGCAGGCAATGAGGCAAATTATCTGATGCAGAAATTTATGCGCGCATGTATCGGTACCAATAATATCGATCACTGCGCCCGAATATGACATGCGCCTTCGGTAGCGGGTCTACTGTATTCTTTAGGTTCAGGCGCCATGTCAATGGGTATCCCGGAAATAGAGGATGCCGGCTGTCTGCTTTGTTTTGGATATAACGGAGCAGATTCACACCCGATTGTTGCCAGACGGATTGTCCGCGGCAGACAGAAGGGAATGAAAATTATCTGTGCAGATCCCCGTGTGACGGAAACTGCCCGCATTTCAGATATTCATCTGCAGTTAAAAGGCGGTTCCAACCTTGCACTTGTAAATGCAATGGCGAATGTCATATGGAAGGAAGGGCTGGCAGATAAGGACTTCATTGAGAAACATACAAAAGGATTTGACGAATTTTTAAAAGTCATCGAGAAATATACTCCGGAATATGCAGAACCGATCACACATATCCCGGCGGAGGAAATCCGAAGAGCAGCAAGAATGTATGCCACAACAAAACCGGCTATGATTCTTTACGGTATGGGCGTATGCCAGTTTACACAGGCTGTTGATGTGGTAAAGGGACTGGCTAACCTGGCGTTGATGACAGGAAACTTCGGAGGACCGTCTATGGGAATCGGTCCTGTCCGCGGGCAGAATAATGTTCAGGGCGCCTGTGATATGGGTGCGCTGCCAAATTCTTATCCGGGGTATCAGAACGTAACTGTTCCGGAGATCCGGGAAAAATTTGAAAAAGCCTGGGGCGTGCCGCTTTCTGATAAAATTGGCTGCCCGATCACCCATGTGCCTCAGAGGATTCTCCACGAAAAAGATGAGAAAAAGAAAATTCATGCATACTACATATTCGGGGAAGACCCGGCACAGTCAGACCCGGATCTGGCGGAAGTGCGAGAAGCGCTCGATAAATGTGATTTTGTAGTCATGCAGGATATTTATATGAACAAAACCGGTCTTTATGCAGATGTGATACTTCCGGCTTCCGCCTGGGGAGAAAATGAAGGAATCTATACCTGTGCAGACCGCGGTTTCCAGAGAGTTCGAAAATTGCTCGAACCGGAGGGAGACGTGCGTCCGGACTGGCAGATCATCGCAGATATTTCTACGGCGATGGGCTATCCTATGAATTATAAAAATACAGAGGAAATCTGGAATGAAATGATAGACCTCTGTCCGAGCTTTAAGGGAGCGACTTACGAAAAAATTGAGAAATACGGCGGTGTACAGTGGCCCTGCCGTGATAAATCAATGGAGGATAAGGGAACCCCGTATCTTCATAAAGACGGAATTTTTGCGACTTCAGACCACAGGGCGCTGTTTTATGGCACAGACTGGCATCCGCCTGTGGAACTGGAAAATGACCAGTATCCCATGACGCTTTCCACAGTTCGTGAGGTAGGTCATTATTCTGTAAGAACAATGACCGGAAACTGCCGTACGCTTCGAAATCTTGAGGACGAGCCGGGCTGGGTACAGATGAATACAGAGGATTGCCGCAAAATGGGCCTGGAAAAAGGTGAGCTTGTAAAAATTCTTTCAAAGAGAGGATACTGTATTACAAGATGTCTGCCTACAGACCGCGTAAAATCCGGAGCTACGTATATGACATATCAGTGGTGGGTAGGAGCCTGCAATGAGCTGACAACAGCGAAGCTGGACCCTGTCAGCAATACTCCGGAATATAAATACTGTGCCTGCCGTGTGGAAAAGATTCAGGATCAGGAGTGGGCAGAACGCCATGTACAGGAATTATACGAAGAGATCCGTGCACAGATGGGAATAGAGACAAGGAAGGGGGAACCATCATGAATTATTTTGTAAAAGGCAACCCTGACCTTTGCATCGGCTGCCGCACCTGTATGATCGGCTGCGTGGTAGCACACGAGGGAAAACATATTTTTGAAGTGGACTCGGATTCTTATTCTTTTAATCCCAAACTTCATGTGGTAAAAACAGCAGATTTAACAGTTCCGGTGCAGTGTAAGCACTGTGAAAATCCGGCATGTATGGCAGTCTGTCCTGCAGACGCCATTTCCCGGAAAGAGCATTGCATTGTGATCGATGCAGAGAAGTGTATGGGCTGCAAATCCTGTATGGACGCCTGTCCGTTTGGAGCAATCAATATGACGGTTCAGATGGGACATACACAGGCAGACGGAGCAGAAAAAATGGTGGCAAATAAATGCGACCTCTGTTATGGAAACACCGCAGGTCCGGCGTGTGTACGGGTATGTCCTACAGAAGCGCTGACGCTTGTGACGGAGACGGAGTTTGAATCGGCTATGGAGAAGAAGCGTGCGGTAGCAGCAGGAAAGGCTTATCAGGAGATCCATTCACAGGAACAGGAGGACTTGGGAAAATGAAAAAGGAAGTTGGAGCATTTGTGCTGGGAGACAGTACAAAGTGTACCGGGTGCAGAGCATGTGAAGTTGCCTGCTTTACGGTTCATAACCGGAAAAACAATCATGTAGGCAAAACAGTGGGAACCGTTTCGGTTCCTGTGACGCCAAGACTTTTTCTCACAAGATTTGAAAAAGGCTGCATTCCTGTTCAGTGCAGGCATTGTGAAGATGCCCCCTGTTTGAATGTGTGCACAAAAGGGGCGATCAGCCGTGTGGATCATCAGGTTGTGATCGACGCAGAAAAGTGTATCGGCTGTAAAGACTGTATGCAGGCATGTCCCTTTGGAGCGATTGCGCTTCTTCCCTATGCAGAAAACGGTCGGACGGTTGCCCAGGTCATGTCAGGAGAAGAACGGGTTTTTGCTTCAAAATGTGATCTCTGTACAGGAATTGAAGGGGGACCCGCGTGTGTGCAGGTCTGTCCTCATGGAGCGCTTCGTCTTGTAGATCCGGAGAGAGAGCGGGAAGAAAAAAATATCAGGGCTGCACAGGCGATGCTCCTGACTAAAAACTGGAAATAAGGGAGGACGAAGTTCATGATAGTAGAAATAGACCAGAATATTTGTACCGGCTGCCGTGAGTGTGCAGACGTCTGTCCTGCCTATGCCATTACAGGAGAGCAGGGAAAGCCTCAGAAAATTGACGTAAGCAGATGTGTAATGTGCGGACAGTGCATACAGAAGTGTAAATCATATGTATCTGTACTGACACATGGAAAGCAGGCTTACGACAGGATAAGAAAAGAGAGAAATATTCCGGAAACTGTGCAGGAACCGCTTTTTGCGGCACATGCAGTGTGCAATCTGGATAAGGTAAAAGCCGCTCTGGCTGATAAAAACCGATTTACAGTTGTACAGTGCGCGCCTGCTGTTCGGGTAGCGATCGGAGAGGAATTTGGAGAGGAGCTTGGAAGCCTGACTCCGGGAAAACTTTCCGGAGCCCTTCATGCACTTGGATTTGACCGGGTATATGATACCAATTTTCCGGCAGATGTGACCATTATGGAAGAAGGAACTGAGCTGATCAAAAGGATAACAGAGGGAGGAGTTCTTCCTATGTTTACCTCCTGCTGTCCTGCCTGGGTACGTTTTCTGGAAAATAATTATCCGGAGCTTACCGACCATCTTTCCACAGCAAAAAGTCCGCAGCAGATAGGCGGCGCTGTTTTTAAAACATATGGTGCGCAGCTTGAGGAAAAAGGCGGCGGAGATATTTACAGTGTTTCTGTTATGCCATGTACCTGCAAGGAATTTGAATGTGAACGTCCGGAAATGAAAGACAGCGGATTTCAGGACGTAGATGTTGCGATCACAACGAGAGATCTTGCATGGCTTTTAAAAGAAAGAGGTATCTGCTGGGACGAAATTGAAGAAATGGAATTTGACCAGCCACTTGGAATGTACACAGGGGCAGGAACCATTTTTGGTGTGACAGGCGGCGTTATGGAGGCGGCGATCCGCACCGGATACGAGCTGGTAACAGGAGAGCCGATTCCAGATGTGGAGGTTACTTCTGTGAGAGGAACAGAAGGGTTCCGTATGTCCACAATTCAGGTGGGCGATCTGAAGCTTAAGGTCGCAGTTGTGACAGGTCTCAAAAATGTAGTGCCTGTTCTCGAGGCAGTAAAAAATGGAACGCTTGACGTTCATTTTATAGAAGTCATGACCTGCCCGGAGGGCTGCGTAAGCGGAGGCGGGCAGCCGAAGCTTCTGATGGATACAGACAGAGAGGAGGCATATGCTGCCAGAAGAGCCGGACTTTTAAAACACGACAGAGAACTGCCTTACAGGAAATCTCATGAAAATCCGGCAGTGAAGAAAATATATGAGGAATTTCTGGAAGAACCATGCAGCCATATTTCCCATCACCTTCTTCACACAACATATGGAACAGATTTATTATGAAGTATGGGATTATTGGTACGGCGGGTCATGTAGATCACGGAAAGACGTGTCTGATCCAGGCATTAACAGGAATTGATACAGACCGCCTGAAGGAGGAAAAGAAAAGAGGCATTACCATAGAGCTGGGTTTTGCGTGGCTGGATTTTCCTGATGGGGAAAGAGTGGGAATCGTGGATGTTCCCGGTCATGAAAAATTTGTGAAAAATATGCTTGCCGGTGCAGGGGGCATGGATATAGCTATGCTGGTAGTGGCTGCTGATGAGGGTGTTATGCCCCAGACAGTGGAGCATCTGGATATTCTCTCTATTCTGGGAATCCGGTACGGCGTGATCGTTCTTACAAAAACAGATCTTGTAGAGCCTGAGTTTACAGAGCTTGTAAAAGCAGATGTACAGGAACTGGTAAAAGGTACTTTCCTTGAGAACGCACCTGTCGTTCCCGTATCTGTATATAAAAATGAAGGAATTGATACGCTTAGAGAAACGCTGTTTGCGCTGTATCAGAAAATTCCGTATTCTTCTTCCGGAAGAAATTTCCGGCTTCCCATAGACCGGGTATTTACAGTAAAGGGTTTTGGAACCGTAGTGACAGGTACTCTTCTGGGCGGAAGAATGAAAAAAGAGCAGGAAGCAGTTCTTTATCCGGAGAATGTATCTGTCAAAATAAGAAACATACAGGTGCATGAACAAAATACAGAAGAGGCTTATCCGGGACAGCGGGTGGCAGTCAATATTCCGGACAGAAAAAAAGAAGAAATCATAAGAGGGGACGTGCTGGCTTTTAAAGACAGTATGTATCCTTCTCTTATGGCAGATGTGCGTCTTTCTGTGCTTCGCCATTCCCGTCATACTGTAAAAAATGGAAGCAGAGTACACGTATATCACGGGGCAAAAGAGCTTCTTGGAAAAGTAATCCTTCTTGATAAAGAGGAACTGAAGCCGGGAGAGTGCGGATATGCACAGCTTCGTCTGGAAGAAAAAACAGTGTTTCAAAAAGGAGAACGATTCGTGATCCGTTTTTATTCTCCCGCTGAGACAGTAGGCGGAGGAATTGTTCTTGATGTCTCCCCAAGAAAACACAGACGTCATGACGAAAGAACAGAAAATGCCTGCAGGATCAAAGAAGAGGGAACTCTGGAAGAGAAGCTTTTGGTTTCTGCGCGGGAGCACTGGGGAGAATTTCTGAATCTGGAAGAGCTTTCGAAAAGAAGTGCGCTTGACCGGGCAAAAATAAAAAATGCCGCGGCAAAACTGGCAGAAGAAAAACATCTTGTGCGTCTGGAAGAGAATTTGTATATTCACAGAGAAGAAATGGAATTTTATAAGAAAAAGACAGAAGGATTTCTGGAGGACTTTCACAAAGCATATCCTCTGAAAGAGGGTATGGCTCTGGAGGAGGTGCGAAGCAGACTGGGTGTAAAAAACAGCAGGCTTGCAGATGAAATCCTTTTTGTTTTAAAAGAAGAAAAGGCGGTCAAAGAGAAAGGCGGACTTGTCAGCAGAAAAAGCTTTCACGTTGTGCTAAAAGAAGATGAAAACAAGATTTCCGAGGAAATTCTGAAGCATTACCTGGAAGCCGGATTTGCGCCGCTTGCAACAGAGCTCTATCTACAGGAACATAAAAAATCAAGAAAATTCCAGGCTGTTTTTACTTCTCTTTTAAATAAGAGAATACTGATCCGTCTTGACGGACAATACTGTGTACACAGAGACTACTATGAGAGAGGAAAAGCAGCATTTCTGGAAATGGCAAAGAATGAGCCTGAGGTAGCTCTGGGAAAATACAGAGATTATCTGGGCTGCTCCAGAAAAGTGGCAGTTGCACTTCTGGAGCATTTTGACAGAGATGGCTTTACAAGAAAGACAGAAAACGGAAGGGTTTTGCGAAATCCGATATGAAAATAAAAAACAGGAGGTGGGAAAATGTCTGAAAATAAAATACGTCTTACCCAGATGGCGACAACATCTGGCTGAGCGGCGAAAAAAGGTCCGGAGACCCTTGCCCAAGTTTTGGGTAAGCTGCCAAAATTTAGTGACCCCATGCTTTTGGTGGGGACAGAAACATCAGACGATGCCGCTGTCTATAAAATCAATGATGGGACAGCGATCATTCAGACTGTGGATTTCTTTACTCCTGTTGTAGACAATCCGTATCTTTTCGGGCAGATTGCAGCCGCGAATTCGTTAAGTGATGTGTATGCGATGGGAGGAGAGCCGCGCCTTGCCTTAAATATCGCTGCTTTTCCAGATTGTCTTGATATAGAAATCCTGGGAGAGATATTAAAAGGCGGTGCAGATAAAATAAAAGAGGCAGGTGCGCTTCTTGCAGGGGGACATACCATATCAGACGATGTGCCGAAGTATGGCCTTTGCGTAACCGGATTTGTAAATCCGGAAAAAATGTGGAAAAACTGCGGGGCGCAGCCGGGAGATATTCTAATCCTCACGAAACCTCTCGGAACAGGAATTCTGTCTACTGCAATAAAAGGGGAGATGACCTCTGAGGAAGAGGAGATTCGTGCAGCGGAAAGTATGGCGCTTTTAAATAAGTACGCAAGAGATGCCGCAGCAGAATTTACGATTCACAGTTGTACAGATATAACAGGCTTTGGCCTTGCGGGGCATGCTATGGAAATGGCAAAGGGAAGCGACTGTTCCCTTATGATTTACGGAGAAAGGCTCCCTGTTTTAAAAGGAGCAAAAGAGTATGCACAGATGGGGCTGATTCCTGCCGGTGCATACAGAAACCGGGAATATCTGGAAAAAGATGTGGACAGTAAAGTGACAGACCTCTGGCTGGAAGATATATTTTATGATCCCCAGACCTCAGGCGGACTTCTTCTTTCTGTAAAACGGGAGGAAGCAGAAAGCCTTGTAGAAAAAATGAAAGCCCTTTCTCTTCCCTGTGCGGCAGTAGGAGAGGCAGTCGAAAAAAAAGAAAAATTTTTAATATACAGATAAAGACAGGACAGCTATGGAAAAAAAAGACGTTTTACGCCGGATACCGGGAGTGGATACGCTTTTGCAGGAACCGGAACTAAAGCTTCTCAGCAGACAGATGGGAAAACAAACGGTAACTTCTGTTATCCGGGAAGAGCTTGAGAAAGTCAGAAAAAAAATAATCAGCTGCGAAAATCCGGAGGAGGGAGAAGCCCTTCTTTCCGGATTAAGACAGCAAATCCGTATACAGGTAGAAAAAAAGAGTCACTCCTCTTTTCAGAGAGTCATTAATGCAGCCGGTATCCTTCTTCACACAAACCTGGGACGGGCTCCTCTTGGAACAAGGCAGATAGAAGCGGCGTATCAGGCGATGACAGGATATTGCAACCTGGAATATGAGCTGGAAGAAGGAAAAAGAGGAAAAAGGCAGAGTCATTATCAGAAGTTGATCTGTCAGGTGACAGGAGGAGAGGCAGCCGTTGCTGTCAATAATAATGCAGCAGCCGTTACTCTGATTCTTGCGGCTCTTGCCAGAAACAGAGAAGTTGTGGTATCAAGGGGAGAGCTTGTGGAAATCGGAGGGCATTTTCGCATACCGGAAGTGATGGAAGAAAGCGGTTCGATTCTTCGGGAAACAGGCTGTACAAACAGGACAAGAATTGAAGATTACAGAAAAGCAGTGACGGAAAATACAGCGGCTCTTTTAAAAGTGCATACGAGCAATTATAAAATAGTGGGATTTACAGAATCTCCCTCTGTGGAAGAGCTTGCATCAGCAGGAAAAGAATATCATATTCCTGTAATTGTGGATCTGGGAAGCGGAGTTCTTGTAAATCTTGAGAAATTTGGACTTCCCCATGAGCCGACCGTGCGTGAAATGCTGGAAAAAGGAGCAGATATTGTGTGCTTTTCCGGAGATAAACTGCTTGGAGGACCTCAGGCGGGAATTATCACAGGAAAAAAGAAATATATAGAGAAAATAGAAAATCACCCTCTGATGCGTGCCATGCGCCTTGATAAATGTACGACTGCCGTTCTGGAGGCAACCTTCCGGGAATACCTGGACGAAGAGAAAGCATGGGAGAATATTCCGGTACTTAAGATGATCAGGAGACAGAAAGAGGAGCTGAAAATTCAGGCGGAGAAAATAAAAAAAGCGCTTTTGGAAAGTGGATTCAGAGGAGAAATTCAGGTGCAAGAAGATACTTCCATGATAGGAGGAGGTTCTCTTCCGGGAGAGACGCTTTCAGACGTTGCTGTTTCCATAAAACCGGAAAAAGAGAGTACGGAGGAATTTGCTGCGCGCCTTCGAATGCAGAGCGTCCCTGTAATTGTTCAGGTAAAAAATAATCGTGTGTTTCTTCATATGAGGACGGTTTTTGCTGAGGAAAAGGAGATACTTACAGAAATGTTGAAAGAGGCGCTGTTATCTGGCGGGTGCCTGTGAGAATCGAACTCACCCAGGGCGTTTTTCACGTCCAGCACAGGTTTTGAAGACCAGGGGGCACACCAGTTACCCAACGACACCCAAATCGTTTTTATTATAGCAGAAGAAACATAGAATTTCAAGATTTAAGAAGGAGATTGTTATGACTCTGGAGACTGTGAAAATAAAAAAAATAAAGTGCGGGGCTGTGTATGAATGTGAAGATGTAGCTGCCTCAGAATATCTGTATGATATAATTATAAAAGGTGAGAAAGTTTTTACAGTAAGCTGTACTCCTGAGGCATTAAAAGAATTTACTCTTGGATTTTTATATAACAGGGAAATCATACAGAAAAGAGAACAGGCGGAAATAGAAGAAATCTCAGAAAAGGACAGGTATATTATTGTTTCTGTAAAACCGGAAAAAGAGGAAACAGACAGTATAAAAAAAATACCGGACAGAAAAAAGCTTCCCGGAGACAGGGAGATTCTGGAAACAGGAACGATATTGTTTGAACAGCCGGGAGAACTGTTTCGTGCGACTGGCTGTGCGCATTTCTGTGCATTCTGGGAAGAGGGTAAAGTCGTGTGCAGATATGAAGATATAGGACGGCATAATGCGCTTGATAAGGTTTCCGGTTATCTTCTGGAACATGAAATTTCTCCGGAAAACGGAGTGATTTTTACAAGCGGGAGAATTTCCGCAGACTATCTGAAAAAAGTAATACGTGCAGGTGTATATACAGTAGTGTCTCATGCAGCAGTGACCGGGGAGGCAATCCGTCTGGCAAAGGAAAAAAATGTACGAATGTACGGGTTTGTAAGAAATGGCTGTGGCAATCTGTATACAGATGGAGTAAATGAGAAAAATTCATAAATTTTGTGCAATTTCCACAATGTTGTATTTTCTTTGACAAGGTATTGTGAAAAGAATGTCAAAGTGTTATAATGTTCACAACAAAAACAAGTGGAGGTGTTTTTATGAATTATGAGGATGTCGAAAAAATATCCAATGCTGCCAAAGGGAAAATTTCACTGTTAGATCAGGATTTTTTCAAGTATTTTTTGCGTGCGGTCATGGCTGGCTTTTTTATTGTAGTTGCCATGATCTTCAGTAATGTAGTCGGCAGTGTATTTTCCAAAACCATGCCGGAGTGGGGGAAATTCCTGGGAGCGATCGTGTTTGCCATTGCAGTGCTTCTGATTTCTTTTGTAGGCGGGGAACTGTTTACCGGAAATAACCTGGTTATGGCTTTTGGCGCATACGACAAAAAAGTAACCTGGGGACAGGCAGGAAAAGTATGGCTGGTAAGCTATATCGGAAACTTTGTAGGCTGTCTGATCCTGGCTCTCATTTTTGTAGGGGCGGGTGCCTCCGGAACTGCAGATTATTTTGCTGGATTCATAAACAACAAACTTTCTATTCCGATGGGAGAAATGTTTTTCCGTGCAGTTCTCTGTAATTTCTTTGTATGCCTAGGCGTGCTCTGTGGAATGAAATTAAAGAGTGAAGCAGGAAGATTCCTGATGATCGTAATGTGTATCTCGGGATTTGTTGTGAGCGGCTTTGAACACTGTATTGCAAATATGGGAATTTTTACAGCAGCCTTCTGTCTGGTACCGGGATTATCTCTCGGGGCAATGGCGAAGAGCATGCTGATCGTAACACTGGGAAATATGATAGGCGGCGCTGTTTTACTGGCATGGCCCCTTAGAAAGATGAGTGCAGATAAATAATGGCAAAAGCTTTATACATAGCAGAAAAGCCAAGTGTGGCGCAGGAGTTTGCAAAAGCTCTCAAAATCAACGGACAAAGGCGGGACGGCTATTTGGAGTCAGAAGATTCTGTGGTAACCTGGTGTGTGGGACACCTGGTTACCATGAGCTACCCGGAAAAATACGATATGAAATATAAAAGGTGGAGTTTTGATACCCTGCCTTTTTTGCCGCGCGAATTTAAGTACGAAGTGATTCCGGGCGTGAGCAAACAGTTTAAAATCGTGAAAGAACTGTTAAACAGAACAGATATAGATACGATTTATGTGTGTACAGACTCCGGGCGCGAGGGAGAATATATTTATCGCCTTGTGGCGCAGATGGCAGGAGTAAAAAATAAAAAACAGAAACGTGTGTGGATCGATTCTCAGACAGAGGAAGAGATTTTAAGAGGAATCCGGGAGGCAAAAGATCTTTCCTCCTACGACAACCTCGCCTCTTCCGCGTATCTTCGCGCAAAAGAAGATTATCTTATGGGAATTAATTTTTCGCGTGTACTGACACTTCGGTATGGAAATAGTGTGTCGGGTTATCTCGGCACAAAGTATCAGGCGATTTCTGTAGGAAGAGTGATGACATGCGTTCTGGGCATGGTGGTGAGAAGGGAACGGGAAATCCGATCGTTTGTAAAAACACCTTTTTACAGAGTGCTCAGTAAAATCATGCTGGAAGGAAAGCAGTTTGAAGGTGAGTGGAGAGCCGTGGAGGGAAGCCGGTATTTTCAATCTCCTCTTTTGTATAAGGAAAATGGTTTTAAGAAAAAAGAAGAGGCAGAAGCCCTTGTCTCTTTGTTGAAAGAGACGCAGCCTCTTTCCTGCACAGTAGAAAAGATAGAGCGGAAAAAAGAAAATAAAAATCCGCCGCTTCTTTTTAATCTTGCAGAGCTTCAGAATGTCTGTGCAAAGCTTTTTAAAATCAGCCCTGACGAAACGCTCCGGGTTGTGCAGGAGCTTTACGAGAAAAAGCTGGTAACGTATCCGAGAACAGATGCTCATGTGCTGTCAACAGCGGTTGCAAAGGAAATATATAAAAATATTTCCGGACTTCGAAATTATCCAGAGGCAGGGGAGGCGGCAGGAAAGATTCTGGAAACCGGCACTTATAAAAATATTGCAAAAACCCGGTATGTGAATGATAAACAGATTACAGACCATTATGCCATCATTCCGACAGGGCAGGGACTTGGCGCACTAAACAGTTTGTCTCTTCTTTCTCAGAGAGTATATGAGACGATTGTGAGACGTTTTCTCTGTATTTTTTATCCTCCGGCTGTATATCAGAAAGTAAATCTTGTAACAAATATGCAGAATGAGAGATTCTTCTCTTCTTTCCGTGTTCTTCTGGAGGAAGGATACCTTTCCATTGCAACAAATTCTTTCGCGGGAAAAAAAGCTTCTGATGGAGAAAAAGGCACAGGAGAAGAGCAGGAAACTGCCTGTGACGCCTTTCTTTTGGAAGCATTGCAGAAGCTGAAAAAAAATGATATACTGCAGGTGGACGATCTGAGCATAAAAGAAGGGGAAACTTCTCCTCCCAAACGGTATAATTCCGGTTCTATGATCCTTGCAATGGAAAACGCAGGGCAGCTGATAGAAGATGAAGAGCTGCGCGCACAGATAAAAGGCGCAGGAATCGGGACAAGTGCCACAAGGGCGGAGATTTTGAAAAAACTGTTTTATATTAAGTATCTTTCTCTTAACAAAAAAACACAGGTCATTACGCCCACACTTCTGGGAGAAATGATTTTTGATGTGGTAAATTGTTCTATCCGCCAGCTTTTAAATCCGGAGCTTACAGCGAGCTGGGAAAAAGGGCTGAATTATGTGGCAGAGGGAAGTATTACAGAGCAGGAATATATGGATAAGCTGGAGCGCTTTGTGAGACTTCGCACACGTCAGGTAGAGGAAAGCAATTACCAGTATGCTCTGCGTCAGTTTTTTGATGCTGCAGCCTCCAATTATCCGGGGAAGGCAGCAGATGCAAAACGAGGAGGAAACAGAAATGATAAAAGATTACACGATTGAGAAGCTTCTGAACCTGAAAGAGACCATAGCGGCAGAATTATTTGAGGGAAAAACATATCCCTGGGAAGTTCTTCCGGAAATCGGAGATTTTATTGTAAAGATTGGAAGTACTCTGGATCCGGAAGAGTATGAATACAGAGAAGGGGACATCTGGATTGCCAAAACAGCAAGGGTAGCGCCTACCGCCTGCATTAACGGCCCGGTTATTATCGGAAAAGATGCGGAAATCCGCCATTGTGCTTTCATCAGAGGAAAGGCTATCATCGGAGAGGGCGCAGTAGTTGGCAATTCCACAGAACTGAAAAACGCAGTTCTTTTTAATAAGGTTCAGGTTCCTCATTATAATTATGTGGGAGATGCTGTCCTGGGATATAAATCGCATATGGGCGCAGGCTCTATCTGTTCCAATGTAAAGTCCGACAAAGAACTGGTTGTTGTAAAAGACGGAGAAGAAAAAGTGGAGACAGGTCTTAAAAAATTTGGCGCAATGCTTGGCGACCAGGTAGAGGTAGGCTGTGGCTCTGTTTTAAATCCGGGAACAGTAATTGGAAAAAATACAAATATTTATCCGCTCTCTTCTGTCCGCGGCTGTGTTCCCGCAGACAGTATTTATAAGAACGGGAAAGAAGTTATCAGGAAGCGGTAAAGGAATATAGAGAATACAGAAAATAAAGCTGCAATGGTATACTTTCTCCTGTAAAGCAGTATGCGAAAGGAGAATGGGATATGAAAAAAGCAGCTTTATTTTTTATGTTAGCGATGGTATCAGGAAGTATACTTACAGGGTGCGGATTCAGTTTGTCAACAGAAGAAAAAACAGAAATATCTGCGACACCGAAACCAGGGAAAGTAACAAAAACTCCGGAAAAACCAGTAAACAATAAAGACAAAAATACAGAGCCTTTGGGAAACGAAGAAAACAATACAGAAAATGCAGGAGAAGATTCTTCTGAAACAATAGAGCAGAAAGTAGAATCCGGAGAAATAACACAGGGTTGGAATTCCATTGTTCTTTATGATATTCATATGAATGAGAAACAGGTAAGAAGAGGAGACGATGGAAACTGGTATGATGAGGATGGTGTTTCTTATGGGGATTTGGAAAATGTGGATGAGACACAGCCAATCGTAAATGAGAACGGCGATACCTATTACTGGAATGGTGATTATGCAGAGCAGGCAGCGAAGGAACAGGAAAATCAGGAAAGCGAGGGAGAAAATACAGAATCGCAAGTCAACGATCCGTACGATTTGTACAGTTGGGACGAAGGAACAGAAAGCTATATCCCCTTCCAGGAGGCGGATGGCGACGGAAGCCCTATAGGAAGAGGAAATGGATGGTATTATTATGAGGAAGAAAGCGGCGAATTTTTACCCTGGTGATGTTGGTATTTAAAGCAGATACTGTCGTATAAAAATTAATAAGGTAAGATGTAAGGGGTAAAATGCGTAAAAAAAGTATTTTGCTCCTTTTCCTTTTATAAAACCTCTTTTTCCGTTATACATATTAATGGAAAGAAAAGCGAAGCAGGCCTTCCATTCGTAGGCAAGCCAGCAGCTTCCGATAACTGCCTGGGCTGTCCGTTCATTGTGAAGAGTGTACATGATGAGAAGGAAGATGAATCCTTTCCAGCCGTAATCTGCCTGAAAGAAAAAGGAAACCCAAAAAAGTCCCACAACAGAGAAAAACTGAACGCTCTGCTTTTCCCGGAAACGCTCTATTGCACAAAAGCCCAGATACCCGATAAACAGTGTAAAAAACACATTTTGCTTTTCATAGAAAAGTGTGTTTGTGTGAATATAATTCCAGGGCAGTTCAGAAATCAGAGCAAACAAAAGCAGGTTTCTTCCATAGAGGAAACGATTTCTTGTGTGAAGAAAACCTTCTATCAGCAAAAAGCAAAAAATAGGAAAGGCTACCCGTCCAATATCTCTGGAAAGACGGTAAAGAGAGACCGGATTTCCAAGAAAAGAAAAAAGTGGAATCTGTGCCTGTGGAATCTGGCTTAAAAGCGCCATTCCCGTGTGGTCGATAAGCATAGTCAGCATGGCGATCATTTTTAAGGCGCTGCCGCTTAAAATCCGGCATTTTTCCGGAAGAAAAGAATCAGGTGTATGATTGGACATAAAATTCTCCTTTTTATAAAAATATAGATGTATTCTATCATAAGATGTCGTGGATTTCCACAAAAGGAAAAATATCTGCAGTTTTTTTCTTATTTTTGCAAAATATGACTGGACGAACGGCGGATTTTGTGAGAAAATAAACATAGGTTGTTAGGTTCATTTTAACAACATTATAAGTCAATCTATACTTGAAAGGAGTTTTAAAATGATTTATTCACGCGAAGTAGAAGAAATGTGCCCAGTTGCACAGGGCGTTCATCATGGCGCCGCTCCAATCCCAGAAGAAGCTAAATGGGTACAGGCAAAAGAAGTCAAAGATATTTCCGGTCTTACACACGGTGTTGGCTGGTGTGCTCCACAGCAGGGTGCATGTAAGCTGACTCTGAATGTAAAAGAAGGTATCATTCAGGAGGCACTGGTTGAGACAATCGGCTGTTCCGGTATGACACATTCTGCAGCTATGGCTTCTGAAATTCTTCCGGGACTGACTGTAATGGAGGCACTGAACACAGACCTTGTTTGTGATGCGATCAACACTGCAATGAGAGAGCTTTTCCTTCAGATCGTTTACGGACGTACACAGTCTGCATTCTCTGAAGACGGACTTCCGGTAGGAGCTGGTCTTGAAGACCTTGGTAAAGGACTTCGTTCCCAGGTTGGTACTATGTACGGAACTCTGAAAAAAGGTCCTCGTTACCTGGAAATGGCAGAAGGCTATGTAACAGGTATTGCACTTGATGCAGATGACGAAATTATTGGTTACCAGTTCGTAAGCCTTGGCAAAATGACCGACTTCATCAAAAAAGGCGATGACCCGAACACTGCATGGGAAAAAGCAAAAGGTCAGTATGGCCGTGTAGCTGATGCTGTTAAGATTATTGACCCGAGAAAAGAATAATTTGATGAGGAGGTAACGGGAAATGGCTTTATTTGAATCATACGAGAGACGAATTGATAAAATCAATTCTGTTTTAAATAGTTATGGCATTGCTTCCCTTGAAGAAGCAGAGAAAATCACAAAAGATGCAGGCTTAAATGTATACGACCAGATCAAAGGCATTCAGCCGATCTGTTTTGAGAACGCTTGCTGGGCTTACATTGTAGGTGCTGCAATCGCAATCAAAAAAGGCTGCAAGAGAGCAGCAGACGCAGCAGCAGCTATCGGTGAAGGTCTTCAGGCTTTCTGTATCCCTGGCTCTGTAGCTGATACACGTAAAGTAGGTCTTGGACATGGTAACCTTGGAAAAATGCTTCTTGAGGAAGAGACAGAGTGTTTTGCATTCCTTGCAGGTCATGAGTCTTTCGCAGCAGCAGAAGGTGCTATCGGTATCGCTGAAAAAGCAAACAAAGTTCGTCAGAAACCGCTTCGTGTTATCCTGAACGGTCTTGGAAAAGACGCTGCTCAGATTATCGCAAGAATCAACGGATTTACATATGTTGAGACAGAGTACGATCCATACACAAACGAAGTAAAAGAAGTATTCCGCAAATCCTACTCTGAAGGACTTCGTGCAAAAGTAAACTGCTACGGCGCAAACAGCGTTCCAGAAGGCGTTGCGATCATGTGGAAAGAGGGAGTTGACGTTTCCATTACAGGTAACTCTACAAACCCGACACGTTTCCAGCATCCGGTAGCAGGAACATACAAAAAAGAGTGTATTGAAAAAGGCAAAAAATACTTCTCTGTTGCATCTGGCGGTGGTACAGGACGTACACTTCACCCGGACAACATGGCAGCAGGTCCTGCTTCCTATGGTATGACAGATACATTAGGACGTATGCACTCTGACGCACAGTTTGCAGGTTCTTCTTCCGTACCGGCTCATGTAGAGATGATGGGTCTTATCGGCGCAGGAAACAATCCGATGGTTGGTATGACTGTTGCAGTTGCAGTTTCTATTGAAGAAGCAGCTAAAGAAGGTAAGTTCTAATTATTCTAATAAAAATAAGGACTTGTTACGATTTAAGAAGTCGTAGCAAGTCCTGTTTTTTTGACTGTGACCAACGAGCAGGTAATACATTTATGAAGGAGGAAGAAAAATTGCTTTGTACCAGGTGCGTGAACAAAATATATAGAAAAGACAAGTCAAAATGCAGACACAGGAAGAGATGGCTTTTGCCTGTGTGTATTGCAGCAGGTATCGCAGTAACAGTTCTTGATGGTGCGGGCGTACTGGCGGCAAATATGACCGAGATGGAAAAAGAATCAGAAACGACATATCCGAATGATATTGTATTAGATGCTGAAGTGCAGAATAAAGTGACAGAGTTCTTGGACTTATTATCCAAAGTAGATGCTTCTGGCAACGGTCATAATTTTGCAGCAGATAGAACAATCAATAGTGATTTTGCTTTTAGTTTCCTATTGAAGTCTATGTTGTTTGATGTTCCATTTGTAGATGGTCAGCCAGTGGAAGGCTGGTCTATGCCGGAGGATATAACCAGGCAATACTTAAGTAATTCCATTGGGGTATCAGAATGTACATCAGAAATCATAAGTGTTTCTGATGGGATGATTTCAATAGAACCTGTTCAAGGATTAGGTGCTTATGGAAACGATACACCACAAATCACAAAGGTAACACAGATTTCTGAAACAGATATTCAGGTTTTAGGAAGTGTGAATTATACACCGGAGATTGTACAAATAAATCACCCGTACACAGCGGAATTTGATGTGGCATTAACTGCAAATCCGGATAGTATGTGGGGCGGATATACCTTAAAAAGCATTGATAAATGGGAAGAAATAGCTAAGCCAAGTGTGGAGTCCATAACCAGGCAAGACTTCTATCTTTCCGCAAGTTCTACATTACAGCAGGAAGGTTATGACTATAGTGTGGGTTTATTGTCAGATGGAAATACTCAAACCTGTTGGGCAGAAGGTGTTTCCGGTATTGGGGAAGGAGAGAGTGTTACCTTTTCCTCAGATGAAACAAAGACAGTAAGCGGACTTGCCGTTTTGCCGGGATACTGTAAATCCGAAGATTTGTTTTATAAAAATGGCATGCCGCTGGAGATAGAAATCACATGTGGAGCGAAGTCCTGGAAATGGAGTTTCTATGATTTTCAGCCAGATTTTTCATCACCTATGGACAGTATGATATTCATAGATTTTGGTGGAGATATTGATATGAATGAGTGTACGGTTACATTAATTAATTGTGAATCTGGTAATAAGTATGAGGATATTTGTATTACAGAAATGTTTTTGTACAAAAAATAAGGAACAGATAAGGAATGAAAGGAGAGAAAGAAGCTGTGATTAAACGTGGAATCAGGAAAAGATGGATCGTGCCTGTGTGTATTGCAGCAGGGATTGCAGTGGCAGGGTACAATGGTGTTGGCGTACTTGCGGAAGGTATGGCTGAGACGGAAAAGCAAGAAGTTACACCAGAAAAAGAGCAGGAGATTACATTGGACGAAGTTACAACTAACAGTATTACAGATTTTATTACCTTATTGGGCAATACAGATTGTAAGATGGGTGGCTTGAATAGTGAACAGGGAAAATCTCATGAGGGATTTGCATTTTTGTATATGAGTCTTTATACTAAGGTTCCTTTTTTAAACGGAAGTCCAGCAGAAACGCAGACGGGTGACCGTTATACATGGAAAGTTCCAGAGCATGATGTTGTAGAGTATTTAAAAAATTCTATTGGTAATACAGAATATGTAGTTGAACGTCCTGATTTTGCTCTTATTGATGGTAAGGTATGTATTCAGGCTTTTGACCCAAATAGTATGTGGACAGTAGATGCGCCAGTCATAAACAAAATGACAGCAGTTTCTGAAACGGATATAGAGATACAGGGAACAATAAGATATTCCACATTTGAAGGTGAAGAAGAGAATAATCAGTTTGATATTATTTTGACTGCAAATCCAGAAAGTATGTGGGGCGGATATACTTTAAAAGAGGTTAAGTATTGGGATAAGGAACAGCCACAATCTTCAGAAGAAACAGAAGAACAAACCCTGCAAAATGAGATGAAAAATTTCGTTGAGTTGTTAGGATGGTGCGACCATACTGCTAATTGGATGGCAGATGGAAAATCATTTAAAGAGTTTAGTAGTGCTGATTTGAGTAAATCATTTTTAGGAATGGTAACAGATTTTTATATGATAAATAAGGATAATGAGATAACAGAAAAGTATGGTTATGCAGAATTACTGGAAGGAGCTTATTGTGTACCAGAGGAGACTGCAAAACAGCTTCTTATAGATTCTATAGGTCAATATGATAACAGCACTATGAAGTTTTCAGGTAATATGGTTAAGGCATTTGCAGGTAATCTTGGAACTACTGGTGTAGAACTTACAGATATTATGGGTATTACCAATATTTCTGATACAGACATAAAAGTAGAAGGAAGTATGACATTTCATTCAGAAGGCGTTATTACCAGAAATGTTTATTTTAGCATTACCATGACTGCAAATTCAGAAAGTATGTGGGGTGGATATACAATGAAAAGTATTGATAAATGGGAGGATAGCAGTGATATTTATATACTTCCAAACTCTGCTTCAAAAATATATACCGCTGAAGAAATACGAGGTCTTAATTTGTACTTGGCCAGAAACGAAATCTATGCCCGGCACGGATATATTTTTAACAATACGGATCTGCAGGAATATTTTGGTGGTATGTCATGGTACAGCCCGACAACAAAAGACGTTCCGGACAGTGCTTTAAATGAATATGAGAAGGCTAATATAGAACTGATTTTATCACTGGAAAATCAATAGAAAATAGATGATCGGGTAGGAAGTAAATAAATAATTTTATTTACCCCCTATCCGATTTCTTTTGGATACAGTCTGAAAAACAGAGAGAACGTACTTCCTGTTTCACTGGAGCTTACTTTAATATATCCGTTTTGCTTATTCATAATATCTCTTGTCAGATACAGACCTATGCCTACACCGTCAACTCCGGAGGAGTATTTCCCCCTGTAAAACCGGTTGAATATCTGTGCCTGTTCTTCTTCCGGTATGCCGATTCCATTATCTGTGATATTCAGACGAAGATAAGAGGCATACTCCACAAGACTCAGGCAGACTGTTCCGCCGTTTTGCGTATATTTTACGGCATTATCGAGAACATTTGTGATGGCTTCTGCCGTCCAGTTAAAATCAAGATACAGTTTATAATCCGGTTCGCAGTTAAAGATAATGGTAATATCTTTTGATTTTGCTTTCGAATAGACAGATTTTATGGCATGAAGGATTATATTATTTAAGCTGTTTTTCTCTGGCCTTAATGTGATGATTCCACTTTCCAGACGGGACATTTTCACAAGACTGTTTACCAGGAAGGTGAGTTTTTCAAGAGACATCTGCAGAACCGTAATATATTCTTTTCTCTCTTCTTCTGACAGAGTCTCATCATTTAGAAGCTGTACAAAAGTGTTTGCTGATGCGACTGGCGTTTTTATCTGATGCGATATATCAGAAATCAGGGATTTAATCTGTTTTTTTTCATTTTCCAGAAGATTATTTTGTTGTAATAAAACAGAGCGCAGTTTTAAAAGCTGGTGCTGCAGACGGGAAAGAAGCGTATCTTCCAATTCGGAAAAAACATGGATTTCCTGATTTCCGACCAGTTCCTCGATTAAAAAGGCAAGCTGTTCTAACATATCATCAAGATACCGGTTATGCAGATAATCTGACAGGCAAAAGATTCCAAAGAGGAGAGTAATTACAATTAACAGTCCGATTTTTATGGAAGGATTTATCTGCGCAAAACACAGGATGATAATAAGAGCAGCAGACAGTATGAGTTCTGATAAAATAAGGATTTTTCTGATATATTTAAAAAACTTCATATTCATTCTCCAAAGGTATAACCAATTCCGAAAACCGTGACGATGTATTCCTGGTTATCATCATTTAATTTCTGTCTCAGCCTTTTGATGTGTACGCGCAAAGTGTTATCATCGATGAAATTGCCGTCTATATCCCATAAATTTTCCAGAAGCATTGTTTTTGTGACAACCGTTCCTCTGTGCTGCATTAAATAGCAGAGGAGCTTATATTCTGTTGCGCTGAGATGGATTTCTTCCCCCTGCAGTCGTACAAGGCATTTTTCAGTATCTACTTCTAAATCTTTATACTGGATCCTTGTGTTGTCTGCGATGGTTCTTTTTAAGATCGCAGATACTTTTCTTCGCAGAACAGCTAAGGAAAATGGCTTGGAAATATAATCATCACAGCCGGCGTCATAGCCGTTCAGCATATCGTCCTCTGTGTCATTTGCTGTTAAAAATAATACGGGAAGCTGTGAGGTTTGCCTGATTTTCTGACAGAAGTTCATGCCATTTCCATCTGGAAGGTTAATATCAAGTAGGAATAAATCGTATTTTTTTAAGGTGTATTTCTGTAAGGCTTCTACATAACCATAAGCCGTTGTTATATGATGTCCATCTTTTTCCAGAGCAATGGAAATTCCTTTGCTTAAAATCCTGTCATCTTCTAATAAAAATATATTTGCCATGTAAATCACTCCGTATATGAAAATAACAGGGCAGAAGTAAGAAAAATCTGCCCTGTGTGTAACTAATTTCCGAAATCATGTAGCCGCTCTATTACGGTTTCTTTTGAGACTGCATGATACACGATTGCCGGAACACTCAGACATATGATAAATATAACAAAAATCAGACAGATTACAAGAGTAAATGGATATTGAAATTTTGCATAATCTGCTATATGTGGAACTGCGTCTGCAACAAGAAGCAGGAACGCATTGCCCAAGGTCATAATAAGCGCTGTAGTGACAAGGGCGTAAATACCACCTTCCAGAGTTAATATTTTCTGAATCTGCTTTTTAGAAGTCCCGATACTTTCCATGATCGCAAACTCATTTTTTCGTGCAACCACACCTGTCAGCATAACATTAACAAAATTGATCAGTCCTGTCACAATAAGAAGAAGGGCAATTCCGTTTCCTGTCAGGTTTTCGGCATAGGTCATTTGATTGAATTGCTCTGTTTTTCCGAGAGCACTCTCAAATTGCCATTCTGATTGAGTTAATGTACTGTTTATGGATTGTAATTCGCCGTCGATCTGTTTTAATTGCTTCCTGTCTTTAATATTAACACCGATTGCGGAAATAACGGGTGTGCTTGTTAATCGTTTCATGCCTGCTTCACTGACATAAATGATTTCCGGTACAATGTGAATATCTTTGCGCTGTCCGATTCCCTCAGAAAGATTATTTTCATAATCTCCAAAATAAAATGAGCCGTCAATCAGAAAATCAGTTGTTATGCCGTCTGGAGTATCTGCAGTGAAAGATAAGGTTTTTCCTACTAATGCAGTATTGGGAGCGTTATATTCTGTATCCATTCCTGCAACTGCAGTTTCTCCGCGATTAAATTTTTCAATATCAATGGGGGTGTCCTGGTGTTTCGCGTTGTATTCTTCCAGTGCCCTGTCATTTAGCGTTGTAATATAGCAGCCATAATCTCCGGCATCGGCATATTTTTTAAGATCTGCGATCATTTCGTCATAAGACTGTTCATGAGCTTTATATCTGCTGTCTTCGTATTTGATTTTCATAAAATCTTCCAGAGCCGTTTCATCAAAATCAATGCCTGCCCATACGGTTTTCTGGACGTCTACATTTTTTATCCCATCAATTTGTTTTATCTGTTTTACGAACTGTTCATCAAACTGTGGGATTTCTTTATTGGGCTGCTCATATTGTTTAAACTGAATATCTGTGTATTCAAAATCATAATCAAGATATGTTTTGATATAATTTTCTGATTTCATACTTCCCGTAATCCCATTGACGCCTAAAATCATGGTGATTCCCATAAACAGGGACATAAATACAAGGAATGCCCGTTTTTTATCCCGGAATACATTGTGATATGCCATTACATAAAGTTTTCCGCCGTTTGTAGAATTTCTGCTTTTTGTTTTGGAAGAAGCAAAATTCTGGTATCGCAGGGCTTCTACTGGAGAAATCTTTCCGGCGATTTTTGCCGGTGTATTGCATGAAATCCATACAGTCAGAGCAGAGAAGAGTATGGATAAAATAAAAATGCTTGGATGAAAAAATATTTCTGCGTCCATAATAGATTTTCCGCTATTGAACGCATTTTCCAGAAGAAGAGGTACAATTCCAAAGGAAAGGATACCTGCCAGAATAATACCGATCGGTATTCCAATGCAGGCGAAAGTCACTGCCTGCCGTTTTACCAGCGTTTTGATCTGCCGTTCTGTTGTTCCCAGAGTTTTGATCAATCCATAGAAGCGGGTGTCTCTGGAAATAGAAATATAAAGTACATTATAAATCAGAAGATAACCGCTGCCTATGATAAAGAACACCAGAAGAATAACCATTGCATAGAGAGAGCCGCTGGAAGACGATAAAGAAATCCAACCTTGAAACGTCTGATTTTCATTTAAGGAAATATCGTCCTGTATATCATAAAAATTTTCTTTCGGTCTGTCTAAAGACATGGAGAGAACACCGCTATTTTGTAATGTGTATCCATGTTCCAGACAATAGCGTTCTGACAGAAATGCCATACCCGTTCCTGTGTAAGAACAAAACCATCCGCTCAAGGTAAAGGTATCGTTCTGTTCGCCATCTTTTGATACATAAGATAATGGGATTTCCATGTCAAGTTTGGGATTTTCAATTCCCAGCTGTGAAAGCGCGTCCTCAGACAACATGATTTCGTTTTTATTTTTGGGATACGTGCCGTTTATATCGCTGATTGCTTCTTTATAATGTTTTTCCCATTCTGTATTGTCGTAACATTGCATGGAAATGACAAGGTCACGGTCTGCATCATTTTTACCTGTAACAGAACCGATTATATATTGTGTGCCAATTATATTTACGTAATCTAAAGAACGGATTTCTTTTTCCTGTTCTGATGTCGGCATAGCAAGCATAACATTTGCACTGGTACCGGAGGTGCGAATTTCCATTAAATCCATATTTTCTTTGTAATTGATCCCCAGGCTGAAAACTGTTGTGATCATAAATGTGGTAAGAGCAATGGCAACAATGGCAAAAATATTGCGGGTGCGATTGGCTTTCATCATTCCTTTTTCCACACGCCGGAGAGCCTTCTTATTTCGGTTATTGTGCATGGTTCCCACCTCCTGAAACAACTTTCCCGTCTTCAATGCGGATAATGCGGTCTGCCATCTGAGCAATTTCTTCGTTATGGGTGATCATGAGTATGGTCTGATTAAATTCTCTGCTGACAGACTGCATGAGAAGGATTACGTCCATACTCGTTTTGGAATCCAGATTTCCCGTTGGCTCATCTGCAAGAATGATGGCAGGCTTTGTGGCAAGTGCCCTTGCGATTGCCACACGCTGCTGTTGTCCGCCGGAAAGGTTGTTCGGCATGTTTTTAAGCTTATGCTCCAGTCCCAGACTGTGGATAATCCGTCTTAAAAATTCTTTGTCTGCTTTGCTGCCATCAATCTCAATGGGATAAACAATATTTTCATATACATTCAAAATAGGAAGCAGGTTATAGTTTTGAAAAACAAAACCTACATTTCTGCGCCGGAAAATAGTTAATTGTTCGTTCTCCATTTTCATAAGTTCTTTTCCTCTGACAATTACGCTCCCGGAAGAAGGGCGGTCCAGTCCGCCGATCATATTGAGCAGGGTGGATTTTCCGCTTCCGGATGTACCGACGATTGCCACAAATTCTCCCTCTTCAACGGAAATGGATACACCGTCCAGAGCGTGAACTTCATTTTCACCGCTGCCATATATTTTTTTTAAATCCTTTGTTTTGAGTATAGCCATAATAAAAACCTCCTGCTGTGTTTCGTTTATGCTTTTATTATAGCAGCCACTTCTTACAATCTTCTTACAGCCGGACAGGAAAATGTCCGAATGACCTGTATATAAGGTGATCCGGACATTTGTCAAATATTAAATTTTAACATTCTCTGTTTACGTCTGCTTTATCTATCATGATATTTAAAATTTCTGTATCTGTTTCTCGCATTCCCACGCGGCCGATGTAACCCATACTTTTTATGGTTTCTTCTACGTCGCCTTTTATGATACCTTCTCCGGGAAGGAAACTTTTATTTTGTATACTTAAATGAAATGCCATAAGTGCGGCGTCCACAGAAGAGGCGATTTTTGCAGCGCAGGAAGGTTTTGCTCCGTCACAGACAATGCCGCCCACATTTCCGAGTGTATTGATGATAGTCAAAGACACCTGTTCATAATTGCCGCCGTACATATAGGTGATGCCGGCTCCTGCACCGCAGGCTGCACTGACTGCACCACAATATGCGGAAAGACTTCCGATATAATATTTCTGATGAATGGCAATTAAATTGCTGACTACAAGAGAGCGGTACAGCTTTGGTCTGGAAATGTCCCATTCGTCTGCATAGACAACAAGTGGGAGAGAGACGGTAATTCCCTGATTTCCGCTTCCGGAGTTAATGACGACCGGCATGGAACAGCCGCCCATACGTGCGTCGCTTCCGGCTGCCGCTTTTGCACAGGCGCGTGTAATGACGCCTTTTCCCCAGGTGTGCATCAGAGTTTTTCCGATCTGCGCACCATAATTATTATCCAGTCCTTCCTGTGCGATGGCAGTATTCATCTGTATCTGACGCTCCAGAATCTCCTCCACATCAGAAATTTCCACCTGGTCAGCAAAATCAAGAATATCTTTTACAGTAAGTCTGGATTTATCGATTTCAGGAGAGGCTTCTTCTTCCTTTACCGGATTTTCAAGAAGGATTTCTCCGTCTTTTTCGATTTTGGTAATGTTTGTGTGATGATTTACAATCGTAACTTCTGCGTAATGTTCCCCTTTTACCGCACGCGCCCGGATATAAAGATTTGCGACATTTTCCTCAAGTGAACAGGAACAGATTTTCTGTTCCAGTAATTCCTTTGTGCGGTCAATGTCTTTCTGGGTTACATTTTTTAAAACTTCAAGCGCCTGGTCGGGGTTCCCGCCTACCGCTCCTAGAACAGCCGCCACATCAATGCCCTTCATTCCGCCGGAATTTGGAACAGTGACCCCTTTTACGTTTTTGATGATGTTTCCGCTGCAGCACATTTCAATAGACTGGGGAAATTCACCCAATGCCTGAACTGCTTTTGCAGAGGCATATGCAATGGCGATTGGTTCGGTACAGCCAAGAGCCGGAACCAGCTCGTGTTTCAGTATACTTAAATAATTCTCATAAAGTGCGGAATTCATAATCTTCTCCTTTGTGTCAAATAATACAAACATTATAATATAATCAAAGAAAAACCTCAATGTTTTGTTGAAATTTTCTAAAAATCTTGGTATTCTAAAGAGAGAAACGGAGGGGTTGTATGTATAGAAAACTTTATGAGCTGCTTGACAAACAGGGCAAAGTAAAGCGTGCTGTATTTTTAGATGGGATTTATAAAGGAGAGGGAATAACAGGACAGGACAGGGCAGGCGATTTCTGGAATCCATATCTGGAGGAGATAGACAAGATGGAAGAAACCAAAATCCTGGATACGGATAAAGGGCGCATTTTTGTGGAGGTTCTGGAAAAGAATCCGCATCTTGTGATTCTCGGAGCAGGACATGTTTCCTGCCCTGTGGCGCACATGGCAAAAATGCTGGGGTTTCATGTGACCGTCATGGATGACCGGGAAGAATTTCTTACAAAAGAGAGATTTCCCGAGGCAGACGCACGTATTTTGGGAGGCTTTCATGAGCTTGGAGAGAAGATACCAGTTTATGAGAATGCCTATTATGTGGTAGTCACAAGAGGACATCAGGGCGATGCCCTATGTGCAAGACAGATTTTAAGGCGGCCTTACACGTATTTTGGAATGATCGGAAGCAGAACAAAGGTAAAGCTTACAAGAGAAATGCTTCTTTCAGAGGGCTTTGAAGAAAAACAGCTTGATTCTATTCATGCGCCTATTGGTCTTCCCATCGGAGGAGAGACACCGGAGGAAATTGCGGTGAGTATTATGGCGGAGATCGTGCAGATAAAAAACCGGTTTAAAAGAGTTTCTAATGATGAAAGGATAGAAAAGGCAGCAGCAGAAGGACGGCACGGCACAATGCTTACCATAGTGAGAAAAAGTGGTTCTTCCCCAAGAGGAGTGGGCAGTAAAATGTTTCTTGACAGAGAGGGAAATTTATATGGAACCATAGGCGGAGGAAGTGTGGAATTTCAGGCTCTTTGCCATGCAGAAAAGAGAAACGCAGCAAATACAGAAAAGCTGGAAACCATAGCTTATAATCTTTCACAGAAGGAAAGCGCAGACCTTGAAAATCTGGGCATGATATGCGGTGGAAATGTGGAAGTTTTATTTGAAAATTTATGACAGGAAAGGATGACAGAATGATGTATAATGTACATTCAGCAAAAGCAGAGGAGTTTATTAACCATCAGGAGATTCTTGATACCATTGCCTGGGCAGAAGAAAACAAAAATAACAAAGAGGCAGTGGAAGCATTGATCGAGCGGGCAAGAGACTGTAAGGGCCTTACCCACAGGGAGGCAGCGCTTCTTCTCGCGTGTGAGGATCCGGAGCTTGTGGAAAAAATGTATGGAACGGCAAAGGAGATCAAAAAGAAATTTTACGGAAACCGTATTGTTATGTTTGCGCCCCTTTATCTTTCTAATTACTGCATCAACGGCTGTGTATACTGTCCGTATCATGCAAAGAATAAGCATATCCGCAGAAAAAAATTAACACAGGAAGAAATTCGCCGTGAGGTGATCGCGCTTCAGGATATGGGGCATAAGCGCCTTGCTCTTGAGACGGGAGAAGATCCCAAAAACAATCCCATTGAATATGTTCTGGAAAGTATCAAAACCATTTATGGTATCAAGCACAAAAATGGAGCCATTCGCCGTGTGAATGTAAATATCGCCGCAACTTCCGTGGAGAATTACAGAAAATTAAAGGAAGCGGGAATCGGTACTTACATTTTATTCCAGGAAACATATAATAAGGAAAGTTATGAATCGCTTCACCCAACAGGTCCGAAAAGTGATTATGCTTATCACACAGAAGCAATGGATCGCGCAATGGAAGGCGGAATTGATGATGTAGGCTGCGGCGTTCTTTTTGGACTGGAAACATACCGGTATGATTTTGTAGGACTTTTAATGCACGCAGAGCATCTTGAGGCAAGATTTGGAGTTGGTCCCCATACCATAAGTGTTCCCAGAATCTGTCCGGCAGATGATATTGATACGGCTGATTTTTCCAATGCAGTGCCGGATGAGATTTTCCAGAAAATCGTGGCAGTGATCCGCATCGCCGTTCCGTATACAGGTATGATCATTTCTACAAGAGAATCCGTAGCCTGCAGAGAAAAGGTGCTTGATCTTGGAATTTCTCAGATAAGCGGTGGTTCCCGTACCTCTGTAGGAGGATATGCGGAGGAAGAGAAGGTGGAAGAAAATTCCGCTCAGTTTGATGTGAGTGACAGACGGACTCTGGACGAGGTGGTAAACTGGCTTTTGAAGCTTGGCTATATCCCAAGTTTTTGTACAGCCTGCTACAGAGAAGGAAGGACGGGAGACCGGTTCATGTCTCTTGTAAAAACAGGGCAGATCGCAAACTGCTGTCATCCCAATGCCCTGATGACATTAAAAGAGTATCTGGAGGATTACGCCTCCCCGGAAACAAAGGAAAGAGGGTTAAAACTGATTGAAAAAGAACTTGCCAATATTGAGCGGGACAAGACAAGAGAAATCTGTATTCGGAACCTTCAGGATATAGAAAACGGAAAAAGAGATTTCAGGTTTTAAAATATTATAGCTTGCATAATTTACAAGAATCATGTATATTGTTGGAAGAGACGAGAGAAAAATACATACTGATTGTGTGTTTTAAAGGAGGAACCAAAATGAAAAAAGCAGGACTTCTCGTGATGCTTCTCGGAATGATCTTCTGTATTCCGGGATGTGGCTTTACAGAAGGAAGAGATGCAGTGGTAACTGTAATAAAGGCAACCCCTACACCGGAGCCTACTCCAACACCGGAGGTAACCCCTACACCGGAAGCAACCCCTACACCGGCACCTGTGATCGAGCAGACTCCGGGAGGAACAAAGGTAGAAGTGAAAAACGGAACGTATCAGACGACTGCGGCAGTAAATCTCCGTGCAGATGCAAGCGCAGATGCGGAAATGGTTGGAAGCGTGGAGCCGGGTGTGCAGTTAAACAGTACCGGCGTATGTGAAAACGGCTGGATTCGTGTAGATTATAACGGAACGGTATGCTACGCATCTGGTGACTATGTGACAGCAGTGACGGCGGACGCAGGCACCCAGCAGGCAGCAGATGGAACAGCCGCTCCTGCAGCAGACGGCGCAGCAGCACCGACAGAGTAATATAGTGTAATCGAGTAGGAGGCGGTGACTAACCGCCGTCCTCTCACACCACCGTGCGTAC
>UQHF01000033.1 GCA_900540785.1 uncultured Blautia sp.
TTTATCATAGAAGACCTTTATAGTGTTTAATTTACAGAGATTTTTTCACAGGCTCTTAATAAACGATTCCTTCAATAACCATTATTCCCCAAAGATTTTCTTGACTAATTTTTCTGCTTCTTCGTCAAATTTAAAATCAGGCTGTCCCTGCCTCGCATAATAGGCAGAAAAGCGACTTAAAATATCTTTAACAAAATAGCTAGATATGTGCAATTCTGGTTTTTCAAATTGATTTTTCAATTCATCCGGCGAATAATTATATACATGTCTAAAATTTATATATCCACCAACAAACAACTCATTTTGTGGTAACCAGTGATAAAATTCTGTATAATTATTTGTTATTGCTTTTTTGAGACATTTAGCTTTTTTTTTGGGTGAAGAAGCCTCTCCTATTACTTCTTTACTAATTCCTTCAAGTGGTTCAATTTCACAAATCATTACAGTATCTGTTTTCATTTTCCCATCATGAATTGCCAAATCACAAGGCGGTGATAATACTACATAGTATATACCATCTTCTTTATTTTTCACTATTGACCCTGTGTTAATATCTTCCGTAATTGGTGGCTTTATGTACATCTCCTGCGTTACATATTTTGGAACTTCATAATCTAACAATTCTTGAATATGTGAAATAGCAAATCGTAGCAATATCTTCTCTGTTTCATATCCTTCCTCTTTTAATTTTTCCCACATTTCTGCCTGTGGATAAAGATTTCTCCAGAAGATTTGATTCATAGTTGTTTCGATTATTCCTTTTCCCCCTATAACATTAAACAAACCTGTATTCACAGTTTTTATCAAATTATTAATAATATCCTGGTACTTATCCTCACCTTTTTTATAAATATGTATTGGAGAATCCTCTTCCAAAATAGTATCTGGAGTACCTGTCATAACCGCCACTGGCAATCTGTATTGATTTATTATCTGCTCAATTATTTCATTTCCAGTATTTTCCCCATTTAATTTTATGTCAATAATTACACCTGCGAAATTTGCATAATCCTTATTTAATTTTTCCAAGGCATTTTCATACGATGATGCAATATCAATTTCTATCTGAATATCAGAATTTTGTCTATTCATAATATCAACAGAATCCGCACACGATTTCACATCACTTTTTGTATCTTCTACTAATAGAATTTTATACATGTCTATCCCCTTTACTTTTGTATCAGCCTAAAATGGGCTCCTTCCTCTGATTGTAAAGCAACCAATTGTAATCCGTTTCTTTGAGCAGCTTCACCCGCAATAGAAAGTCCCAATCCCATCCCTCCGGGTTTTGTTGTGAACTCAGGTTCAAAAATCACACCACTTTCCAATAAATCTGCTTCTATACCCGGACCTGTATCCTGATAATCCACATACCAAACACCATCATCCATCAATACAGAGATACTGATTTTTCTAACATCACATTTTTTTTCATGAATCCAGAATAAACTATTATCTATCAAATTAGTAAAAATTGTGTATATATCCTGACGCCAGCCATTTAAAGAGGCTTCCTCATCACCAACAATATCAATATCTATTTTTTCTTTTTTCAACTCATTTTCAAAAACTGAAACAACTCCTTTGATAATTTCTTTCACAAAAAAATGTTTTTTTGTCTCACGTTTTTTTGCAGCCAACGGATCTAATCGCCCAAACAAATCTACGAATATTTTCGCATTATCTCCTACTCCCTCCGATAATTCTATAATCTTTGATACATTAACACCGTCTGGTTGCTTTCTAAAATCTTCAACATAATAATTCAGATTAGGAATTTGATTATTAAAATAATTTAACGGTCTTCTTCCCTCATGCAATATAATGTTTACTATTTTTCCTAGTGTTGCCTGACCTTGATATACAGCAACAGCTTTTCGAATTTCTTCGATTGATTCATTTTTCTTTCTTTGCTCTTTGTTAATAATATCTTCGATTTCAGCGATTATTTTTGCATTCATACCAGCTTTTTTCAAAGAAGTAGAAATATTTTTTTTCAACGGTTCATAATTATATAAACCATCTAATTCATTCTCAATTTTTTTGACTGGATTTGCCAAACCAACTTTTCTTCTATATAAGTAACGTCTCTTTTCAAGTTCAACAATCACTGCCTCTGTCAATTCTTTTAACCTTTGATATGCTAAATTGTCCTTCAAACCATCTCGTGCGCTTTTTTCTTCCAGATGAGAAATTTCCTCGGATTGAATATGCACATAACCGACCACTTGATTACTGCCAATTTTCATGGTTGGATTTTGGACACGTTTTTCATTCAACTTAAGCCAATCAAAATCAGAATCACCCAACGGTCGAATCCTAAAACCATTTCTATAAACTCCAATCCCATTAACTTCATTTAATAATTGACGTGCTTGCAACCCTGAAACATATTCGTTTGTTTTTTCATCTTTCAGCCCTCTGGCAATAAGCTGTTCTATCGCTTCTTTATCTCGGTCATATACTCTAATATCAATTATTAACTTTCCACAAAAGGTAGGGCCAAAGTCACATGTAATCTTTTCTGAAGCGGCATTTTTTATTTTATTATTACTATATTCAAATTCTCCTTTCCCACTCCTCTCAATAATTCCTGTAATTTGATAATCATATAATTCCAAAATAGGATATGGTTTAATATCTTCGACAATAATTTTTTCCTGTTTTTCATAAAAATTATCAAACTGCATTACAATGCTAAAAGTTTCATCAAATGTATTGACAACTTTGGGCGGAATTAATTTTTTCAATTCGAATCTCAATCTTTTTAATTGTTTGTCATTCCACTCGTCCAAATATTTTTTAGAACCATGTATTAGCAACTTGGTTCCCGAACATTTACCTGTATGTTGGCTTTTTACTTCTAACGGTACCTGATCTAAGTACTCTGCGTTTTCAAAATCTTCCCAATTAATATAAAGGCTTGTCATATTTCCAAACTTATCAGTTGTTTCGAGATATAATTCCTCTCCTAAAATACTAGCAGCATATCTTCCAATCCCTTTACGTCCTTGCATTATCCTTCCATTAGGGCTTTTCCGATTTTCGACTTTGTAAGAAGTCGAAGGAACTAACCATTTATTAACAACATCCGTCCTTGACATACCATGTCCATGGTCTTCTATTAATATATCCAATCCATTTCGTTCATAATTGCCAACAAAAGAAATAATAACATCTTCGGAATCTGCGTCATAAGAATTTTTCACTAATTCAACTAACGCCGCAAATTTATCTTGTATTAAATCTTTTCCTATCGTTAATAAATGACGTCCTGCCGGTCGAACAGTAAAAACATCATTATTCTCCATTACCATACCTCCAATAATGATTTTGCAATTATCTCCGCCAAACAAACGGGGACTGCATTACCAATTTGTTTATAAGCAGTCGTTCTGGAAGGTTTACC
This sequence comes from uncultured Blautia sp., assembly GCA_900540785.1. Lineage (GTDB taxonomy): Bacteria > Bacillota > Clostridia > Lachnospirales > Lachnospiraceae > Blautia_A. Next base: position 3,413 of record UQHF01000033.1, read on the forward strand.
TGACACCGATTCAAAATAATAGTCATCCGGAAAGGTCTGCAATCTTGCAACTTCCCTAGGTGTAAGTGATCTGTTCTGAGTAATATCCGGATGGATAAAATAGTGCCCATCCTTTGCAACATGAGCCACCACGGTTTGTGAACATTCCGCATTTGAAGCCACAACCTTAAATCTATCTAAAAAAGATTCTTTATTGTTTTGCGATTGCAGATCCTCTGGCAAATCAATATAACTCAACCGCTTATGCTCTTTATTCCATAAATCCACAGCAATTTTATATATTTCTTTGTCCTGTTTTGTATTAGGTCTTGCATTATGGAATGTAATCATTTGATTATTCCTTGATTTTATCCCTGCCTCATATAAATACGTCCCTTGATAATCCAACGTCTGTACAGGTCTGGCACTTCCGGCTCCAGCTTGTAATTCCGGTAGATCTCTAAAAATCTCACCAACATTATATTTCCTTTCTTTTTTTACTATTGCAGGATAAAAATTTTCTTCATCTCCGTACTTTCCAATCAAAATAACTCTTTTTCTGTTTTGAAGCACCCCATAATCTGCTGCATTCAGCACTTTATACTCTGTTTTATATCCACACTGCTGAAACAAATTACGCATCTTGTCGAAATGTAATTGATCATCTGTATCTTTAGCAGACAATAATCCTGTTACATTTTCAAACACAAAATACTTTGGCTTAAATTTTTTCAAAAACTCTGCATATAACTTATATAAATAATTCCGCTTATCTCCCAGCATTCCGTTTTCATCACGAGCTCTTCCAATTAAAGAATATGCCTGACATGGGGGCCCCCCTACAATTAAGTCTATTTTTTCACCATCCAAATTATCATCTATTCTTTGGAATACTTCCTCAATGTTATCCCATGATATTTCATAATTCAGCACGGTAGACAACAATGACTCTGGCACTTCTGCATAGAATGCATTTCTTGTAATCTCTCCACGAAGATAGGAGTCATAAATATCTGATTTGCCTTCATTCAAAAGCCATTTGTAAGCTAATCTTGTTTTTAAGGTATAGCAAGCAGCGGCATCCATTTCTACATGTGATACCGGTGTAAAACCCGCTCTTATAAATCCTTCCGATAATCCTCCCGCTCCAGCGAAAAGATCCAAATACCTTAATTTTGCCATCTTTAAGCTCCTATCAATTACGTTTTTTGTTCTCTTTGTGTTATTTCTAAATACAGTTTGTTTAATCTGGTTGTTTGATTATCTCCCTTTAATTCACATTCCCAAACTACAATAACCTTCCAGCCCAACTCTTTAAGCGCCTGAATTTTTACAACATCCCTTCTTCTATTCTCTGTTAATTTATTTTTCCAGAATTCCACATTGCTGTCAGGCCATTTAAAATATTTACATCCCTCATGCACATGCCAAAAACAACCATTTACCAAAACAACTGTTTTGTATTTTGGTAATACAATATCAGGATGCCCAGGCAACCTTTTATCATTTTTTCTGTATCTCAACCCCCGGCCAAACAAATACTTCCTAACTGTTTCTTCTGGTTTTGTATTTTTACTCTTTATTTGGGACATATTATAACTTCTGGTTTCTCTTGTATGTACGTCCATCTTAATCACTTACACTTTTCTATACTGTTGTTGTCCAGAGGATGTTTTCTCTACTGCTACAATACTACCTTTAAATGTTTTTACATAATTCAAAAACAATGTCCCCAGCAGTAATCTATCACTTCGTGATATTCTATTCCGTTCATATCCCTTAAACAAATCTCTTAGCAGAAACTTTTCTCCCGGCAATACATTTTTCGTTTCTATCACCGCATTTTCCAACAAATTATTTGCATCAGACATCCCGTTTCCTCCAACCATCTTGAAAACAACGATATCAACATTATTATACTGCCAATTACAGAATTTGCAAGAAAAATACACCAACCAAAATAATTTATTTTCGCTGGTGTATTCTATTATTCTTTTTCACTTCTACATTCAATTTCCGTCCCGTCCAGGAACACCACCAGCAACGTGCCATCCTCAAAGACTTTGATGTAGTCCAGCGTTTTCAGCATAAAGTCCGTATCCATCTCCGTCAAAGGCTGTGCCCCATCCGTGTACTCTATGAACTTCTCCGCCCGGTAACCTTCCAATAGATTCTCACTCTGCATCTGTTCCTTCCAACGCTCCATGAAAGCCTCTCGATTCTCAACCAGAGCATTCCATGCTATCAGATAAGCCTTTATCAGCGTTTCTTCCTCCACATAGCGGTTGGAACAGCCATAACACCTTTTACTTTGTAACGCTCACTGCACTGCCATATCTTCCGGTCAAATCCGGTGAATACTCCAATAATACCTCATTCAAAAGCACTCTTTTCTCTTGAAATGTATAAATTCTTTTTAAGTCATCTTCATATAAAACCCAATGTTCCATCAGCTCATTTTCCAAAAATGAACCATAATGTCGATTTTCAAAATTATGTTTCCAATATTCATATGCGTATTGCAATATACCGTGCAAATTATCTAATGCTTCTTTTGCCTTCCTACACGCTATATTTTTTCTATTTTCAAATACAACGTTTGTTTTTAACCAATTATCTGTCTGATTAATAATGCAAGATTATTCGTATTCAGCTGCATACTTCCACATTCTCAGTAATTCTATCGAATATACCCTTTCATCACTATCTATCAATCTGGCACAAGACCTACACAACCAAATTCCATTTTCTATACTACTTCTCTCCTCTGGCGTCAAGTCCGGATTGTATCTTGGTCCGCCTTCAGCTGCCGCAGTTATATGTGCCGCCTCACCAATTGATACTCTTTTTTGTGGATTGCTGTGGGGACCTTTTGTTTCTCTTCTACAATTTGGATTAGAACACTTTCCTCCCACTCTTTCACACAATGTATCTATAGTTTTTTGCGAAAAATCATCTCTTTTATTCATTCGTAATGCTCCTTACCTATCTCCAAACATGAACTCGATAACACTTAGTGCATTCAAAATCTGTATACATTCATATCTTTCAATGCTTCTATTCATTCGACCATGCATTAACCAATTCCTATTCAAATACGGAGGTTCTATACCTTTTTCGAACTTGTATGAGCCATCTATAAATATCCTATTCAAATATGCAATTAACGAAGGATACATTTCCAAAAAGTATATTTTCTTTGACATAAATCCTCGTTTTTCGGTAAGCTGTCTAAAATCCTCGGCCATTTGATTTGCAAAGCCACTATTAGAATATTTAACTTTGTAACTCATATGTTGGTTCGGAAAATCAACTAATTTATTCACTCTATTATCAAGTAATGCAAGCAAGTACATAGATGCAGTCATATAATCTTCATTTTCAAAAGCTTGCATACCATTCTTAAAATATAACTGTATCTCGTCCGAAACATACTTTTCTTGTAATCCCTCTATAATCACATCAAGAATTACAATATCTTCTCCGTCAAAAAACTCTGCTACCTTTGCTTCCCCTTCACGTAATAATTGTTCCCAATTTTTAATATCTGCAGGATTAGAATGCTCAGAAATAACCCAACCATTTTTTCCGAACTTTTCACTCCACTCAATTTCAGATCTATATTTTTCTTCAAACTCAGCTTCAGTTAAACCTTCAGTTACTCTGACCTCTTGCTGATAATTTTTGAGCATTTCTGCAAACTTTAGAAGCCCCGGCATATTATTAAGTGAATTCTTCCATTCGCTTAATTTGTTACTGAGTTCTTGAAATTTTGCTAACGCTTCTGGAGATATCGCTTTCGTAACATTTTTATATAATTCTTCCTGCTTCTTAGCTATCTCAAGTGCTTTCCTATACTCCTGTGAATTCTCAAAATCATTACTCATCTTCTCATCCTCATGACGTGAAACAACTTTTGCGAAAAAGTATCCTTTCGCCAAAATGTATATCTCCCGTTCCCCAAAGCCTATCCCCTGGGGTAAACTCCGCTTATATCATCACTCTACGGAAACAGAAACACACATCCATTTTTCTTCTAAAATCGCAGAAACCTTTAGTTTTACGCTGATAAGGGAGTATTCACAACAACTTATCACTAACGCTGACAGACAGAGTGCAAATGTATATGGAGAGCTTTCCGTTTTATGTGATAAGCTCTCCATATTTTCATAAACTTAAAATAGATTTATTAAAATCGCCTTCTTCTGCTAATGCTCTAACTTTAGCTGATAACACTTTTGTAAAATCAAGTTTGCGACTTAACGCTATTGCTAATTCCTGTACCGTCATTAAAACTATTCTGACACTTCTGCCATTTGCGAATGTAGTCAATGCTTCATCAGAAAAACCGGAAAAACTAATGAATAATCCTCTCGTAAAACTCGACTTTGAAGACACCTTTTCATTGAAAACAACTAAATCTGCTTTGTCTATTTTTTTGTTTGTCCATTTGGCTTCCAATAAATAAATTTCATTATGCAAAATAAAGCTCCCATCAATTTGTTCGCCAACTATTTTAAAGCTACCTCGTGGTTCTAAATTGTAATCTTCAAATAACTTTTTCAAATATTTTTCAAATGCAAAACCTCTTGATTGTGGTGTATCAGAGTGGTTTGACATATTTGTTAGTTCTTTCAAAAATAAATCATAATCCACAATAGGAACTGTTGATTTTGGAGATGAGGTCTGAGTTGGCGTTTTTACAGTAACATTTTTTCCAATAAGACGGTTACCAATTTCAGCGCACTTCTTAAAATTAGCTTTATTTTTATCACTGACCATTCCTTTTGCTTGCATATATCTCATTAGTTCTAATAATAATTTTCCAACCGTTACATTATCATAATCAGACATTATCTTGCGCAATATCTTTGCTTTAGATAGTCCCTGATATTTAGCATATATATCAAGATGTATTTTTTCAAAAACAAACTCTTGAAACCCTCGATTGGAAAAATCTAATACATAGCCAGTCCGCATACCAAACAGTTCTTCAAAGCAATCCTTTTCTATATATTCTATATTTGCCATATATTTTCCCCCTTCGAGATTTTCAAATTATATTTAATTATATCATGGCATATCTACATAGTAAATGGTGTTTAATATAGTAATAGCTGTTTGAATAGCTGTTACGCAATAGAACGTCATTTTTGAGGGTAGAAGTATAAAATATCATCTAAGCGTTTTACACGTTCTGCAAGCCGCTTAAATCAAGCGAGAAGTACACTCTATCGCGTAACATTCCATACTGGATAGAGAGCGTAAGCGGTTTATCCGATTGCGCTCTCTTGGTTGCCCGACAGCAAAGACAGGGAAAGCCGTCAAGGACGCGCAAACGTGCATTTTATCCTTGACGGCTTTTTCTGGCTTTGCTACTACCTGTCAAAGCGGAATTGCAGGATAGCTTTGATAAGCTGTGCTTTCAAACGGTCTTGAATATCGTCGTTAATATGCCCGCGATAGGTAGACAGGTATTTACTCCGCGCTGTGTAATGCCGCAGTACCGCGTCTATGGCTTCCGGCTCGCCGGCAACAGCTTTCTCAATGGTTTCAAAGGGTATCAGTTTCTTATTCCTCATGTTTTGTTTCCTCCAGTTCTTTTCTTAACTGCTTCAATGCCGCCAGTTTCCAGTAGTTGACTGTACTTCTGCTTCTTCCGTACTCATTCCCGATTTTTCTTTCGCTGTAACCGAGGAAGAAATTCATCAGCAGAACAGTACGCCTTTGTTCTGACAGGTTAGCTAATGCATCGGCTAACCGTTTACTTGTAACGACAACTTCTTTCCCTTGCACGACAAAAACAGTCGGCTTCTCATAAACATACTGCTCAAAATAGTTGTCGGTTGCAAACGGTTCAAAAGACGTTTCCGACATCAGATAGTCGAGCGATACTTCATGCTTCTGTTTCCGTTCCAAATCGCGGTACGCGCTGATTGCCGCATTACGGAGAACGATTTTACAGAATGCGGCAAAGGCATATTCGATATGCTCCATGAATTGTTCAGAATACTTCATCATAACTCACCCCCTTTCTTCCCAGTAGGGGGCTATTACAACAAACGCCCATGCAGGCATAAAACCGCATAGGCGTTTGGTAGTATGAGTTATTTAAGCGCGTTAAATGAATTGACAGTTCATACTTATGGGTGAAAATTCCCATTGCTTTGATTAGGCTTTTTTTAATGGCTTTGAGACTGTTTGCGTAATGGCAAGCGACATAGTAAAACCTCCGTCCCAAAAAAGAAGAGCCGATAGCCGCTATATTTCAAGCGTGCTATCGGCTCTGCGTCTGTGCGTCCGGCTCTTGGATAACTGAAATATGAAATTTTCGTAGGTCAATCAAAGTTTCCTGCTTACATTTAGGGCAATACAGCGGAAAATTTATCAAAACTGTATCCTCTCTGACTTTGTTTCGTGTCTTATTTTGGCAGACAGGACACATAATCCAGTGATATTCCTCTGAAATTCTATTTTCTTTGCACAACGTCATGCAACCTGCTATCTACGACAAATTTCTTTTTTCGTGGGTCGCCCTCTGCCCGATATATCATCAAATTTTTCAAATCAAATACAGAACTCCAGACCGTTTCAAAATTAGGTTCATCATATTGACACATAAATCCGTAATTTCCTTTTAGAAGCTGTTCGGTCGTTTCAATCAGATTTCCTTTTATGTGGGTGCTGAAACTCTCCATAACAGTATAATATCGTTTCGCAGAATGATAATCGTTCCCCTTAGCTGCGTCATGCTGCTTCATTTCATCAGATGTAAAGCTATTAACAGTACACACAATCTTACCATTATCCATGTTTACAGCTTCGCGGATTCTTTTTTCATAAGGCGTACATTCAACGACAGTCATTTCTCCGTTCTTATCTGCGATAAGGATATTGCAGTTAGACGCTATCGGGAGCTTCATCAGCATAAGCAGCGCATTTTTTGTGCTGTTTGCTTTTTCAAGCAGATACCTTACAATAAAACATGAATTAAAACCTGCCTGTATATTTTCCAGACTTGTCATTACAAAAGTCATTGCAACTGCTAATCCATGTTCATTTATCCCTTCTTCCCCGTTAATGAAAGAAGATGTCGTTATATTAAATCGGTTTCCGTTCAACGGGGAATAGATTTCACTGTTACTTCCCTTTTTTAGATACGGCGGCAAATCATTATTTCTGCCATAAATTACACGATTGTCTTTGGAATAGGCAAAAGCTGTACATCCTCTGATTTCTACGGGGATATTATCTTCCAGATTATACATACAACAGCCCATACATAACATCCATGATACAAAGGATACGGCGCAGCTTCAGAAAATCGGTGTGAACATCAATCAGATTGCAAAGCGTATCAACGAAACCGGACGAATTTACGCAGACGACATGGACGAGATAAAACGCGCCATAGAAGAAGTCTGGCGATTGGAACGGCGATTGCTTCTGCAATTCAAAGGCTTAATGAAATGAGGGTTTGGGATACTTCCCAACAAGCAAAATGCTCCGGCGGCAGTCGGGCATTTTACGAGAACGGCTATCCGTTCTCTATGCTTGCTATTCAGTTTTATCTTTAGAAAGGACGGGAAAGGAATGGAAAAGAAGCAGGAACAGGAAACAGCAGAATTTAAGCCCCAAAGGGGCAATCCGGCAAACGAAACAGTCACTTATAAAATCGGCGGCACGTTCTATGAAGTGTCTACCTCTTGCGGCGGCTCGGAACAGCTCTACGACAAGATGAAGCGGCTCATAAAATCAGAAACCGTCAAAACGCCTACTGACAAAGAAAAAGAAGTCCGCTATAATGGAGATAGCAACCTGTCTGTCGGGCGTTCATTACAGGAGGAATGAACATGACAGCAAATACCTATAAGCCCGAACAGATAACAGCATTATACGCCCGTTTAAGTCAAGAGGACGCGCTTGACGGGGATAGTAACAGCATTGTCAATCAGAAAGCTGTTTTGTCTAAATACGCCGCAGACAACGGATTTTCAAATCCGGTATTTTTCATTGATGACGGCGTTTCTGGTGTGACCTTTGACCGCCCGAATTTTAACCGCATGATTACAGAGATTGAAGCCGGAAATGTGGCGACGGTTATTGTCAAGGATATGTCCCGCTTGGGGCGTGACTATCTGAAAGTCGGCTACTATACAGAAATCTTTTTCGTTGAAAGAGATGTGCGCTATATCGCAATCAATGACGGCGTGGACAGTGCAAAGGGCGACAATGATTTTACCCCTTTCCGAAACCTGTTTAACGATTTTTACGCCAAAGATACCAGTAAAAAGGTAAGGGCAATTAAGCGGGCGCAGGGCATGGCAGGAGAACATCTGACTAAGCCGCCTTATGGCTATAAGGTAGACCTAAACGACAGAAAGAAATGGATTGTAGACGAAGAAGCCGCCGCTGTGGTAAAGCGTATTTTTGATTTATGCGTTGCCGGAAAAGGACCTATGCAAATAGCAAAAATTTTGAAAGCTGATAAAGTGCTGACAACACGCTCCCATTATGCAAAGCAGAAAGGAAAATCACTTCCCGATAATCCGTACAGTTGGAATGAAAGTACGATTGTAGCAGTTTTGGAACGCATGGACTACTGCGGACATACGGTAAACTTCAAAAGTTATTCCAAATCCCACAAGCTGAAAAAGCGTATTCCCACTACAAAAGAACAGCAGGCGATTTTCCGCAACACCCATGAAGCAATCGTTGAGGAAGCTGTCTTTAAACGGGTACAGGAATTAAGGGCAAATAAACGCCGCCCCACAAAGGCAGAGCGGCAGGGAATGTTTTCCGGCTTGGTATTCTGTGCGGATTGTGGAAGTAAACTGCACTTTGCCACCTGCAAAAGTTTTGACGGCTCACAAGACCATTACCGCTGTGCAAGATATAAAAGCAATGCAGGAGATTGTACGGCACACTTCATCAGAGAAGAAGTCCTGCGGAAAATCGTTCTCAATCGGATATTTGCCGTAACTGCCATGTTCTATGAGGACATCACTGCTTTTATGGAACTGATACAGAAACAGCGGTTTGATGAAGCGGAAAAAGATATGAAGCGCAAGCGGCGTGAGGTCAGACAGGCAAGAAAACGGATTGCAGAACTTGACCGGATTTTCAAGCGGATTTATGAGGACGACATCAACGGTACAATCAGCCATGAGCGGTTTTTGAAACTGTCCGCAGAATATGAAGCAGAGCAGAAAGAACTTACAGAAAAGGTAAAGGCAGAACAACAGGAAGTCGATACCTACGAACAGAATAAAAGCGATTTTGACAGCTTCGCCGCCATTATCCGCAAATATGTGGGAATAACCGAATTAACGCCCACTATCGTTAATGAATTTATCAAAAAAATCGTTGTCCATGCGCCGGAGAAGATAGACGGCAAGCGTTTTCAGAAAGTAGATATTGTCTTTAACTTCGTGGGGGAAATTCATTTGCCGACTGACCCGCAGACAGAACAGAAAGAAGCCAATAAATAGGAAAAGACGGCATAGCCCTTGAACGGGGCTATACCGCCTAATTGAAAAATATACTTCCGTGTAACCGAAAACCCTTGATTTACCGGGCTTTTCTCGTCAGCAGAACGACTGTCTCCACATGTACTGTCTCACAGAATTGATCCACACAACACGCTCTCTCCAACTGATACCCAGCCTCCAGAAATGCCGGCAGATCTCTGGCAAGACTTGTCGCCTTACAGGAAATATAAACGATATTTTCCACCCCATACGCCAGAATCTTAGGCAGAGCCTTCGGGTGAATGCCGTCTCTCGGCGGATCAAGAATGATCGTATCCGGCTTCTCTAGAAGTTCGTCTAAAACCTTCAAAACATCCCCGGCAATAAAACGGCAGTTTGTAAGCCCATTTCTGGCGGCGTTTTCTTTTGCTGCCTCTACTGCCTCCTCTACGATTTCCACGCCGATTACTTCTTTTGCAACAGCGGCAGCAAGCTGGGCAATGGTTCCCGTACCGCTGTATAAATCAAAAACTTCCTGATTTCTTGTGTCACCGATATACTCACGCACAACGCTGTACAGCACTTCTGCAGCCAGGGAATTTGGCTGGAAAAAGGAAAATGTACTTACCTTGAACTGAAGACCGAGAAGCGTCTCATAAAAATAATCTCTTCCGTAAAGAATGCGCGTCTCGTCGCTCTGTACCACATCGGAAAGAGAATCATTTAAAATGTGCATAATACCCACGATCTTTCCTTCCAGAGGAAGAGCAAGAAGCTCCTGTACAAGAGGCTCCATCTCCCACTGCTCCTGGGTGGTTGTCACAAGATGCACAAGAATTTCTCCTGTTGTCACACCTCTTCTTAAAAGAAGATGACGCAAGAATCCTGTATGCTGCATTTTTTTATAGTAGGAAGTACCCCTGGAGCGGAAATATTCCCACACACAGAGAAGGATTTTCGTCATATCCTCATGTACCAGCTTACAGTCTCCCGCTGTCAGCACATCGTATGTACTGCCTTTTTTGTGAAGCCCCAGGGAAAGCGGGCCGTCCTTATACTCATCACCAAAAGAAAACTCCATCTTGTTGCGGTAGCGAAACTCTATGGGACTTCCGTGAATCCCCTCCCATTTGTAAGAAGGAATATCTCTTCCTGAACCTTTTTTCCATTCATTTACTGCTCCGTCAAGAAGACTTCTTACCTGCTCCTCTTTCATGTGAAGCTGATCCTCATAAGCCATTGTCTGATACATACAGCCGCCGCAGGCGGGAAAAATACTGCAAACAGGCTCTCGTGTCTCAAGAGGCGACTTTTCGAGCACCTCAAGAAGACGCCCCTCCGCTCTTCCGGAACGCTTTTTATTTATCATAAAGCGGATTTTCTGACCTGGAATGCCGTTTTTTACGATAACCTTCTGTCCGTCCACATACACAAAACCCTTATTGGGAAACTCTACCTTTTCAATTACGCCTTCGTAAATTTCACCTTTTTTCATTCTCTCTTCTCCTCGTCTCATAGCTTCTTATTTCTTCTGTTTGTAAAAATATATGTCTTTAAAAATAGCCCCGGTTTCCGCCGGAGCTATTTCTTTTTTCATATCATTATGTGTTTATATTCCGCTGCCTTATACGTGCAGCGATTTCTCTGACATTTTCAAAAATTACTCTTCTTCATCCTCAAAGTAATCGTCAAAATCATCATCGAAATCTTCTTCAAAATCTTCCAGATAGTCCGGTGTGAAGAAACGATATACGGCAAATGCGATGCCCGCTACTGCTGCCACTGCACCAATAACCGCCAGTACCCAGAGGACTGTATTTTTTTGTTTCTCGTCTTCTTTTTTCTTTAATGCTGCTACTAATTCTTCTAATTTATTCATGTTCATATCGTGCACCATCCTCTCTAAAATCATACAGCGTGTCACCGCTTTGGTGTTCCTATTATATCACATATATCCGGATTTTACTACTGATTCCCTATATCTTTTTCAATTTTGCAAATCCCGCAAACATTTTTTTGACGCCGAACCGGTCAAAATCTACGGTAACTTCGTAGTCTCTTCCACCCTCTGTAATATTTTTTACGATACCAACACCGAACTTCACATGGCGCACGGTATCTCCCACCTCATAATCGAGAGATTCCGCCTTCGTAACCTTAAATTCCTTCGGCTGGAAAGGCTTTGCATGAAACGCCATCTTCATCTGCATATAACTGTTGTTTTTCGGAGCAATATCTTCAAGACGCGGCTTTTTCTCCTGTACTGTATGCCCCAGGTCCACAAGCTCTCTTGGAATCTCCCATACAAATCGGGATACCCGGTTAAACTGCGTCTCCCCGCGAATCATTCGCTGCTGGGCACAGGTAAGCGTCAGTTCCTTCATAGCTCTTGTGATTCCCACATAGCAGAGGCGGCGTTCCTCTTCCAGATCAGAGGGATCTCCTGTGCTGATCGACATATATCCAGGGAAAATCCCATCCTCCATTCCTGTGAGGAAGACTTTTGGAAACTCAAGTCCCTTTGCGCTGTGAAGAGTCATAAGAAGCACATAATCCTGATTGGGGTCTACAGAATCAATATCTGCCACAAGCGCGATCTCCTCCAGAAAACCGGAAAGTGTTGCCGGCTCATTCTGCGCCTCCATTGTCTCCTGATACGTTTCTGCCTTGGAAATCAGCTCGTCGATATTTTCAATTCTTGCTTCCGCTTCGTCCGTGCCTTCCGCCCGAAGCTCGTCCACATATCCGGTAAGACGGATTACCTCCTCCAAAAGCTCGCGGACCGTATACACTTCTTCTTTTGATCGGAGGGACTGAATAAACTCCACAAATCCATTGATTTTGGAAAGGCTTCTTCCAATAGACGGAATTTCCTCCGCCACGCGGAGCGCATCGTAAAAACTTACCTGCATATATTCCGCGTAATCCTGAACCTTGCTTACGGTTGCTGCTCCAATTCCCCGTTTCGGCACATTTAAAATCCTCCGCACTGCCACATCATCTTTTGCGTTGCTGATTGTCTTTAAATAACAGAGCAAGTCTTTGATTTCTTTTCTTGCATAGAAATTGATTCCGCCCACAATTTTATACGGAACATTTGCAAGAAGAAATTTTTCTTCAAAAAGGCGGGACTGGGCGTTCGTTCTGTACAAAACAGCGCAGTCCTTATAATCACAGTCTCCGTTTTTTCTCGCCTTTGTGATCTCTCCCACAACATACTCCGCCTCTTCAAAGCCATTTAAGAACTGGCGGAAATGCACCTTATCTCCTGCTCCGTTCTCCGTCCACAGTCTCTTGGGCTTACGCTCTGTATTATTTTCAATCACACGGTTTGCAGCCTCCAGAATGTTTCCTGTAGAGCGGTAATTCTGCTCCAGCCGGATAACCTTTGCTCCCGGAAACGCCTGCTCAAATCCCAGAATATTCCCGATATTCGCGCCGCGGAACTTATAAATAGACTGGTCATCATCACCTACTACGCAGAGATTCTGATATTTTGACGCCAGAAGACTTACAAACTTAAACTGCGCCGTATTTGTATCCTGATACTCGTCTACCATGATGTACTGAAAACGCTCCTGATAATATTCCAGAACATTTGGGTAATTCTGAAAAAGCTCCACTGTTTTTACGATCAAGTCATCAAAATCAAGGGCATTATTTTTTCGAAGGGTCGCCTGATACTCTTTATAAACAGAGGCAATCTTCTTCTCGTTAAAATCTCTCCCTGCATTTAACTCCATCTCCTCCGGAGAGATCAGCTCGTCCTTGGCATGGGAAATTTTTGCCATAAGCGCTCTCTCTTTATAAACTTTCGTATCAATATTCAGACGTCTGCAGACTTCTTTTATTACCGTTTTCTGATCCTCTGTATCGTAAATGGCAAAGTGATTATCGAACCCCAGAAAATCAATATGCCTTCTTAAAATACGCACACAGGCGGAATGAAACGTGGATACCCATATGCTCTCTGCGCCCATTCCCACAAGCTTATCTACTCGCTCCCTCATCTCCTGCGCCGCCTTATTTGTAAAGGTAATGGCAAGGATATTCCAGGGATTCACTCCCTTTTCTTCCATGAGGCAGGCGATTCTATGGGTAAGAACTCTCGTTTTTCCGGAACCTGCTCCTGCCAGGATCAAAAGAGGACCTTCCGTGTGAAATACTGCCTCTTTCTGAGGCGGATTTAATGTATCATATATACTCATTTCTGACTCCTATCTTCTTAAAATTGCCTTCGGATAAATTTGCTTCATTCGCTCATCAGGGAAATGCTCATCAAAAAAGTCATCCACTGCAGTAGTAACTTCCTGCTCTTCTGTATGACGTTCAGTGTACCTGCAAAGAGCAAGACTTGACATTCCCATATCAAATAACATAAACACGATCATAATCCAGGAAAGAATGATTCCCGGTTTTTTCGGGATCTTTTCAATCAGTCTGGAAAGACGCGGGTAAAGAACGCGAAGCCACAAAACAGCGACAATTCCCCAGAAAAAGCAGAACAGAAGGTTGATTCTTCCGCCCAGATTAAACGGAATCTTGCTGTAGTCCCAGAAAACTGTACCAAATACAATCTCTGTAAAAACACTGCACACATACTCGTAAACTCCGCCTACCACGGTACCGAAAATAAAAATATAACCCTTGCTTCTGTTTCTGTACTGATAAAGGATTGCTGTCAGAAGCACACAGCCAAGTCCCCACACAATACTGAAATCACCGTACACCACACTGCTTCGGCTCATGAGCCTTCCCATCGTGATCCAGCAGAAAATCGTCTCTATAATATCTCCCAGAAACGCGCCGATAAAAAACAGACAGACCAGCTTATAAAAACTGCATCCCACTGCAAAAACGCCGGCTTTTTCTTTTGCCTTCTCTGCCTGACGCTCCTGCTCCTGTCTTGCTTCCAGAAGCTTCTTTGCCTCAAGATCAGGATAAGCGCGGCTTACATATTTTAAAGTCCAGCCTACAAGACCTTTCCCCATCTCATCTGCCGCCTTCTGCAGATTTTCAGAGACACTGGAAATAATTGTAAGCTTCCTGATCCGCTGATTCACAGCCGCAAAGCTTGCCACAGTTCCCGCAAAATCAATGGCAAGGACAATGTAAAGAACAAGAAGTATGATCTCCCCGATTCTTCTCGGAATCATTCCTATCATTTTTTCAAGAAACGGATTTACAAAACAGACACACACAACTGCTGTAATTCCCCATACAACCGTATACGGCAGATTTACATAACCGCCGAACTGAAATTTCTTTCTGGAATAGTCCCACCATTTTTTATGAAAAATCTTTTCCAGCACAAAGCCTGTCGCGAGACTCACAAGAAAAGACAGAACTACGCCTCCTATAAATAAAAACAGCAGCTCTTTTTTTAATTCCCGAAGGAATACTGCAAACATCACGCCCCCGAATCCATATGCCGGACACCAGGGACCAAAAAGAAATCCAACATCAACAAATTTCTTTTCCCTGAATGCTGCTGCCGCTGTTCCGATCACCCAGCCTGTAAAGGAAAAGATTGCAAAAACCCATAATAATTTATACATTGTAACTTCCAAAGCATTTCCTCCTGTGTATGTCTGTCAATCCGGGCAGAACTGCCCGGACGCAAGATGCGCTGTAATTTGTCAGGCATCTTTTTATAAAGTAAAAAAGCCACTGGAAACTCTCATTTCCAGTGGCAGTTACGTGTGTTAGAGGATTCGAACCCCCGACCTTTTGGTCCGTAGCCAAACGCTCTATCCAGCTGAGCTAAACACACATTTTTGCGTTTTTCCTTCGCAACAATGAGTATTCTACTCTATAAAGGATAAAATGTCAAGGGGTTTTTGAAACTTTTTTAAATATTTTTTTCAGTTTCTTCGAAGAGCCTCTATAGGGCTTAATTTTGCGGCTTTCCGCGCCGGATAAATTCCAAAAAATACGCCCACTGCACAGGAAAATACGGTTGCTGCCAAAATTGTAGACGGACTGATGCCAGGTGTAATCTCCATCTGCATACTTGCACCTATTACTCCACATATTGCATGACCGCCTGCAATTCCCAGAATAATTCCGATAATACCTCCAATTACGGTAAGAATGGCAGCCTCAGCCAGAAACTGCAGCATAATAGAAGATGTCTTTGCCCCAAGAGACTTTCGGATACCAATCTCTCTCGTGCGCTCTGTCACAGAAACAAGCATAATATTCATAACGCCAATTCCTCCTACAAGAAGAGAAATTCCCGCTACAAAAGAAATAAAAGCAGTTACCATTCCTAACATATCATTCATGGATTTTAACACATCCTGGAAATTTTCCACACGGTAATAATCCTCTCCCGCACTCTGATGGCGTTTTTCCAGAAGTTTTACAACACTGTCCGCCACTATCTGCGTATCCAGGCTTTTATCTGCCTGAACCGTCATGGAATAAAAGAAATCCATATTCCCTGTCAAATCGTTCATAGCTGTAAACGGAACGCTTACTGATACCGGCATTCCCTCATAAGTATAGCTTACAAAAGTCCCGTTTTCCTTTTGCGCCGTTACCCCGGCAATACGGAATGTCTTTGTAATATCGTAGCAGGTAATATCAAGGTTCATTCCCACCACATCATCTGTTCCGAAAAGGCGCTTTGCATCTGCATCTGAAATCACACACACATTTTGCGCTTCCGCAAGCTCATTTTCCCCAAAATATGTGCCATGCTTCATATTTATGTTATTTACAAGCTTTGCGTCCGGGCCTTCCGCTGTCACATAAAGGGGAAAATTCCCCTTCCCTGTCACAGTTTCTCCCTGATATGTTTCGGAAATATTTACACCTTCGATTCCTTCAAGCTCACGCACCGCGCTCACATCGTCCGGCGTGATCCATTCCTCATCTGTCTGTGCGTCCTCGCTGCAGCTTATAAAAATCTGACCTCCGCCTATATCATTGATTTCGCTGTTCATCTGATTTTTTGTTCCCTCACCAATCGAAACAATAGAGATCACCGATGCGATACCAATGATAATTCCCAGCATGGTAAGAAACGAGCGGCCTTTATTTGCCATAATATTATGGACTGCCATCTTGACATATTCGTAAAGATTTCCCATTTTAAGCCTCTCCTTCTTGCGCTGCTGCCTGCATTCCTTCCTCCAGACCTCCAAGATCGGAAATTACCTGGTCTCCTTCTTTCAGACCGTCTTTGATTTCCACGTAATCCTGAGAACTCAGTCCGGTTGTTACATTCTGTCTGGCAATGATACCATCTCTCAGAACATAGCAGAAGGAGCCGTCCTTTCCTATATTTACAACCTCAACAGGAAGCGTCACTACGTCTTCTGCAGACTCCGCATGAATTTTTACTTTTGCATCTACTCCCAGGAAAATGTCTTCATCAGGATTTAAAATACTGACTGTTGCGGAAATCACAGGCGTTCCTTTTTCATTTGGAGACGCGATGTGGCTTACCTTTGTTACCTTTCCTTCATATGTATGGTCTGCCATCGTAATTTCCGCGCTCTGACCTTCTTTTACCTTATCATAATCATATTTAGAAATATTTATATCTACGCTTACCTTATCTGTATTCTGAAGAGTAAAAAGCTCCATACCCTGTGTCACAGTTGAACCCTCAAGCGCCGCTGTTTTGGAAATGACGCCATTAAATTCGGCAGAAATTCCTTTTTTGCCATCCTCCACAAGCTCTTCTGCTGTTTTGGCTTCCATCTCAGAAAGATTATTTGTAATCTTCATCTTTTCCTTCTGTTCTTTGGAAAGACCGGCTTCATCAGCCTCTGCAATAGCTTTTTCTGAGGCAAGCTCAGACTGAAGCTCTGCCAGATCGCTGCTTGCGTCTTCCAGAGCTCTTTCAATGCCGGAAGTATCTGCTGCTGTATAGGAAGCGCCTCCTGTCTCCTCTGTTTCCGCTTCCCCACCTGCCTGACTTCCGTCTGTAAGCTCATCGCTTCCTGAAAATACAACATTTTCAAAATCAGAAAGCGCCGGCATTTTGGGCTCCTGCATCTTCATTGTCTCGTAAGCTTCTTTTGCCTGATTCCTTGTAATTTCTGCCTGACTTCTCATCTGCTCCGCCTGATGAAGCGCCTCTGTATTTTCCTCAGAAGGATCTGCCTGCCAGGTTGCAAACGCCATCTGATAAGCAGTATCTGCCTCATTAAAATCGCTCTGCGCCTGATTTGCACTGGAATTTAATTCTCCAAGCTCCTGCTGATACTTTGGAAGCGTCTCATTCTGATACACACTGAGGGCCTCCGTATATGCCTTCTGTATCGCCTGATTTTTCTGCTCCTGCGCCTTCTGCTGAGCTGCAAGCTCTGCCTGCGCCTGGGCAGCCTGTGCCTCCGCCTGATTTCTGGCAGCCTCTGCCTGTACCTGAGAAAGCTGAGACTTTAAAGAAGACACCTGATTCTTTTTGCTTTCTATCTGTTGTTCCAGAGTTTCTACATTCTTTTTTGCATCACTCTGTTTTTTTTCTGCCTTATCTGATTTCTTTATGGCGTCCTCATAATCGTATTTTCCTGACTGAAAAGACATGGACGCTTTCTGGTTATCCTTTTCCAGATTTTCCATATCAAAGGTAATCAGCTTCGTTCCCTTTTTCACAGAATCTCCTTCTTCAAAAGAAACCTCTGAAATTTTAGCATTCACAGGAGAAAAAAATGTTTTCTGCTCCTCACTTACCACAGTTCCTGTGGCATCTACAATCTGCTCCACATCTCCCACAACTGCCGTTTCCACCGGAACAGAAGGAATCGCAGATTCTTTTGAACCGCCCTTGCCGGCTACAGCAACACCGCCAGCTACGACTGCCACTACACCTGCACATATTAATATTTTTTTATTTCTTTTTTTCATGCCTGCATCTCCTCAAACTTCTCGTTTATGGTATCTGATTCTATTTTTCCGTCCATAATACGGACCACCCGCTTCGCCTGATCTGCAATTCCATTGTCATGGGTAATCAGAATAATGGTTTTTCCTGTTTTGTGCATATCCTTCAATATTCCAAGAATTTCCCTGCTGGACGCAGAGTCCAGGTTTCCGGTAGGTTCATCTGCTAGAATCACAGGCGGCTTTGCCGCAATCGCTCTTGCTATGGCGACTCTCTGCTGCTGACCTCCTGACATCTCATTTGGCTTGTGATGAAGTCTCTTTTCCAGACCTACCATTTTTAAGGATTCAATGGCAAGATTCCTTCTCGTTTTTCTGTCGATTCCTCTGTAGATCAGAGGAAGCTCCACATTTTCAATGGCTGTGAGATTTGCTATCAGATTGAATCCCTGAAAAATAAATCCGATTTCCCGGTTCCGCACTACGGAAAGCTCATTGTCTTTCATGGTAGATACGTCTGTCCCGTTCAGATAATATTCTCCGGAAGTGGGAACGTCAAGACATCCCAGCATATTCATAAAGGTAGATTTTCCGGAACCGGACTGACCGATGATCGCCACAAATTCCCCTTTCTGAATTTCCAGATTCACATGATCTAACGCTCTTACCTCGTTTTCTCCCGGATTATAAATTTTACATAAGTCTTTTACTTTTATCAGTGCTTCTTCCATAATACGCCTCCTGCCCCTGATTATATCACTGCACTGTCTTATTTCCTATATTTTTTTGCGGAGAAAAAAACAGAACCGGGGCTTCAGTACCCAGGTCCTGCTTTCCCTCTGTCTGTTATAACGAGGAAGGATTTATTTTGGATTCATCTTAAATAATATTTCTTACGCATCAAGAAGAAATGCTTTATATGCTTTTTTCGCCTCGTATACGTCCGCCTTGCTTGTTACTTCCCACGGAGCGTGCATACTTAAAACAGCAACGCCGCTGTCGATAACTTCCATTCCGTAAAGAGCAGCGATAAACGCGATAGTTCCACCACCGCCAACATCAACTTTTCCAAGCTCTGCTGTCTGGAATGCAACTTCATGATCGTCAAAAATTCTGCGAACTCTTGCAACATACTCTGCGTTTGCATCGTTGGAACCGGATTTTCCTCTTGCTCCTGTAAATTTATTAAGAACAATACCTCTTCCGAGGAATGCTGCGTTTTTCTTTTCGAAACACTCTGCATAAGCCGGGTCAAATCCTGCACTTACGTCAGAGGAAAGCATACTGCAGCCGCGAAGAGTTCTTCTTAAAGCAAGATCGGAATATACGCCCATTGCGTCCATAAGCTCTGCTACGCTGTTTTCAAAGAAACGGGACTGCATACCTGTTGCGCCCACGCTTCCGATTTCTTCTTTGTCTACAAGAAGACAGCAGCATGTACGTTTCGGAGCTTCCATCTCAAGCATTGCAACAAGAGAAGTGTAAGCACATACACGGTCGTCCTGTCCGTACGCAGCGATCATACTTCTGTCAAGACCGCAGTCTCTTGCTTTTCCTGCCGGAACGATTTCAAGCTCTGCAGAAAGGAAGTCTTCTTCTTCCATACCGTATTTCTCTGTAAGAAGCTTCATAACGTTTTCTTTTACTGCTTCTTTTTTATCTTCTGGAAGATCTTTTAACGGTCTGCTTCCAATAAGGAGATCAAGGCTTTCTCCCTCAACTACTGTAGAAGCCGGTTTTTCCATCTGCTTTCCTGCAAGATGTACAAGAAGGTCTGTGATATATACGATCGGATCGCCTTCTTCTTCACCGATATTTACATTTACTACAGAACCGTCTTTCTTTGCGATCACGCCGTGAAGTGCAAGAGGAAGGGCTACCCACTGGTATTTCTTGATACCGCCATAGTAATGTGTATCAAGGTAAGCAAGGTCAGAATCCTCATACAGCGGATTCTGTTTGATGTCAATTCTCGGAGAATCGATATGAGCGCCAAGAATGTTCATACCTTTTGTAATATCCTCTTCTCCGATATGGAAAAGAGCAATGATTTTATTCATATCAACTGTGTAAACCTTATCTCCGGCTTTTACAGTCTCGCCTTTTGCCAGTTTTTCTTCCAGGGAAACATAGCCTTTTGCTCTTGCCTCCTCAATTGTTCTGTCTACGCATTCGCGCTCTGTCTTTCCATTGTCAAGGAAACTCTTATAAGCTTCTACGAGAGCTTCCATCTCTTTTTCGTCTGCTTCTGTATAAGAAAGCCAGGCATTTTTTCTTTCCATTTTTATCCACCTTTCCTACCCTTTTTTATGAAAAAGGATATTATCTTTTATCGTTTTCGATATGCTTTCTATTATAGAACAAAACCTCTGATTTTTCCATATCAACTTTACAAAAACACAGGAATTCGTTATAGTGGATTTAACATCGCCAAAGGAGGTTTTCATATGCAGTCATCTACACAACTTCAGGAACAGCTTCGCTCTCTTAACAGAAAAAGCTATCCCGCATATAAATCATTAAAGGGAGTATACCGCTTCCCAAACTATATTTTATCTATCGACCATGTACAGGGAGACCCGTTTGCCTCCCCTTCCCATATAACCGTCTCTGTTGCTCATAAAGACGCAGGTTTTCCCGCTGAGTATTATAAGGATAGACTGACCCGCACTACGCTTTCCGACTACCTTACCAGACGGTTTGAACAGCAGGTAAACCGTTTTTCTTTCCGGGCAAAAGGTTCCGGAAAAAGTGGTCTGATTTCCGTGAGCCACTGCGGTCAGGAGGTTTTAAGCCGCACTGCCTGCGAAATTACAGATACGGGAATCACCGCCCGTTTCTTTGTGGGCTTTCCTGCAAACGGACGCACTATCAACGCGCCGGAGCTTGAAAAAATTCTTTTTGACTTCCTTCCCGCAAGTGTGGAACAGAGTTTCTTCTATAAGAATATAAACGGTGCTCATTTACAAAAATCCATCTTCCTTGCAGAAGACCAAGCATATATCCGAAAGGCTTTGAAAGAACGAAAACTCGCTGCTTTTGTATCAGACGGAGCCATTCTTCCAAGGGAAAGTGGAGTTTCCCAAAAGCCCATGAAAAATGCAGTCGCCTTTTCCTCCCCGGAAAGTCTCCGCGTTACTTTAGATCTTCCCCACAAAGGAAAAATAACCGGTATGGGCGTTCCCTGCGGCATTACCTTAATTGTGGGCGGCGGCTATCACGGAAAATCTACCCTTTTAAATGCGTTGGAGCTTGGTGTATATAATCACATTCCGGAAGACGGAAGAGAGTATGTCATCACAGAGGAAAGCGCCTTAAAGCTTCGCTCAGAAGACGGACGTTTCATTAAAGATACAGACATTTCCATGTTTATTAACGACCTTCCAAATAAAAAAGATACCCGCTGCTTCTCCACAGAGGACGCCAGCGGCAGCACCTCCCAGGCTGCAGGTATTGTGGAGGGAATCGAATCCGGTAGCCGCGTTTTCCTTCTTGATGAAGATACTTCTGCCACGAATTTCATGGTTCGCGATGAATTTATGCAAAAAGTGATTTCCCGGGAAAAAGAGCCTATTACCCCTTTCCTTGAACGCGCCCGCAGTCTTTATGAAGAAGGAGGCATTTCCACCATTCTTGTTGCCGGAAGCTCAGGAGCGTTTTTCCACATTGCAGACACCATTATTCAAATGGATAACTACTATCCAGTTGACATTACCGCCTCCACAAAAGAGCTCTGTAAAAACTATCCTCTTACAGACTCTCACGTGCCTCCTTTCCATATGCCGGAAAGCTGCCGGATCATGACAAAGGCTGCTGCCGCAAAAACAAAGGGAAGAAATTATTTCGGAAAAGAAATGGTAGCCGTTCCGGAGCGCCTGAAAATCAAAGTTCACGGAAAAGACGGTTTCTCCCTTGGAAAGCAGGAAATTGATCTTCGCTATATTGAGCAAATTACAGACGGAGAACAGACTGCTTCTCTCGCACTGCTGCTGAAATACGCCTGCGAACATCTCATTGACAGCAGGCGCACACTTGGGGAAATTGTGGAATTTTTAAATAAAGAACTGGCAGAAAAAGGCTTCGATGCCTTCCGGGAAAACGGATATATTTCCGGCGGGTATGCCATGCCGAGGATTCAGGAAATTTATTCCTGCTTTAACAGGTATCGGAGAAAATAATACACTATTAAAACAACAGGAAATCCGGCTGTAAAATTCACACCCGGATTTCCTGCTTCCATTAACTCTTTAAAGATTTCCCGTATTTCAGCTCATCAAATTTCCCTTTTTCCACAATCCTTCCTTTATCCATAACAATCACTTCATCATACTTTCTCAGTATATCACGATTCATATTATGGGTAATGGTCAGCACTGTTATATTTTTATTTTCCAGAATAGAAGTTTCTATTTCTGCGGCAGTCGTTTTATCAAGAGCAGAAGTTGCCTCATCTAACACAAGAATCGGGCGATTCTGTACAAGGGCTCTGGCAATGGCAATTCTCTGCTTCTGTCCGCCCGATAGTCTGGAGCCATTTTCTCCTACCTGGTAATCCAGTCCCTTTGTATCAAGAAACCTGTATAAGCCGCTGTTCTGAACAGCCGTATGTACT
Organism: uncultured Blautia sp.; assembly: GCA_900540785.1. Classification (GTDB taxonomy): domain Bacteria; phylum Bacillota; class Clostridia; order Lachnospirales; family Lachnospiraceae; genus Blautia_A. The sequence continues at coordinate 26,312 of UQHF01000033.1, forward strand.
GCACTTTCCATAAACTTTTTCCCGAGAACAATGTTTTCCTCTATTGTCTTATTAAACATATACACATTCTGGTGTATCATAGACGACAGTGCCATAAGGCTGCAGTCCGTCTCTTTATTCAGCTTTTTACTGTCTATACAGATTTCACCGTCATAATCTGTGTAATAATTCAGAAGGATTTTAGCCAGCGTTGATTTTCCGCAGCCGCTTTCCCCGAGAACTGCATATTTTTTATTTTTCTCAATCTTCAGGGAAACATGACTCAGGGCAAAATTTTTATCGTGATTATAAGAAAAGCTTATATCTCTAAGCTCTATACAGTCCTGAAATTCTGTAACACTTATTTCTGTACGATTTTCTGAAGAAATCAGCCGTAAAAGCTTCGCGTTCAAATCTTTGCTTCCCTTTATCAGAGTAATATACTGCACGATCCTCTGAATCGGTCCAAAAATACCGTTTCCCAACTGCATGACTGCCGACAGAACGCCTACCGTCAGAGTTCCCTTTAACACAAAGTATCCTGCCATAATCACACCGGAAAACTGACATACAAGTGATAACATAAGAGAAATTGCCTCTGTGAGCGCAATGAAGATATTGTATTTTTGCCGTGATTTCTCCAACCTGTTATTAAACCCGTCAAATTCCTGATTTCCTGTCTCTTCCATAGAATAAGACTTTATAACCTCAAAACCGTCAAGCAAATCCTTCAACGCTCCGGTAAAAGAAGAAGTATCCTCAGAAAGGCGGTTTTGCTTTGCATTAATGCTTCCATGAAACAGATAAGGAACAAGAAGCATAACGGTTCCTGTTAAAATCAGAACAACGGTAATAGGAATGCTGATCCTGAGGAGAATAAACAGCGTAGCAATAAATGTAAAAATTTCTCCTATCAGCTCCACTACAGGATTGATATAATTGTTTTCCAGAAGGTTGATGTCGTTTGTGAGACTGGAAATATAATCTGCTGCTGCCTTTGATTTAAAATCTTTAAAACTCTGGTGAATCGTTCCATTAAAAATCTCTTTTTTCAAATTTCGAATCGTATTCTTAAGATAGTACGATTTCACAAGATCGCTGATAAAAAGAAGAAGGACAAATGACATGAAATACACGACCGAGATAATAACTGCCCCGGCAAACCGATCCATATTTCCTCCTACTGCCGTATCTACGATATTTTGAATGACAATAGCTGTATATACCCACAAAACAGAAGAAATGACTTTCAGAATAATCGTAAAAATAAATTGTTTCCTGAATTTAAAAATATATTTATTCATACGCTTTTTACCCCCCCCCCTATATATTTTATTATATTAACGTATCACAGGATCATCTTTTTGTAAAGTTAAAATTCTGCTGATAACACAAATTTTTCCAAACAAAAACTACCTCTTCTTCGGCGGTCCTGCCATGAGAGGTAGTCTTGTTATTTACATATTTAGGGAAAGGAAAGAGTTATCTTAAAAGCTCTGTTCTTTTAAGATGTATATATCATATCAGGTAATTGTGAGGAAATTTTGTCTTAATTCTAATAAATTTATAAAAACCATAAAAAAGATATTATAGAATTATGATTTTCTTTCCTTAATCGTGTCTTTCTTCCTCATTATCGTAACATTCACAGAAACGTGCGGCAAATGCCGGCGGTTCGTCCTTCACATAAAGATGGGATATATCTCCAAAAGAACTGATACGGAACGAAGCCGTTCCTTTTCTTCTCTCCTCTGTTACCACCGTTGTAACAGAAGTTGGCGCCGCGCACATTCCATGCCACAGAACCATAGGAGACGCTCCGATCAGATGTCCTAAAAGCACACACTCCAGTCCAAAATGACAGAAAAATACAAGCGTATCCTGATTTGCCTTTTCTACTTTATAAATATGTCCGTCACGCACATATCCATGTTTTGCAAGCAGCCTGTCAAATTCTTCCGTCACTTTTTCATACTCTCTTTTAATGTCTTCCTCTGCAAAACGTTCATTTTCAAACCAATGGTCGTATTGATAGAAACGCTCGTCCTTTGTCCAGTCCTGTGGCAGCCAGTCCCATAATCCCTTCTTCCTGTCTGTTACGTCAGGACGGTTAATATAATACGTAAACTCCCGAAGCCAGTCGCACTCCTCCGCTGTTCTGCCCATTTTCTTTAGAGTAAGAGAAGCGGTATCCTTTGCCCTTCCAAGAGGAGAAACATAAAAATCCTTTATATCCAGCTTCGCAAGGCGTTCTGATAAATATTCTGCTTCTTTCCAGCCCTTTTCTGTGAGGGAATCTATTGTATAATCCGGATCTCCGTGTCTTACAATTAATAATTTCATCTTTTCTCTCCTGTTCTGGTAACATTCTCTCCCAAGTATAAAACAGGAGCCCTCTTTTCGCAAGGCATAAATCTCAGGACTTTATATCTCCTGTAGCCGGGTTGTCGATCAGGGTTCCGTCCTCCTCAAACCTGGAACCGTGGCAGGGGCAGTCCCAGGTATGCTCCGCGCTGTTCCATTTGAGGGCACAGCCAAGATGCGGGCATCTTTTTTCGGAAAAAGTGAGAAAATTTTCTGCTGCCTCCCAGCCATTGATGAGAAGCTGAGGCGTCCAGATACTTCTCTGAGGCGAAAATACATCACTCCAGGGATTTTTCTTCTCCTGACCCATATCCGAGAGAATCATAGCAGAAACCATAGAGCCTGTCATTCCCCATTTCTGAAAACCGGACGCCACATAAAAATCCTTTTTCCATCTGGAATACCGTCCAATATAAGGTAGCCCGTCCAGGCTCATACAGTCCTGGGCAGCCCAGGCATACTGTTCTTTTGCCCCCGGATAAAGCTCCGCCGCCTTCTGGCGAATCTTCTGAAATCCGCCACCAGTTTTTCCTGTCCTGTGCCCGCCGCCTCCGAGAAGAAGAAAATTTTTATAGTTTCGAAAAGAAAACCCTGTATCTGCCTCATCAATATACATTCCATTTATTTTCCCTGCATTTTCCAGGACAAGTACATACGAACGACTCTGATACAGCTTCAGAAAATATGCACCGTACTTATTAAGAAAAGGAAAATGCGTCGCCACAATGACCTTTCCTGCCTGAATTTCCCCTTCCTCACTTTTTGCCGTATGTTCAGAAATATCGTTTATAAATGTATTCTCATAGATTTTCTTATTTTTTGCCAGACCAGCCAGAAATTTCAATGGGTGAAACTGCGCCTGATTTTCAAATTTTACAGCTCCCTCAATCTCTAAAGGAAGGGGAATGCGCTCTTCAAAACTGGCAGAAAAGCCAAGTCCGTTCACAGCTTCCACTTCCTCCTCTATTTTTCTTCTGTCTGTAAGGGAATACGTAAACGCGCTTTTTTCTTCAAAGTCACAGGGAATCGCTTCCGCAAGCTCCTTAAATTTTTCCACAGCCCGCTCATTTGCTTCCATATATAAATACGCGGTTTCCCAGCCGGCTTTTTCTGTAAGAGAATGATAAATCAGTTTATGCAAAGAAGTGATTTTCGCCGTCGTATTCTTTGTGATTCCCTGTCCAATCCTTTTTCCCTCCACAAGAACGTAATCTACGCCTGCTTCTTCCAGAAAATGCGCGCACAGAATCCCGCACATTCCTCCGCCTATGATCAGTACATCTGTTTTTATCTTTCCCTTCAGAGAAGGAAATTCCGGTAAATCTGCTTCCTCCAGCCATAATGACTTCTTCATTTTGCTCTCCTTTTCACTGTTTTTTACAGTATTACCGGAAAAAATGAATTTTAGAACCGCTCATAACTTCTTATTCGATTAAAATTGTAAATCCACACTCTGGAAACAACTCCATTTGCCCACCCGGTATTCGTTTTCCCTCTTCATCAATTTCCGGTATATAGGGAACCAGCTTTATAAAAGAAGAGTCTCTCAAAAACTCATCTGCCTTTAATTCCAGTTCAACACTTTGCATCCATCTTCCGTTCTTTTCTTCCCATTCTCCCGTTTCTGTACTTAAACAGATGCCTCCATAGCCAATATCTTCGCACTCTCCTTTTTCATTATATATTTTATAAGTATGTCCCCATGTCTGTTTCATTTCTTCAGAAGGCTCTTCTGAAAAAATCCAGTAAAATTTCAAACAGGTAACGCTCGGAGAAATCGTGAATTTTTCTACTTCTACCGCGCCTTCCGAAAATTCTATCGTCTGATTTTGTATTCTTTTTGTCTCTTCCATATTTTCCGCTTTTACTTCAAAAGAAAATTCCTCTGTTCCACCCGGAACATCTAAATCCAAAAGAACCGTAAGTTTTTTGGAAGTCAGGTTTTCGGGCATGGGAAGTCTGCACATATATTCCCCCGCTTCCTCCAGAAAATCTACAGGGCTGCAGTCCTGTCCATTTATCTCCCCGTGATCTTTTGATTTCAGACTGACATTTTTATATTTTTCAGAAGAAACCGCTGTAAATACAAGATTTGTCCCATCTATGTAAACATCCCGTACCCTCAAAATCGGCTTTGTTTTATAAACAATCTCCGCCTTCTCCTGCACCAGTTCTTCTTCTCTTTCCTGCTTTATGCCCCTTTCCTGAATCCATTCTGAAAGAAGATCTGGCTTGCGCAACGCATCATAAGCAAACACCGCGCCCCCGCTTATAAGAAATACTGCAGCCACAGCAAGTCCTGTCCTCCAGAATACTTTTTCTGATTTCTTCTTTCTTTTATCACTGCCTGTCTTTTTATCTGCTTCTCTATTGGAGATTTCCGAAATTTTTCCCGAAGCCTTAGCTTTTTCTCTTATCCGGATCATCTCATACGTTTCCAGAATCTTTTCCTCCACGAGAGAGGAAGGCTCCAGTTTTTCTTCTAATACATTTTTTACTTTCTTCGCCATTTTTTACACCTCCCTGGATTTATATCCCAGTTTCTCTGCCAGAAGCTTTCTCCCCCGTCTCAGCCGCGCTTTTACCGTATTTTCATTTATTTCCAGAGTATCTGCTATTTCTCCTGTTGTAAAACGCTCTCCATAGTACAGAAGAAAAATAATCCGGCTTTCCTCCGGCAACATATCTAGTGTCTGGCAAAACTCCAGATGATGAAGCTCTTTATTCGTATAAGTCTGCTCCGGAAATTCCCTGATGTCTGCAAATCTTTTTTCTTTTCGTAAAATATCTACACACTTGTTTATCAAAATCCGTGTCAGCCATGTTCGGAAATATGATGCTTTTTTCACTTCCCTTATATGCTCAAATGCAGCCAGCATCGTTTCCTGTATCGCATCTGCTATATCCTCTTCCCTTCGTAAATATCCTTTTGCAATCTTATAAAGCATATGTTTATTTTCTTCCATCAGCCAGATAAAGGCTTCCGCATCTCCGCCCGCCGCTTTTTCCATATGTCTTTCCATCTCTCCGCACCTCCTTCTTGTCCTCTATCTATTAGACGCAGAAGTGTTCAAAAAAGTTGAGCAAACAGGAAAAAAAATCAAATAAATGTCGCGCAAATCTAAAAAACCAGCCTCTGAAAAGAGGCTGGTCGTGTGCTGCACATTATCCCTTTACACCGGAAGCTACAATACTCTGCTTCAACTGTTTTGAGAAAAGAATGGAAAGAAGGACAACAGGAGTAATGGTAACTACCGCAAGTCCCATCAGTGCATTCTGTTTTGTGCTTACATTATTTGAAATGTTATAAAGAGCAACATTCAACGTCCATAAGTTCTGATCTTCTGTAACCATCCATGCCCAGAAGAAATCATTCCAGTTTCCAATAAATGTCTGAAGCGCGATCAGAGAAATGATCGGTTTTGATAAAGGCATACATATTTTACTGTATAAGTAAAAATTAGATGCACCATCAAGAGATGCAGCTTCAAAATAGCTTCCCGGAATCTGGTCAAAAAATCCCTTGTACAGATATACATAAAATCCATACGGATACAAAAATGGAAGCAAAAGTGCCGCATAGTTATTGTAGGCTCCCATTTCCCGGTACATAACAAGCTGTGGCAGCATAATACTTGCAAAAGGAATCATCATGGCTCCCATAAAAAACATCAATACTGCTTTCCCTGCTCTTGGAGTCAGCAGTCTGCTGATTACAAAGGCACAGACAGAGCAAAGTATTACCTGAGCGATCATGGCAAATCCTATAACGATCACGCTGTTTCCAACAAAAGTCATAAATCCGAATTTTCCAATGGTTTCATTTTTAGGATATATGTATCCCGGCATCTGAAGATAATACTTAAAGCTCTCCAGATTTAACCAGTTGTTCTGTTTATTTCCTACAGAAACAAGCTTTCCTGTAAGCGGATACTTTTCATTGATCAGCTCTGTAATGGAATCTTTAAAATAATTGCCAAGATTCTCCGGACATTCCTTTGAAATCCCGTTTAAGTCAAATTCATATCCAAGAGACTCGCTTGCCCTTAAATAACGATCCCCGTGTAAGATAACATCTTTTTTTATGGCAGAACGTGTAAAAATCCCATAATCACACTCCATCTGCAATTTCATCTGATGTGCTCTTGAATGAAAAACAGTTTTTCCATCTTTGGTACCATAAAACTGAATTTCCATAATAGACTGATCTCCCATTTTATAGTTGATTCCAAACATGGAAAGAACGCTGTCCTGCTGCATTAAATCCTTCAGTTCTTCCTCGTCTCCTTCTACATCCGAATAATCCACAACAAGAGAAACACTGTTTGCGGAGGAGGGAAGAATCTTTGGTGGAACTTCATAAATTTCCGAATTGTTTTTCATAGAGCCGGAAATTGCAAAAATAAAAGGATAAAGCATAAGCGCTGCAAAAACGAGAGACAGCACCACTGCACATATTTTTAAAATACGGTCAGAACCACTTCGCCGGATTCTGTTTTTATTCTTCTTTTTTAACATAGCTGTTCTCCTATTCTCTTTCCGATTTTTCAAAGTGCATCTGCACCATAGTCAGCAGCGCCGTTACAATAAGAAGTACAATGGAAGCTGCAGAACCGCGGCCATAATTCAGATCCTGATTAAACGCCTGGTAAATAAAAATACCCTGCGTTGTGGAAGCACCGCTTGGTCCTCCGGAAGCATACATATACGGAGCGTCCAGAAGCTGCATTGTTGTGATCACACACATAATAAGCTGAATAAATACCATGAAAGATATATTCGGAAGAATAATCTTTGTAATTCTGGAAAATCCCGTACAGCCGTCAAGAGCTGCTGATTCCAGAATATCTCCTGAAATTCCCTGTATTGCCGACAAATATAACAATACAGTAAGTCCGCCTCCCAAAACGCCCGGGAAAATAATACAGAACTTTACAAGTTCCGGATCGCTAAGCCACGCCTGCGGCTCTCCACCGAAAAATTTTACAATCTGATTTGCAACGCCGTAATCCGGATGCCATATCCATCTCCATATAATTACATTTACAGAGGTCGGAATCAGTGCCGGAAGAATATATAACGTCGTAAGTCCTTTCTGTAAACGCTGCAATTCATTGAGAAAAAGCGCCTGGATCAGAGGGATAAAAAAGCACATTGCCAGCTGCAGCAAAAGAAAAATAAGCGTATTTTTCCATGACTGCCAGTAGAAATCCATCTGAAACATGTCCTGATAATTTTTTAATCCCACAAAATTTCCCGGCGGATTAATTGGATCATATTTAAACAGTGATATGAAAAAGGCACTTATAATTGGATAATATTTTAACCACAAGGTGAAAAAAATAGGCGGTGCAAGAATACACCAGGGAGCCACCTTTCTTTTGAAAGTGTATCCTGACATTCTATGTTTTTTCTTTTCTTTTTTATTCATTTTTATCTGGTACCTCCTGCCCTCGATTCTATACCTACAGTATAATGGAAAATATCACTGTGAAAAATCAACAGGTTACACTTTTTATGTATCATAATTTAACTTTTACCTGTCTCTGATAAAAAGAGATAAAAAAGTAGACATTTTCTGCTCAAAATGTTAATTTACTGTAATTTCTTTATAAAAGATTCTCTGCTATAATAAACATACAAAACGAGTTCGAGATGAACCAAAGGAGGATGTAGCATGAAGAAAAGAAGTTTAGCCATTTTATTAAGTCTCAGTATGGCAGCTGTATCTCTGGCAGGAACAACAACTGTTTTTGCTGAAGAAAAAGCAGAAGAAAAAGAACCTGTTGAACTTACCTTATGGGTAACAAGCCGTGACGAAGATGATTTTGAAGCAGAAATGGATGCAAAATTTGAAGAAGAACATCCGTGGATCACATTAAACAAAATCGTAAAAGAGGGAGACCCGGGAAATGAATTTTATCAGGCAGTCGCTGCCGGTAATGCTCCTGACCTCGTAAACTGCTCCTTTACCATGATGGATACTTACATGAAATCCGGAATCCTTGAACCATTAAACAACTATGTGGAAAACTGGGATGAGTGGGATAACTTCACAAAAGAATATGTAGATATGTTTACACTGGACGGAAATGTTTATGGCGTTCCTTACACAGTTGCTCCGATGCTTTTCGGCTACAACAAAGCGCTTTTTGAAGAAGCCGGAATCGAAAAGCTCCCGGAAACATGGGACGAAGCACTGGAAGCAGCCAAGAAGATCAACGATCCGGACAACCAGATCGCAGGATATGCAACACTTGCAGCTGAGTGGACAGAGTGGTTTTTCCAGTATTACGTATGGCAGGCAGGCGGTGATCTTACAAAACAGAATGAGGACGGAACCGCTGAACTTACCTTTACAGATCCCGCAGTTATGGAAGCAGCAAAATATTATCAGCAGCTTCGAAAAGAAGACGTTTTACAGAGCGACCTTACCCTTAAATTTACAGACCTTGTAACTAACTTCGGTCTTGGCAAAATTGGTATGATGCCATTTGCAGCAGACTGGGTAAAAGATGCCGTTTCTCAGGGCATGGATCCAGATGACCTCGGTCTTATGCTTCCTCCTGCCGGACCTTCCGGAGAAAGAACAACTGCCATTGCAGGTACCACATATGTAATCAATGCAAAGGCTGATCAGGCAAAAAAAGACGCTGCGTGGGAATACATCGCACACAAAGCAGGTATAGAATATCAGACAGCTTATTATGAAAACCTCGCAACAAAAGGTGCTCCAAACCCAATGATCATTCCAAGAGATGATATGGCAATCACTGATTTCTATGAGTTCCCGGAAGAATATTCAGAAGTTCTTGAGCAGGCCAAGACTATCGGTCGTCTTGAGTTCTACGGAAAAGCTGATTTCGGTACTTATGTAGACAGAGCTGTACAGAAGATTCTTGTTGACCCGAATGCAGATCCTGAAAAAGAATTTGCAGATGCACAGAAACAGTGTGAAGACGAGGTACTGGAATCCTTTAACGAAACAAATAAAAATAATTGACCTAATATGTTATTTTCCCGGAGCAGATATATAATGTATCTGCTCCTTTTATTTTTAAATATTTCACAGGAGGATATATTATGAACACAAAAATGAAAATTGCTATTCTGGGACTTGGAAGCCGAGGACTGCAGGTATATGGAGAGATTATCAAAAAATATGACTCCATTATGGAGGTAACTGCTGTCGCAGATTTACTTCCAAAACGACTGGAAAATGCCAGGGAACTTTTCCATCTGAAAAAAGAAGCCTGTTTTTCAACAGCAGAGGAACTGCTGTCCGGAGAAAAACTTGCAGACGCTGTTTTCATCTGTACTCAGGACAGAGATCATGTCCCCCAGGCAAAAAAAGCACTGGAAAAAGGTTATCACATTCTTCTCGAAAAACCAGTCTCCCCGTCTGCCCAGGAATGCAGAGACCTTTTGGAAACTGCTCAAAAATATAATCGTAAAATATGCGTATGTCATGTTCTCCGGTATACTCCATTCTATTCCACCTTAAAAGAAATGCTGGTCCGCGGAGATATTGGACAGATTATCAATATCCAGGCAAGAGAAGACGTAGGATTTTTTCACCAGGCACATTCCTTTGTCCGGGGAAACTGGAGAAATTCAGAAGAAACAAGTCCTATGATTCTTGCAAAATGCTGCCACGACATGGATCTTCTTGTCTGGCTCTCCGGCTCTTCCTGCAAACAGGTATCCTCGTTCGGCAATCTTACCTGGTTTAAAGAAGAAAATGCTCCTGAAGGGGCTGCCAGACGCTGCCTTGACGGCTGTGCTGTCAAAAACACCTGCCCATATGATGCAGAAAAAATTTATATTTCCAATCCGGATACCGGCGTGCTCCATGAAAAAGGGTGGCCCGCTAACACTTTCGCTGTTCCTCCTACAGAAGAAAATGTAAGACAGGAATTAAAAACCGGTCCTTATGGACGCTGCGTGTATTACTGCGATAATAATGTCGTTGACCATCAGGTTGTCAATCTTCAGATGGAAAATGACATTACCATTACTTTTTCCATGTGTGCTTTCAGTGCAAAATGCAGCCGAAGAATAAAAATCATGGGAACAGAAGGAGAAATTGAAGGAAGTATGGAGGAAAACAGGATTTATTATACTCCTTTCGGTAAAGAAACCATAGAAATCGACCTTACAAAACTTACAGACGATTTCAGCAATCATGGAGGCGGCGACGTGCGCATGGTCAGACAATTTGCAGATTATGTCATGACCGGAGAAAAGACGGATTCTATCACTGATCTTTCTGTTTCTCTGGAAAGCCATTATATCGCACTTGCAGCAGAAGAATCCAGAAAAATGAACGGAAAAGTAATGACCCTTCACTAATATATGGTATAATAAATATCATCATAAAAAAGCAGCAGAAAGGCAGGCAATCATCATGCAGAAACAAAAACACAGGAACCATTTTACGCCCACCGTAAGTATTCAAAAATTTTTAAGAAAAACCAGCATTTTTCGACGTCTTACAATATCCTTTCTGCTGCTTATTGCTTTGTCAGCTACTTTTATTACCTTTTTTTGCATTTTTCGGTACTCTGATCTTTTGCAGAAAAAAATTGAGCACACAGTCTCTCTTATGGTACAAAACGCAGCATTAAAAGCGCAGGACGTCATGCAGGAATATGAAGAACTTACTGTTTCCTTTTATGGAGATTCTCATTTAATACGGGCGCTCCAGGAAAATGCCTCTCTGGAAGAGACTCCGGATTCTCCTGTTTATCAGGAAAATAAATCATATATCGAAAAGAGACTCTATCATGCTTCCTCCGAAAAACGAAACATTCTGAATATGCAGCTTGTCACTCCATATTGTCAATATTATATGATGGAAGAAAGCGGCTATCGCAGAGGCGGCTGTATTCGAAATCTTGAGGAATTTTATAAATCTGATTTTTATCTTCTTCCTCAGGAAAAAAAAGGGTACCCTATCTGGATTGAAACAGAAAAACAAAGCAGCACCTTTTACCAAAGTGAACAGTATGTCTATGGTTTTGGAAATCTCATTACCCTGTGTGTAGGTATCTACACACCTGTAGACCGCGAATTTCTTGGCGTACTTATTGTCAATATTAATCTGGAAGCTTTCTCCGACATATGGGACGGATCCGCTTCATCAAAGGAGGGCAATGCCTTTCTTGCCGGAAGGGACGGTCTTCTGATGTCCTACTCCCCCAATATGCAGGCGCCATCTTTCCCGAAGTCCAATGCCGGATATGAACAGATGCTGGAAAACGGAAAAGGCATTGTAGAAAATACAGTAAATGGACAGCCTGTTCTTACTGCCTATCAGAGGATCCCTTCTACCAATCTGATCACCACCTATATGGTAAATGAGAGGCTTGCCTTTGACAGCATTTATCAGCTCCGTAATCTGTGTCTTCTGATACTGGCATTTGTAATGGGAGCCTGTGTTCTTATTGCTTATTTTGTTACAAGGAGCATTTCTCAGCCTGTGGAGCAACTGATTTCTGTAATGCAAAAAGTGGGAAACGGACAATGGACAGAACGCTATCCCAACAGCGGAAACGATGAAATTACGATTCTGGGAGACTGTTTCAATGAAATGGCAGATAAGACAAACAAACTGATTGAACAGGTATATCTCTCTGAAATCCGCAGACAGCAGATTTCTTTGAGCTGGAAAAACGCACAGCTTGATGCTCTTCTGATGCAGATTAATCCTCATTTTCTCTATAATACTCTGGATATTATCCGTTGGGAAGCAATGTATGAGGCAAACGGAGAAAGCAGAGTGACTCATATGATTGAAGCTTTCAGCCGGCTGTGCCGCATGGGAATCCATTCCGGAAGCAACACCATTACTCTTGCAGAAGGAATCCGTCATGGGGAAACTTATATGGAAGTTATCAATTTCCGCCACCAATATAAAATCGAGCTGGAAAAGGATCTCTCCATAGATACGGAAAAAGTTTATGTTCCACAATTTATGCTGCAGCCACTTTTGGAAAATGCAGTTACCCATGCTTTTGGGGATGCCAGCAAGGGTTATCGAATTCTTCTTAAAAGCTGGATAGAAAAAGAACAGCTTTATATCACTGTCACAGATAATGGAAAGGGAATGCTGCCGGAAGAACGCGAAAAACTGAATGCCCGTCTGAGGGAACCGGAAGATTCCAAAAACAGTTCAGAAAGTATCGGTATGGTGAACGTCAATCAGAGAATCCGGCTCTTCTATGGTTCACAATATGGACTTTACATAAAAAGCAGTCCAGATGCCGGAACTCAAATTACCATAATATTACCTGTACGAAATATCTCAGAAGATATGAAAATGGAAGTGGAGGATACAAAAAATGGCTTATCAGGTACTGATTATAGATGACGAAGAAATTGTATGCAGAGGAATGGCGCAATTTGTCAAATGGCAGGAGCACGGGTTCTCTGTTGCAGGAACCGTCTACCGGGCAGCAGACGGGCTCAAATTTCTGGAAAATAACCATATAGATGTTATTTTTCTTGATATACGAATGCCAGAAATGACAGGTCTTGAAATGCTTCGAATTATTTCCGAAAAATATTCTTCTGTAAAAACGGTAATTTTGAGTGGATTCAGCGAGTTCTCCTACGCAAAAGAGGCAATACGCTATGGCGCTTACGACTATCTTAATAAACCCGTGAATTTAAAAGAAATTGAAGAACTCTTAGATCGTCTGGCTCTTGAATTTCAGAAAGAAGAAAGTGAGAATAATATCAGAAAAAGCCGACTGGAAGGACTTCTCCTCTCTATTGCCAGAGGTCATTCCAAAATTCGCGAAGAACGGTATCGGCTTCCTGCGCTGAAAGACTGGTACGGACTCTCTATGGAGATGATTCCCCGTGGAGATGAACTTTCAGAAGAAACCATTGCTCAATATAAAAAAGAAATGCGCTATGAAATCCGTCTCATTATCCCAAATGCCATGATCCTTGACAGTCAGCTTTATGGTTTATTTGCTTTGATTCCATATAACAGCCCAACAGATGCCTCAAATTTCACAAATATCCTGGAACAGGCAGGAGAACGAAATGGAGGATGGTTCTTTGGCGGAAGCAAATATAAGAATGGATATGAAGGTCTTCCCTCCGCATACGATGAAGCAGAACAGGCTCTTCGTTATAATAAAGCAAGAGAAAGCAAAGGAACGATCTGGTATAAAAATATTGAAATGCTTTTCCCAAAAGAAGTACCGGAAATGTCAGATGTGGCAAACACACTGGTGTCCATGCTTACAAATCCCAAAGAACGCCAAAATGCAGTTTCTTATATGGACTCTGTTTTAAACATATTGTCAGATAAACGTTTAAATGTGCTTCAGATTCAAACAGCCTGTATTGGAGGTCTCATCGAGTTAAACGGAAATCTCCAGAACCTGAAATTGAATTCCATTGACCTGCGTCAAAGCCTCAATTCCATTCTGGAAAACATTCTTCTCTGTCACGATTTCCAGAGTACAAAAGACTGCATTCTTGACTATGTCAGGAAACTTTCCGGAAAACTCAGCGAAACAGATGAGCAGCAGCTTGCAAAAGGCATCGTACATGATATACAGTTGTATATCCGCAACCATTATCAGGAACCGATTACCCTTGCTTTTCTGGCAGAGCAGTTTTATCTCCACCCCAATTATCTGAGCCGGCTCTTTAAGGAAAAAACAGGCAAGAATTTTATTGAATACATCACAGAAATACGTATGGATAAAGTAAAGGAAATGCTTGCTGAACCAAACGCGAAAATCAGTGACATCAGCCAGGCTGTAGGATACGAAAATCCCCGCTATTTCAGTAAAGTTTTTAAACAGACAACCGGATTTACTCCGAGAGAATATAGAGATCGCCTTACTTCTCAGAAAGATAGCTTTTAAACACAGAATTTCGCCGCACTACGGCAGAATGGAGAATAAACATTATGACAACACAATTTTACGGTATCCTCACTGCACAGGAAGAATTTCTTTACCCGGACAGCACACTGTCTCCTCTCCCGGAGACACTTTCTATTCCCGTCCCCTTAAACGGAATGCCAGGAATCCAGCTTCTCCTCCAGACACATGGAAAAACTGTCTCTCTTGAACTGGAAAATTACTCTTCCGATCATCCAGAGCACAACCCTGTTCCCTTTATTCCGGAATGGTTTCAAATGCGTGAAATTCCTGTTGAATATAATACAGGAGACGGTGTCAGTCAGGGAGGCTCGATGATTCTTGAAAACCGTCCTGCTGAAAAACCCGGATACGCAAGCCGTCTTGCTCCTTTTTACGTATATGACTGTCTGGAGCCAAATGAAACAGGTATTTTCTCTGTAAAAAATAACAGAGCTGCCATTTACTTCTGTCTGCAACCTGATGAAAAGATTTTACCAGGCATTCACACGCTGCAGTTAAAAGTACATACAGAGGAAGGCTGTTATCACTGTAAAATTTCCCTTCATGTTTATAATGTAATGATTCCAGAGGATGTATTTCCTGTTACAAACTGGTTTTCTCTGGACGCAATCTGCCGTTTCCACAATGTAAAGCCAGGTTCAGAAGCATTTCTATCCATGATAAAAAAATATGCCCAGTCTATGAGAAGAATTCACCAGAATATTTTTTTTATGGAACTTGATGAAACTTGTGTTGTTTCCAGAAATCCTTATACTTTTGATTTTGAATACCTCACTCCTGTTATTTCCTGTTTCTTTGAATCCGGCATGAAAAAAATGGAGCTTGGAACACTTTTAAACCGCGGATTTCTTCCAGATGGAAAACCGGATATGTATACAGATAAATTTACCTGCGCTATGGCAAAAAATGTATTGTTTGATACACTGGAAGGATACACAATTACAGTTACCTACATAAAAACTCTGGCTGATTATCTAAAAAAACATGGCTGGGCTGACAAAGTCCTGTTTCATATCCACGACGAGCCTGATATTCACTACAAAGATCAGCAAACACTTGATGCCAGAAAACGTCAGTATTACCTTGCAGCCAGCATTCTGAGAAAATATCTTCCTGGTGTACAAATTATTGAAGCTGTAGATTCGGCTGAATTTCGGGGAGGCATTGACATCTGGGTTCCCGGAACTGCCGGATACGAAAAACGGAAAGAAGAATTTGACACCCTGATTTCTCTTGGTGAAACGGTCTGGAATTATGTTTGCTGCGGTCCGGAAGGCTACTGGCTGAATCGTTTTCTTGATTTCGATCTGATTAAAAACCGGCTTCTTTTCTGGGGATTTGCGCGAAACAGAATCGGCGGCTATCTCCATTGGGGATTTAACCAGTTTCAGGGCGGAATGGACCCCTACAAAGGAACTAGCTGCCCGAATCATACGGGGATTGGAACAAATTTCCCCTGTGGTGATGCTTTTCTTATCTATCCCGGAAAAAATGGACCAAATCCAGGAATGCGTATGGAAGCACAGCGTCGGGGAGCAGAAGACGCAGCCCTCTGGCAGCTTCTCCGAAAAAAAGATGAGATTTTGCACGATAAACTCTTAAATGAAGTATTCACAAACAATTATACCTACAACAGCGATCCACAAAAACTGGAAGAAATTTACGAAGAGCTTCTCAGAAATCTTGAATAAGATACATTAAATAAAAAAACACAACAAGAGAAATGCTGAAATTCTTATTTCCCGCATTTCTCTTGTTACTTTCTGCTTTTTCTTTATATAATGTCGTTACATTCGCTTTTCCAGACGCTTAAATACACCCACACCAATGATATACTGGAAGATAAAAAGTCCGAATACCACAACGATCATCCACGGATCTGCACGGAATATTGCAAGAATAAAAGAAAGCCCCAGCAGCACAAACATCATAATCTGATAGGCAATCTGCCCCGCTCTTGCCCTGATGTACTGTTTTCTCTCATCAATCATATTAATATGTGCTTCTTCTTTTCTGGCTTTATATTCTTCCTGCCTGGACGGTCTGCTCCAATAGAAATTCTTTCCAATAGCAACTGCAGAAGAAAATATAAGACCAAATCCTATCGAACACAGCAAAGTGGAATTATAGTCTTCTTTCACAAGAAATCCCGCTAAAACAAAAGCAATCCCTGCCAAAATACAAATTATAAATGACCTTATCTTTTTCATGCTTCTTCCTCCTCGTAAATAAAAATTTCCTCAATACTCATGTTAAAATATCGGGCAATTCGAAATGCCAGCAATATGGACGGATTATAACGTCCATTCTCCAGCGAACCAATCGTCTGTCTTGATACTTTTAAAACAGATGCAAGTTCTTCCTGATTAATTCCGCGTTCTTTGCGAAGTTCTTCCAGTCGATTTTGCATAATCCTCTCCTTTGTTTATGGAAAGTAAACTTTCCTTTTCTGATTTTAATATATAACTTTCACGGAGAAATGTCAAGTTTACTTTCCATTCTCCCGCAGTACGCTCCTACGCGAAGCGTTTTTTATGTTATGGAACATTACGGAGTAATTTCCTATAGCAAAAAAAATCCCTGACTATGCTTTTGCACATAATCAGGGAAAATCTTAAAAAATATACACTTATAAGCCACAAAAAAGAAATGCTGTTTTACAACATTTCTCCTTCTTTTGAATACTGCCGCAGACCGGAATCGAACCGGTACGAGAGGTTAGTCCCGCAGGATTTTAAGTCCTGTGCGTCTGCCAGTTCCGCCACTGCGGCATATATTGAAAGGTTATGGGGCCTACAGGGCTCGAACCTGTGACCCTCTGCTTGTAAGGCAGATGCTCT
>UQHF01000034.1 GCA_900540785.1 uncultured Blautia sp.
ATATTCGTGATACCCGTATGATACCTGTTTGATCGGAAACTATGAATAAGGCGTGAAATTTGGATATTATGATTATAAAAATCGCCAAAAAAGTAATCGATATTTAACAATTATGTTGTGGTTGCAGGGAGTTTGAATAGTTGGAGCAGAGCTTCAAAGCCCATTTCAAGGGCTTTGAAGCTCTTTATTTTTAGAATTGCATTTTCACTGCATTTTTTATTGCAGGAACAGGCAATATTATTTTATGATAAGTAATCGTAAGCTACCAAATCGTTTATGGCAATACGGGTAGCAGTATGGCGTTCCGGGCTGGCTTCGGGTTCTTTACCATATCCGATAACCAGGATATTGACTGGTTCCAAATTCTCAGGAAGATGAAACTCTTTTTTGACAATATCCGGCTTAAAATAACATACCCATACAGTACCAAGTCCAAGTTCTGTAGCCTGTAACATCATATGGTCTGTTAAGATAGAAGCGTCAATGTCAGTAGTCTGCTTCTGGTCAAATGGACGCACCCATGCTTTCTCATGATCAGCACATACAATGATTGCCAGTGGAGCATGATAAATATTAGCTGCCTTTGCAAGCTTATTTAATTGCTCTTTTTCCTGGACAGCAATCAATTTTACCGGCTGTAAATTAGCTGCTGTCGGAGCCACATGAGCCGCTTCTAAAATTTTATCAAGTTTTTCTTTCTCAACTGGTCTGCTGTCATATTCTCTGACGGAATATCTTTTTTTGGCAAGTTCTAAAAAATCCATTTTCAAAATCTCCTTTATATTGTGATTCAGATTAACCTGTACTATAATTAATTATAGCTATATCAGAAAATAGAGCAAGAACGCACTATTTAGGAATATACTATCTAAAAAGAAAGTATGGTGGAATTATGAGTGTTAATTGCAGAGAGTATAATTGCCCGGTTGAGGCAACGATTCAGTTGATCGGTGGAAAATATAAGGCTGTTATTCTGTGGCATTTGATGGGAAGGACTTTAAGATATAGTGAATTGCATAAACAAATGCCAAAGGCAACCGATAAAATGCTGGCACAACAATTACGGGAGCTAGAAAGGGACGGATTAATAAGCAGAAAAGTATATCCGGTAGTTCCACCGAAAACAGAATATTCACTGACAGATTTTGGAAAAAGCCTTACGCCAATATTAGATGAATTATGCAAATGGGGTGAAGATTATCTGAACAAAGTTTCAATAGTTCAGCATAACCATGAGCGATGTTGATATTTCGGCTGTATTGCAACGCTTTTGTCAGACTCTTTGGTAGCGTGCAGTACCCCTCCCGGAAATGCTCAAAACCTGCATTCCCGGGAGGGAGTTTCTATGCTTGTTTACATAACATAACTGTCCGCATTGATCACTTTTGCAGAAAGTAAATCATCAAATCCTCCTGACCTTTCAGAAAGCTCTTCGTTGCTTTCCTTTACAATCGCAGCTACATTTTGAGAAACAGCCGCAACCGTACTTTCCTGTTCCTCACTGCAGGATACTTTTGCACAGTTTTCGATTTTAAGGCGTTCCAGTATCAGTTCGGGTGTTACATCTGATGCAATCTTTGCAGAAGCCGTATTTCGTACCAGAAGTTTTTCGGGAGAGCTTTCAAGTAATGTTTTATCAACTTTAACACTTATTTTCTTTTCAATGAGTCTTCCTTCCCACTTAAATGTAAGATCATTGTATTCTGCATTTAATTTTTTGAACTCTTCTGCCTGATTTTTTTTCAGCGTTACATTTCCTTTTACTGTGAGCTTTGTGATAGAATCAGATAATGCGCGCAGATTGGAGTTGTCGGGAATGGTTAAATTTCCGTATACATATATGCGATCTCCATTTTTTTCTATCAGCTGTTCATTTAAAACAGTGTCTCCGTAATGAAGCGTCATTCCGGCAGGAGTGACGGTAAACTCTGTTTTTTCATCAAATAATTCCACACAGGCTTCTGCCATTTCCTCAGGAACGATTAACTGACGGGTAATAAACTGCACATTTTTCTGTACCAGTTTTTCCATATCTGCTGATTTATCCTGTACGATTACTGCATCTTTTACATAATATCTTCTGCCTTCTCTTGCTCTCAGAGGAAAATATTTATCCACAACAAAGGTATCGTCTAAAATAACACAGTCATCGGGATATACGGATACAGAACCGTTAGCAGATAATTTTGCCAGGTAACCTTCAAGACTTTTGGGGCAGGTAACAGAACCGTTTACATGAATTCTTTCATATTTCTGTAAGGATTCTTCTGTACCGGGATGAATATGCAGATCTCCATTGACACTTAACAAAGTATGCTCATGGACAGCAGTAGTTCCTGTTATTTCATAAGAACCGTTGATCGCCTGCACTTCTATTTCGGCATCATCTTCCAATTCTATGGTACAATCATGGTTAAGTGTAAGGGGAAGTCTGTTTAAAATACTTTTGCTGGAAGGGCTGACAATCACAAGATCTGTATTGATCATCATTTTTTCATAACCGCTGTAATCCGTTTCTTTCATTTTTCTCGTATCACAGACATCACAATTTAATAAATAATTTTTTTGATTAGACATAGCTTTTCCCTCCTAAAATTTTTTTTAAATGCTGGCGTGCAGAAGAAAGTTTGAAGCGGACCGTTCCCGGCGGAATAGAGAGGATTTCTCCAATCTGACTGGAGGTATAGCCTTCCAGATAGCGCAGTGAGAAGATCACGCCTTCCAGATCCGGCAAAGTTTCCAGTAACTGCTCCCATTCCAGATTTGTAATTTCCTCGGAATATGTTTGCTGCAGAGGAAACTCTTCCACAATGGTTTCTTTATTCTCATGCCTGATGCGGTCTACATACAGATTTTTGACGGTTCGGTACAGCCACGAACGGCGTTGATGCTCCTGCAATGTGAAAAGGACATTTTCATGAAGCATCGCGCGCAGAAAAGCTTCATGTACCAGTTCTTCCGCAGTGTGCAGGTTTCCGGTCATACTGCGGCACCAACCTGTCAGTTCCTGATAATATTTTTCGTATAGTTCCTCTATCATGCTTTGCGTTCCTTTCTTTTGCCTTTCACTTATAAGACGTATGGATAGGCAAAAGTGTTGAAAAAAATTTGGATTTTTTTATATTATACATGATTTGCCAGGGATAACGCTTATTGACTTTCTTTTGCCTGCTTGCTAATATAGAAAATTGATTGAAATTATATCCTTCGATAGAAGGAGAGGGGGATTTTATGTCAAAAAATAACAAGTACGAAATTGATATGTGCAACGGTTCGATTATGGATAAGCTGATTTCCTTTTCTATTCCGCTGATGCTCTCCGGCATTCTGCAGCTTCTGTTTAATGCAGTGGACATTGTGGTTGTGGGACGGTTTTCCGGAAGTCAGGCGCTGGCAGCAGTTGGTTCCACATCAGCGCTTATTAATGTATTTACAAATCTTTTTATCGGGATTTCTCTTGGGGCAAATGTTCTTGCGGCGCGTTTCTATGCGGCGGGAAAAGAGAGAGAAATGTCGGAGACGGTACATACTGCCATCACGCTTGCGCTGATCAGCGGAGCGGCAATGGGAGTGATCGGCTTTATTTTTTCAAAAGGAGCGCTTCTTTTAATGGGAACCCCGGCAGATGTGATCGATCAGGCAGCTCTTTATATGAAAATATACTTTCTGGGGATGCCCTTTTTCATGCTTTATAATTATGGCGCGGCAATTTTAAGAGCAGTGGGAGACACAAAAAGACCGCTTCTGTTTCTTGTTGTGGCAGGTGTGACAAATGCAGTTTTAAATATGATTCTTGTGATCCTATTTCATATGGGAGTGGAAGGCGTTGCCATTGCAACTGTTGTTTCCCAGCTGATTTCCTGTATTCTTGTACTTCGCTGTCTGTATAAAACAGAATCAGCCTATCAGCTTCGTTTTTCAAGGCTTACCATGAAATGGGCATATCTGAAACAGATTTTCCTTGTGGGCATTCCGGCAGGAATCCAGAGTACAGTCATTAATTTTTCCAATGTACTTCTGCAGTCCTCTGTAAATTCTTTCGGTTCTGTAGCGATGGCAGGATATACGGCTGCCAACAATATTTTCGGATTTTTATATGCTGCGGTCAATGCTGTTACCCAGGCGTGTATGAGTTTTACCAGCCAGAACTTTGGCGTTGGAAAATGGAAAAGAATGGATAAGGTTCTTGTAAACTGTATGGTTCTTACAGTAGGCGTGGCACTTGTTTTGGGCGGCGGAGCATATATTTTCGGACCGGAGCTTTTGCAGATTTATACTTCTGACCCGGAGGTTATAAAGTGTGGAATGGAAGTGCTTCTTTATACAACAGTGACGTATTTTATGTGTGGGCTTATGGATCTGTTTCCGGGAGCGCTTCGTGGAATGGGACATTCTGCAGTGCCAATGCTTCTGTCTGTCATCGGAACTGTCGGAACAAGAATCGTATGGATTTATATGATCTTTCCGGCGCACAGAAGTCTGGATGTGCTTTTTATTTCTTATCCGGCGTCCTGGATCATCACGATTATTATGCAGGTAATCTGTTTCTGGATCGTGCGAAAAAGGCTTTATAAAAAACTGAAGAGCTATTAAAGAGGGGAAAAATCATGGGGTTTAGACGCAGAGGAAAACAAATTTTATTACTGGTTTTGGGACTTACTATTGCGCATTTTGGAGTGACGCTGTTTATTCAGGCTGATCTTGGGGCAGATCCTTTTAATGTGCTGATTCAGGGGATTTACAGAAGTGTATTCCAGGCAGCAGGTATTCCCTGGAGTCACGGAGCAACCCATATGCTTGTATGTTTTTTGATTATCATTGTACTCCTGTTTGTAGATAAAACCTACATAAAAATCGGAACCCTGATCTGTATGTTTTTAGGCGGACCGATTATTGACATGTTTACTGTTATTCTTGGAGATTATATTAACAACAGTCTTTCTCTTGCAGTCCGCATTCCGGTTCTTGTTGCAGGCTGTGTGATTCTTGCAATGGGAATGACGATTGTGATTAAATCAGAAGCGGGAACAGGACCGAATGACCTTGTTGCAATCGTATGGAGCGACAAATGGCATAAGCCGTTCGGAATCATACGAATTGTGACAGATTTCTGTTTTGTTGCAGCCGGATTTTTACTGGGAGGAACGTTTGGAATCGGAACGATCATCTGTGCATTTGTAGTCGGTCCGGTAGCACAGATTTTTATGCCATATGCGGAAAAAATCTGTAAACGGGTGATGGGAAATACCTGAGTCATTAAATGTCTGAAATGTAATAAGTCAAAGAAATTTGACTTTTTATAGCTTTTTACACTTTAACGCATAAATGCGTTGACATATTAGTGCCGCAGGGGTTACAATGAAATACCAGTAGAGAATAAGATTAAGGTAAATGATGCCTGATAAGGAGGAAGAATATGAGAAAGTTAATGACCGGCGATGAAGCCATCGCAAGAGGCGCATATGAGGCAGGGGTATCTTACGCATCTGCATATCCGGGAACACCCAGTACGGAAATTCTGGAAAATCTTTCTACATATGAAGATATATATGCAGAATGGGCTCCAAACGAAAAGGTTGCGATGGAGTCTGCGATTGGAGCGTCTGTAGCAGGACTTCGCAGTATGGTGTCCATGAAGCACGTGGGAATGAATGTTGCGGCTGATCCTATGTTTACCTGGGCGTATATGGGCGTAAATGGAGGAAATGTAATCGTGACGGCAGACGAGCCGGGTATGTTTTCTTCCCAGAATGAGCAGGACAACAGAAACTATGCAAAGGCTGCCAAAATCGCCATGCTTGAGCCGTCAGACAGTCAGGAATGTATTGATATGGTAAAAGCGGCGTATGAACTGGGAGAAGAATTTGACACACCGTTTATTATCCGAATGACAACGCGCGTCTGTCATTCAAAATCTATTGTGGAATTAAAGGAGAGAGAGGCAGTTCCTGCAAAGAAATGGGAGAAAAATCCGGGGAAATACGTCTGTCTTCCTGCTATTGCGAGAAATTTAAGAGTAAAGGTAGAGGAGCGTCTGAAAAAACTGGCAGAGTACAGCGAGACAAGCCCGTTTAACAGAATGGAAATGGGTGATACAAAGGTCGGCGTCATTGCTTCCGGCGTATGCTATTACTATGCAAAAGAGGTTTTCGGAGAAAAAGCTTCCTATTTAAAATTGGGATTTACAAATCCGCTTCCTTCAGGTCTTGTAAAAGAATTTTGTTCAAAAGTGGACAAGGTATATATTCTGGAGGAAAATGATCCTTACATAGAAGAATTTGTCCGTCAGCAGGGCTGTGACTGCATTGGAAAAGATCTTTTCCCTGCATATGGAGAAATGACTCCTGACGTGATCCGCGCCTGTGTCACAGGTGAGAAAAATAAAACAATCGAGTTTGACAGGAAGAAGCTTATTAACCGCGCGCCTACTTTTTGTGCAGGCTGCCCTCACAGAGGACTTTTCTACCGTCTCGGAAAGAGAAAAGACATTATGATAAGCGGTGACATCGGCTGCTATACCCTGGCAGCAGGAAAACCGTACAGCGCGATGGATTCCACCGTATGTATGGGTGCCAGCATCAGTCTCGGTCACGGCGCGCAGAAGGCGTTTCAGGCACAGGGAGAGACGAGAAGAGTGGTGACGGTCCTCGGAGATTCCACATTTTTCCATACGGGAATCAACTCTCTGATCAACACGGTATACAACAACAGCAATACGGTGAATATTATTCTGGACAACCGCATTACAGGAATGACAGGCCATCAGGAAAATCCGGGAACAGGATATACGGCAAAAGGAGAGGAAACGACTCTCATTAAAATCGAGGATATTGTAAAAGCGATCGGCGTGAAGCATGTGTATGTGATCAATCCGAATAATCTTGCCGAGGTAGATGAAACGCTCGATAAATGTCTTGCGCTCACAGAACCGTCGGTCATCATCACACGCTGGCCATGTGTACTGAAAAAGTTCTCAAAAGAAGATAAAGAAGAGTTTGAGGAGCTTTTCGTTACAAAAAATAAGGTGGATACAGAAAAATGTATCGGCTGTAAGCTCTGCCTCAAAGCCGGCTGTCCGGCTATGTCTTACGACAGAGAAACAAAGAAGGTAAGCATTAATAAGGCGCAGTGCGTAGGCTGTGACGTATGTACGCAGGTCTGCCCGAAAGACGCCATTGTGAAGGAGGATTAAGCCATGACAAAAAGTATTTTACTGGTAGGTGTAGGAGGACAGGGAACCATTCTCGCCAGCAAGATCCTCACAAATGGTCTTATGGAAGCGGGATACGATGTAAAAATGAGCGAAATCCACGGAATGTCCCAGAGAGGTGGAAGCGTATCTTCTCAGGTGCGCTACGGAGAAAAAGTTATGTCTCCCGTGATTGAAAAAGGAAAAGCAGATATAGTAGTTTCTTTTGAAAAGATGGAGGCTCTGCGCGCTCTTGATTATTTAAAAGAAGACGGAACGCTTGTTGTAAATAATGAGGAAATTCCGTCTATGTCTGTTATTACAGGTGATGAGGAATATCCGGAAGATGTGATGGAAGAAATTGAAAAGCATGTAAAGGCAAAGGTAGTAAATGCAACCGGTCTTGCAAAAGGGCTTGGAAATGAAAAAGCGGCGAATATCATTCTTCTCGGAACGATCATCCGCTCTATGGGGCTGGAACATATCGACTGGGAGGAAATCCTGAAGGCGAATATCAAGCCGCAGTTTCTGGAATTAAATAAAAAAGCGCTGAAAGTGGGCATGGACGCCATTGCCTGCCAGGCATGAAAGGAGAAAGATAGTTGAAAGAAAGAGAAAAATTTGGCTCCAGAATGGGATTTATTCTCGTATCTGCGGGCTGTGCAATCGGTCTTGGAAATGTGTGGAAGTTTCCTTATATGGCAGGAGAATACGGAGGAGCGGCGTTTATCCTCATGTATCTTCTGTTTCTTGTGGTACTGGGGCTTCCCATTCTTGTATGTGAGTTTTCTGTGGGCCGCGCCAGCAGAAAGAGTACGGCAAGAGCGTTTCATGAGCTGGAGCCAAAGGGTTCTAATTTCCATAAATTCAGTTACATGAGCATGGTATCAAACTATGTTCTTATGATGTTTTATACAATGGTTGCAGGCTGGATGGCATACTATTGTTACCGCATGGCAAAGGGAGAATTTTCCGGCGTCACAACAGAAGCGGTTCAGCAGGGCTACGATAAGATGCTGGCATCTCCTGGAACTATGACCGGCTGGATGATCGCCGTTGTGATCCTGGGATTTTTAATCTGCTCCCTTGGCGTACAGAGAGGGCTGGAAAAAATAACAAAAGTAATGATGACCTGTCTTCTTGTGCTGATCGTTGTTCTGGCAGTGCGTTCCTTAACGCTTCCGGGAGCAGAGGAGGGCGTTCGTTTTTATCTTGTACCAAACATGGATAGTATCCGTGAGGTAGGACTTGGAAATATGATATTCGGAGCCATGTCCCAGGCATTTTTTACTTTGAGTATCGGAGCCGGTTCCATGACGATT
This sequence comes from uncultured Blautia sp., assembly GCA_900540785.1. Taxonomy (GTDB): domain Bacteria; phylum Bacillota; class Clostridia; order Lachnospirales; family Lachnospiraceae; genus Blautia_A. The sequence goes on from UQHF01000034.1 coordinate 8,512, forward strand.
TTTGGAAGCTATCTTTCAAAAGACCGCTCTCTTGCAGGAGAATCCATTCATATTTTAATTCTTGATACATTTGTGGCAACAATGGCAGGTCTGATCGTTATTCCTGCATGTTTTGCATACGGAGTAGAGCCGGGAGCAGGCCCTGGACTTGTGTTTATCGCCCTTCCTAATGTATTTAATAAAATGGCAGGGGGAAGATTCTGGGGAGCTATGTTTTTCCTCTTCCTGTTCTTTGCAGCCCTGTCTACTGTGACGGCAGTATTTGAAAATATTATTTCTTATGGAATGGATCTTTTCGGCTGGAGCAGGAAAAAGGCAGTGATCGTAAACCTTATAGGAATCCCGCTTCTGTCTCTTCCGGCAATTTTAGGATTTAATGTTTTATCCGGCTTTATGCCGTTTGGGGCTGGTTCTAATATTATGGACCTCGAGGATTTTATTGTATCGAATAACATTCTTCCACTTGGTTCGGTTGTCTATGTTATGTTCTGCGTCTCAAAATATGGCTGGGGCTGGGACGGCTTTATAAAAGAAGTGAATACGGGAAAAGGTCTCCGGTTCCCGGGAGGAATCCGCTTCTATATGCTGGTAGTCATTCCGGTAGTCATTGTAGTGATTTACCTGAAAGGTTACTACGATAAATTTGCAGGTCAGGGAGCAGGAACTCTGGCAGCATGGATGGCAGTATCTCTTGCTGTTCTGGCATTGATCGCATGGTTTATTTTTGGTGGAAAGAAAAAGAAGACAGAGAAAAGGTAGGAGGGAACTATCATGATTTCAGAAAAAATGAAGCCTTTTGTAGAAAATAATTCTGCAATCCGTATGATGTTCGAGGAGGGCAACCGCCTTCGTGCAAAATACGGTGCGGAAAATGTGTTTGATTTCAGTCTTGGAAATCCAAGTGTTCCGGCGCCGGACTGTGTGCGCCAGGCAATTATTGAGCTTGTAAATGAAGAAAATCCCACAACTCTTCACGGTTATATGAGCAACGCCGGTTTTGAAGATGTGCGCCAGACGATTGCGGAATCTTTAAACCGTCGTTTCGGAACGGCATTTCAGGGGAAAAACCTCATCATGACAGTAGGAGCTGCAAGCGGGCTGAATGTGATTCTGAAAACAGTGTTAAATCCCGGAGATGAAGTGATCGTATTTGCACCGTACTTTCTGGAATATGGTGCATATGTGAGAAATTATGACGGGGTGCTTGTGGAAATCTCTCCTAATACAGAGACGTTCCAGCCGAATCTTACAGAGCTTGAGGAAAAAATCACGTCAAAGACAAAGGCAGTTATCGTAAATACGCCGCACAATCCCACAGGCGTTGTTTATTCTGAGGAAACCATTCAGAAGCTTTCTGCCATTCTGGAAAAGAAACAGAAAGAGTTCGGAAGTGTGATTTATCTGATTTCCGATGAGCCTTACCGTGAGCTCGCATACGATGGCGTGGAAGTGCCGTATCTTACAAAGTATTATGACAATACGGTTGTGGGATATTCCTACAGCAAATCTCTTTCCCTTCCGGGGGAGCGCATCGGTTATCTCGTGATTCCCGATGAGGCGGACGGAAGTGAGGAGCTTCTTTCTGCGGCAGCTATTGCGAACCGTATTCTGGGAAGCGTAAATGCGCCTTCTCTTATGCAGAAGGTGATCGGAAAATGTGTGGACGCAGAAGTAGATGTAGCGGCTTACGATAAGAACCGTCAGGCTCTTTACAATGGATTAAAAGAGCTTGGATTTTCCTGCATCAAACCACAGGGAGCTTTTTATCTCTTTGTGAAATCTCCTGTGGAGGATGAGAAGGAGTTTTGCCAGGCGGCGAAGAAGTACAACATTCTCATGGTTCCGGGAACTTCTTTCGCGTGTCCGGGATATGTGCGCCTTGCTTACTGTGTTTCCTATGATACGATTGTGAATGCGCTTCCTCAGTTTGCGAAGCTGGCGGAGGAATTTAGATTAGGAAAATAATGAAAAAAACAGGAAAAGTTTTTTATATACTGCCGGCAGGCTATCTGGCTGTATCCTATACAGCGCTTATGTTTCTGCTAAAGCAGGAGGTAAGTCCGCTGCCTGTACTTGCAGGGGCAGCTCTTCTTCTGGGAGTCGGAATTATGATTCAGGCAGTTCTCTGCTGCAGAAAAAAACATGAGGAATTTCTGGAAAGAGCAGTGCTGCTTTTGAAATATGGAATGATTTTATTTTATATGATTGTATTCGCCCTGGGTGTGGCAGTGTGGTTTATCGGAACATTTTTAGGACCTGTGGGAATGATCGCAGCCCTGATGTTTGCCATTGTGGACTATGCGATTATGATACCGGGCATCTTCTATGGGATTTCCTGGCTCGTTCTGCTGATACGGAAAAAAGAAATATCTCTAAAAGCAGGGATTTTCCACGGAATCCTTCAGTGCCTTTTTGTGCTTGATGTGGCAGATACCATGTATCTGATGGCTGTGAAGAAGAAAAAATATCGCCGGATCACGGCAGGGATTCTGGTGCTGACTGTTGTGGCAGCAGGTGTGTCGGGAGTGTATTTTTTCTGTGCGTAAAGGAGCATAGATGGCAGAGGTGCCATCTGTGCTTATTTGGAATTTCAGAAAAAAATGATTTTGACAAACTTATTGAGCGGTGCTATTATGTTTTTGTAATTAAATAATATTTGTTGGTTTTGAACCAGCCCTTACAAGTTCCGAAAGGATTAATAGAGAAACCGGTGTGAATCCGGTACGATTCCGTCACTGTATCAGGGAGTTTTCAGACATATGCCACTGGATAGAGAAAATCTGGGAAGGCGTCTGAAGATGTTGAACTTAAGTCAGGAGAACTGCTTGTATTGATTGAAGATGATTCTTACGGTAAATAAGAAGCATTTTTTTTCGTATTTTCACAAGAATGGTATGGTTTGCCTGCAGATATGAATATTATATGTAGAAGGGACAAATGAAATGAAGAAAAAAACATTAACAAAAAGTATGATGGCTGTATTACTGGCAGCAGCAATGACAACAGGGAACGCAGGAGCAGTATTTGCCGCACCGACAGAATATCCTGTGACAATTACAAACTATGATTATGCAGGCAATGAGATTGAAACAACTTATGAAAAAGCACCGGAAAAAGTAGTAGCGGTTTACCAGGGATGTGTGGAAACTATGCTGGCACTGGGACTTGAAGACCGCCTGGTTGCAACTGCAGGACTGGATAATGCGGTTCCGGAGGAACAGAAGGCTGCTTTTGATAAAACAAATTATCTCGATGAATTTACGCCTTCTCTGGAAACAGTTACCATGCTTGAGCCGGATATGATTTTTTCCTGGGGTTCTATTTTTGCAGATGAACGTCTTGGTGATGTGACAAACTGGCAGGACAAAGGCTGCAATACTTACATAAATTCAAATACCCGTTCTAACAGCGATGGGGAAAAACATGCAAGAACACTGGAAAATGAGTATACAGATATTTTAAATATCGGTAAAATTTTTGATGTTCAGGATAAAGCAGAGGAAATTGTAGCGGATATTAAGGAAGTGGCTGAGAAAACAGAAGAAGCAACAAAAGATATGGAAGAAAGACCGAGTGTTCTTATTGTAGAACCAATGGGAGATTCCATTACAAATTACGGACAGGCAACTCTGGGTGGAGATATGGTAACGAAGCTTGGAGCAGAACTTGTAAATCCGGATGCTTCGTCAGTAGGGAAAGAAGATATTATTTCTGCAAATCCAGATGTAATTTTCGTTGTATATATGCCGTACTCAGGCGATGATCCGGAAACAGTAAAAAACAGCCAGTTAGATGTAATTCTGAAAGATGAAGCGCTTCAGAGCCTTGATGCAGTAAAAAATGGAAGAGTATATCCGATCATGCTCAGTGAAATGTATGCAAGTGCGACACGTACACAGGACGGTATGGTAACATTTGCAGAAGGATTATATCCTGACCTGGAACTGAAATAATAAAATAACGGATAAGGTGGTATTATGAAGAAAAATATTTCTTCTCAGAAACATTCTGGTATACTTCATAAATCCATATTTGTTCTGGCACTGTTAGTTTTACTGGCAGTGCTGGTCTTTTCTATACTGGCATCGGTTACGTTTGGAAATGCGGATATTTCGATCAGGGAAGTATACAGTGTGATTTTATATAAGCTGTTTCATATAGAAAGTCTTTCAGCTTATGCAGAAGGTGCGGTTCACGATGTGGTGTGGCTGATCCGTCTTCCGAGAGTTATGCTTGCTCTGGCAGTAGGCATGGGACTTTCTGTCTGCGGTGTTGTTATGCAGGCAATCGTAAAAAACCCTCTGGCAGACCCATATATTTTGGGTGTTTCATCGGGAGCGACACTTGGGGCAACCCTTGCACTTATGCTTGGAGTAGGAAGCTTTCTTGGTGGAAATTTTGTTGGACTTATGGCATTTGCCGGAGCTATGATAACTTCATTTGCGGTTTTGTATATTGCAAATATGGGAGGAAGGGCAACTTCCGGAAAACTGATACTTGCAGGTATGGCAGTCAGTGCAGTCTGTTCTGCTTTTTCCAGTTTCGTGCTGTATCTTGCCAGCAACAAAAATGCAGCAACAGAGGTAAGTTACTGGACGATGGGAAGTCTTGCCGGAGCAGACTGGAATAAAGTGGCGGTTATTATTCCTGTAATTTTTGTTTGTACTGTGTTTTTCTGGAGTCAGTTCCGCAACCTGAATCTGATGCTTCTGGGAGATGAGGTATCGATCACTCTTGGAACGGATTTACACAGAGTGAGAACCGTATATCTTCTCGTTTCTTCGCTGATGGTCGGATTTGCTGTATATTCAGCAGGTATGATTGGATTTGTAGGACTTATCATCCCCCATGTAATCCGTATGATTTTCGGAACAGACCACAGACGCCTTATTCCGTTGTCAGCGTTGCTTGGTTCTATCTTTCTTATCTGGTGCGATGTGGCGTGTCGCGTTATCCTGAAAAACTCGGAAATGCCGATAGGAATCCTTGTATCCATTATTGGGGCTCCGTGCTTCATTTATCTTCTTGCCAGGAGGTCTTATGGATTCGGAGGTGGAAAGTAATGGAGATAAAGACAGAAGATATACAGGTGTCATTTGGTGGAAAGGAAATTTTAAAGGGGATTACCCTAAATGCCGGAAAAAAAGAGTTTATAGGAATTATAGGACCGAATGGAAGCGGAAAATCAACATTTTTAAAATGTGTTTATCGTATTTTAAAACCGGATAATGGGGCGGTTTATCTGAATGGCGAAGAACTGCACAATATGAGTGTGAGAAGTTCCGCAAAAAAAATGGCAGTTGTGGCACAGCATAATTACTACAATTTTGATTTTGCTGTGCGGGAAGTAGTAATGATGGGACGTTCTCCGCATAAAAAGGCTATGCAGAGAGAAAATGCAGAAGATTACAGAATTGTAGAGGAAGCGCTCCGTACAGTACAGATGGAACAGTTTGCAGACCGATCTTTTTCTACGTTATCCGGAGGAGAACAGCAGAGGGTCATTCTTGCAAGAGCACTGGCACAGCAGACGCCGGCGCTGATTCTTGACGAACCGACAAATCATCTTGATATAACCCATCAGCTTATGTTGCTGAAACTGGTAAAAGAATTAAATGTAACAGTAATTTCAGCAATTCATGATCTGAATATTGCGGCTGCTTACTGCGATCGTATTTATGTTCTGAAGGACGGAGAAATTGTAGGTTACGGTACTCCGGAGGAAGTGCTGAACCCGGAGTTCATCCGGAAGATATATAATGTAGAAACAGAAGTTGTACATGACAGTAAGGGAAAGCTGCATATTTTATTTGTAGAATAATTTACATATTACGGAGGTAAGAAACAGATGTCAGATACTACAAAGAAGGCAGTCCTGGCAGTGAGCTTTGGAACAAGCCATAACGATACGAGAGAGGTGACCATTGACGCTATCGAAAAAGATATGCAGGCTGCTTTTCCGGAGTATCCTCTTTACAGAGCGTGGACAAGCAAAATGATCATCAATAAAGTAAACAAGAGAGACAACGTGCATATTGATACTGTAAAAGAGGCGATGGAGAGAATGCGCGCAGACGGTATTACAGACGTTCTTGTACAGCCTACCCATGTGATCAACGGAATCGAAAACGATATTATGAAGGAGGAGGCTCTTTCCTACAGAGAAGATTTTCATTCCATTTCTTTTGGAGATCCCCTTCTTACAAGCGAGCAGGATAACCGGGAGGTGATCGAGGCTGTGGCAGCGGAGTTTTCCCATCTGAAAGAGGACGAAGTTCTTGTTCTTATGGGACATGGAACAACGCATTATGCAAACTCTGTTTATGCAGCGCTTGACTATACATTTAAGGATAAAGGTCATAAGAATATTTTTCTTGGAACAGTGGAGGCGTATCCTTCTATGGAAAGTATCATGAAGCTTGTCAAAGAGTACGATCCGTCAAAGGTTGTTCTTGCTCCGTTTATGATCGTGGCAGGAGACCATGCAAAAAACGATATGGCAGGAGACGATCCGGAATCCTGGTACAGCCAGTTTAAAAACGCGGGCTATGAGGTGGAATCTGTGATCAAAGGTCTTGGAGAATATCCGGGAATCCGAAAGATTCTTGTAAATCATCTGAAGGTTCTGGAAAATTAAAAATAGAAAAAGAAGTGGGACTTTAAGCGTATTTCTCACTTAAAGTCCCGCTGTTTTTATAAGAAGATTTATGATAAAACGTCTCAGCTCTTTCTGAAAGCCGCTCTCTTACGTTCTCTTGGATCGAGAATTCTCTTACGGATACGAAGGCTTGAAGGTGTTACTTCAAGAAGCTCGTCCTGGTCGATAAATTCGATTGCCTGTTCAAGACTTAATACCTTTGGAGGTGTCAGTTTTAAGGCGTCGTCAGCAGAGGAGGAACGGGTATTTGTAAGATGTTTTGTCTTACATACATTAAGCTCAATATCCTCCGCTTTTCCGTTCTGACCAATTACCATACCGCTGTAAACCTTTTCTCCAGGTCCTACGAAGAGTGTTCCGCGCTCCTGTGCAGAGAAAAGTCCGTAAGTAACAGCCTCACCTGCCTCGAAAGCAATGAGAGAGCCCTGTTTGCGGTACTGGAAATCTCCTTTGTAAGGAGCATATCCGTCAAAGATCGTATTCAAAATACCGGTTCCCTTTGTGGAGGTTAAAAATTCTCCGCGGAATCCGATGAGCCCTCTGGAAGGAATATGGAATTCAAGGCGTACAGAACCATCGCTTGCTGTGCTCATGCCCTGAAGCTCACCTTTTCGCTCACTTAATTTCTGGATCACTGTTCCGGAAAATTCCTCCGGCACGTCCACGTATGCAATTTCCATTGGCTCAAGTTTTTTGCCGCGCTCGTCTGTATGATAGAGAACCTCCGGTTTGCTTACTGCAAACTCATATCCCTCACGGCGCATATTTTCGATCAAAACAGAAAGATGAAGTTCTCCTCGTCCGGAAACCTTGAAGCATTCTGTTGTTTCTGTATCTTCCACACGGAGACTGACATCTGTGTTTAATTCTCTGTAAAGACGGTCGCGCAGATGACGGGAGGTAATATATTTTCCTTCCTGTCCTGCAAGCGGGCTGTCGTTTACGAGGAAGTTCATAGAGATCGTCGGCTCGGAAATCTTCTGGAAAGGAATGGATTCCGGTTTGTCGCCGCCGCAGAGGGTATCTCCGATATGGATTTCCGAAATACCGGAAACAGCCACGATGGAGCCGATGGATGCCTCTTTTACTTCTACCTTATTTAAGCCGTCAAATTCGTATAATTTACTGATTTTTACTTTCTGGCGTTTGTCAGAATCATGATGGTTTAAAAGAGTAAGTTCCTGATTTACTGCGATTTTTCCGTTCTCTACCTTGCCGACGCCGATACGTCCTACATACTCGTTGTAGTCGATGGTGCTGATAAGAACCTGTGTATCTGCGTCCGGGTCGCCTTCCGGTGCGGGAATGTATTTTAAAATCGTCTCAAAAAGAGGCGCCATGTTTTCCGGTGTATCTGCAAGGTCTAAAACTGCATGACCGGCTTTTGCGGAAGCATATAAAAACGGACAGTCAAGCTGTTCATCAGAAGCTTCCAGATCCATAAGAAGCTCAAGGATCTCGTCGATTACCTCCTCCGGACGCGCTTCCGGACGGTCGATCTTGTTGATGCACACGATTACGTGAAGGTCAAGCTCAAGGGCCTTTTTCAGAACGAATTTTGTCTGAGGCATGGCTCCTTCAAAAGCGTCTACAAGAAGGATCACACCGTCTACCATTTTAAGGACACGCTCTACCTCGCCGCCGAAGTCTGCGTGACCTGGTGTGTCGATGATGTTGATCTTTGTTCCTTTGTAGTGAACAGCAGTATTTTTTGAGAGGATTGTGATTCCTCTCTCACGCTCAATATCATTGGAGTCCATGACGCGTTCCTGGACTTCCTGATTTTCACGGAATACGCCGCTCTGTTTTAAAAGCTGGTCTACCAGGGTTGTTTTGCCGTGGTCAACATGGGCGATAATGGCTACGTTACGTACATCTTCCCGTCTGGTTTTCATAAAATGTATTTCCTTTCTTTAAATAAGTATCTTTATTTTAAGTCAAGCATTGCTGCACAAAAATCCAATTTATAAGTTTACCACATTTTTCGAGGATTACAAGGTGCTGAAAAAATTTTTTTATTTTTAGTTCTAAATCCGGAATCTCCTACATAAGCTTATATAGATAAAATACCCGAAGAGGAAGGAGAACACATTATGGCAGATAAAATTATTGAAAACAATCAGGTATCGGTTATGGGGAAAATCGCTACCGGCTTTACATTCAGTCATCAGGTTTTTGGGGAGGGATTTTATACAATGGATCTTCTCGTAAAAAGACTGAGTGATTCTGAGGACAGGATTCCGGTTATGGTATCGGAACGCCTTGTAGACGTAACACAGGATTACGTGGGGGAATATATAGAGATTCACGGACAGTTCCGCTCTTATAACCGTCACGAGGAAAAACACAACCGGCTTGTGCTTTCTGTATTTGCAAGAGAGCTGAAATTTGTGGAGGAAGAGGACGAATCCATTCCTGTCAATCAGATTTTCCTGGACGGATATATCTGTAAGCCGCCGGTATACAGAAAAACTCCGCTTGGAAGAGAAATCGCAGACCTTCTTATGGCAGTGAACAGACCTTACGGAAAATCAGATTACATACCCTGTATCTGCTGGGGAAGGAACGCGCGGTACGCTTCCGCTTTTGAAGTGGGCGGACATGTACTCATCTGGGGAAGGATCCAGAGCAGGGAATATATGAAGCGCATCAGTGAAAATGAGACGGAAAAAAGAATTGCCTACGAGGTATCTGTAAGTAAGCTGGAATACATTGAGTAAGTAAGCAAAGACTTGCAATTCTTTTAAATCTGCGGTAATATAAGCGTATTCAAAAGCAACTTCATAAACGATAAGAGGAATTGTGATGGAAAGAAAATTAACAGAGGTTTACTGCGGAGACGGCGTAGGAAAGACCACTCTGGCGATCGGGCAGAGCCTTCGCGCCTGCGGACAGGGAAAAAGTGTGATCATTATTCAGTTTTTAAAGGGAAAGGAGCGAAGAGAGCTTGATTTTCTGGAAGAGCTGGATAACATGGATATTAAAATCTTCCGGTTTGAAAGAATGGATCGCTGCTATGAGGAATTAAGCGCCGAAGAGAAAGAGGAAGAGAGACTGAATATTCTCAACGGACTGAATTTTGCCCGTAAGGTAGTTGCAACTCAGGAATGCGATTTCCTGCTTCTGGATGAGATTCTGCGGCTTTTGGATAACGGAATTGCAACAGAAGAGACAATCGGGGAGATTCTGAAGCTGAAGGATGAAAGTATGCACATTGTCATGACAGGTCAGGGACTTCCGGAGGGACTTCGAAAATATGTGGACAGAGTGACCACTCTCAGTACAGAAAATATAAGAAAAGATGAATGCAGTACAGAAGAATAATACATGCACAGAAGCGTAAAGGAGGAAGGAAAATGGCAATTTTCAAAGGAGCAGGCGTTGCGATCGTAACTCCCATGCACGAAAACGGAAGAGTAAACTACGACAAACTGGGAGAGATGATAGAGTTCCAGATAGCCAACAGCACAGACGCGATCATTATCTGCGGGACAACCGGTGAATCTTCTACCATGACACATGGGGAACATCTTCAGACAATTAAATACGCAATAGATAAGGTGGCAAAAAGGGTTCCTGTCATTGCAGGGACAGGTTCCAACTGCACAGAAACAGCAATTATGATGTCGCAGGAGGCAGCTTCTTATGGAGCAGACGGTCTTCTCGTTGTAACTCCTTACTATAACAAGGCGACACAGAAAGGTCTGATCGCTCATTACACAGCCATTGCAGAGGCAGTGCCTGAGACACCGATCATTATGTACAATGTTCCAAGTCGTACAGGCTGTAATATCCAGCCTGCAACAGCAGCATACCTTGCAAAAAATGTGAAAAATATTGTGGGAATCAAGGAAGCGACAGGCGACTTATCTCAGGTTGCAAAGATGATGAATCTTGCGGAAGGAAGTCTTGAGCTTTATTCAGGAAACGACGACCAGGTACTTCCGATCCTTTCCCTGGGCGGTCTTGGAGTAATTTCTGTTCTTTCCAATATTGCGCCTAAGGAAACACACGATATGGTGGCGAAATTCCATGAGGGCGATGTAAAAGGAGCGGCAGAAATCCAGTTAAAAGCCATTCCGCTGGTTAATGCTCTTTTCAGCGAGGTAAATCCGATTCCTGTAAAAGCAGCCCTTAATCTGATGGGAATGAACGCAGGTCCTCTTCGTATGCCTCTCACAGAAATGGAAGAGGAAAACAAAGAGAAGCTGAAAAAAGCAATGCAGGATTTTGGCATTAAGCTGGCGTAACTGACAGGAGGAGAAACAGCTATGGTAAGAATTATTATGCACGGCTGCAACGGACATATGGGACAGGTGATTTCCGGTCTGGTGGAAAAAGACCCGGAAGTGGAAATCGTTGCGGGAATTGATATTGCAGACCAGGGGAAAAACAGCTATCCTGTTTTTACAGATATGGAAGCATGTAAGGTTGAGGCAGATGTTATTATTGACTTTTCTTCTGCAAAAGCAGTGGATAAGCTTCTTGATTACAGCGCAGAGAGAGGAATCCCTGCGGTTGTATGTACAACCGGATTAAGTGAGGAGCAGCTTGCACATCTGGAAGAGACAGCAAAAAAAGTGGCAATTTTAAAATCGGCAAATATGTCTCTCGGGATCAATACCTTCTTAAAACTTCTGCAGGACGCGGCGAAGGTGCTTGCAAAGGCAGGCTTTGATATGGAGATCGTAGAGAAACATCACAATCTGAAAGTGGATGCTCCAAGCGGAACAGCCCTTGCTCTTGCAGACAGCCTGAACGAGGCAATGGACGGAGAGTATCATTACGTGTATGACAGAAGTCAGAGAAGAGAGCAGCGTGACAGCAAAGAAATCGGAATTTCTGCTGTGCGCGGCGGAACGATCGTGGGTGAGCATGAAGTGATTTTTGCAGGTCCGGACGAGGTGATCGAATTTAAGCATATAGCTTACTCCAAGGCGGTTTTCGGAAAAGGAGCAGTGGAGGCTGCGAAATTCCTGGCAGGAAAACCGGCTGGCAAATATGACATGAGCGATGTGATCAATAAATAAAGAGAAAAGATAAGCGGTATTTGGCTTTTGGCTGAATGCCGTTTATTTTTTTCACAATTAGCTGTTAATATTATTCTAAAACGCTGAATAAAAATTTTTCCGGCAGGCATAATAACAGTATAAGTAAAAGCCTAAGGAAAAGGAGAACAGAATCATGAAAAAATGGAATAAAATTCTTATGAGTGCAGCACTTGTACTGACATTAGCAATGTTTGCAGGTTGTGGGAGAAACGACAATGCGGCAGATGAGACGCGCAGAGAAGAGAGTAAGGCAAAAGAGAAAGATACGGTAAAAGAAAATGGTGACACACGTACAGAAAAAGATACTGTAACAGAAGACAGGACAACAGAAGACAAAACAGACGGAAATACAGCAGACGGCGTTGTTCCGGACGCAGGCATGGAAAATGACGGAACACCGGACGGAGCAGTGGACAATAATATGACAGACAACGCGGGACCGGATATGACGGCAGCGCCGGAAAACACAACAGACAGCAATGGAAATGCCGACAATGGAAGCTCCAATAATGGAAATGACCAGAATGGAAACGGAGACGGGACGGTATCAGGAGAACTCGGAAACAGTGTGAAAGACCTGGGTGAAGGCGTAGGCGATGCGGTAGAAGACGTAGGAGACGCTGCAAGAAATGCAGTAGACGGAAGATAAGAAAAGAATCCCGGAAGTTACAGAAAAAAATAAGAAATTTATGTTAATTTTTCATAAAATGGTGTTAAAATTCCGCACGATGTGTTATAATAATTCCATCAAACAGCAAAGGGGATGGAAGCATGAAATTTATTATCAGCGGAAAAAATATTGCAGTGACCGAAGGGCTTCGAACAGCAGTTGAGGACAAGCTTGGGAAACTGGAACGGTATTTCACTCCTGACACCGAAGTTGTCGTAACTTTAAGTGTGGAAAAAGAAAGACAGAAGATTGAAGTGACGATTCCTGTAAAAGGAAATATTATCCGGTCCGAGCAGGTAAGCAGTGATATGTATGTATCAATCGACCTTGTAGAAGAGGTGATTGAACGCCAGCTTCGGAAATACAAGAACAAGATTGTAGACAAAAAACAGTCTGCGGGAAGTTTCCAGCAGGCATATCTTGATAAGGAATATGAGGAAGACGAAGAGGTAAAAATCATTCGTACAAAGAAATTTGATATTAAACCAATGTATCCGGAAGATGCCTGTGTACAGATGGAGCTCCTGGGTCACAACTTCTTTGTATTCTGCAATGCAGAGACAGAGCAGGTAAATGTGGTTTATAAGAGAAAAGGCAATACCTACGGTCTGATTGAACCGGAATTTTAAAAAGGTGAGCAAAGCCCTCCTGTTCAGTGCGGGAGGGCTATTTTTTTCAGCAGAAAGAAAGGAAAGAAAAATGAAAGATTACATACTGGAAGCATGTGTGGATTCTGTGGAATCTGCCCTGGCAGCAGCAAGAGGAGGAGCAACACGTCTGGAACTGTGCGGAAATCTGATCATTGGAGGAACGACGCCGGAACCGGGACTGTATGAGGAAATCAGGAAACATTCCGATATTCGGATTCATGCCCTGATCCGTCCGAGATTTGGTGATTTCTGTTATACAGATTCCGAATTTGCCATCATCAGAAACGCAGTAAAAACCTATAAAAAGCTTGGGGCAGAAGGCGTAGTGATCGGTATTTTAAAACCCGACGGCACTTTAAATATGGAGCAGATGAAAATTCTCATGGAAGAGGCAGAGGGAATGTCCGTAACGCTTCACAGAGCATTTGACGTATGCGCAGATCCGTTTGAAGCAATGGAACAGGCAATCTCCCTGGGAATTGACACGATCCTTACTTCCGGTCAGCAGAATAACTGCCGTCTTGGAGCAGAGCTTCTTGGTCAGCTCGTGGAAAAAAGCGCTGGAAGAATTGAGATCCAGGTGGGAAGCGGCGTAGATGCAGACGCTATTAAAGAAGTTTATCCTGTGACAAAGGCAAGAGCCTTCCATATGTCTGGAAAGGTTACGCTGGACAGTGAAATGATCTACAGAAAAGAAGGTGTAAGTATGGGACTTCCTTCTTTAAGCGAATATGAGATCTGGCGCACAGAAGAGAGCAAAATCCGTGCGGCGAAAGAGGTATTAGAAACACTTTGAGGGACTGTAAAAGTCCCTCTCTTTTTTGAATGAGGTTATAACTTTTTGGAATCAGTGCCCCAGACAGAAGGCAGGCGTTTTAACACTTCCTGAGTCAGGACTCCTATGAGAAAGCCGGTTACAACACCGGAAATGAGAAGAGGTGGTGTATAATAAAACACGGCAGTATTTTCCACAATGAGGGCAGCAATGATAAGCTGACCGATATTGTGGGTGACTCCGCCGAAAACACTGATACCAATTGTCGTAAGGGATGTCTTCTTCAGAAGAAGAACCATGACAGAAAGGCTTAGCGCAGCGCCGGCAAGGCTGTAAAGGATGCTGAACATATTTCCAAAGAGAAAGCCGATTACGAGAATACGTACAACGGATACAAGGGCAGCATCTTTGAATCCGTATTTTTTCAGAATGATCAGCACGGACAGGTTCGCAAGTCCAAGCTTGATTCCGGGGATTCCTGCAAAAACAGGAATCAGAGTTTCCACATATCCGAAAATAATGGCAATGGCGGCAAAAAAACCGAGATAAGCTGTCTTTGTCTTCATAATCACTGCACCACAGCATGGGAAACATCGTCCCCTTCGCTGTTTTCTCCTTCAATTACAACCTTATTCGGGAGGCAGATCACGGAGCCGCCCGAAGCGTCAACTGCTTTTTGTTCAAGACATAGATGATCCGGACAGGTGGCGGAAATCATTTTTGCCTTTCCGTCTTTTATTTCGCATACATTTGTGTCATTAATGGAAATCGTCTGATTTTCAGACAGGGAATACACACCGTATTCTTTGCCGTCAACTGTGATCCGTATGTTGTTCTGTGGCTTTTTAGAAATACTCATACCTGCCCACAGAAGAAGGGCGGCAGCGAGAATCGAGCCGATTAACAGAATTTCTTTTTTCTTCAAAAACAACTTTCCTCCATTTAAAATATCATACATTTGCAATTTTTTATCGTTCCGACTGCCGGTGGCAGGATGAAGCTATCATAACACAGAGGAGAAGGAATGGCAATGGCAGAGAAATCCTGTTTGTTTACGAAATGTTTATTGTTTTCTTGACCGGAAAGTGATAGAATATAGAATGTTGAGAGTATACTTTTGGGAGTATGCTCTCAGAACGGTAATAAGAATTTATTATACAGCAGAAGCTGTAGAGAAAATAAAAAGGAAACAGGAGTAAAATATGAACGTATTTTCAAAAGTATTCGGAACGCACAGTCAGCGTGAGGTAAAAAGAATTATGCCTCTTGTAGAGAAGACAGAAAGCCTGCGTCCGGAAATGCAGAAACTCAGCGATGAAGAATTAAAGGACAAGACAAGAGAATATAAGAAGCGTCTGGAAGAGGGAGCAACACTTGACAGCCTCCTTCCGGAAGCATTTGCAACAGTGAGAGAAGCAGCAAAGCGTGTTCTTGGAATGGAGCATTACCGCGTACAGATTATCGGCGGTATTATTCTTCATCAGGGACGTATCGCAGAGATGCGTACAGGTGAAGGTAAGACACTTGTATCTACTCTTCCTGCATACTTAAATGCACTGGAGGGTAAAGGCGTACACGTTGTAACAGTTAACGACTATCTGGCAAAACGAGATGCAGAGTGGATGGGAAAGGTTCATGAATTCCTGGGACTTACTGTTGGCGTTGTATTAAACGATATGAAGCCGGAAGAGCGCCGTGCTTCATACAACTGTGACATCACTTACGTTACAAACAACGAGCTGGGATTTGATTACCTTCGTGACAACATGGTTATTTATAAAGAACAGCTCGTACAGAGAGATCTCCACTACTGTATCATTGACGAGGTGGACTCCGTTTTAATTGACGAGGCGCGTACTCCTCTTATTATTTCAGGACAGAGCGGCAAGTCTACAAAGCTTTACGAAGTCTGCGACATTCTCGCACAGCAGCTTGAGCGCGGCGAGGCAAGCCATGAGATGACAAAGATGGCTGCGATCATGGGCGAGGAAGTTATCGAGACAGGAGACTTCGTTGTAAATGAAAAAGATAAGATCGTAAACCTGACAGAGCAGGGCGTAAAGAAGGTAGAGAAATTCTTTAATATTGAAAACCTTGCTGATCCGGAAAACCTGGAGATCCAGCACAACACCATTCTTGCTCTTCGTGCCCATAACCTGATGCACAAAGACCAGGATTACGTTGTAAAAGATGATGAAATCCTCATCGTAGACGAATTTACAGGACGTATTATGCCGGGACGCCGTTATTCTGACGGGCTTCATCAGGCAATCGAGGCGAAGGAACACGTAAAGGTAAAACGTGAGAGCAAAACTCTTGCAACCATTACATTCCAGAACTTCTTTAACAAATATGACAAAAAAGGCGGTATGACAGGTACAGCTCTCACAGAGGAAAAAGAGTTCCGTGATATTTACGGCATGGACGTTGTGGAGATTCCTACAAATAAGCCGGTTCAGCGTAAAGACCTGGATGATGCCGTATATATGACAAAGAAGGAAAAATTCAACGCAGTTGTGCGCGCAGTTGTGGAAGCACACGAGAAGAAACAGCCTGTACTGGTAGGTACGATCACAATCGAGACTTCCGAGCTGTTAAGCCGTATGCTGAAAAGAGAGGGAATCCCGCATAACGTGCTGAACGCCAAATTCCACGAACTTGAGGCGGAAATCGTTGCACAGGCAGGACAGGCAGGCGCAGTTACTATCGCAACAAACATGGCAGGCCGTGGTACGGATATTAAGCTTGATGACGTTGCCCGTGAAGCAGGCGGTCTTAAGATCATCGGTACAGAGCGCCATGAGTCAAGACGTATTGATAATCAGCTCCGCGGACGTTCCGGACGTCAGGGTGATCCGGGTGAATCCCGTTTCTATATCTCTCTTGAGGACGACCTGATGCGTCTCTTCGGTTCCGAGCGTCTCATGAAGGTATTTACCTCTCTCGGAGTTGCCGAAAACGAGCAGATTGAGCATAAAATGCTTTCCAGTGCGATCGAGAAGGCACAGGAGAAGATTGAGTTTAACAACTTTGGTATTCGTAAAAATCTTCTTGATTACGACCAGGTAAACAATGAGCAGCGTGAAATCATTTACAAGGAGCGCCGCCAGGTTCTTGACGGAGAAAATATGCGCGATGCAATCTACAAGATGATCACAGATATTGTGGACAGTACAGTAGATATGTGTTTCTCCGACGATGTGGACGCAGAAGAGTGGGATCTTGACGAGTTTAACTCTGCATTATGCCCGATCATTCCAATCGCGCCTCTTACAGAAGATAAGGTAAAAGGCAAGAGAAGAAACGAGATGAAGCATATCCTCAAAGAAGAGGCAGTAAAACTTTATGAAGCAAAAGAATCTGAGTTCCCGGAACCGGAACAGCTTCGTGAGCTTGAGCGTGTGGTACTCTTAAAGAGCATTGACAGCAAGTGGATGGATCACATTGATGATATGGAAATCCTCCGTCAGGGAATCGGCCTTGCCGCATACGGACAGCGTGACCCGGTTGTAGAATACAAGATGAGCGCTTATGAGATGTTTAACGGCATGATAAGCTCCATTCAGGAGGATACCGTGCGTATGCTGTATCACGTTCATGTAGAGCAGAAGATTGAGCGTGAGCAGGTGGCTAAAGTTACCGGAACAAACAAGGATGACAGTGCAGGTCCGAAGAAACCGGTACAGCGCAAAGAAGATAAGATTTATCCAAACGATCCGTGTCCATGCGGAAGCGGAAAGAAATATAAACAGTGCTGCGGACGAAAAGCTGCAAAAGTGTGATAAGATAAGGGAGTCTTCCGTTTGGGCGGATTCCCATGAGGAAGTGAATGAATTTTTTGGTAAAATCGGCGTAACGGAATGTTACGCCGGTTTTTCTGTATCTGTAGGGAAATCCTGTTTATAAAGAGGAATATGGATTTTCCATGCATAAGTAAAATAAATTTCAATAGTGGTATGCTTTCTCTAGACGATTTTCTCCAGGCTGTGAATAACAATCCTGTCAATCAGTTTATTACTCGTGATTAGTAAACGTAATCAAGTTTCGATTAGCGTTTTAGAATTTTTTATTCTTTTACAATTCATTAATGGTTGCAGTAATCGACATATTGCGAATCCGCTTCGCCGGAGCATACACAGCTGCGATTGCCGCAAGCGAGACAAATAAAAGAATGACACCCAAAGAGTTAGTTGGAAATTGCCATACCGCAGATGGAAAATGTCCTGCAATAAGGAAATCATACAGCAGCTTGCTAAGCGGTAAACCAATAGCACAACCAACAACGCACCCCAAAACAGCATAAGTGAATGCTTCGCAAGCAATCATTTTTGTCATTTGCCATTCATCCATTCCCACTGCCCGCATAGTCCCATATTGTTTCATTTTGGCAGACACACTCATGGAAATGCTATTGATGATATTCATTACCGTTACCAATGCAATAATCGCTAAAAACGCATAAACACAGAAAACAAAAGCCCTATAAGTTCCCGTAGTACGCTCGCCGCGTTTATCTCGAAAGCTATATGATGCATCTACGGAATTTTGAATTGCCTGAACATTTTCGTCCGTAACATTTCCCGCTGTCTGTATCAGCACAAGAGAATAATCTTCATCCCCTGTTAAACGGATAAATGTTTCTCCGGAGGTAATTAATGTGAGTTTTCCGTTTGTCAGTCCATCCTCGCTAAAGGGGTCATTTTTTAACAATCCAGCTATGGTAATGGATTCATCCCTAATTTGAACAGTGTCGCCGATTTTCCATGTACTATCCTGATCGGATGTCGCCAAAACACAGTGACTGTTTCCATAAACTTCGGACAAATCACTTCCTTTTTTCAAATCACCGTCTTTTTTTAGACATTGCAAATCAAAATCATCATACGAAATTAAATCAACTGTACCGGAAAAGCCGGTGTCGCCGTTCAACCTGGCAGGAACGTTAAACATACTACGGCGTCCGTAAACCTCCTTTACTCCATTCATTTCACGAATGGATGTAAGCAGTTCCCGAGGAATCACATTACCGCTATCACTTGCAATATCTATATCTGATGTGGCAGCTGACTGAGGTATCAGATAATCCACAAAATCGATCATGACAGAAAAGCTCAGAAATAAAATGATGCTAAGTGCAAAAGAACCTGTCATCAGGAATAAACTTTTCTTACTGGAGACTGCATGACTGATACCGAGAAGGGATTCAATCTTTCCAAATCCTGTATATTTGGAATGACGCATTGTTTTTTCGTGGTCTGCATTTCCAGACACCGCTGTGACGGGAGATACCTTTGCGGCATGTTTTGCCGGAGCATTTGCGGCGATCAGTACAGTAATCAGACCCACCAAAATACCACTGGCAATACCAAAAATACTGATACCAAAAAGGGGAATATCAGAAAATTCTTCTCTGACTACAAAATGCAGTACCGCACACAGTCCCCATGTCGTAACAACTCCTAAAACAAGACCGATGGGTATAGCCGTTTTGCACCAATTCAATGCCTCCAAACGAACAAACCGCATGATTTGCTGTTTACTCATGCCAATGCAGCGCATCATTCCAAAAAACTTGGTCCTCTGTGCAACGCTGCTGTTCATACTGCTGGAAATCATCAAAACGCCTGCAATCAAAATCAGCAGGAATAAAACAACCGCCGCCAAAAGAAGGGATGATCCCATAGAACTGCCGAGCAAATCTCCAATAGAGAAACTTCCATGCTTGCTAACCAATCGGGACTGCTCCATCCGAAAGCCCATTTCTGCCATACTGAATACTGCTGTTACCATAAACACAGCAAATACAATGCAAAGCAGCGTCATACGATTTTGTCGGCGGTGAACTTTAGCGGAGATGGGAATAAGACTAAGATAGCTTTTCATTCACGGCACCTCCCAAAATCAGTCAAAGTGCCATCCGATACCTGTAATACCCGGTCTGCCGTTTGTGCAATGCTGCGGTTGTGGGTAATCATAATGATGGTCTGTTCGTATTTTTTCGATGTTTCTTTGAGCAACGCAATGACCTCACTGCTGTTTTGAGAGTCAAGATTTCCTGTTGGCTCGTCTGCCAAAATCAGAGAAGGATGGGTAATCAATGCGCGTCCAATCGCCACTCTCTGCTGCTGACCGCCGGAAAGCTGACTGGGTAAATGATTACGACGATCTTTCAAATTCAGCACCGTCAACAGTTCTTCCAAATATCTCCGGTCCGGTTTTTGATAATCCAGAAGCAGCGGGAAGATTATATTTTGTTCCACCGTCAGCTCCGGGATTAGGTTGAATGCCTGGAAAATAAAGCCGATATTCCTGCGGCGAAATACTGTCAGCTTTCGGTCATTCATGGAAAAAATGTCCTTGCCGTCAATCAGTACCCTGCCCGAAGTTGGCATATCCAGAGCACCGATCATATTAAGCAGGGTGCTTTTACCGGAACCGGATTCTCCGACGATTGCCACGTATTCTCCCTTCGGAACAGAAAAGCTGACATCTTTAAGCGCTTTTACGGCAGTTTCACCGCTGCCATAGGTTTTACAGATATTCTTGACTTCTAATAAATTCATCGTGCAGACACCTCTTTCTTATATTTTGGCGATACAGACAGGTAGGCTTTCTTTCCTGTCTATGATTGAAAGAATAGCACTGAAATATTACTGTAACCCTACAATCATCCTACAATTTTGTAGGAATCAGAAAATTTATCGTGAAACTTGTCCCTCTACCCAATTCACTGTCTACTTCGATTGCTCCTCCATGTGCTTCAATGATTGCTTTCGAAAGTGGAAGACCCAGACCGATACCCTGTGTATCTTTTGAAAAACGGCTGCGATAAAAACGCTTGAAAATATGATGTATATCTTCCGGGTGGATGCCACAGCCATTGTCCTTTACTACAATTTGCACACCTGAGGGCAACGCCTTCCATGTAATTCCAATAACAGCGCCACTTCCGGTATGGTCAAACGCATTTTTCACAATATTGCCGATCGCCTCAGACAGCCAATCACGATCACAGAAAAGAGAAATATGATCTGAGCCAGACAGAATGATTTTCTTCTTTTCCTGTCTGGCTCTATATGAAAAATGCAGTTCAATATCCCGCATCATATCTGTCACATTCTCTGTCGTCTTTTCCAACACGATGGCACCGGCATCCAGTTTTGTAATCTTGAGCAAGTTTTGCACCAGCATTTCAATGCGGTCAAGTTCCTGTTCGGATAAATCAGCAAATTCTTTTACCGCACCAGGTTCCATATCCCCGTCTTGAAGCAGACCATTATAAATATTCAAAGCAGCCAACGGCGTTTTCAGTTGGTGGGAAATATCCGAGATTGTATTTTTCAAAAATTCCTTTTCACGGAGTTCGTTATCTGCGTGAGCATTTAAGACAGCCGTCAGAGAATTGACGGTATGAAACAACCGATATAGTTCGCCTTCCTCGTCACATTCAATACGGGCGTTGTGATTGCCGTCAAGATATGCATGAAGCTGTGATACCGCTTGTTCCATTACTTGATTTTGTTTTTTGAAATAAGAATAACCCACCGCCAATATCGCTCCTCCTGACAATATGAAAACAAGCAATAGGAACAAAGAAAACCGCTGATAGCACAACCATAAGAACCCTTGTGTCAACAGAAGGGAGGCTACCCAAATAACGGCTACTGCAAGAAACAATTTTTTGATTTCTTTATTTGCAAATATTTTCATAGGTCACCTCACCGGGTCACATTCCATTTGTACCCCATTCCCCGAACTGTCAGAAGCATTTGCGGTTCACTGGGATTATCTTCAATCTTTATACGCAGCCGCCTCATATATACGGTGAGGGTACTGCTGTCAATATAATTCCCATCGCAGTCCCATAGCTTATCTAAAATTTGTTCTTTGGTAAGTACCATGTTCGGGCTTCTCATAAACAGACACAGCAGCTTATATTCTGCGGCAGTCAAATCTAAGAGCTTTCCATTCTTAAACACCTGCCCTTGCAGCAAAAGCACTTTCATTCCGTTGGATTCCAGTTGTGTATCTGCACAGCTGAAATCTTTTGCCCGACGGAGCAATGCATTTACTCTGGATACCAACACTCCCAGCTTAAATGGTTTTGTAATATAATCGTCTCCGCCAATATCCAATCCCATAATAATGTCCATTTCTTCATCTGCTGCCGTCAAAAAGATGATGGGGACTTTGGAAACCTGCCGTACTTTTCTACAAAATTCAAATCCGGTGCCATCCGGCAGGGATACATCAAGTACCAGCAAATCATATTTTCCATCCATCCACAAACGATCTGCTTCTTTGAGAGTTCTGGCAACAACTAATTCAAATCCTTGTTTTTTGAATGCAAAAGAAAGCCCGTTAATCAGGCTCAAATCATCTTCAAGAAGTAATATATTACTCATGCTTTTGCTCCTTTCCTTGTTTTGTCCGGCCATCAATGGGCTCCTCCACGTTTTTAGGATGTACCCCATTTAATGGCAGCATGCAAAAAAGAATCTATAGTAACATTTTCGACATATATTATATTCGTTCTTCCGAAGAAAGTAAATCTGCATAGCTACTGCCTTTAAGAAGACCCCTTTTTCATTGCCTCTGAGGGAAGTTCTCCAAACTGCTTTTTATAGGCGCGTATAAAGGCGGTATAATCCTTAAATCCGCTCTGGAGAGCCGCTTTTGTGACGGGAAGTCCCTGGGCGATCAGGCTTCTTGCAAGAAAAAGGCGTTTGCTCACAATGTAGCTGTGCATGGTGTAGCCTGTCTCTTCCTTAAATTTCCGCATCATATAATATTTACTCAGAAAATATTTCCGGGACAATTCCTCAATGGACAGCTCTTTTTCAAGATTTCGGTTGATGTATTTTAAAAGTTCTTCAATCCGGGAATCGTAAGTATAGGAATCCTGGTCGCAGATATATTGTTTTTCAAGAAAAATCCGGTTTAAGTATACCATAAATTCATAGAAAAGGGCTTTTTCCAGAATCTCATCTCCAAGCTCCTGGTTTTTAGATGCCCGGTAAAATTCTGACAAAATCTGCTCCAGCCTTTTCCTCATTTTGGAGGGAAGACGGACAAGATGAAAGCACCGGTCTGTTGCTTTCTGAAAACACCGGGTCAGAAGCTCTTCCTTTAAATCATTTCGGATCCAGAGAATAAATCGCTCATATGCTTCTTCCGAAGAAATTTCCGGCTTGTGGATAGCATATTTATCTACAAGAAGAATATCCCAGGGATTGAGATAATACGATTTTCCTTCTATATGATAGGTGGCTTTTCCGGAAAGAAAAATAATCACCTTATAAAAATCATGGTAATGATAAGTAAAATCCTGCTGTTTCTGGTCTTTTAAATAGAAAAGGCGAAATTCCTGGTCAAGATACCCTGTTTTTTCCATTGTATCAATAGGAGACTCCATATTCGTACACCTCGTTTATTCCTTTTTTATAATTTTATCACGTTTTTTTCAAATCATCATCACATTTTCCTCACAAATTCCCGGTATAGTATAAAACAAATAAAGCGAAAGCTTTTTCATCGAATAGATTTTCATAACTTTTTTCTTTTTCATACTTTTTATACTTAGCCGGGCTGACATCAGTCCGGCCCTCCTTCTTTTAAGAGCATTTTTTGCAATATATTCCGCAGTTTATTCTATATACACCTGGAAAAAATGATGTATAATATAGTAAAAGACAGGATTGTGGAAAGTAATATGAGGAACAATCCATCAGATTTCAGCAGCAAGGCGATATGTGGATGAGAGGTGTAAATATGTCAGACAATATTATTATGGCGAAATATCAGGGGTTGGGAAATGATTATCTGATTCTGGATGCAGTGAGAAACAGAGTACAGCTTCAGGGGAAGAAAGCGGCGCTTCTCTGTCAGAGAGGCTTTGGGCTTGGTGCAGACGGCGTTTTGTACGGACCTGTGCAGATAAATGGAAAAATGGGCGTTCATATTTTTAATGCAGACGGAAGCGAATCTCCGATCAGCGGAAACGGCGTTCGTATTTTTGCAAAGTATCTTATAGACCAGGGCTATGTAAAGGAATCAAAGTTTGACATTGAGACAATGGCGGGAACCATTGAAGTAGAAGTCATGAATGCCCGCGCAACCGAGTTTCGCGTGAAAATGGGAAAGGCATCTTTCCTTTCCGAAGAAATTCCGGTAACAGGGGAAAAACGGAAGATTATAAACGAGACGTTTACTTTTCATGAAAAAGAATATAAGGCGACCTGCCTTACAGTAGGAAATCCTCACTGTATTATTTTTACAGATAAGGTAAGTAAAGAAGCAGTCAAAGAACTGGGACCTTATGTGGAAAATGCAGATGAATTTCCAAACAGAATGAATCTTCAGCTCTGCCGTCTGATCGACAGAGGAAATTTGGATATTGAAATCTGGGAGAGAGGTTCCGGTTATACAAAAGCTTCCGGTACAGGAAGCTGCGCGGCGGCAGCGGCAGCATATCGACTGGGACTTGTAGAATCCAGAATCAATGTAAATCAGCCGGGAGGTATGATCCAGATTAACATTAAAGAGGATGGAACCATTTATATGACAGGAACAGTTGGTTTTATTGCAGACATCAGCATTGCACAGAGCTTCTTTTCCTGAATATTTCTGAATCGGTAAGAACTGTCAAATAAAAAGATTAAAAAAAGGATTAAAAAACAGTTTTACATAAGTGTCTGCTGTTTTTTAATCCTTTGTGTTTTGGGGATTTATTTATTTACCGGTCTAGTGGCTTCTTTCAGCCATTCTTTTTCTTCCTCATTGAGATATGGGGAGATTTTTTCGTATACATCTTTGTGGTAGCTGTTTAAAAGCTCTACATCTTTTTCCGCCATATATTTTGTGTCAATGGCGTCTAAGTCAATCGGCACAAAAGTAACAAATTCAAATTTCATAAACTGACCGTACTGATTTTTTTCTGCTTTGCGGCAGAGCATCAGGTTTTCTGTACGGATTCCGTGGCTTCCCTCAATGTAGATACCCGGCTCATCGGAGGTAAGCATACCTTCCTCAAAAATTTCGTCTTTCACACGTTCCGGGCTGACTTTCCAGCGCACACCGTTTGGACGCTCGTGTACATTTAAAAGATAACCGACGCCGTGTCCTGTTCCGTGGTTAAAGTCAAGCCCTCTTTCCCAGAATGCGCCTCTTGCAAGGTAGTCAAGATTTACGCTGGCACAGCCGTGAAGGAATTTCGCATTGCCGAGACGGAGCGTTCCCATAGCCGTCACAGTAAAATGCTCTTTCTGCTCCTCCGTGAGAGGACCGACAGCGATGGTTCTTGTAATGTCTGTTGTTCCTTCATAATACTGTCCGCCGGAGTCTACAAGATAGAAGCCTTCTGGTTTTAACTGTGCAAAGTCTTCCTCAGTCGGCTGGTAGTGGCACATCGCTGCATTGGGACCGTAAGCAGAAATGGTCTCAAAGCTTGGCTCAATGTAGCCCTCCTGCTCTTTTCGAAGGCTTTCCAGTTTTTCTGCAACAGAAAGCTCGTCCATTGGGATTTTGCCGATGTTCTTTTTCAGCCAGTATATATATTTGGTCACAGCAACGCCGTCTTTAATGTGGGCTTTTCGGATATTTTCCATTTCTGTGGGATTTTTGATGGCTTTCATAAGAGCGGCAGGGTTTACCATGTCTATAATGGTGTTGTCCCCTGCAAGGCTTTGAAAAATCGTATAGTTTACATGACCTTTTTCCAGTAAGATCGTCTCTCCCTTGATTTCAGATACAAAATCATAGACAGAATCATAGGAATGGATTTCCATGCCAAGACCCTGGAGGTAAGATTTTACTTCCTCAGATAAGGCTTTTTCCTGGATAAAGAGATGTCCTTCTGTCTCAGTAAGTACAAGGTAGGAAAGGACAACCGGATTGCAGGGAATGTCGTTTCCGCGGATATTGAGAAGCCATACAATGTCGTCAAGAGAAGTCAGCACATGTACGGAAGCCTTGTTTTCCTTCATTTTTTTACGGATTTTGGAAAGCTTGGAGGCAGCAGACTCTCCAGCGTATTTTTCCTCAAGGATCCATACCGGTTCCGCGGAAAGCTCCGGGCGCTCACTCCAGATTTCGCCAATTAAATCGCTTCTGTATGAAAGAAATCTTTCCGGAAGTTTTTCCTCAAATGTTTCTCCCAGACTTTCGTTTACAACACGTCCGTCAAAACCGAGAGTCATGCCTTCTTTTGTGTGGCTCTGCAGGTATTCTACAACAGTGGGAACGCCTTCTTCGCCCATTTTCATCAGGGTAACGCCTGTGTCTTTTAATTCCTTTGCAGCCTGTACGAAATAGCGTCCGTCTGTCCAGAGACAAGCCTCGTCCTGTGTGATAACGGCAGTTCCGGCAGAACCGGTAAAGCCGGTAATATAGGCCCTGCATTTAAAATACGGTCCTACATATTCAGATTCGTGGTAATCTGCGGTGGGTACAAGATAAGCGTCCACACCGTATTCTTTCATTTTGTCCCGAAGGGCTTGTAATCGTTCTGTTATCATAGTTTCGATTCCTCAACTTTCTTATGTTTGTTCAGAATGTCTATTCCTATTTTATCACATTGAGAAATGATGTCCAGTGGAATATTTTCAGCCTTTTGAGCCAATGGGAGCGCCTCCGCCCATTAAATTTCCGTCCTTATCATAAATACGTCCTTTGGAATCTACGTGTCCGCCCTCTGGAACTGCCCAGCTTCCGTCTTCCTCGAAGGTGTTTCCTTCCGGGTCTACAATGTGTCCATTTTTATCCCTGTGAGAACCTTCCGGCGGCTGAAAGCCCTGTCCTGTTTCCGGTAAAGATGTTTCGGTAGTTTTTGGCTGCGCAGAAGTATCATTAGTTGTGGAAGGAGAAGAGGTAAGAGAGGGTTTCTCCTGTTTGGAAGAGGGGGCGGATTCCGTCTGGCAGCCTGTAAAACTTAAAAGACAGGCAATCGCAAGTATACTGAAAAGTTTACCATATTTCATAGTGAGCCTCCTTGTATAATAGAAAACTTATAGAGTTTCTGATTTTATTTTAACACAGAGTTGTTGAAGCAGCTATTAAAGAAATCTAAATTTTTCTCTTGCAATTTTGGAAAAACAACATTATAATTTATGTAACGATATAAAAGATATAATGCAAGGAGGATATTTATGAGCAGAAAAATCAGCATTACCACACGGAAACAGCTTGAGATTTTTATGAACGTACAGAGACAGAAATTACTGAAAACAATGGATATGGAAAAAGTTCCCATGACGCCAAAGCAGCTTTCTGTAATCCTTGAGATTTCCCCGTCCTCTGTGACATACCACTTAAAGAAACTGGAGGAACTGGGACTGGTGGAGCTGGATCATACAGAGAGCATTCACGGCATTCAGGCAAAGTTTTACAGAAGGGTTCCGGCAGTGGTGAATCTGAAAGGGGATTTGCAGGACGATCTTCACGCGGAAAAGGAGCTGATCCTGGATTACCTGATCAATGACATCTGGACAGGATTCAAAAAATATATAACAGATTTATATAAGAAGGAAAAAAATCCCCGGGAGGTAACAGGAGACTGTCTGAACGGTGTGATTTATCTGACAGATGAGGAAGCAAAAAAAGTGAAGGCGCAGATTCTTGCGTTTCAGGAGGCGCACATGAAGCCGAAGGAAGGGGCGAAGCCCTGGGATATGGCGCTGATTGCTTATCCGGGAAAGAGGACAAAAGACGAAAAGTAAAGGGGGAGTTTTATGCTGCTGTCACATAAAATACTGTTTTTTCTTAATTCCTTTTCTACGGGGATTTTAACACCCGTTTTAACGCTCGTCCTTTGCTCGCATGGGGCAAGTCTTTCCACAGTTCCCGTTTTTCTGGGAATTTTTGCAGTTACAGTTATGGTTTTAGAGGTACCGAGCGGAGTATTTGCAGATTTAAAGGGAAGAAAAAATACATTTCTCATGTCTCATATTTTTATCTGGCTCAGTTTTTTTACGATTTTTCTGGGAAATTCGCCTTTGTTTCTTGCAGTCGGAAATGTTTTTCTGGGAATGGGAAGAGCCTTTGGTTCCGGTTCTATGGAGGCTCTGGAAATTGACCAGTACATTGAGAAAAATGGAAAAACACATCTTCCCGAAATCAACAGTCTTCTTGCGAAGCTTGATAACTTCGGGCTTGCAGCAGGCGCACTTCTCGGCGGGTATCTTGGATATGTGGATTCTGATTATTCCCTGAATCTTATAAGCCTTTTACTGGCAGAAGCAGTTTTGATCTTCATGGCAGTTTTCTTTGTAAAAGAAGAGAGAACAGAGAGAAAAAAGACAGAACAGAACCTTTTGACAGGATTTTCGGGAATGTTAAAAAGTATCAAAGCTTCCCGTATTTTATGCGCTGTCTGCGGCATGGCGGCAGTTCTTGGATTTCTTCTGGCGGCAGTGGAAACATACTGGCAGCCTTCCATAAAGCTTTACCTTCCGGAAAATCTTACGTGGCTTCTCGGAATTGTAAACTGCTCTGCCTATCTTGGAGGAAGCCTGGGGAATACGGCAGGAATGAAAATTTTGTCAAAAACGGGGAACACCTTATCTGCAAAGAAAAGATTATACGCAGCGTTTCGTATTCTTCTCTGCCTTGTTCCTGTTTTTATGGCATTTTGTCGTACCTGGTACATATTTGCCCTGGTATATGCCCTTGTATATATGGTTTCCGGAATGGCGGGACTGGTGGAAAATACACTTCTTCACGAAGCGGCAGACAGCAGCTTTCGCGCTTCTATGATGTCCCTCTATTCCCTCCTTGTAAGAGGGGGAAGTATAGGCACTTCCCTTTTGTGCGGTGTCCTCCTTCAGAGCGGAAATCTGAACCTTGTATGGATATTTGTCCCCCTTGCGGCACTTGGAGCTACCGCGCTGATGATTTTGTTTGTAATTCCCCGGAAGATATGATATTGTATACAGTGAGTATTTGTCTTTTTGCCAGAATCAGAGTGTTAAGTATCTGAAAATTTATCTGCGGCAAAAGGGATATGGTCTGCGGAAATTGTCTGGCTGAACAGCCCATATCCCTCGGACGCAGAAACATTTCAGACCTTTAACACCCTGATTCTGCAGGACAACAAAACGAAAATCTGAAAATAAAGAAAGAGGGTGAAGCTGTGGTTGAGTTAGATCAGTTCAAAAGCGTTCTTGCGACATACACAGAACCATTGGCGGAGGTGAAAGACTCCCTTGACCTGGCTAACAAAGAGCAGCGGGTTGAAGAGCTGGAGCGCGAGATGGAGGCTCCGGACTTCTGGGACAATGCAGAAGTTTCCCAGAAAAAAATGAAGGAATTAAAAGGATTAAAAGACGACATGGAAACATATCAGAATCTTGTAACACAGATGGAAGATATGGAAACCATGATTGAGATGGGATATGAGGAAAACGACCCGGAACTGATTCCGGAAATCCAGGAAATGCTGGATCAGTTCCAGACAGATTTTGACAACATTCGTGTAAAAACACTTCTCTCAGGAGAATACGACAGCGAAAATGCCATTATCAAACTGAATGCGGGTGCAGGCGGAACGGAAGCCTGTGACTGGTGCGGTATGCTTTACCGTATGTACAGCCGCTGGGCAGACAGAAAAGGCTTCAGCATGGAAGTTCTTGACTATCTTGATGGAGACGAGGCAGGCGTGAAATCTGTTACCTTCCAGGTGAACGGAGAAAATGCGTACGGCTATTTAAAATCAGAAAAAGGCGTGCATCGTCTTGTCCGGATTTCTCCGTTTAATGCGGCGGGAAAACGACAGACTTCCTTTGTATCCTGCGACGTTATGCCGGATATAGAGAAAGACCTTGACGTAGAAATTAATGACGAGGACATCCGTATTGATACTTACCGAAGCAGCGGCGCCGGCGGACAGCACATCAACAAAACATCTTCTGCGATCCGTATTACGCATTTCCCTACAGGAATCGTAGTACAGTGTCAGAATGAGCGTTCCCAGCATATGAACAAAGATAAGGCAATGCAGATGTTGAAGGCAAAGCTGTATCTCTTAAAGCAGCAGGAGGCTGAGGAAAAACTTTCCGGAATCCGCGGCGAGGTAACAGATATTGGCTGGGGAAATCAGATCCGCTCCTATGTCATGCAGCCATATACAATGGTAAAAGACCACCGCACAAACGAGGAAACAGGAAACGTAGATGCAGTGATGGATGGAAGTATTGATATTTTTATTAATGCGTATCTGAAATGGATTGCACTTTCTAAAAAGACAGAGTAAAAAAACTTGCGAAGAGGGTTTTTCTGTGATAATATATCTCTCATAGAAAAACAAATGTCTTTACTTAACGGACGGAGAGGGAAACCATGGAGAAACAGGGCGAGAAGAAAAAGTATTATGTAGTAAAAGAACGGGCAGTGCCGGAGGTGCTTTTAAAGGTGGTAGAAGCGAAGAAGCTTCTTGATTCCGGAAAAGTGCAGACGGTACAGGAAGCCGCAGAGAAAATGGACATCAGCAGGAGTTCCTTCTATAAATATAAGGATGATATTTTTCCTTTCCATGAGGAAGCCAGGGGAAAGACGATTACCTTTATTATTCAGATGGATGATGAGCCGGGACTTTTGTCAGTGGTGCTTGGGGCAATCGCGCGTTTTCATGGAAATATTCTTACTATTCATCAAAGTATCCCGATCAACGGAGTGGCAATGCTGACTTTGAGCGTGGATATTCTTCCGGGAGAGGGAGACATAGAAGCTATGGTAGAAGAAATTGAGGAAAGCGATGGCATTCATTATCTGAAAATATTAGGCAGGGAGTAGACGAT
The DNA here is from genome assembly GCA_900540785.1 of uncultured Blautia sp. GTDB lineage: Bacteria > Bacillota > Clostridia > Lachnospirales > Lachnospiraceae > Blautia_A. Next base: position 39,106 of record UQHF01000034.1, read on the forward strand.
ATGGTAAATATTGCAGTATTAGGCTATGGTACAGTAGGAAGCGGAGTGGTAGAGGTAATCCGCACAAACCATGAAAGCATCAACAAGCGGGCGGAAGAGGAGATCAATATCAAATATGTCCTGGACCGCCGTGATTTTCCGGGAGATCCGGTTGAGGACGTTCTTGTTCACGACTACGAAGTGATCGTAAACGACCCGGAGGTAGATATTGTAGTGGAAGTTATGGGAGGGATCGAACCTGCCTATACTTTTGTAAAGCGCGCGCTGGAAGCAGGAAAGAGCGTTTGTACTTCCAACAAAGCTCTTGTGGCAAAACACGGTCCTGAGCTTGTGCAGATGGCAAAAGAGAGAAGCATTAACTTCCTTTTTGAGGCGAGCTGCGGAGGCGGAATCCCCATTATCCGTGCACTGAATAAATCTCTTACAGCAGACGAGATCGATGAGATCACAGGAATTTTAAACGGAACAACAAACTATATGCTTGACAAAATGAGCACAGAAGGAAGCGATTTCAGTGCAGTATTAAAAGAAGCGCAGGAGCTGGGTTATGCGGAGGCAGACCCGACAGCAGATGTGGAAGGACACGATGCAGGGCGCAAAATCGCAATCCTTTCCTCTCTCGCATACGGTAAATTTGTAAATTACGAAGATGTCTATATGGAAGGAATCACAAAGATCACTCAGGAAGATATGGAATACGCAAGAACTCTTGGTATGAATATCAAACTTCTTGCAACAAGCCGGAAGGTGGGAGATTCCTATTATGCTATGGTAGCTCCTTTTATGGTAGGCAAATCAAGCCCGCTTCACAGCATAGACGGCGTATTTAACGCCGTTTTCGTACACGGGAATATGCTGGGAGACGCAATGTTCTACGGAAGCGGAGCAGGAAAGCTTCCAACAGCAAGCGCAGTTGTTGCAGACGTGGTAGACGAAGCAAAACATCTTCACAGAAATATTATGACAAACTGGACAAATCAGCCCCTTCCCCTGACTCCACTTGATGATGTGGAAGGAAGATTTTTTATCCGTGTAAAAGATGTGGCAGTAGATGAACTGGAAGAGGCATTCGGACAGGTACAGACTGTGGAGACAGATGCACTTCCGGAAGAAATGGGTGTGATGACCTCCGTTATTACTCAGGGGGCATATAAGGCAGGAGCAGAGAAACTTGGAGACCGTGTGATCTCTATGATCCGTGTAAAGGACTGATATAAATGAAATATGTGGTGATTTTGGGCGATGGAATGGCAGACTGGGAAACAGAGGAGCTTGGAGGAAAAACGCCTCTCTCTTATGCAGACACTCCGACGATGGACGCCCTGGCGGCGGCATCTCAGATTGGCATGGTAAAAACCATACCGGATGGAATGGCTCCGGGAAGCGATACGGCAAATTTATCTGTTATGGGTTATGACCCTCAGAAATATTATACGGGACGCTCTCCTCTTGAGGCGCTCAGCATAGGGATTCCCATGAAGGATACAGATGTGGTATACAGATGTAATCTTGTCACTTTGTCAGAAGAGGATAAGCCGTACGAAGAACAGACCATGCTGGACCACAGCTCCGATGAAATCGGGACAGAAGACGCAGGCATTCTTTTAAAAGCAGTATCAGACGCTCTGGCGGAAAAAGGATATTCCTTTTACAGAGGAACAAGCTACCGCCACTGTATGGTGTGGGAAGAGGGGAAAATATGCGATTTAACGCCCCCTCACGACATTCTTACAAAAACAGTGAAAGAGTATCTTCCGAAAGACGAGATACTTTTGAAAATGCAGAAGGAAAGCTATGAGATTCTGAAAAATCACCCCATAAATCTGAAAAGGAAGAAACAGGGGCTTCACCCGGCAAACAGCTTCTGGTTCTGGGGAGCAGGAACAAAGCCGGCTCTTGATTCTTTTGAAGAAATATATCACAAAAAAGGCGTGATGATTTCCGCAGTTGATCTTTTAAAAGGGATTGCGGCAGGGGCAAAAATGGACAGAGTCGAAGTAGAGGGCGCTACAGGCGGACTTCATACAAATTACGAAGGAAAAGCAGAAGCCTGCGTAAAAGCCCTTACAGAAGACGGCTATGATTTTGCCTATGTTCACGTGGAAGCTCCCGATGAAATGGGACATCAGGGAAGTACAGAGAAAAAAATACAGGCGATCGAATATCTGGATAAACGTCTTATCCGTATGATAAAAGAGGGACTTGACTGTGCGGGGGAGGAGTATCGTATGCTGATTCTTCCAGACCACCCCACACCGCTTCAAGTACGCACCCATGTGGCAGAACCGGTACCGTATCTGCTTTACGACAGCAGAAAGCCGGAAAACCACACCTGGCATTATAATGAAAAAGAAGCAATGGAAAGCGGTGCGCCTCTTATAAACGGTTGGGATATAATGGAGCGCCTGTTTGAGATGGGAGAAAAATATGTTAATCGTTAAGAAGTTCGGCGGTACTTCTGTGGCAAATAAAGAAAGGATTTTTAATGTTGCCAGCAGATGTATCGAAGATTATAAAAAAGGTCATGATGTCGTAGTAGTCCTTTCCGCTATGGGAAAATATACAGATGAGTTGATCCATATGGCAAAGGATATTAATGACAAGCCGCCGAAACGTGAGATGGATATGCTCTTTACGATCGGAGAGCAGATGTCCGTGTCTCTTATGGCAATGGCAATGAACAGCCTGGATATTCCGGCAGTCTCTTTAAATGCGTTTCAGGTAAGTATGCACACTACAAGCGTGCATGGAAACGCAAGACTGAAACGAATCGACACAGAGAGAATTAAAAGAGAACTGGACAGCCGTAAAATCGTAATTGTAACAGGATTCCAGGGAGTCAATAAGTACGATGATTATACAACGCTTGGAAGAGGAGGCTCCGATACAACAGCCGTTGCCCTCGCAGCAGCTCTTCACGCGGATGCCTGCGAGATTTATACAGACGTGGACGGCGTTTATACAGCAGACCCGAGAAAGGTTCCGAAAGCCCGGAAGCTGAAGGAAATTACATACGATGAAATGCTGGATCTGGCAACTCTGGGCGCAGGAGTTCTTCATAACCGTTCCGTGGAAATGGCGAAGAAATACGGCGTACCTCTTGTTGTGCGCTCCAGTCTGAATAACAGTGAGGGAACGGTAGTAAAGGAGGAAGTAACAGTGGAAAGAATGCTGAT
>UQHF01000035.1 GCA_900540785.1 uncultured Blautia sp.
CTTTCTCATGTACAAACATACACTCCTGATTGGTAACGGGTTCGGTTCCCGTCAGCGCCTACTTTCTCTCCGGGTTCGGGCTGCCCTCGAAAGTCCATTCAACAATCAGCTTCATACGGAATCACACCAGTCTCCGCTCTCTGGAATGTCACTTAATTGTTTACTCCTCTTTCTCATCGGTTTAACTGTTTATTACTTTAGCACGAAGATGTTGTTTTGTCAAGGATTAATTTTTAAAGCTGTGAATTGGCGCCGGGATTCTTCCGCCGCGCTCTACAAACGCATCACAGGAGAACGGATTTACCGGCATAACAGGAGCATATCCTAAAAGGCCGCCAAATTCTACTGTCTCGCCAACGCCCTTTCCGATTACCGGAATCACGCGGACTGCCGTCGTCTTCTGGTTGATCATTCCGATCGCAGCTTCATCTGCAATGATGCCGGAAATTGTGGTGGCTTTTGTGTCTCCCGGAATGGCGATCATATCAAGTCCTACAGAGCAGACACATGTCATTGCTTCCAGTTTTTCAAGGCAGAGCGCACCTTCATTTACAGCATCGATCATTCCCTGATCTTCACTTACCGGAATAAATGCGCCGCTTAAACCGCCCACTGCTGTAGAAGCCATAACGCCGCCTTTTTTCACCTGGTCATTTAAAAGAGCAAGAGCTGCTGTTGTTCCGGGAGCGCCTGTTCTCTCAAGACCGATTTCCTGAAGGATTTCCGCAACACTGTCTCCAATTGCAGGAGTCGGAGCAAGAGAAAGATCCACAATGCCAAACGGTACGTTCAAGCGTTTGGAAGCTTCCTGAGCTACAAGCTGACCCACACGTGTTACCTTAAAGGCTGTTCTCTTAATTGTCTCACAAAGTGTCTCGAAGTCTTTTCCTCTTACTTTTTCAAGGGCTGTCTTTACAACGCCCGGTCCGCTGACACCTACGTTAATGATGCAGTCTGCTTCTGTCACACCGTGAAAAGCGCCTGCCATAAACGGGTTGTCGTCCGGTGCGTTACAGAATACTACAAGCTTTGCACAGCCAAGAGAATCCTGGTCAGCGCTTGCTTTTGCTGTTTCCAGAACGATTTCTCCCATAAGCTTTACTGCGTCCATATTGATCCCTGTCTTTGTAGAACCCACATTTACAGAGCTGCACACTCTTTCTGTTTCGCAAAGAGCCTGCGGGATAGAGCGGATCAGAAGTTCTTCTGCCGGAGTCATGCCCTTGCTTACAAGCGCGGAATAACCGCCGATAAAGTTGACTCCTACTGTTTTTGCCGCTCTGTCAAGAGTTTTTGCAATGGTAACAAAATCCTCAGAAGTTTTACATGCTGCGCCGCCGACTAATGCGATGGGAGTGATGGAAATTCGTTTGTTTACAATGGGGATCCCAAATTCCATAGAAATTTTTTCCCCCGTCTCCACAAGGTCTTTGGCACGTGTTGTGATTTTGTTATAGATTTTTTCATTGAGTCTGTCAAGGTCGCTGTCGATGCAGTCCAGGAGGCTGATTCCCATTGTGATGGTACGCACGTCCAGGTTCTCCTGCTCGATCATTTTATTTGTCTCGTTTACCTCGAAAATATTAATCATGATTTTTCTCCTAAGTTGAATTTTTAGATCCTGTGCATTTTGTTGAAGATGTCCTCGTGCTGGCATCTGATCACAACACCAATCTCATCTCCCAGTGCGGAAAGCTCTTTGGAAAGTGTTCCGTTATCTTTTTCAGACGCAGTTGTATCTGTTACCATCATCATATTGAAATATCCCTGCACGATTGTCTGTGTAATGTCCAGAATGTTTACATTCTGTTCTGCAAGGTATGTACAAACCTTTGCGATAATTCCTACTGTGTCGTTTCCTACTACTGTGATAATTGTCTTTTTCATCTGTGTTTCCCTTTCTATACTGTGATCACTTCTGATATGCAATCCCTTTTTGCCACCTGGATCTTAAAATCTCTGGGCTTATAAGGGTTATCGCCTAACATTACTTCTGCGCAGACTGTCTCATACGCCAGTTCTTCGTAATTGTTTTCCCTGCTTAAGTGCCCCAGGAAAACAGCTTTCAGATTGTCGTGAAGAAGGCGGCAGAGAAGCTTCCCTGCGTTTTCGTTTGAGAGATGTCCTCTGTCTCCCAAAATCCTCTGTTTCAGATAATACGGATATTTTCCAACCTGCAGCATACGAATATCATGGTTTGCTTCCAGAAGAAGCGCATTCAGATTCTGAAGGTTTTCTACTATGTACTCATTATATTTTCCGAGGTCTGTCGCAATACCAACAGACCGTTCGCCGCATTCTATCCGGTATCCTACCGGCTGCGCCGCATCGTGGGGAATGGTAAACGGTCGGATTGACAGATCTTTGATAAAAAAAGGCTCGTCTTCTTTTATTTCACGAAAAATCCCTTCGGGAAGTTCCCCAAGACTTTTACTTCTTGACAGTGCGTCTGCAGTGCCTCCTGTCGTATATATGGGAATCCCGTATTTTCTTGCCAGAACACCAAGACCTTTTATATGATCCGAATGTTCATGGGTTACAAGAATCCCGTCAATATCTCTTCCTGTAAGCTCCAGACTGTTTAACCCTTTTTCAATGCGTCTGCCGCTTATTCCTGCATCTACAAGAACATGGGCACATTCCGAACCTACATAAATGCAGTTGCCGCTGCTTCCGCTGGCAATGCTCATTAATCTCATAACTGTTGAATCCCTTCTGCAAGCCGGAGACGTGCTTCCTCCGGACTTCCGTTATTTTCTATTACAAAATCTGCATGGCGGAAGAAAAAATCCTCTGATTTCTGGCTGCGGATAATATTTTCTGCCTTTTCTCTTGTATATCCTCTGTTTTCCATGAGACGGGAAATACGGATTTCCCTGTCTGTATGTACATACCACACGGAATCGCAGAATTTATCATACTGCTCCTCGAGAAGAAGAGCAGCCTCCACCACACAGAGCTTTCTTCCGGATTTCCGCTCTTTTTCAAGTGTTTCCAGAATATAGCGCCGCACAGCAGGATGAACAATTTTATTTAAAGCATCCAGTTTTTCCCTCTGTGAGAATACTACATCGGAAACCTGTCTGCGGTCAATAGTTTTATCACTTTTTATGATTTCTTCTCCAAAAAGATGGATGATCGGAGCATAGCATTCCCTTCCGGGCTCCATCACAAGATGCCCTACCTGGTCTGCCTGTAACACAAATGCATTCCAGTCTTTTTGAAGAAATTCAAGAACTGTACTTTTTCCGGCGCCAACCCCGCCGGTTAATCCGATTATTTTCATTTATTTTGCCTCATACCAGCTGTTCCCCTGGTGCATATCTACAGAAAGCTGAACAGAAAGTGCGGCAGCTCCTGTCATTTCTTCTTCCAGAATTTTGGAAACCTCTGAAATTTCTTCTTTGTATGTCTCAATGAGAAGCTCATCGTGAACCTGAAGAACAAGACGGGATTTCAAGCCTTCTGCTCTCAGTCTTGCATACACCCGGTTCATGGCAATTTTAATAATATCTGCCGCTGTTCCCTGAATGGGTGAGTTCATTGCCACCCGCTCTCCAAAAGAGCGCTGCATAAAGTTGCCGGAAGAAAGCTCCGGAACAGGACGTCTTCTTCCAAACATGGTCGTCACATATCCCTTTTCTTTTCCTTCCTGTATCATGGAATCAAGAAAACCTTTGATTTTCGGATATGTCTCGAAATACTTTTCGATATAATCAGCCGCTTCTTTTCTTGTAATACTTAAATCCTGACTGAGTCCAAAAGAACTGATCCCGTACACAATACCAAAATTTACGGCTTTTGCGTTCCGTCTCTGAAGCTCTGTAACTTCGTCGAATGGAATATGGAACACCTGAGAAGCAGTCAGCCTGTGAATATCCTGGGCTTCCCGGTAAGCCTGGATCAGCTTCTCATCTCCCGACATATGCGCAAGAACACGAAGTTCAATCTGGGAATAGTCGGCGTCAAGAAATACATATCCTTCCTCCGGCACAAACACCTTTCGGATCAGTCTTCCAAGTTCCATGCGGACCGGAATATTCTGAAGGTTCGGTTCTGTGCTGCTGATACGTCCTGTTGCTGTAATCGTCTGGTTAAAGGTAGAGCGGATCCTTCCGTCCTCTTCTATCACATTGCCAAGTCCGTCTGCATACGTGGATTTTAATTTGGTAAGCTGACGGTATTCCAGAATATTTTCTACTATCGGCTGGTCAGGTGCAAGCTTTTCCAGAATATCGGCTGCTGTGGAATATCCTGTCTTTGTTTTCTTTCCTCCCGGAATTCCCATTTTTTCAAAAAGGATCACTCCAAGCTGTTTCGGAGAATTGATATTAAATTCTTCTCCTGCCTGATTGTAAATTTCCTGTTCCAGCTCCTGAATGCGGACAAGAAGTTTATCTCCGTAAGCTTTCAGTTCCTCTCCCTGTACACGGATACCCGTTTTTTCCATAGAATCCAGTGTAAAAATAAGAGGAAGCTCAATTTCCTCATACACCTTCCACATTTCGGTATCTTTCAGGGCATTTTCTATAGGCTCACGGCAGGCAAGCGCCGCATATGCCATGTATCCGGCATAAAGACCAAGTTCTTCTTTATCCTTCTCCCAGGCAGTCTCATACGTCTCTTTCCCGAGAAGGTCCTCTTTGGAGGGAAGCAGGATGCCATTTAAGTATTCTCTTGCCGTATCGTCATAATCATACGAAGATTTCAGAGGATTTAAAAGATACGCCCCCACTCCTGCATCAAATACATGGGCTGTGTCTTCTATTGCAACATGTTTCAGCATGGCTTTTATATCCCAGGAACAAAGAACCGTTTTTTCAGAAAGCTGAAGCAGCTTATCTGCAAGGTAAGCGCCTGTCACCATTCCCTGCACCGGAATGTAATACACTTCTTCTTTTTCAAGTGCAAGCCCCAACATATAGACATTTTTTTTATCACATAAAAGAGCAGCTCCTGCATAAGTTTTTCCTGCCGCCTTCTCAAACAGGCTTTCACAGCCGGAAAGCTCTGTGCAGGCAAAAAATTCCTGTTCTATGGCATTCTCTGATACAGCGTCTCTGTCAAAACGGCTGAGGAGATTTTTAAATTCCAGCCTTTTGCAAAGCTCATAGGCTTCTTTTGTGTAAAGATTTTCCATTCTGGCGTCTTCTGAAGAAAAAGCAACCGGACTGTCTGTATGAATGGTTGCCAGAGTTTTGGAAAGCTGTGCCTTATCGTAATGTTCCCTCAGGGATTCTCTTGCTTTATTCGGCTTCACTTCTTCCAGATGTTCATAAGCATTTTCGATACTTCCAAACTGTACGATTATTTTTGTAGCTGTTTTTTCACCCACTCCGGGAATACCCGGAATGTTATCGGCACTGTCGCCCATAAGCGCCTTTAATTCAATGATCTGAGGCGGCGTCACCTGATATTTTTCGATGACTTGCTGTGTATGATAATCTTCGATTATCGTCTTTCCCTTTGTTGTTTTTGGAAGGCGGATCATAATTTTATCTGTTGCCAGCTGAAGAAGGTCTCTGTCTCCAGATAAAATGGTGACGTCCATTCCCTTCGCCTCACACCGTTTTGCCATCGTTCCAAGAAGATCGTCCGCTTCATATCCTTCCATTTCCATAATGTTTACGCCCATTGCCCTCAGCATTTCCTTGATAAGCGGAACCTGCTGACGAAGCTCTTCCGGCATGGATTTTCGTGTTCCTTTATAGGCGTCGTACATTTTGTGGCGGAAAGTAGGCGCGTGAACATCAAAAGCCACAGTAAGATAATCCGGTTTTTCTTCTTCCAGAATGCGGAAAAGGATATTTAAAAAGCCGTATACTGCACCTGTGTGAAGTCCTTCTCCGTTTGTAAGATCCGGAAGTCCGTAAAATGCCCGGTTTAAAATACTGTGTCCGTCTATCAGTAATATTTTTTCACTCATAAATATCCCCCTGCTTCTTTTATTACAAACAGCAGAAAGCCAGTAAGGAGTGCAATCAGGAGAAGAACTGCGATTCCTGCAAAAAACCGTTCTATTTTCATAATACGGATTCTTCGTCTCGCTCTTTTAATATCCTGGTTTAAAAGCTTACGAAAATCAAGAACCGTGTCTCCATCGTCTTCTGCAAGCTGCTGCATTGCCTCGTGAACAATAAAATACGTTTCCAGCTCGTCATAGCATGAAGAGCATGACTGAATATGGTCTAAAAACTCTTCCATTTCTTCAATGGAAAGCGTATGGTTCATATACTGATTCACCATTTCTTCCGCTGTCCGGCAGTTCATAGTCCATCCTCCCTCCTGCTGTACATCTCTGCGTGCAAAATGCGTTGTTGTCTGATTTATTATAACGGAAGAAAGAGAAAAACACAAGGCACTTATACAAAAGAATCCTGCGGACAATTTTATCCGCAGGACCGATTTTATGCACTCTTATAATTCTTCTGTTTTCTCCTGTATTTCCAGAGGAGGCGCATTTAATATCCGCATAAATTCATCTCCTGTGATCGTTTCCTGTTCATACAGATATTTTGCAAGCTCATGAAGCTTTCCAATGTTATCCTGGAGAATCTGCAGAGCTTTTTCATGCTGTCTTCGCACAAGCTCTACTACTTTTTTATCAAGAAGAGTCTGTGTCTCAAAGGAACAGCTTAAGGAAGAATCCCCTCCTAGGTACTGATTTCCCATGCTTTCCATTGCAACCATGTCAAACTCATCGCTCATTCCATATCTGGAAATCATTGCTCTTGCAATTTTTGTCGCCTGCTCAATATCGTTGGCAGCCCCTGTTGTAACAGAATGGAAAATCAGCTCCTCAGCAGCGCGTCCGCCTGTAAAAGTCGCAATTTTATTTTCCAGTTCCTCTCTGCTCATAAGGAAATGTTCTTTCTCATCTACCTGCATCGTGTAGCCAAGTGCTCCCGATGTACGGGGAATAATTGTAATTTTATGAACCGGTGCAGAATCTGTCTGTCTGGCAGCTACCAGGGCATGGCCGATTTCGTGATAGGAAACAATCAGCTTTTCTTTGTTGGAAAGCACACGATTCTTCTTCTGATAACCTGCAATGACAACCTCGATACTTTCCTCAAAGTCTGCCTGTGTGGCAAATTTTCTTCCATCACGCACAGCACGGAGAGCTGCTTCATTTACGATATTTGCAAGCTCTGCTCCGGAAGCTCCTGCAGCCGCTTTTGCAATAGAGTCAAACCGCACGGTATCTGCAATTTTTATTTTTTTCGCATGGACCTTTAAAATTTCTTCTCTTCCCTGAAGGTCCGGAAGCTCCACCGGAATTCTCCTGTCAAAACGTCCCGGACGAAGAAGCGCCGGGTCAAGGGAATCCGGACGGTTTGTAGCAGCCAGGATAACAACGCCTTTTGAACCGTCAAACCCATCCATTTCTGTAAGAAGCTGGTTCAGTGTCTGCTCCCTTTCATCATTTCCGGAATATCCGCCTCCGTCTCGTTTCTTTCCAATCGTATCAATCTCATCAATAAATACAATACAAGGTGCTTTTTCATTTGCCTGCTGGAATAAATCACGCACTTTGGCAGCACCCATACCAACAAACATTTCTACAAACTCAGAACCGGAAATTGAGAAAAACGGCACTTCTGCCTCTCCTGCTACGGCTTTTGCAAGAAGGGTTTTACCTGTTCCCGGAGGCCCCACAAGAAGGGCGCCTTTTGGCATAGAAGCCCCGATTTCTGTATATTTCTGAGGATTGTGAAGATAATCTACAATCTCTGTGAGAAGCTCTTTTGCTTCGTCCTCTCCTGCTACATCAGCAAACTTGATACCTGTGGAAGATTTCACATAAACCTTGGCATTACTTTTTCCAAAAGACATCATGCCTCCCGGTCCTCCGGATCCCATAGATTTCATCATTTTTTTGCTGAGCCATCTTCCAAGAAGAATAAAAATCACAATGGGAATGACATATCCGGCAATCAAACTTAAAATAAGCGACTGCTTCTGAGGAGCAACTGCTTCCATCTTTGTTCCTGCCTCATAAAGTCGATCTACAAGGTCCGGATCTTCCATTCTTACTGTCTTACATAACGTATCTTTTCCGTTTTTCCTTACTTCATAATAAATGTAATCTTCCTGAACCTCTGCTTTTGATACATTTCCCCTGTCTACGTTACTTAAAAATGTACTGTAATCTGTCTTTTCCACACTTCGTTCCTGAAATGCAGGAAGAACAAGAAGATTAATAAGAAAAATTACAGCAATTGCAATAAAATAGTAAACGTACAGCGGACGCTTTCCCGGCTTTTTATTGTCAACATTCATATTCTGTCCTCCATATCCTCACTGAAAAGCCCATAATTTCAATGATTAGTGTAGAATACCATACCACTATTTCTTTTTTATTTCAATTCCAATTCACAGATTTCACAAATATTTTAGAAATCATATAAAATCCAAAAAATTCCTTGCAAAAACTGAAATTATATGGTATGATAACAAACGATTCAGATGCCGGCATGTCGGAATGGCAGACGAGGCAGACTCAAAATCTGTTGTGGGCAACCACGTGTGGGTTCAAGTCCCACTGCCGGCAGTCATTTATTTCATATCTTTTTTATCTAATCTTACCTTTCAAATTTTTTCCACTACATTTTACAAATGCACCCTGATAATTAAATAGACTTTATACTCTGGTAATGTTATAATATCTTTACAGCAGTAACGGAAAGCCAAGTGACATAATGAGGAGGCGAAATAAGACAGATGGAAGAAACACTAAAATTAATTTTGACAAAACTGACCTCATTAGAAGAAGGGCAAAAGGCTTTACTGGCAGGTCAGAAAACTCTGGAAACACGACAGGCTTCTTTGGAAAAGCATCAGATTTCTTTGGAAAAACGACAGGCTTCTTTGGAAGAACATCAGATTTCTTTGGAAAAACGACAGGCTTCTTTGGAAGAACATCAGATTTCTCTGGAAAAACGACAGATTGCTTTGGAAGAACGACAGACTTCTTTGGAAGACGGTCAAGAATCTCTCATCAAGGGTCAGACTGAAATTCGTCTGGAACTGGACAGAAGAATCACAGAATCAGAAAATATGATTCTGAAAGAACTCGATAAGGTACAGGAACAGTTTGACACAAGACTTGAAAGAGTCGAGAAAAACCTGGAAGAAATACAGCAGTATTATAGGAGCAACCGATTGGAAAATGATAATACAACACTTCTTTTAAAACTTCATGATGACATACAGAAACGAGTAACGGAACTGGAACGGAAAACTGCATAAGAATATCCAGATATTAAACTCAGCCAGGATATAAAGCTTATTTTCTTATAACCCTTTATTCTAAAAAACGCAGATACACGAAGTTTTCCCTTCTTCTATCTGCGTTTTTTATCTGCATTCTAAATTTTTTTATTTTCCCGCATCTTCCAGAAGCTTTTCGTAAACAGGAAAACAATCAAATGTAGCAAAATAATCTTTCGGTATTTCCGCACGACGGATCAGCTGGAAGCTTCCATCTTCCTTCAGAAGAATCTCCGCTGATTTTAACTTGCCATTATAATTATATCCCATAGCAAAACCGTGCGCTCCTGTATCGTGGATCACAAGAAGATCGCCTTTATCAATTTTAGGAAGGTAACGATCAATGGCAAATTTATCATTATTTTCACAAAGAGAACCTGTTACATCATAAAGATGATCGCAGGGAAGCTTCTCTTTTCCCATTACTGTAATGTGGTGATATGCACCATACATGGCAGGGCGCATAAGATTTACAGCACAGGCATCAACCCCGATGTATTCTTTATGAGTATGCTTCTCATGAATCGCTTTTGTCACAAGACAGCCATATGGTCCCATCATAAAACGGCCAAGTTCTGTGTAAATGGAAACCTCTCCCATACCAGCCGGAATAAGAACTTCCTCATAAGCCTTTCTCACGCCTTCTCCAATCACGCGAATATCATTTGGAGTCTGGTCCGGGCTATATGGAATACCGATACCGCCGGAAAGATTAATAAAAGAAACGTGAGCCCCTGTTTCTTTCTGAAGCTTCACTGCCAGTTCAAAAAGCTGTCTTGCCAGAAGAGGGTAATACTCATTTGTCACAGTATTGCTCGCAAGAAACGCGTGGATTCCAAACTCTTCTGCGCCTTTTTCTTTTAAAATGCGGAACGCATCAAAAATCTGCTCTGTTGTCATACCATATTTAGAATCTCCGGGATTGTCCATAATATCATTGCTGATCTTGAAAATCCCGCCCGGATTATAGCGGCAGCTTATTTTCTTCGGAATTGTTCCCACTGCTCTCTCCACACTTTCAATATGTGTAATGTCATCCAGATTAATAATTCCACCAATCTCATCTGCGTATTTAAACTCTTCTTCCGGAGTATCATTGGAGGAAAACATAATATCTCCCTCTTTACAGCCAATGGCTTTTGCCATCATAAGCTCCGTCATGGAAGAACAGTCACAGCCGCAGCCATACTCCTGGAGAATCTGAATAAGATATGGATTTGGCGTAGCCTTCACTGCAAAAAACTCTTTAAACCCCTTGTTCCAGGAAAAAGCTTCTTTTAATGCTCTGGCATTCTCCCGGATTCCTTTTTCGTCATAAAGATGAAAAGGCGTGGGATATTCCTTCTCAATCTCCTTTAATTTTTCCAATGTCACAAACGGTCTTTTCTTCATGGTATTCTCCTCGTATCTCTCACTTTGCCTCGATTACATGCATCATATTTGTGGCGGCACCCTCTCCTGTCCGCATATTCGTTGCCGGATCACCTGCTGTAAATACAACAAGATCGCCTTTCCTGATCATTCTTCTGCGACGCACTACATTCATTGCCTGTAAAATAATATGCTCTGTAGAATTTTTTTCGTATCCCTTTAAAGGAATAACGCCCCAGGCAAGCTGCAGTCTGTGCATTACCGTATCGTTTGGTGTAATGGCATAAATCGGAACATCAGGACGGAAGTTAGAAATCATAAGCGCTGTACTTCCTCCCATCGTCGGCGTGATGATCGCCTTTGCTCCAAGAGCTTTTGCAGTTCTGACTGCTGCAAGCCCTACTGCACTGGAAACTTTTCCATCACAGTACATGCTTCTGTTGCTGGCATGAATCTGATTGTCTACGTGAGGTTCTGTTGTCTCAGCAATTTCCACCATCATTTTAAGGGCAGCGAGAGGATATTTTCCTGCTGCCGTCTCTCCGGAAAGCATAACTGCATCTGTGCCGTCATAAATGGCATTCGCCACATCTGCCACCTCCGCCCGTGTTGGACGTGGATTTCTGATCATAGAATCTAACATCTGAGTCGCTGTAATAACAGGCAGATAATTGTCATTGCATTTCTGGATGATCATTTTCTGAATATAAGGAACCTGGCTTGCCGGAATTTCCACACCAAGATCTCCTCTGGCAACCATAATTCCATCTGATACAGCAATAATTTCGTCTATATTATCCACACCTTCTGCGTTTTCAATCTTGGCAATAATTCCAATATCACTGCCTCCGTTTTCATCGAGAAGCTGACGGATTTCCTTGATCGCCTTTGCATTTCGGACAAAGGAGGCTGCAATGTAATCAAATTCCTGAGAAATACCGAAAAGAATATCTTTTTTATCCTGCTCCGTAATACCAGGAAGCTTTACTTTTACATAAGGTACATTCACACCTTTACGCTCTCCAAGCTCGCCGCCGTTTAAAACACGGCAGAAAATATCGCCATGCTTAATATCCTCGATTTCCAGTTCGATCAGACCATCGTCAATCAGGATTTTTCCACCTTTTTTTACATCTTTATAAAGCGTGTCATATGTAATGGCAACTTTATGTTCATCACCTACATAATCTCCTGTTGTAAGAACGAATTCACTCCCTGCTTCCAGACGTACCTTTTTCCCGTCTTTCAAAAGCCCGGTACGGATTTCCGGACCTTTCGTATCAAGAAGCATGGCAATGGGAAGATTTAATTCTTCCCTTAAATTTTTGATCATATCTACACGTGCAGCGTGTTCTTCATGACTGCCATGTGAAAAATTAAAACGGGCAATATCCATTCCGGCCCGCATCAGTGACCGGAGAATTGTTTTTTTATTTGTAGCCGGTCCCAGAGTACAGATGATTTTCGTTCTTTTCATTGTTTTTCTCCCCTTACTTCACGTGTGTATGTGTAAACAGATGATCCTGACAATATTCATAGTTTCCGTTACATTTGGAGCAGAAACGGAACTCCAGATCAGGATTGTCAAGCTCCGTACGTCCGCAGATTGCACATTTATGCTTTGCAGCACTGCCTGTAGACGGATTTACACGGCTTCCTGCCATCGCTTTTTTAAATTCCTGTTTTCTCTTTACTTCTTTCGGATTATAGCGGCTCATATCCCTCGTTCCCAGAAAGAAAATAACAAAGTTCAAAAGAGACGCCACAATCGGTACTGCCATAAACCATGCACCGATTCTTACATATTTAAAAATATCGTATGCAACAATGACTGCATACAGGATTGCCATCCATTTCATTTTAACGGGAATGATAAACCATAAAAGAATTTCCATGTCCGGATAAGACAGAGCAAATGCCAGAAAAATGGAAAGACTGATATAATATGTGGAAAAAATCATCGTTCCAAGTCCTGTGAGCGCTCCTCCTGTTAAAAAATACAGAAGAAATGCGCCGATCACCGTAAATACCATTCCCGAAAAAATATAAAGCGTATAACGGAAAGCTCCCCAGGAACGCTCCAGTGCATTTCCGATCGGATAGTAAAAGAAAAGAATGGCTATGGCAAAGAAAATGATATTTCCGCCGCCTCCAGGAGGAGAAATGATCCAGGTCACAAGACGCCATATCTGCCCCCTCAAAATAAGTGCCGGTTCCAGGCTTAACATGGACATGATCCTCGGATTAAACATTTGCAGAATATATCCCAGCACATAACAGCCAATTATATACATGGTAAGATTGGGAATACCATATTTTCTATATTTTCGTTCCAGTTTATCTATAAATCTCATATAACTCCTTTACTACGCTCTCTTTTCATGCAGAATATACAATATCAGAAGAATTTCTTTTTAGAAAGAATCAGCGCTGCAATAATACTGATCGCCACGGAAAACAGAATAATAATAAGAAATCCCCAGGGATTATCTGCAAACGGCATACCTGATGAATTTACATTCATACCATAGGCACTGAATACAATGGTTGGAATACTCATTACAATGGTAATGATCGCCAGAACTTTCATGACAATATTTAAGTTGTTGGAAATAACGGAAGCAAAGGCATCCATCATACCACTTAAAATCCCACTGTAAATATTCGCCATCTCAATCGCCTGCTTGTTCTCAATAATAACATCTTCCAGAAGTTCTGTATCCTCAGGATATTTTTTAATGGATTCCACCTTCAGAAGCTTTTCCAGCACAACCTCATTGGAACGAAGCGATGTGGTGAAATACACCAGGGATTTTTCCAGCTCCAGAAGCTCGATCAGCTCCTGATTTCTCGTAGAGAGATGAAGTTTTTCCTCCACCTGTGCGCTCTTTTTGTCAATAATGCGCAGATAGCGAAGGTACATACTTGCATTTCTGTACAGAATCTGAAGGATAAAACGCGTCTTCATATATGTGAAGAAATTGCGGACACGTCCTTCCATAAATCTTGTCAAAACCTGAGTATCTTCCAGACAGATGGTAAAAATCATCTTATCTGTGATAATGATGCCCAGAGGAATGGTTCCATACCAGTCTTTTTCATTACGCTCCTCAATCATGGGGACGTCCACAAGAATCAGAGTGTAATTATCTTCTACCTCAATACGTGAACGTTCTTCCTCATCCAAGGGGGCCCGCAAATCGTCTACCTCTATCTCAAATTGCTCTGAAATTTCAAATATTTCCGTTGCTGTGGGATTCGTCAACGCAATCCAGCAGCCGTCCTGCGCTTCCTGAATCTGGTGGATAGAGCCATCTATCGTTTTAAAAATCCTTACCACGATTTACACTTCCCTTCTTTTTTATTTTCCGTATTTTTCTTCCTGTTAAAGAAGCCAAAATACAATTTCCATTATAGATTGTAAGAGAATTTTTGTCAATTCCAATGGTTCCGGCTTTACAAACTTTTTACACTCCGATATAATATCTCCATAAATCCGAACAAAAATCCGGAAATACACTTACAGAATAAAAGAAAGGAGTTCCCATGAGTCAGTCATCATTTGGAAAAAAATTTGTAGTCACAACCTGGGGAGAATCTCACGGAAAAGCTCTGGGCGCAGTGGTGGACGGCTGTCCTGCCGGTCTTTCCCTGGAAGAAAAAGATATTCAGGCATTTCTTGACAGGAGGCGTCCCGGACAGAGCCGCTACACCACCACCCGAAAAGAGGGAGACGAAGTAGAAATCCTCTCCGGTGTTTTTGAAGGAAAGACAACAGGAACACCGATCTCTCTCATGGTCCGAAATACAGACCAGCGTTCCAGAGATTATGGAAATATTGCTTATTCCTACCGTCCGGGACATGCAGATTACACATATGACCAGAAATACGGGATACGGGATTACCGTGGAGGGGGACGTTCTTCCGGCCGCGAAACAACAGGCCGTGTGGCTGCCGGCGCCATTGCGGCAAAACTTTTAAAAGAGCTCGGCATTACTTTCTGTACATACACCCGCTCCATAGGGGCTGTCTCTGTTTCTTCCTTTCACAAAGAAGAAATCCAGAACAACGCGTTTTATATGCCCGATGCAGAAGCTGCCAGAAAAGCAGGAGAATATCTGGAACAGTGCATGAAAAACCACGACAGCGCAGGCGGTGTCATTGAATGCCGCATTCAGGGGGCGCCTGCCGGTCTTGGCGATCCCGTATTCGGAAAACTGGACGCAGAGCTTGCAAAAGCAATCATGTCCATCGGCGCTGTAAAGGCTGTGGAAATCGGCGATGGCATTCAGGTAACTTCCCTGAATGGCTCTACAGATAATGACGGCTTTTTTGTAAAAGACGGAAACGTATGCAAAACCTCCAATCACGCTGGCGGTATCATGGGGGGCATGAGCGACGGAAGCGAGATCATTCTCCGAGCCCACATAAAACCCACTCCGTCTATCAGTCAGCCGCAGCATACCATTACAAAAGACGGCGAAGAATTTGACATGGTGATCCACGGACGTCACGACCCTGTTATTGTCCCGAGAGCTGTCGTAGTTGTGGAGTCCATGACTGCCCTCACGATTACAGACGCCCTCTTTTCCAATATGAGCGCACGTCTTGACCGTATTCTTGATTTTTATAACAGATAACTCAAAAAGGATATTCATAGAACATTTTCCTGTCTGCTCTTTGAATATCCTTTTTATTTCTCATCTTTTATTTTATTCTTCTTCCGGAACTGCCCAAATATGGATGCTGTTCGGCATATCTACTTTTAATGGTTTTCCGTTCATAACAATAATATTTTTCTCATAATCAATCGAAAAAACGGTAATCGTATTGCTTGCATGATTTGTTACCGCAAGATGTTTGTCATCCGGGAAAATCACAATATCCTTTGGATAATCTCCGCTTATGGGAAGGGTAAACTTCTTTGTGAGAATCCCATTTTCCGGATTGATCTCAAACATGGAAACTGTATTTTCTCCTGCTGTAGTACAGAAAAGATGTCTTCCGTCATTTGCGAGCGTCAGGCCGCTTGCCGCATTATGAACCGCGTCCTGATCCTCTGCTTTCTGGAGCGTGCTGATTGTCTGGATCAGCTCAAATTCCGGGTGCTTCCCACTTCCATCGTATGTATAAACACGGATTTCATTACTCAGTTCACAGAGAAGATACGCATACTTTCCATCGTCACTGAACCGGATAATACGCGGAGCCGTCTCCCTGGGGCATCTTAAAATATCAACAAGTTCCAGCTTATGTGTCCTTTTATTAATGCGGTAAATTTTTACCTGATCGATCCCGTTGTCTACTGCACAGAGATATTTATTATCGGGTGTAGGCCGCACACAGTTTACATGAGGTCTGAAATTCCTCTCTGCCACGCTTCCAAGCCCTTTGTGAAAAACACCATCCATAAGGCTTCCCAGACTTCCGTCACGATGCGTATGTACAACCGTTACCTTTCCATCATGATAACCTGCCACATAGAGATACTTTCCGTCCACATCTGTAGCAAGGTAACAGCCTCTCATCCCGTCAATATCCACGCTGTTCATTCGCGTCAGATCACCATCTTTATCTCTTTCAAAAACAGCAACACCCTCATCCTCTATAGAATACAGATATTTCCCGTTTTTGGAAACAGCAGTATGGGAAGAGTTGCTTACCTCCACTTCATTTCTCTCTGTAAGAAGTCCCTTTTCCACATCTACATCGTATACTTTTATGCCTTTACTGGCTCCGTGAGTGTAAGAACCCACATAAGCTACATATTTCTTTTTGCCCATTTTGTCCGCCTCCTAATCGCCTTTATAAAGTGATTTCATTATAGCATAAACTGTTTCTGTGAACAAGTTTACTTCTCAGAAAAATACTTTTTCACAGCATCAAGCGTTTTTTCAATCGCCTCGTCTGTATGGGCATTGGAAAGGAACATTGCTTCAAACTGAGACGGAGCCATATGGATTCCCATACCAAGCATTCCTTTGAAATACTCCGCAAAAGCTTCTGTATCAGAAGTCTTTGCAGACTGATAGTCCACCACCTCTTCTTCTGTGAAGAAAAGGCTTGCAAGAGAAGAAATATGGTTGATCTGGTAAGAAAGCCCTGCTTCTTCCAGAATCTTTTTCATTCCTCCATAGAGCTTTTCTCCTTTTTCTTCCAGCCTCTTATAAACTTCAGGATGTGCATGAAGGTATTTTAACTGGGTAAGACCTGCTGACATGGCAATGGGATTTCCGCTTAAAGTTCCTGCCTGGTACACACTTCCAACAGGGGAAATCATCTCCATGATTTCTTTTCTTCCGCCATATGCCCCCACCGGCATTCCTGCCCCGATAATTTTTCCGTAAGTTACAAGATCCGGCTTTACGCCGAAATACTCTGCCGCACCTCCGAAAGCAAGACGGAAGCCTGTAATGACCTCATCAAAAATAAGAAGTGCACCATATTTGTCACAAAGATCACGAAGTCCCTTTAAAAATCCCTCTTTCGGAAGAACGACACCCATATTCGCACCTACCGGCTCCACGATCACTGCAGCAGTCTGGCCTTCTGCCTGGGAAAGAAGCTTCTCCACACTGGAAAGATCATTATATACGGCTGTCATGGTATCTTCCGTACAGCCCTTTGGAACACCGGCGCTATCCGGAACTCCACTTGTCATCACACCGGAGCCTGCGCTTACCAGCATGGCATCGCTGTGTCCGTGATAACATCCTGCAAATTTGATAATCTTATTTTTTCCCGTAAATCCTCTCGCTGCCCGAACTGCGCTCATAACCGCCTCTGTTCCGGAATTTACCATACGGATCATTTCTATGTGAGGAATATTTTCGCAGATAAATTCTGCCATCTCCACCTCAATTTCTGTTGCACATCCAAAGCTTAAACCGTTTTCACAGGCTTTTACAACGCTTTCTCTCACTGCCGGAAAATTATGTCCGAGGATCATAGGTCCCCAGGAATCAATATAATCAATATAACGGTTTCCGTCTGCATCGTAAATATAACAGCCGTCTGCCTTCTCAATAAATCTGGGCGCTTCTCCGATCGCACCGTAGGCACGGACCGGGCTGTTTACACCTCCCGGGATTCTTTTTACTGCACGTTCAAATAACTGCTCTGATCTTGTCATCAGCCGATTCTCCCTTCGTCCATAAATTTTGCAAGCTCTTTTGCAAAATAAGTAATGTAAATCTGCGCGCCTGCACGATAAGCACCCACTGCCATTTCACAGATGACCTTTTCCTCGTCAATCCATCCCATCTGGGAAGCCGCCTTTACCATTGCGTATTCTCCGCTTACGCTGTACGCCGCCATCGGAACGTTCGTTGCTTTGGAAATCTCAGAGATCAGATCGTGGTATGCGAGCGCAGGTTTTACCATAATAATATCTGCTCCCTCTTCAATGTCGGAGAGTGCCTCTTTCATTCCTTCCCGTCTGTTGTGAAAATCCATCTGATAACTTTTTCTGTCTCCGAAAGAAGGAGCAGAACCTGCTGCGTCACGGAACGGTCCGTAAAAAGCAGAAGCATATTTTACTGCGTAAGACATGATCGGCGTCTCTTTATGCCCATTTGTATCAAGGCATTCCCGGATTGCCCGCACACGTCCGTCCATCATATCGGAAGGCGCAACCATATCCGCGCCTGCCTCCACATGGGAAAGCGCTGTTTTTGCAAGAAGTGTCAGCGTCTTGTCATTTTCCACTTCATGTCCGCAGAGAACACCACAGTGTCCATGAGAAGTATATTCACACATACACACATCTGTAATGTAATACATATCCGGAAATTCTTTTTTTGCTGCACGAAGCGCTCTCTGTACGATTCCTTCCGGATCGTATGCACCACTTCCCACTTCGTCCTTATGGTCCGGAATGCCGAAAAGCATAACGCTTCCTACTCCTGCTTCTGTCAGACGCTCCAACTCGTAAGGAAGACGGTCAATGCTGTAGCGGTACTGTCCGGGCATGGAAGGAATCTCCTCCTCAATGCCTGTGCCTTCCTTTACAAAAAAAGGATAAATAAGAGAGGATTTATCCATTCTTGTCTCCCGTACCATTTTTCGCAGTGTCTCGCTGCCTCTCAATCTTCTTGGTCTTTGAATCAGTTCCATGTTTCCTCGCTCCTTTTCATGTCTTCCACCAGGGCAATGAGACTGTCGATGGTGGCTTTTTCTGCCATATAAGTTTTCATTCCCAGAGAATCGGCTGCTGCCTTCGTCTGTTTTCCAATGCAGGCAGCCTTTATTTTTGTATAATCAAGCCCTTCTGTTCCTTCCGCAAATCCTTTTACAGTAGAAGCGCTTGTAAAAACAACACAGTCTATATTTCCTTCTTCAAATTCTTTCTTTTCGTCAACGAGAAGGCTTCTTTCATAATGGGTCGCGTAGGTGGGAACATCCTCCACAACAGCGCCTGCTTTTCTAAGAAAGGCTGTCAGGTTTTCATTTCCCCTCTCCGCTCTTGGGATCAGGATATGTTCTCCCTCCAGGATCATTTCCCCAAGCTCTTTCCCGAGCGTATCTCCATCGTAAACAGACGGCATAAAATCTGCAAACAGCCCTTTTTCACGAAGCTTTTTCTTTGTTCCCTCTCCGATGGCTGCAATTCTTATATTTCCAAGAGCACGCACATCTTTTTCTCTTTTTGCCATCTCCTGAAAAAAGACTTCCACTCCTGTCGGACTTGTAAATACAAGCCACCTGTACCGTTCCAGATTCTCCATTGCCTCATAAAGGCGCCCCTGATCGGAGAGAGGCTCTGTGCAGATAGAAGGAAGCTCAAGCACCTCCGCTCCCTTCTCACGAAGTTTCCGGGATGTTTCTGACACAAGGCTTTTTGGTCTTGTAACAAGCACCTTCCACCCTGCCAGAGGAAGCTCCTCATACCAAGCAAAATCCTCAGAAAGACTGCATACCTTACCGACAACAATAATGGCCGGCGTCTCAATGCCCTGACGCGCCACCTCCTGTGGAAGCGTAGAAACGGTCGCCACAATCCGCTTCTGTCCGGCAGTCGTTCCTTTCTGTAAAATAGCTGCCGGCATATCCGGAGACATTCCGCCCTCTAAAAGCCCCTGGCAAATATCGGAAAGAGCAGAAACTCCCATAAGAAACACAAGTGTTCCTTTTGTATCTACAAGCGCCTTAAAATCTATATCGTACTCTTTACCTGCGCGCTTATGTCCTGTAATAATGTGAAGGGAAGAACAGAAATCTCTGTGTGTGACAGGAATTCCATTATAGGCAGGAACGGAAATGGGAGAGGTCACTCCCGGAACAACCTCGTAGGGAATCCCGTTCGCCTTTAAAAGCTCAAGTTCCTCTCCGCCCCGTCCAAAGAGAAACGGGTCGCCGCCCTTTAACCGTACCACACGATACCCCTTCTGTGCCTCCTCAAGAAGCACCTGATTTATTTTTTCCTGTGCCATTGTGTGATGACTGGCGCGCTTTCCCACATTAATGAGACGGGCATCTGCCGAAATCTGCGAGAGTACGCCCTGTCCTACAAGACTATCGTACACCACAACCTCCGCCTTTTTTAAAACCTCCATACCTTTTATGGTAAAAAGGCCAATATCTCCCGGACCGGCTCCTACAAGCCAAACTTTTCCTTTTGTCATTCTGCCCCTCCTTTTTCCACTGCGTCACGAAGCTGTTTTGCCAGGGTTACGCCAAGAGTTTCTCCCTCTTCTTTTTCACCGCGGATGCTTCCTGTAAGAAATGTTTTCTTTTCCTCACTGTAATAAAGCCCGCGGATAAAAATCTCATCTTCTTCTATTTCTGCATAGGCAGCAACAGGAGAAGAACAGCCTCCGTTTAAATATTTCACATAAGCACGCTCTGCGTTTCCGCAGATCCAGGCATTTTCGTCGCAGTATCCTTCCAGAAAAGAATAATCTCTGTTTTCTGTTCCCTGTACTGCAAGAATCCCCTGACCTGCCGCTGGTATCATCTCGTCCGGCGTAAAATACCGGCTGATCCTTTCCGTCAGTCCAAGTCGTTTTAATCCGGCAGCTGCCAGGATCAGTCCCGCGTACTCCCCTTCGTCAAGCTTACGAAGACGTGTCTGCAGATTTCCACGGATACTTTTTACTTCCATATCCGGATACAGCTTTTTAAGCTGCAGCGTTCTTCGGAGACTGGAACAGCCCAGAGGCTTTGTCTTATCCAGCTCTTTTACTCCTTCCGGAAGAACAAGAACGTCTCTTGCGTCCTCTCTTTTTGAAAAAGCAAGAAGCGGCAGTTCTTTTGGAACTTCCATTGGCATATCCTTTAAGCTGTGGACAGAGAGCTGACTTTTGCCGTCAAGAAGAGCTCTGTCAAGTTCTTTTACAAAAAGTCCCTTTCCTCCAATTTTATCAAGAGTTCTGTCAAGAATCTTATCTCCTGTTGTCTTCATGGTGAGGATCCTTACATCAGAATCCGGATTCTTTTTCTTTATGTAATCGCGCACCATTTCGCTTTGCAGTACAGCAAGCTTGCTTTCTCTGCTGCCGATCACCACTTCATTCTTCATAGTCTGATTCTCCTGCTGTCTTTTCCAGTGCATGTTCTATTTCTTCCCGCACTCTTTTTGCTTTTTTATGGTCGAGACCGCTGGCTGTAATTCCCACTACAACCTCGTCCTTCATAAATACGCCCGGAAAATAAAAATCACATTTTTCCCTGTCGCTGGATACATTTACATAAATGCCTTCTTCCTTACATACCCTGTAAATGTCATCGTTTAATTTTCTGTCATTTGTTGCAGCGATCACCATATACGCCTGCCCAAAATCCGAGCGCTTTACCGGGCGGTTTATAATCTCTATCTGCCCTGCTTTTCCAAGCTCAGAAAGCTCCACGGTAACCCTCGGGGCGATCACTGTCACATTCCTCGTAAAAGAAAGAAGGGTCTTCACTCTTCTTGTGGCAATATTTCCTCCCCCCACCACTACGATACTTTTATCTGATAAATCCACAAACATGGGAAAATATCTTTTATTCTTCATATAATTTCTCCAATCCTGCCACACATTCAAGAAAAGCGTCCTGATTTAAACTGTCTCGAAGTCCGAAGATCAGCTTGTTTACCACCTTTCCTGCCGCCTGGTCTACTGCTCTTTCCAAATTTTCTCTGTCCGATTCCTCCATAGGTGTTTTCTTCAGTATTTTTGCAATGCGAAGGTTCAGATCATGTACTGCCTCTTCTTTAATATCCTGAATGCGCGGGATAATGTCCCGTCCGTCAAACCACTGATAAAATTCGTCCATCTGTTCCCGGACAATTTCTCCCGCAGCCTCCAGATGTTCCTGCAGCTCCTCTGTTTTTTCATCAAAGCGGAAGCTGTCCATATCGTATAAGGTAATACCCTCGGCACGTCCTACCTCAGGTTCTATATCTCTCGGAACTGCCAGATCAATTAAAACCAGAGTTTTTTCCAGTTCCAGATTTTCGAACTGTTCTTCTCTTAATGTAAAGTTAGGACTTGCCGTAGCACTTACTACAAGGTCGCATTTCGGAAGATATTCCATGCGTTCCCCGTAATTGATCCGTTTACAGCCCACAGGAATGTTGACAACGCCGCTTCTGTACTGGCGCACCGTTACCGTTACATCTGCCCCTTCTTCCCGGAGCGTCTGTGCTGCCACCTTTCCCATTTCTCCGTTTCCGATTACCATACAGGTTTTTCCACAGACAGAGTATCCCTGACTTTTCAGCATTTTTACTGCCTGATGAATCACCGAAGGATTTCCATGAGCAAAGGGAACTTCTGTCTTTATTTTTTTCCCTGCTGTCACTGCCATACGGAAAAGCACTTCCATCACACTGTCTGTAACAAAGCATTCTCTCGCAAGGCTTAGCGCCTCTTTTACCTGGGTAAGAATCTGGTCTTCTCCCAGAATCTGAGATTTCAACCCGCTTGTAAGATAAAAAAGATGCTCTACGGCTTCTTTTCCTCCACGCTCCGTAAAGTATTTTTTTAAAGAAGCATCGTGGATTCCTTTATAATCGCAGAGCCAGTCATATAGGGAAATTTCTGTATCTTCCTCCATACTTGCCCAAAGCTCCAGACGGTTACAGGTAGAAAGCAGGATACACCCGCTGATCCCCGGACAGACTTTCAAAGCTTCCATCGCTTCCCCTGCATTTTTCTTTGTAAAGGCAAACTGGGCACGAACGTCCACAGGCGCCATATTGTGGTCAATTCCAATCATGGAAATACGCATTTTTCTTCCATTTCCTCCAAATACTTTTTATCACGGAAAACAGCCCCGAAAACAAATATCCTGTTTCCGGAGCTATTTCGTATGTTTATTTTTTAAAGAAGCTTATCCAGCTCTTCTCTGATTGCAAGAATAAAGTCCCTGCTGTTTAAAACTACAGGATTCTCGATTGAAGTAATAAGAGCAAGATCCTTTGTCATTTTTCCGCTTTCAATCACGGAAAGGGTAGCTTTTTCCAGTTTATCAGCAAAGCTTACAAGCGCTTCTGTACCGTCCAGCTCTCCTCTCTTTCTTAAGGCTCCTGTCCATGCAAAAATCGTTGCAACGGAATTTGTGGAAGTTTCTTTTCCTTCCAGATGGCGGTAATAATGTCTCTGTACAGTTCCGTGAGCAGCCTCATACTCATAATACCCGTGAGGAGATACAAGAACAGAGGTCATCATGGCAAGAGAACCGAAAGCAGAAGATACCATATCGCTCATAACGTCTCCGTCATAATTTTTGCATGCCCAGATAAATCCGCCCTCAGCCTTCATGATACGCGCTACAATGTCATCGATCAGACTGTAAAAGTATTCCAGACCTTCTGCCTCGAATTTTTCTTTAAATTCTGACTCATATACCTGATTAAACACTTCTTTGAATCTTCCGTCATATGTTTTGGAAATGGTATCCTTGCTTCCAAACCACAAATCCTGATGGGTATCAAGGGCATAGGAGAAACAGCTTCTTGCAAAACTTTCAATGGAAGCGTCCACATTGTGAAGCCCCTGAAGAACGCCGCTTCCGTCAAAATGGTGGATCAGCTCCTTCTTTTCTTCTCCGTCCTCTCCTTTGAATACAAGATAAGCATCTCCCGGTTTCTCAATATAAAACTCTGTATTTTTATAAACGTCTCCGTATGCATGGCGGGCAATGGTAATCGGTTTTTTCCAGTTCTTTACGCACGGTTCAATTCCCTTTACCACAATCGGAGCACGAAATACTGTTCCGTCTAAAATCGCACGGATCGTTCCATTTGGACTTTTGTACATTTTCTTAAGGTCATATTCGCTCATGCGCGCCTTATTTGGAGTAATAGTAGCGCATTTTACAGCCACACCATACTTCTTTGTTGCCTCTGCCGCATCAATCGTAACCTGATCATCTGTCTCATTTCTGTGTTCCAGCCCAAGATCGTAATATTCTGTTTTTAAATCAATATATGGAAAAAGCAGTTCCTCTTTAATAATCTGCCACAGGATTCTTGTCATTTCATCCCCGTCCATCTCAACAAGCGGTGTGTGCATCTGAATTTTATCCATAATCATCCTCCATTTCTCCCTTTCTTAAAGGGAAATGTTTAAGCGGCTACAGGATTCTGCAATCACTTTCTCAAGTTCCTCGTCTGTGAGCACTGTGACACGGCCTTCTTCATACTGCCGGTCTACCCATACCTTTATCATTGTAACAAGCTCAGAATTTTTGTCAATCTGTTTTTCACCTTTTAAGTGATAATGACTGTTCATCCAATGAGCAATTCCAGCCAGACCTGAGGTATTTGACACGGCAACTTCCACAGGACGATTCAGGAATTTCTCTGTATCAAACACATTGTAAATCTCTTCGTTTTTCAAAAGACCGTCCGCATGAATGCCCGCTCTTGTCACATTGAAGTTTTTTCCCACAAAAGGAGTTCGCGGCGGGATTTTATATCCGATTTCCTTCTCATAATATTCTGCCAGCTCTGTAATTACAGTCGTATCCATTCCTCCCAGATTACCTTTTAACTGGGCATACTCAAATACCATTGCCTCAAGCGGCGTATTTCCTGTTCTTTCTCCGATTCCAAAAAGAGAGGTATTCACACCACACGCACCGTAAAGCCAGGCTGTTGTGGAGTTACTTACCGCCTTGTAAAAATCGTTATGTCCATGCCACTCGATCAACTCGGAAGGAACCCCGGCATGTACCATGATACCGTAAATGATCCCCGGCACAGATCGCGGAATCACGGCGCCCGGATAATTGACCCCATATCCCATTGTGTCGCAGCAGCGCACCTTTATCGGAATGCCGTACTGCTGGCGAAGTTTCATAAGCTCCAGACAGAAAGGAATGACATATCCGTAAATATCCGCCCTTGTAATATCCTCAAGATGACAGCGCACAGAAACTCCTATTTCCAGACATTCTTTTACAATACTTAAATAATGCTCCATCGCCTGTTTTCGTGTCATTTTCATTTTATAAAAAATATGATAATCGGAGCAGCTTACAAGAATTCCCGTCTCCTGCATTCCCATATCCTTTACAAGCTGAAAATCTTTCTTATTTGCCCGGATCCAGCTTGTAACCTCCGGGAACTCATATCCCCGCTCCATACATTTCTCTACGGCATCTCTGTCTTTTTTGCTGTAAAGAAAAAATTCAGACGCACGGATTTTTCCTTCCGGCCCTCCCAGCTTATGGAGATAATCAAAGATCCTTACGATCTGCTCTGTAGTATAAGGAGCACGCGACTGCTGACCGTCCCGGAATGTGGTATCTGTGATCCAGATTTCGTCCGGCATATGATGCGGCACAATACGGTCGTTAAATGCAATTTTGGGAACCTCTGAATATGGGAAAAGATTTCGAAACACATTTGGGGTTTCCACATCTACCAGAGGATACATATGCTCTTCCAGTTGAAGAAGATTTGTCTGTTTGTTCATTTTTACACGCCTGTTTTCCATTTTTCTTCCTCCTATGACACTGATCATTTCCATTTTACTCAAAAATTTTCCATTCGTCAACGCTTTTTCGCTTTACCACAAGAAAATTTTCTTCACAGCCTCATAAATTTTTTTAAATTAAATCTTCCCCAACCCTGCTGATTCCTGGAAAGTCCCAGATCGTCACAGCTTTCTCTCAGCATCATTTTAATTTCCACATTCGTGAGAAACGGGTCTTTTTCCAGCATACAGGCAGCTGCCCCAGATACCACAGGAGTGGACATGGACGTGCCGCTTTTTATCCCATATCCGTCCGGTTTTCCCACTGCACAGGAAACAATCCTGTTTCCCGGAACTACAAGGTCCGGCTTACAGACGCATTGAAATGTAGGTCCCCGCCCGGAAACTGCTCCTTTTCCCTCCAGCAGATCACTGGAGCCTACTGTGATGACTTTTCTGCTGCAGCCCGGAGCGGTTATACTTCCTGGAGCAGGTCCCTGATTTCCTGCTGCCGTCACAACAACAAATCCTTCATCCCACAGCTTTTCCACTCCTTCTATTAATACATCATGGTCTGTTCTTGTTTTATAAGTCGTTCCTACTGAAATATTCACTACACGAATATTGTATTTTTCTTTATTTTTTATCAGCCAGGAAAACGCACGAATGACATCTTCTTTATTTCCATTTCCCAGACTGTCCAAAACCTTCAATGCAATAATATTACACTGATTCGCAACACCTTTATATTTTCCCCCGGAAGCTTTCCCGCTTCCTCCCAGAATTCCGGCAACATGGGTTCCGTGTCCATTATCGTCATAAGGTTCTCGTCTATATGCCAGGAAATCAGAAAAAGCGCAGATGCGACCTTCAAAATCTACATGGCTCCAAATGCCAGTATCTAACGTTGCTACACCTACGCCTTTTCCTGTGTATGTTTTCTGATCCATAATATACTCCAAAATCTTATAGGATTCTGGTATATTCTATTCAGATATACTCTCTGTGTTGTATCTGTCTGTTACAGAGGAAATTATTTTTCAACTATTTTTTTGCAGTGGATTTTTCCCTTTATGTACTGAGCAAAATCCTCCGGTGTTCCCACCTCAAAATCCGTTTTCTTGATCCAGTAGGAAAGATCCTCCGCTTTAATATAAAAAGCTGTCGGAAGATTCCAGAATTCCTGCACATCCATGTATGCGATCGTTGCAAAATGATTTCCCCAGCCGTACTGGAATGTTTTCTCATAGAAATAGTAATTGCCCTTTATCACGCCTCCCGGTGCTTCCTTTATGGTTCTGTTGGCTTTGTGATACGGCATACTCAGCATCATAACAAAAGTACAGATCACTGTCACTACAACGATCATCTCCAGCACACTTGCCGGAATGAGAAATGCAAGTACAATCTGTCCTGTTTCCTGTACGGACGTCCAGAGAAGAAGTCCTACATAAAGAAGCAGGACAATTCCTGCTGCGAGCATACTTCTGTGACGCAGTTTTCTGGTCGCCATTTTTTCCATCTGCACAATATCCTCTTTTGAATAAACACTGTGCACTTTAAACATTGTGTTCTTCATAGTATCCCCTTTTCCTGTGTTATAATCAAACAGAAATTATATCAAAATTTTATGCAAATTTCTACTGCATTTTCATAAAATGTATAAACTTCTGTTATATGGAAATACTGAAATCATAATTTCAAAAGTGTTTATATTGAGGAGGTATTTATGGTTTTATTTCTCATCCTGTTTTTTGTCCTGCAGGGATTCGTACTGTTCTGCTGTGCTGCTGCTGGAAATGACCCGGTTTCCCAGAAACTTTCTGATGAAGAACAGATGAAATTTCTCTCTGACTGGAACAGACGTCAAAAAGGAAACGCCTGAAATGAAAACGGACAGCGCCATGAAATTCACAGCTCTGTCCTTTTTCATTTATATGATAATACATACCAGTCCGCCCTTGCTGTCGTTTACAATTTTCTGCATGGTATCCTGAAGCTTTACCTGGCTTTCCTCGCTGATTGCCGCAATCTTCGTACGGATTCCGTCCTGTACAAGCTGCTCAATGGATTTCCCGAAAATATTTGTCTCCCAGATACTCTCTCCTCTTTCCCCGCTCTCGCCAATATACGTGATCAGATCCTTTGCCTGCTGTTCTGTTCCCACAATAGGCGCAATTTCCGTCTCAATATTTGCCTTTATCATATGAATGGACGGGCTCTTGGAACGGATCTTCACTCCGAATTTATTTCCCTGCCGGATCACTGCCGGCTCATCAAGCTGAATCTCTGAAAGCTCCGGCACCACCACGCCGTATCCTGTTCCACGGACCGCCTCAAGAGCTGCCTGCACTTTTACATACTCTTCTTTCATGGCTGCCAGCTCCTTCATGGTACGAATCAGTTCGTATTCACTTTCCATAGGAACTCCACTTAAAGCGCTCAGCATCTTATAATAATACTCGTCATTAATCTGAATCCGTACGCGGACAATTCCCGTTGCAAGACTCGCCTCTTCAAGAAGAACCTCCTGCACATATGGTCCCTCCAGATGAAGTGCTTCCTTTGTCACATGACAGATACGCCGTATATTTTTACACAGTCCCTGTATCTGCGAAAGAATCTGTGCTTTGATCTCATGGTCTGCCGGAAGGATCTCCACCCATTTTGGGATAAAAAAGCGGATTTCACTGACAGGAAATTCATAGAGAACCTTTTCCAGTATGCGGCTTACGTCTTCTTTTCGAAGCTGCTCACAGTTTACCGCCATTGCGGAAACTTTATATTTTTCCTGAATTTCTTTTACAAGCTGCTGTGTTTCCTCTTTATAGGGAATCTGGGAATTTACGACTACAATAAAAGGCTTCTCCTGTTTTTTCAGAGCTTCTATTGTCCTCTCTTCTGCAGCAATAAAATTTTCTCTTGGAATTTCTCCAAAGCTTCCGTCTGTCGTCATCACAATACCGATTGTGGAGTGCTGGGAAATTACTTTCTCCGTTCCAATCTGCGCAGCCTCATGAAAAGGAATTTCCTTTGCAGACCAGGGTGTTTTTACCATGCGCTCTTTTCCGTCCTCCACATGACCTGCCGCATCTTTTACAAGAAATCCCACACAGTCAATTAATTTTATCCGCACCTTCTGTTCTCCCCCAAGAAGAACCGGGACTGCCTCCTTTGGGATAAACTTTGGCTCCACTGTGGTGATCATTTTTCCGGAACCACTTACCGGAAGCGCATCTCTTACTTCATCCTGTTTTTCTTCACGGATTCCCGGCAAAGCCGCAGTTTCCATAAACCGTCTGATAAATGTGGATTTTCCTGTACGGACAGGTCCTACAACCCCTATGTATATATCGCCGCCGGTGCGTGCCTGAATATCCCGGTAAACCTGAAAATTTTCCATATTAAAGCCCCCCTGCCTATATTCACACAATCCCATGTATTGCTACAATATATGCAGGAGAGCCTTTTTCTATGTCTTATTTTATCTGAATCTGAAATAACTGCCTCCAAAGGGGAGTACGCGTTTAATAGGCGTCATTATGAAGAAGCTCATGCTCCTTTCCCTTTAAAAGACCTTCGTACAGTTCGATCACAAGCGGGTTTTCATCTGATTTCTTAATGATCATGGTATTGTCTGCATTGTAAAGTCCTTTCGCTCTTGCAGCCTTTGTTCTGGAACCGGCTCTTGTAGGCTGTCCGCCTCCCATGATACAGCCGCGGCGGCATGCCATTACCTCAATAAGATGGTATTCTGCCTCCCCGTTTTTCACCCTTTCCATCACCGTTCTCGCATTTGCAAGACCACTTGCCACGCACACCTTGATCTCCATTCCCTTATATGGAACAGAAAATTCTTTGATTCCCTCATCTCCGCGGACACCGCACTCGGAAATTTCCTGCATTGCCTCTTTTGTATGTTCCGGGGAAAGACGGCGAAGAACGGCTTCTGTCACACCGCCAGTCACACCGAAAATAACACCGCCGCCAGAACCGAAACCAAACGGCATATCACATGCTTCCGGATCAAGCACTGCAAAATCAATACCAAAATTATCGATCATGCGGATAAGCTCTGTTGTAGTAATTACAATATCGGTATCCTGCTCTCCCTTTGTAAAGCTGTTCGGACGGATTGCCTCCGCTTTTTTTGCTGTACACGGCATAATAGACACCATAACCGTCTTCTTTCCTGCTGCATGTTCCGGATCACGGAAGTATTCCTTAATAACAGCAGACATCATGCCCTGCGGAGAACGGCAGGTGGAAAGATTCGGAATATAATCTTTATACTGGTCTGTGATAAATTTCACCCATGCAGGACAGCAGGAAGTAAGAAGGGGAAGCTTTTCTCCCTTTTCGATTCTTTCCAGAAATTCTGCGGATTCTTCCATGATCGTAAGGTCTGCACTGAATGCCGTATCATAAACTTCATCAAATCCCATTCTGTGAAGCGCGTTTACAATTTTTCCCATCACGCTTCTTCCCTTTGTGAGACCGTAATGATCGCCTACTGCCACACGGACAGCCGGTGCGATCTGCGCCACAACGCGGGTATCTTTATCTGCCAGCGCTTCCCACACTTCATCCATGTGGGTTTTAATGGAAATGGCTCCTGTAGGGCAGAATACACGGCACTGTCCGCAGTTGACACAATACGTCTCCGCGATTTTTTTATCAAAAGCAGGCATAACCATTGCCTCTGTTCCTCGGAACGCAAAACCGAGCGCACCGATTCCCTGAAGCTCTTCGCAGGCGCGCACACAGTCTCCGCAGAGAATACATTTATTCGGGTCGCGCACAAGAGACGGAGAGCTGTCATCAATGGGACGGATTTCCCTTGTATTTTCAAACCGGATATTTCGCACGCCAAGGCGGTGGGCAAGCTCCTGGAGCACACACTCTCCGCTTTTTACACAGGTAGTACAGTCACGGCAATGTGCTGCCAGAAGAAGCTCCACGATCAGTTTTCTGTATTTTTTGATTTTTCCGGAGTTGGTATAAATTACCATTCCATCTCTCGGCTCTTCTGAGCAGGAAGCAAAGGTTCTTCCTCTGTCATCTTCTACCGTACAGAGGCGGCAGGCTCCAAAAGTGGAAACCTCTGAATGATAACACAAAGTGGGAATATTAATTCCTGCATTCCGAATGACGGAAAGAACATTTTTTTCATCGGTAAATTCTACTTTTCTACCGTCTATTGTCATAAATCCCATAGTATTTCCCCCTTCTATGCCTCTACATAAATGGCATCAAAGTTACAGTTGTCCTTACATGCACCGCACTTGATGCAAACATCATTGTTGATCGTGTACGGATGTTTGATTTTTCCGGTAATGGCTCCTGCCGGACAGTTCTTTGCACATTTTCCGCAGCCGATACAGAACTCCGGATTGATGTGGAACTGGCGAAGGGCTGTACAGACTTTCGCACGACATTTTTTATCTACAATATGCTCCTCGTATTCTTTACGGAAACGCTTCAGGGTGCTTAAAACAGGAAGCGGCGCGCTTTTTCCCAGTCCGCATAGTGCCATGCTCTGCACCATATTCGCAAGCTCTTCAAGCTGGTCAAGGTCAGAAAGCTCTCCTTTTCCCTCTACGATTTTTTCCAGAATACCAAGCATACGCTTTGTTCCTTCACGGCACGGCACACATTTTCCGCAGCTCTCCCTCTGGGTAAAGCTCATGAAGAAACGCGCCACCTCTACCATACATGTATTTTCGTCCATGACAACAAGTCCGCCGGAACCCATAATGGCATCCAGCTTCTTTACAGAGTCAAAATCAAGAGGCTGGTCGAGCTGGTCAAGTACAAGACATCCTCCGGAAGGTCCTCCGATCTGTACGCCTTTAAAGGCTGCGCCGCTTTTTAAGCCGCCGCCTATATCGTAAATAATATGGCGAAGTGTCGTTCCCATAGGAACCTCGATCAGTCCTGTATTTTCTATGGAACCGGTAAGAGAGAATGTTTTTGTTCCCGGACTTCCCTCAGTTCCGATCGTTCTGAACCAGTCTGCGCCTTTTAAGATAATTCCCGGCACATTGGCATACGTTTCTACGTTATTTAATACGGTTGGTTTTTCCCAGAGACCTTTTTCTACCGTACGCGGCGGTTTTACACGGGGCATTCCTCTGTTGCCCTCGATGGATGCTGTAAGAGCAGAGCCTTCACCACAAACAAAGGCTCCTGCACCTCTGTTAATATGAAGATGGAAATTGACTCCGGACCCCATGATATTGTCGCCTAAAAGACCGTATTTCTCAGCCTGGTCTATTGCCATGCGGAGGCGTTTTACAGAAAGAGGATATTCTGCACGAACGTAAATATATCCTTCTTCCGCTCCCACTGCGTAAGCGGCAATGATCATACCTTCTATCATCTTATAAGGATCGCCTTCCATTACAGAACCGTCCATAAATGCACCCGGGTCGCCTTCATCACCATTACATACTACATAGCGGACTTTTTCCGGCTGCCTTGCCACCTGTGACCATTTCTTTCCTGCCGGGAAACCGGCTCCTCCTCTTCCCCGAAGATTCGATTTTGTAATTTCATCGATTACTCCCTCAGGCGTCATTTCTGTAAGCGCTTTTACAAGAGCGGAAAATCCGCCGGAAGCTATGTACTCTTCTATGGATTCCGCATCGATTTTTCCACAGTTCTCCAGAACGATCCTCGTCTGGAGATTTAAGAAAGGAATATCATCCGGATGCGGACAGACCTTGTCTTCATGACGATAAAACAGACGCTCTACCGGCTGACCCAAAAGCACAGTCCTCGATACGATCTCCTTACAGTCTTCTACCTGAACATGCACATACTGGTAATCATATGGCTCGATCCGCATAAGAGGTCCCAATTCACAAAGTCCCTGACATCCTGTACGCACCACACCTACATGAGGCACATCTTTCTGCATTTCTATCTGTACCCCTTCAATATCCTGGCACAACTTCACCATCTCATCATAAATTTTCTGGGCGCCGGACGCCATACAGCCTGTACCGGAACAGATCAGTACACGGCAGGTATAACTTTTTATCTCTTCACGGATTTCTTCCTGTTTTTTCAACAAATCTTCTTTACAGCGAATACTCATAAGCTTTCACCTCTCAATTCATTTAAAAGCTCCACCGCTTTTTCCGGGGTCATTTTCGGGTGCACTTCATCATTTACCGTAAGGGTAGGAGCAAGTCCGCAGGCTCCAAGACAGGATACCGTCTCCACAGTAAACAGCATATCATCCGTTGTATGCTTTTTATGACTTAACCCCAGTTCCTTCATCATTGCCTCTTTTACAGGCATAGATTTTCTTACATGGCACGCTGTTCCATCACATACCTTTATGACATATTTTCCTTTTGGCTCAAAAGAAAAGTTCTCATAAAAGGTTGCCACACTGTAAGCCTTCGCTTCGTTTACCCCAATCTGTTCCGCCACATAGGTGAGAAGCTCTCCGGGAAGATAACGGTACTCTGCCTGAATATCCTGCATGATCGGAATCAGTGAAGCCGCCTTTTTTCCATAGTGTGAAATAATCTCGTCTGTTTTTCTGTAATAAGACTCGTCTAACATTCAGTTCCCTCCTTATTTCGCAGTGTTATGTTTTGTGCAAAATTACTTTCTTTTCTTTTTTCGTTATAAAGTTATGTTCTAATTATACATGAATACATCTCTTATCACAAGTAATTTATATGTTTTTCACCATTTCACCCTGTCCAAAACCCCTTGTAAAAAGGCACTTTTTTAAATTGTACATAAATAAATACAAAGCATTTTTTATAACAATCCTGTTAAAAATTATACATTGCTTTTTCTGCTCTTTTCTTATATGATATAATTCATACA
Source organism: uncultured Blautia sp. (assembly GCA_900540785.1). Taxonomy (GTDB): domain Bacteria; phylum Bacillota; class Clostridia; order Lachnospirales; family Lachnospiraceae; genus Blautia_A. The sequence goes on from UQHF01000035.1 coordinate 33,403, forward strand.
GTGCGTGGAAAATGAAAAATAAAGGAGATGTAACATGAGAAATCTTGATACTCCGGTAAAACAGATCCGCCGGAAAATTTTTACAGAAATCGCAAAAGCAGGTTTTCAGTCTACAGACGAAACCCTGATTCATGACATTGAAGCCATTCCCTACAATATTGTACAAGAACAGGCGAAATACAGGGACAGTATTTACAGAGAACGGGCTGTTGCAAGCGAGCGTGTCCGCCTTGCTATGGGACTTTCTCTCCGTCCGGAAAATAAAGCCGTTCATTTAACAGACGGCGTACAAGCAAGCAATATTGATGAAAAATATTATGAACCGCCTCTTATGCAGGTCATTCCTTCCGCCTGTGCAGCCTGCGCTCCAAATAAATATGAAGTCAGCAATATGTGCAAGGGCTGCGTGGCACACCCCTGTCTTCTCGTCTGTCCAAAAGACGCCATTTCCATCGTAAACGGCAAGTCTCATATTGACCAGACAAAATGTATTAAGTGCGGAAAATGTAAAGCAGTCTGTCCTTATGATGCCATTGCGCACAAAGAACGCCCCTGCGAGCGCGCATGTGGTGTAAAAGCAATCACAAGCGATTCACAGGGACGCGCCACTATTGATCAGGATAAATGCGTATCCTGTGGAATGTGTATGGTAAGCTGCCCCTTTGGAGCCATTTCTGATAAATCTCAGATTTTCCAGCTTGCCCATGCTTTAAGGGAAGGAAGAGAAGTCATTGCAGAGGTTGCGCCCGCTTATATTGGACAGTTTGGAGATGATGTCACACCTGGCAAATTCCACGGCGCTTTAAAATCCCTTGGCTTCACTGCCGTTCATGAAGTTGCTTTCGGCGCCGATGTTGGCGCTGTTTCCGAAGCTCACCACTACGCAAAAGAAGTTGCAACCGGAAAACTCCCGTTTCTTCTTACCTCCTGCTGCCCTTCCTGGTCCGTTATGGCAAAGAAATTTTTCCCGGACATGATCGACAATATTTCCCAGGAACTCACCCCTATGGTGGCAACTGCCCGAAAAATCAAGCAGGAGCACCCCGGAGCCCATGTTGTCTTTATCGGTCCCTGCGCCTCCAAAAAGCTTGAGGCAATGCGAACAACTGTAAGAAGTGACGTAGACTTTGTGGTAACCTTTGAAGAGCTCTGGGGAATGTTTGACGCAAAAGGAATCAACCCTTCTGAGGCAGAAGATGCCGGAGAGCTTCACGATGCTACGGCAGCCGGAAGAGGATATGCAGTTGCAGGCGGCGTGGCAGGCGCCATTGAATCCTGCTTAAAAGAATATTATCCTGACGTACCTGTAAATATCGAACATGCAGAAAGTCTCACAGAATGCAAAAAAGTTCTGACACTTGCAAAGGCAGGAAAATTAAAAGGCTGTATGATTGAAGGAATGGCATGTCCGGGCGGCTGCATGGGCGGTGCCGGAACAAACGCACCATTTACAAAATCCTCAAAAGCTCTGAAGAAATTTGTTGCAGAGTCCACTCCGAAAATCCCCGACAAAGAGCTTGGCAACATGGAGCTAAGATAATTTTAAATTGTTTTTCAAAAAAATCCCCCTGCAGAAATTTCTGCAGGGGGATTCTTTTAATCTTCTGCTGCCTTTAAAGCAAACTCCCTGGCGTTAAGAGCGGGGAAATCTGAATTTTTTGCGCACACGTCCAACCAGTCTATATGTGCCAGAATATCTTCTTTTTTTAAGTTCTGTTCCTTTCTGTAGTCTGTCAATTCCCGAAGACCTCTGCCTGTCAGCTCTCTTGCGCACCACTGTGCCATGTAATAATACCGGAGAAGCTGTATTTCCTTTTCATTCCGTCTTTTTCTTTTTTCTTCCCATAATTTAGGGAAGTCATCATAACAGTGAACTTTATCCAGTTCAGGTAAAATATACATTCCAAAATCTTCCTCTATCTGCCTGAAAATTTCTTCAAGAGGAGTGTCAACAGGCAGATAGTTTTTATACCCGTCTATTTTATACTCACTACCGGAATAATAAGGGGAAAGCATTCCCATATACGGAAGAAAATCAGCATGCAGCAAATCCTGCCCCTGGTTATACATCCACTGATCGGAAAGCCTGCCTCTTATTTCTTCTTTTTTTGATGCACTGATATGAAACCGGAAGCTTGCCCCTGTAGCAGTTCCATTAAACCGGGAACTTAACATGTGAATTATGAGATAAGAATCATCTTCCAGTCTGCGTCTCCAGTCAGTTCCGGAAGTAGAAAATCCATGCTTTTTAAGAAGTGGTTTTATTATCTTCTTCACAACTTCATTTCTCTTCTCCACAGGCTTTAAGCTCAGTTCTTTTTCCATTTTTTTCTGTAGTTCTCTCACATCACCATCAGATACTCCGAGTTTTTCCTGAAAATGACTGGTATCATATTGACAGTATTTCGCGGCAATTTCCAGATATTTTACTACCCGTTCTTCTTTTGTCATACACTCAACCCGTGTACTCTACATTTGCAAACAGACGGTTTTCTTTATCTTCATATCCTTCCTGTGCTTCCAGCCATCCGATCGTTCCATTATAGGAAACCTGAATATACATGGAGTGATTTACCATTTTGCAGCGAAGAACCGATACTCTTCCGCCTTCCGGAATCGTAAGAAGTTCTGCATTTCCTCCCGGGGCACTGTATAATATGGTCTCCGCATTTAAAATGCCTCTGTTTCTCTGTCCATCGGCAACCAGAGATGTATATGTATATGTTCCCACTCCGCTGATTGGCTGCAAAGTGCCATTCATATATCCATAATCAAAGTCTATTTCCGAGATACCTGTAGAATAAGACATCATACTCTGACGGATTTTCATGGTATTTCCTTTTACGGATACCATCTCGTTTCTGTGAGGTCTTCCGTAATTTCCAAAGAATCTCATAAAATCAACTACACATTCCAGTTCCCCGCCCTGACACTGATAAAGTGCTGATATTACAGGATAATCATTATCAGCAGACGCATATAATTCTAAAAACGGTTTGCCGTTTTCCAGTGTATACAGATTGATCGTCACAGGATCGTAATAGTACATATCATTTGTCTCAAGAAGAGACCATTTCCTGCCGTTTATGTACAGATCAAGACCTCTGTACATCTCTTCTCCGTGATTTGCATATCCTCTCGTTTGTTTTACAAGGATTGTATCCTCTTCCTGATCTCCTGTTATATCATAATTGGTATATTTCCGCCCTGGCTTCAGGGTTACTTCTGCAGGATTCAGCCTTCTCACATCAATCGTAATTGTTTTTGTTGCAGAAGTATATTTGCTTGTTGCTTTTGCATTGATACGTACTGTTACCGTTCCTTCTCTTTTCGGGGTAAGAACACCTTTTGCGCTCACACCAAGAACAGAGGGATTGGAGCTCTTATAGCTCATAGTTGTTTTTGCTTTTGCGCCGATTTTCTTTCCTGACTCTCCTACAAAAACTGTCATATTGGATGCCTGAACACTCTGACTGGCTCTTAACACTTTTACAGTCACATCTTTTTTTGCAGAAAAGTATTTTGTGGTACCTTTCGCATAAATGGTAACCTTAACGGTTCCTCCTTTCTTTGGCGTAAGAACACCTTTATTGCTCACGCCAAGAACAGAGGGATTGGAGCTTTTATAGCTCATGGTTGTTTTTGCTTTTGCGTTCAGTCTTTTATTCTTCTGATCCACTTTCACAGTCATACCTGATGCCTGAATGGTCTGTTTTTTTCTTCCATCTGCCTGCGCACTTACAGGAAGTGCCAAAACCGTCAGAAGAACTGCCAGAAGAACGCAAATCCTTTTCATACTTTTTTTCATTTTTGGTCATCTGCCTTTCTATTTTTTTATATTTTAAACATACCACAGGCTCATTTCTGTTCTGTAAAATTCAGTTTCCACTCTTTTCCTTTTTCATCCGTTTCACCTTTTAATTCCGACAGAAGATTTCTTAATTTTTCTCCGTAATGTTCTCCTGCCGCCCATCCCATGCCATAAGGATTCTCCTGGATTCCCAGCCACTCTACATAAGGAGCGCACTCTCTTGTCACAAGGGAAAAACGTTCATCCACACACTCCTGATTTAATTCCTCTGAAGAAGCATACGCCTTTAAATGCTGCACCTGAGCGCGGATTCCTGTCCGTACATCAGGAAAAGAATTTCCGGGTTCGTCTCCTCCTGTTGCCCCAAGCCCTGCAAAATTAAACTGGGAAGGCTCACATACTCCCTGGAACTGAAGCCATCCGGTTTCCAGCATTGCCTGTTCAAAAACAATCTCTCCACGGACGCCCTCTGCATCTGCTTCCTCCACCACGATTTCACAGAAGGTTTCCACATCCGGTGCTCCTCCCTGAGAAAGGGCATCAGAAGGATATTCCAGATTCTGTTTATTAAAATGAAGCACCATATCTTCTGCTGCAACTGTTGTATCGCCCATCACGGTGTAATAATCATATGTGTTATCTGTGGCATCATCAACCGGCGTTTCGTTTCCCATTTTTTCCGGCGCTGTAATCTGCCCTTCCCCGGAATGATCCGGCTCTTCTCCATATATGGAAATGGGTGTCCCGATTCCCAGGACACCCACAAGCATCAGCGCGCAGAAACGTCTTATTTTCTGCGTTTTTCTCATGCGTTTACTTTTCTCATTGCAGCTTCTACCACATGTCCCACAAGAACAGAAGTTGTTACGCTTCCTACTCCGCCGGGAACTGGTGTGATCGCATCTACGATCGGCTCTACTGCTGCGTAATCTACATCTCCGCAAAGTTTGCCCTCTGCATTTACGTTGATTCCTACATCGATGATCGTCTGACCTTCTCTTACGTACTCAGCTCCAACGACACCTGCACGTCCTGCTGCCACGATCACAATATCAGCCTCTCTTGTAACAGACGGCATATCTACGGTTCTTGTATGGCAGATTGTCACAGTTGCATTTTTCTTAACAAGCATCATGGCTGCCGGTTTTCCTACTACAAGGCTTCTTCCCACTACAACCGCTTTCTTTCCTGTACAGTCGATTCCGTAGTGATCCAGAATTTCCATACATGCCTGTGGTGTACATGGCGGGAAACCAATTTTCTTTCCTGTAAATACGCCGGACATGGAGAGGTCTGTCATACAGTCCACATCTTTTTCCGGTGCAAGCGCATTCTCAATTACAGCCTGATCCAGGTGTTTTGGAAGCGGTCTGAATAACAGTACGCCGTGAATGCTGTCATCTTTATTTACTTTGTCGATTGTTGCAAGAAGCTCTTCCTGTGCAACATCCTCAGGAAGAAGGATTTTTTCACATGCAACGCCTAAAGTCTCGCAGCGTTTTGTTGCACCCTTTTCATAAGAAATATCACTCGGATTTTCTCCCACACGGATAATGCAAAGTGTAGGATTTACTCCTTTTGCCTGTAATTCTGCAACATTTCCCTTGATTCTTTCATTTAATGCTGCAGTTACTTCTTTACCTAATAACTGTTTTGCCATGATTTGGTTCCTCCGCTTTTTATTTCAGTCTTCCAAGAACACTGTCAAATGTTTCATCTGCAATTTTTGTATATTTTTCAAGCATTGCATCTGCTTTTCTGTTGAGTTCTTCCGCATACTCTCTGTCTGCCATAGATTTTGTGTTAATGTACACATTTAAGCTTGCTCCCTTTAATGCAGCTTTACAGAAAGCTGCGCCTACGCCTGCATCGCTGATGGCAAGTTTGGAGCCTTTTGCGCCGAATTCTACAATGAGTTCGATCGCCTCACAGCATTTTTCCATGATTTCCATAGGTACGGAGCAGGCATCTTTCAGCACGATTTCCATTACTCTTGCTTTTTCTGCCTTTTCCTCCTCTGTTTCACGCGGCATTCCATATGCCTTGGAAAGAGGCTCAAATACTTCTGCGTCACGCTCGATCAGACGAAGAAAATCTTTCTGAAGCTGGTCGCATTTTGCTTTCAGTTCATACATTTCTTCCTCAACATCTGCATATTTTTTCTTGCCGACTGTGAGGCTTCCTACCATGTTTCCAAGAGCGGTTCCAACTGCTCCGACAAGAGCGGACGCACCGCCGCCTCCCGGAACAGGAGCCTTGGAAGCGAGAACCTCAACGAATTCTGTACATGTGCTTGTTGAAAATCCCATTTCTCATTTCTCCTTTTCTTCTCTTTAGAACAGTCCTGTGATCTTTCCTGTCTCGTCTACATCAATTTTCTCTGCAGCCGGAACTTTTGGAAGACCTGGCATTGTCATGATCTCACCTGTAAGAGCTACGATAAAGCCTGCACCTGCGGAAATCTTAAGGTTACGTACTG
>UQHF01000036.1 GCA_900540785.1 uncultured Blautia sp.
TTAATTTTTCATGTTTTCAGAAACAATTATTTCCGACAGCTCAATTAGATTACCATAGGAGGGGATGTCTGTCAACACTTTTTTACATTTTTTTCAAAAAACATCGAAAAACAAAACCTCCCCGAAAAGCCGCAGCTTCTCCGGGGAGTCTGATTCAGCGCCCATAAAAAATTCCTGTAAACAGTTTTGCCAGAATATTATTCTCATAGAGCACACGAAGCATATTATCCTTTTCTATCATTTCAAATCCCGCTTTTCCCACAGATGTTTCACAGAAAATCGTGAGAACAAGCATGGCAACCCATATAAAAAGAATCGCCTTCACCCCTCCAAGCAGTCCTCCTGCTATTTTATTCACCCCATGAATCACAGGCAGACGGGCAATGAGATTTAAAGCATACGTTACCATACGTATGGAAACAGTCACAAGAAAGAAGGACAGCAAAAAGGAAATCCCATTTACCACAAGCGTTGCCAGATAACCTGAGATATATTCAATAAAAGACTGCGCAGCAAGATAACTGTATGTCTCCTGACTGCTGTTTTTCAGAATATTCTCTGCAATAATCTCCGGTACCCCCATCTCTTCCAGCACCTTCTTCTTTTCTTCTGTCCCCGGTTCCCCGGTCATACCTGTTTTCTCCTTTGCGAATTCCTCCACGCCTCCCTGGATTTCTCTGTAAACAGGAGTGTTTTCCCGTATAAATGTATTCACATACGGATTGACGAACCATACTCCCACAAAAGACAAAATCACAAGGAAGGTGGATACCGCCTCCTTTATAAATCCCCTTCTGAATCCGACAAAACAGGAAAAAACAAGAAACGCAGCTGTAATAAGCCCAAGCCATGTCCAGTTCATATCATTTCCTCCTGCTTTAAGAAAGTTTTATCACATTTACGCCATTTTCCAGCACGAGGAGGTAGCGATTCCAGCCAAGCTTAAAGAAATCGTGGATTGTTCCGTCTACAGTTCCGGAATATTTCTCAACGCCCCTGCTGTTCATTACACACATTTGAGAACTGTTATACATCAGAATATTTCCGTCACTGATTTCGATTTCCGTATAAGGAATATTAAAATCTTTTTTAAACTTGAGCTTCCCGGATGTAGAATATACTTCCATTGTATATAATTTATCTTTTTTGTCATTTTTAAATACAAGACCGATCATCTCATCATCAAAAAATGTACTTACAATTTCTTTCTCGACTTTTACCGTTTTTCCCTCTTTGGGAATCTGTTTTCCGTCATATAAGGTAAAGCCGTCATCGCGAAGAGCAACGGACTGATTTTCTCCAAGATATTCCACCTGAGGAACCACTGTTCCGTCGTATGTGTACCCGCTTACAATCCTGTCGTCTTCGTTCTGTCCCACATCGCCGAAATTATAAAACGCCACATAACTTGTTGTTTCTCCGCCGTCCACAAACTGGTATGCCACCATCATAATAGTACCGTCATCGGAAATCGCCACATCCATAGGGTATCCGGGATCTTCCAGTTTTGTCTGATTTTCTGCGATCAGGCTTCCGTCTGAACCGTAAAAATTAATCCACGTTTCGTCTCCCCCATCTAAAATCGCTGCAACAAGACCGCTGGAAGAAATGCTGGCTTTTACGATCGTATAAGAAGTCGTGACGGTTCCCGTGAGACCTTCTCTGTCAAAAATTGCGATCGTATTTCCATCTACATCTGCTACTACAGCCTTGTCCTCATTTACATCTGCCACCGGATTCTGCATGGCACAGGTTTCGCTCCATACGGTTTCCAGACTGTCGGACACAAGGGAAATACTGTCCGGACTGTAGCGGAGGATTTTTCCTGCCATTTCTTCATACTTTGTGGAAACAATATCCTCCTGCTCGCTTGTCTGCAGAGTTTTATAATCGTGATAGCTTCTTTTTTCCATGTAAAAGAGCACTGCAAAAACAATTCCTGCTACTGCTGCCGCAGTAAGCGCTGTTTTTTTTGCCCTTGAGTAACGGTGTCTGGAAAGCCGCGCCTTATATTCATTTCCCGAGGCTGCCTGCTGTTCTTTTAAAAGCTTTGCCTTCTGCGCCCTTAACTTTTTCTTTTTGTACCTCTTTTTTATATTTTTTAATGTATTTGCCATATTTCTCCTGCTGTTCTCCTGATTATTTATGTGTATCTACACGCCATTATAGCACAATTTTTTACGGCAGTACAATTATCTGTCCCGGATAAATAATTTCCTGTTCGGAAAGTCCGTTTAAGCGGCAGATTTCTTCAATGGCATCTGTACTCCCATAACGTGCAACACTGATCTGATATAACGTGTCCCCCGGACGAATCACATAAGATTCTTTTGTCCCTGCTGCCGTCTCCTCGCTTACGGACTCGTTCTGTCCGGAAACCTCCTGTTCCGAAACATTATGTTCTGTCTGTTCTGTGTTTTTCTGTTTTTCCAACGCCTCTCTTCGCTTTGCCTTTCTTACGTCAGATTCTTCTCTGTAAACAGAACTGCCGTCTGTTTCCTGTACGGGCGCTGCCGTAATCTCCGGTGTCACAGTCCGGGGTTCCCGTTTCTCTTCCACAGGCGCTTCTGACAGTTTCTGAGTGGGTACGGGCGTCACAGCGGGCGCCGATGTAAGCTGAGGCTTCGGATCTTCCTTCTTTTTCTTTGTTTTCGCCTCTATTACAGAAGAAACCTGCGCGGTCTCTCCTGTGTCCTGTTTTACCGTCCTGTAATCCTGATAAAAGTTCACACCCACAGCAAAGACTGCCGCAGCAAGCACGGCTGTGGCTGCATAAGAAAATACAGACGTCTTTTCTTCCTGCTTTTCCGATTTCTCCGCCCCGTCCTCCTTCTTCTTCCCGTTAATTATCTTCCGTATATTTTTTACCGTGTCATCTCCTGTCTCCTCTGCATTTTCCATCTGTACATCTGAATTGTTGTCTATCATATACGCCTGCATTTGCGGATTTTTTTCGTAATAAATATAATATCCTCTCTGGCGTACAAGATTTCCGTTTTCATATCTGAAAAATCCGTCCTCCCGCTCTACAGGCTCCATAAGCATAAGAACCTTTTCTCCTCCGAAATTTTTTACATGGGCTTTTGTAAAAACTTCCGTTGCGGCAACCGGACACTCCGGCTGTGCAAAAAACCATCCGACTACCTCCTGATTTTCAAAATATTTCTTCTGTGCCTCGTGTATATCCGCCCATATTTCCTCCGAAAAATCAATGTGCTCTCTGGCAGCCTCCATATTTTTTGCAAGAATCGCCCCTTTTACAAAGACATAGGCAATCCCATCCTGCCATTTCATTTCTCCTGTCAGTACAGCCGCACATCCTTCTTTACTCCCCAGTATTTTTTCTGATGATGCCGTTCGTCCAAGAAACGTGTACACATAATCTTCGATGTAAATGCGGCAGTCCCCGCTGATAAATCCTATCTGGCGTATGTTTCTCGGAACAGAGACAATATCTGCCCCCTCCTGTTTCTCCTCCTTATAGATAACTTCTATCATCTCACATCACCCCTTCGTGTATCAGCATACCACAGGAAAAATGCGGATTTTATCAAATTATAATACCCCTTCTTCATAATTTAGCGACAGATTTTGCACTCTGCATATTTTTTCCTTTTTCTGGATATGATGAAAGCAAAAGAACTGCGAAAGGATTTCTTATGGCTTTCTATATTAATGCGAAAAAAACAGATTCTCCGGCGGAGATTTCTTATCTTTTAAAAAAATGTATTCTTCATCACCCGGCAAAATGGACGGAACTTGTTTTTCTCTGTATCGGAAGTGACAGAGTGACAGGAGACTGCCTCGGACCTTATATCGGACACTCACTGAGCAGCCTTCAGATTCCCGGAATTTTTGTATATGGGACCCTCTCAGATCCTGTTCACGCTCTGAATCTGAAAGAGACAGACAAACAGATCAAGGCGGCACACCCGTCCGCTCTTGTCATTGCCATCGACGCCGCTCTTGGTACAAAAAAACACCTGGGCTACGTGACCATTGAAAATGGCGCACTTTACCCAGGTGCAGGCGTTCAGAAAGAACTTCCTCCTGTCGGTGATATTCACATAACAGGAATCGTAAATATTTCAGGGCTTCTGGAACAGATGACACTCCAGAGTACCCGGCTTTCTACTGTTATTTTTCTTGGAGATACAATCATAAAAGGGATTACCGGCATGATCCCGGCAAAAGCTTTTACGCGAACTCTTTAATCTGTTTGTAAATGCCTTCTGCATCAAGACCATATTTTTCAAGAAGAGCCACTGCAGGACCAGATTCTCCAAATACGTCGTTGATACCGATACGTTTTACAGGAACAGGCGCTTTTTCTGCCAGACATTCGCATACTGCGCTTCCAAGTCCGCCGATCACAGAATGTTCCTCTACTGTCACAACTTTTCCTGTTTCTTTTGCGGCAGCCACTACAAGCTCCTCATCAAGAGGCTTAATGGTATGGATATTGATCACCTTTGCGTCAATTCCTTCTGCTGCCAGCTTTTCAGCGGCTTCCAGAGAAGGTGCAACACAAAGTCCGTTTGCGATAATGGTAAGGTCTTTTCCCTCGCGGAGAACAATGCCTTTTCCAAGCTCAAATTTATAATCCGGGTTATCGTTGATAACCGGCACTGCAAGACGTCCAAAACGCATATAAACAGGACCTACGTGCTCGTAAGCCGCCTCTACCATAGCTTTTGCCTCAATATCATCGGAAGGGCTTGCAACTACCATTCCCGGGATCACACGCATAACTGCAAAATCTTCACAGCACTGATGGGTTGCTCCGTCCTCGCCTACGGAAATTCCACCGTGTGTTGCGCCGATTTTTACATTTAATTTCGGGTATGCAACAGAGTTGCGAACCTGCTCAAAGGCACGTCCTGCCGCAAACATGGCAAATGTGCTGACAAAAGGAACCTTGCCTGTTGCTGCAAGTCCTGCTCCGATACCAACCATATTACATTCTGCAATACCACAGTCAATGTGGCGTTCCGGAAATTCTTTTTTGAAGACACCTGTCTGAGTTGCTGCTGCAAGGTCTGCGTCCAGAACCACTAAATCCTCATGTTTTTTTCCAAGCTCAACAAGCGCTGCTCCGTAGCTTGCTCTTGTAGCGATTTTCTTTACTTCTGACATAATGCTTCACCTGCCTTTTCCAAATCTGCCATTGCAATTTCGTACTCCTCATCATTCGGAGCTTTTCCGTGCCAGCCCGCCTGATTTTCCATAAAGGAAACGCCTTTTCCTTTTACCGTCTTCATAATGATGGCAACCGGCATCTCTTTTGTTGCTCTCGCCTCGTCAAAGGCAGCTTTTAACTGATCCATATCATTTCCGTCTTCTACGTTAATTACATGGAAGTTAAATGCCTCGAATTTTTTATCGATCGGATATGGAGAACATACATCGTCAATTTTACCGTCAATCTGAAGTCCGTTGTTATCTACGATCACAACAAGATTGTCCAGTTTTCTGTGACCTGCAAACATGGCAGCCTCCCAGACCTGGCCTTCCTGGATTTCACCGTCTCCGAGAAGTGTATACACACGGTAGGAATCACCGCTTAATTTTGCGGAAAGCGCCATTCCAACTGCTGCTGAAATACCCTGTCCAAGGGAACCGCTTGACATATCTACACCTGGAATATGTTTCATATCCGGGTGTCCCTGTAAATAGGAACCGAGATGACGAAGCGTTTTTAAATCTTCTTTCGGGAAATATCCTCTTTCTGCAAGAGCGGAATAAAGTCCCGGAGCTGTGTGGCCTTTGGAAAGGACAAAACGGTCTCTGTCCGCTTTTTTCGGATCTTTCGGGTCGATGTTCAGCTCTTCAAAATACAGATAAGTAAAAAGGTCTGCAGCAGAGAGAGAACCGCCCGGGTGTCCTGCTTTTGCTGCATGGACTGCTGTCACGATGTCTTTGCGGACTTCGTTTGCAATTTTCTGAAGTTCTAATTTCTCCATGATATTCTCCTTTGAAATTATTATTTGTCGCCAAAAACAGCTCTGTAATCTTCCTGGAATTTTTTGATTCCCGCGTCAGTTAAAGGATGATGAAGCATCTGCTCCAGAACCTTAAACGGAACCGTGGCAATGTCTGCGCCTGCAAGAGCGCACTCTGTCACGTGCATAGGGTGACGAACGCTTGCTGCAATAATTTCTGTAGGAATGTCTGCAACTGCAAACATCTCTGCGATTTCACGGATCAGGGCAACTCCGTCTGTAGAAATATCATCCAGTCTTCCCAGGAACGGAGATACGTATGATGCGCCTGCTCTCGCTGCAAGGAGCGCCTGATTTGCTGTGAAAATAAGGGTCACGTTTGTCTTGATTCCCTCTGCTGCAAGAACCTTTACTGCTTTTAAGCCCTCTCCTGTCATAGGAATTTTCACTACCATGTTCGGGTGAATGGCTGCAATTTCGCGTCCTTCTCTGATCATGCCCTCTGCGTCTGTTGTGGTTGCTTTTACCTCTCCGCTGATCGGGCCGTCTACGATAGTCGTGATTTCTTTGATCACCTCATTGAAATCTCTTCCCTCTTTTGCAATAAGGGACGGATTGGTCGTAACACCGCAGATAATTCCCATGTCATTTGCTGCCTTAATATCCTCTACTTTTGCTGTGTCAATAAAAAATTTCATCTTCTTTTCCTCCTGAATTTTCATTTGAATTTTCGTTCTGTTTCCTGATAAATTCATTATAGCAAACTCTTTTGGAAGTGCAATACAGGGTACAAGTTTATTAATAAATATAGAATTAATAATTATAGTTTTTATTAATAAATCTTATCCTGTATTTTATTGATACACGCAAATACTTCGGAAAAGCAGTTTTATTATTATTAATATTTTTCACTTCACTGTTTATTTAATTTTACTTGTATGCTTTTGCATATCAGATCAGGTTCTGGCGTAACCTGTTGTCCTTCGGACAATTACCTTTGGGGTATATTCTATGTTATAAAGGCTTGTTGGCTGCGTATCCATATAGAACTTTTCTACCGTATCTATTTTCCGGATGATAATATCGCAGGCATCGCGCCCTTTTAACGCTACAAAATGATCGATCGTTGTCAGGGAAATTCTCTCAATCCCGGAATAAAAAATGTTGTCACAGCCTATGACAGAAACATCTTTTGGAACATGAAGGCGTGCTTTCCTGAGGGCATCGATGGCTCCGATCGCCATCATATCATTCTGCCCGGCAATCGCCGTAAAGTTTGCCCCTTCTTCCAGAAGCTCTGTCGTAAGCTGAAATCCCATTGCATACTCGGAATCCATACGCGGATTTCTCCGGTCCATCGCCTCGTCCGCAGCTTTTATGATCACATGACCCTTAAGCCCGGCGCTCTCAAATTCCCGGACAAATCCGTCAATTCGTCTGGAACGCTGCCACTGTCTCTTTGTAAGAGGCGGCGTAATAAATGCCACATCCCTGTGCCCAAGATCAAGAAGATGGCGCGCCATCATTTTCCCCACTACTGTATTATCCTGATTGATCGCGTCCACTGTCGTTGTTTTTTCTTTGTTGCTTATAATGACAAGGGGAATTTCCTTTGCCATTTCCTCAACCTGCTTCTGAAAATCAGGGCTTGGGTTGGAAGCATATATAATCCCTCTGGGCTTCACCGCCCCCATCATCTTTAAGTATTTCTCTTCAAGCTGAGGGTCCCTCTGGGTATTACAGATAAAAACACCGTATCCCTGCTCGTTTGCCACAGACTCAATCCCCTGGAGCAAAAGCACATAGTAAGGACTTGTAAGGGTAGGACAAAATACAACGATCAGCTTTTCTTTTTTATTTTCTCTTCTGTTTCTTCGCCCCGGAAGTTCATATCCCAGTTCCTTTGCCGCCTGTTCTACTTTGCGCACAGTTTCTCTTGAAAAAGAAACGCTGCATTTCTGATTCAGGATCATGGAAACAGTTGCCTGGGAAACTCCCGCCAGCTTTGCCACGTCACTTGACGTTGCTTTTTTTCTTGCCAAAGTTTCTCACTCCTTTTTCGGGAGATTAAAGCTCCACCCTTCCCTCAAGGGCACGAAGAAGCGTTACCTCGTCAATGTATTCCAGATCTCCGCCTACGGGAACGCCGCTGGCAATACGGCTCACCTTAATTCCTGTCGGTTTAATCAGCTTACTGATATACATGGCTGTCGTCTCTCCCTCAAGACTTGAGTTTGTGGCAATGATCACCTCTTTTACATCTTCCTGGAGACGCCTCATAAGCTCTTTCAGCTTAATATCATCAGGTCCGATTCCAAGCATGGGAGAAATCGCTCCGTGAAGCACATGGTACACTCCGTCAAATTTTCCGGTTTTTTCATATGCGGCAAGGTCTCTTGTATTTTCCACCACCATAATGGTGCTGTGGTCGCGCCTGGGATTGCTGCAGATCGGACAGAGTTCCTGATCTGTAAGCGTATAGCAGCTTTTACAGTACTGTACGTTTTCCCTTGCTCCCACTATGGCAGAGGTAAGCTGTTCCACCTGGTCTTTGGGCATATTCATAATATGAAACGCAAGTCTCTGGGCAGATTTTGCCCCGATGCCCGGAAGATGGGAAAGCTGCTCAATGAGCTTTGTAATATGGGAACTATAGTATTCCATCAGAAGGGGAAGCCTCCGCCAAGACCGCCAAGCCCTCCTGTGAGTTTGGACATAACAGCAGAAGATTCCTCCTCTACTTTTCTGAGAGCCTCATTTGTAGCGGCTACGATTAAGTCTTCCAGCATTTCAATATCGTCCGGATCAACTACATCTTCTGCAAGTTTTACTTTTGTCACTTCTCTTTTTCCGGAAATACTTACTTCCACAGCTCCGCCGCCTGCTGTTGCAGTAAATTCTTTCTCCTCAAGAGCCTTCTGGTTCTCCTCCATCTGACGCTGCATTTTCTGCGCCTGCTTCATGAGATTGTTCATATTTCCCGGCATACCCATACCCGGAAATCCACCTCTTTTTGCCATAATCATATCCTCCATATCTTTTATTCTTTATCAGATTCCAAATCCGCCTCTGTCACAACATCCATATGGATATTTTCCCTGATTGCCTCATCTACCGTAATACGGGACAGATTTGTATGCTGGTGCTGATTTGCTACAAGCATCTGAATCTCTACCATTTTTCCTGTCTGCCGCAGAATGATTTCCTGCAGCTCCTGTTTTGCCTCGGGATTGTCCACATAAGACTGTCCCAGAAAATCCTGAAATTCCACAAACAGCACAGGATCTCCTGTTTCCCCGTTATATTTGGGGATTGCTTTCTGAAGCATCTGCTTGAAAACGCCTCCTGTCTGAGAAACGATCGCTCTCCAGCCTGCCACGATTTTCTGCAGATCCTCGGGCGCTGCTTTTTCAGGCTTACGCTCCTCTGCCGCCGGAGCATTTGCAGCCTCAGACGTTCCCGGTACTTCCTGAACAATTACCTGCTGCACAGGAGCTTCTTCTATTTTCCGCTCCAGAACACGCAGCCGGTCCAGAACAGAATCCAGGTTTGTTTCCATCGCAGGACGGCAGAGCTTGATCAGAGCAATCTCCACAAGCACGCGCTTCTGTGTTGCAAATCGTATCTGATTGGACAGATCTGAGAAAATACGGATATACCGCATCAGCGTCTCCGCGTCTGTCATCTCGCTTTCTTCTTTTAAAAGCCTGAGATTATCGGAAGAGACGTCAATGGCTTCCTCCGGATTTTCCGATGTTTTTACAAGAAGGAGATTTCTCATATACCAGGTAAAATCTCCTACAAACTGGCTGAGTTCCCGTCCTCCTACGATCAGATCCTCCAGAATGTGAATGCTTCCTGTTACATCGCCTTTTAAAACCATTCGTAAAAGGCGGCTGAACACTTCCGTATCCACAGCTCCCAGAACCTCCAGCACTTTGTCGTAGGTGAGCGTTTCTCCAAGATAAAAAGCAATGCACTGGTCAAGAAGACTTAAAGCGTCTCGCATGGAACCATCTCCCGCCTTCGCCACATAGCGAACCGCCTTCTCTTCCGCCTCAACTCCTTCCGCACTTAAAAGCTCCTGAAGCCTTGCAGCAATGGTATCAATGGTAATCCTGTGAAAATCATATCTCTGACACCTGGAAAGAATGGTAACCGGAATCTTGTGCGCCTCTGTTGTTGCAAGAATGAAAATCACATAGGGCGGGGGCTCTTCCAGCGTTTTTAAAAGAGCGTTGAAAGCCCCGGTGGAAAGCATATGCACCTCGTCGATAATGTATACCTTGTAATTTCCCTCTGTTGGACGGTACGTAACCTCCTCACGGATCTCACGGATGTTATCCACACCGTTGTTGGAAGCCGCGTCGATCTCAATGACATTCATAGACGTTCCCGCCTGGATTGCCCGGCACATTTCGCATTCATTACACGGGCTTCCATTTACAGGATGCTGGCAGTTTACTGCCTTTGCAAGAATCTTCGCCACTGAAGTCTTACCTGTACCTCTTGTTCCGCAAAAAAGATACGCGTGTCCGATACGGTTTGCCTTTATCTGGTTTGTCAGTGTTTTTACAATATGGTCCTGACCTTTTACATCGTTAAAATTATCAGGACGAAACTTTCTGTAAAGGGCAGTGTAGCTCATAACACACTCCTATCATTCGCACAGCCGCCGCGGAAAAATTCCCGCGGCGGTCTTTTCTACATGGTTATAATACGGGAAAACACCTTGTCCCGTCAAGTAGGGATTGTGCTTTCTCAGTCTCCGAAGCTGATTCCGATCTGTTTGGCAGCTTTTACTGTCTGGTCTTTCGGATTTACCATCTTAAGCTTTCCTGCACATTCTTCCAGAGGCACACGTTTGATCTTTCCATTTACAATACCGATCATAACACCGTATTCTCCGTCAATGATCGCTTCTGCTGCACCTGCTCCGATCCTTGTGGAAAGTACACGGTCATATGCGCACGGCTCTCCGCCTCTCTGTGTATGACCCGGCACAGTAATGCGAACCTCGCTTCCTGTCTCTTTAAAAATCTGGTCTGCAATCTCATAAGATACAGACGGATATTTCTTTGCCCTTGCTTCCAGCTTTTCTTTATATTTCTTTTTGGAAAGCTGCGCGTCTTCTTTTGAAATCGCTCCTTCTGCAACTGCAAGGATTGTAAATCTCTTTCCTGCTTTTGCCCTTCTCTGGATCGCCTCCACTACTTTTTTGATGTCATATGGGATTTCCGGAATCAGAATAATATCTGCCCCACCTGCGATACCTGCATGAAGAGTCAGACTTCCGACTTTATGTCCCATAATTTCCACAATAAATACGCGGCCATGAGACGCTGCTGTTGTGTGAATGCAGTCAATAGCGTTTGTGGCAATATTTACCGCACTCTGGAAGCCGAATGTCATGTCTGTTCCGAAAATATCATTATCAATGGTTTTCGGAAGATGGATAATATTTAATCCTTCCTCGCGCAGAAGGTTTGCTGTTTTCTGCGTTCCGTTTCCGCCAAGGATTACAAGGCAGTCAAGACAGAGCTTATAATATGTCTGTTTCATTGCCTCCACCTTATCCAGTCCTTTTTCGTCCGGAACACGCATCATTTTAAACGGCTGTCTTGAAGTTCCGAGAATGGTTCCGCCCTGTGTGAGAATACCGGAAAAATCTTTTGATGTGAGCATACGGTATTTGCCGTAGATCAGTCCTTTGTATCCGTCGTCAAATCCGTAAACCTCCAGCTCGTCAATGGAGTTGGAAAGACCTTTTACAACACCGCGCATAGTTGCGTTTAACGCCTGGCAGTCGCCGCCGCTTGTCAGCATACCGATTCTTTTAATCATAATAACCTCCATTCTGTGCTTCCTGTCTGCACAATCGCAATTCTTAATGGTTATTATATAACAATTTGTCGTTTTCTACAACAATGAGAGACCGATTAAGAAATTAAAATAAACAAAAATCAGGTTCCCTGACGGCGAGATACAGGCAGTTTCAGCGCAGACCTGTTGATTTTTTCGTTTTGCTCCGCCGCTTATCTGCGGGCGGAAAAGTAAACTCGCTACCGCTCGAACACATTTTTCCGCCCGCGCTATGCTCGCAAACCTTCAAAAATCTGCCAATGTCCGCTTATGAAATTGCCTGTATCTCACCTGTGCACGGAATCTGTTTTTTTCTGTTTATAAGAAAATTTCAAAAAAAATAACCAGAGCTCTCCTTCCGGATATACTCTGGTTCGATTACTTTTTTTACGCGCGCCGCACTTCGAAATGGTCCCACAGACGTTACCTCTACAGTTAACTCGGCTCAGGCACCCTCACGGCACACAAGAGCTCCTGCTTAGTGCTGCTGCATTCCTGCCCTGACACGGTTCACAGGTTCCTGTTGCGTAAGACCCAAACGTCAACGCCACTTATAAAGGGCAGCTCTGCAGGATACAGTCCTCAGATTGGCATCACCCCTGCTGTAGCGGATTGCAGGTACAGGGCACCGCTAACTCCCCGGCTGCGCGGAATTTAATTATAGATGGTTTCCGGGGATTTGTCAATCATTTGCGAAAAACTCTTTCAACTTTCTTTTACCTGCACTCCTGTTTCATGGCAGAATATCCAATTAACACAGTCCATACGTAAGCACATGTCTTGGGGATCATAAGCATTCCGATCATAGGAATCGCATCTGCCCACAGTACCACTGGAATATAAAATCCGAAACTCAGCACGATTGTAAGCCACATATAGCGAAACGGTTTGTCCTTATGCTCTTTTGCGCTTCGATAGAATAAAACAATTACCAGCAGTCCCAGAAGAGCAAAAGGAATATTGCGGTAAATTCCCCAGGAAAGAGGCGCTTCTGCACTCAGCCACTGATTCTGCGGCATCATACAGAGAATCACTCTCAAACCTGCCAGAATGTATACAGCGGCAGTGATCCCGTTTTTCCCTCTGATCTGATAACGCTGACGCCATACATAGTAAAGCAGTACATAAAAAACCGTCATGGTAACGGAAGTAATCCACTTTCCAATCCCCAACGGAACCGTATAATTTTCCAGACCTGTGGTGCAGAGAGCCAGCGCACGCGGAACAAGGTGGAACGCATCTCCTGCCCCCAATACAACTGCCATAAAGCCAAACAGCCGGAACTGGCGATTTCCCTTACTGCCGCGAATCATCAAGATTCCGATGGTAATCACAGAAATCAAATAAACCGCGTCAAACAAAGTTTCTACAATAGCCTGCATATTCATTCTCCTTTATTTTTTATTTTAAGCTCTAGAAAGCGCTTTGCCATAATTACAGCCAAATAAGAGCCCTGCCAGAAGAAGCGAAGCCCCAAGCCCCGTGTAAAAAACAGCAATAAACTGCTCCGGTGCAAGTCCGCCTGCTCTGATACCAATCCCACCGGTCATCATCACTGCCATGATGAGAAACGCCTTTCTGTCAAAAAACTTTAAAAAGAAATGACGCTCATCCTCATAAGAGTTGATCCTGTCCGTATGTTTTTTTACTAATTTTCCAAACACAAATTTTTGAAAAACGCCAAATACCAGAATGGACAGCAGAATATTTAATATGGTTCGATAAGCCGGATACGCCATCAGACCAATGCGAAGAATATTAAATCCCGCTATGCTCCAAACAAGACAGGCAAGAAGCAGCAAAGTATTTCGTTTTACTTTCATATCATGTCACCTCCTTTAGTGAACATCGTTCATTTTATCGGTTAAACAAAGTATCTCGCCTGCGAGATACTCCGCCTGCGGCGGGTCGCTTCAGCGACATACTTCTTTTCCACATTAAGTATAAATTTCAGTATATGGTTCTGCGGACAATCTCCAGCACAGCCTCCACATCATAATCCTGACGAAGTAAGGCGGACAGCATCAAAGAAAACAGTACGTCTGCAAATTTCTCTGCTGTAAACTGCTCTGTAAAAGCATTTTCCCGAACTTTTCTGTCCTTTTTTAAAACAAGGCTCAGCCCGTCTAAAATATGCTGCCAGGTCTGCTGCATCCGCTTCTTTCCATTGGATTTCTCTTCCTGCATAAATCCAAGTGAGTGAAGAGTAAAGAAACCAGGATACTGTCTGCTGCCGTATTCCATCCGTTCATACATCCAGGTAATACAGGCAATCGTATCCTGAAATATCTCTTCATCATCCTGACGATGAAAAATTTCGAACCATACACTTTCCACCGCCGCTCCCACAAGTGCGGCTTTGGAATCAAAATAATTATAGATGGATCCGACAGATACGCCGCAGGCTGCCGCAACCGAACGGATATTGACGGCAGACCAGCCCTGCTCCTGAATTAATTCCCGGCTGGTTTTCAAAATTTCTTCTTTTGATGTTACAATCTTATTCATGCAGTCACCTCAGCTTGAACAATGTTCATTATATATAAAACATACTATATTTGTCAAGTCTTATTTTTATAAAAGACCGGGAAGGTCTTTCAGGTCACATCTGCCCAAAATAAAGTACCCCCGGTCTCTTGTTTTCTGTTATTTGCAGTATTCTGCCACAACCTGATTGATCACTTTGCCGTCTGCTTTTCCTTTTAACTCGCCCATAACAGCCTTCATAATCTGACCTTTATTTTTTGTCGCAAGAACGTCTGAGAATTTTTCCTCGAGAACTGCCTTGATTTCCTCTGCACTCATCTGCTTTGGCGCGTATTTCGCAATGACATCGTAACGTGCCTGGTACTCGTCGCGAAGATCCTGGCGGCTCTCCGGGCATGTGTCAATCTGCTCTTTTACTGTCTTCAGTTCTTTTAAGATAATGCGGTCCACAAGCTCCGGCGCGATGTCGTCACGGCAGCCTTCGTCAATGGCAGCCTTTTTTACTGCTGCAATAAGAGAAGAAACTGCTTCCTTTGTTACCTTGTCCTTTGCTTTCATTGCTGCTACCATATCTTTTCTTAACACTTCTAATTCCATGATAATACCTCCCTGTGTTTTATTTCTGCTATCATACTACATCATTTCCATTTTCGCAAATCTGCATTTCTCTCTCTGCTGCTTTTTTGGCTTCTTTTGCCTGTTTTTTCTTTTCCCGCAGTTTTTTAAAAAAAGCGGAAAGCATGGTGGAACATTCCTCCTCAAGAACACCCCGAACCACCTTTACCTTATGATTGAAGCCTTCCATCTCGAGAATATTGATCACAGACCCTGCGCAGCCTGCCTTCGGATTCATGCTTCCGATCACCACCTCGTCAATTCTTGACTGCACAAGGGCTCCTGCACACATCTGACACGGTTCCAGTGTCACATACATGGTGCAGCCCTCAAGGCGCCAGTCCCCAAGCTTTTTACTCGCCTTTCTGATGGCGTTCAGCTCTGCATGAGACAGAGTATTTTTATCTGTATTTCTCCTGTTATAACCTCTTGCAATGATTTTTCCATCATTTACGATCACACAGCCTATCGGCACTTCTTCCAGAGCCTCCGCCTTTTTTGCCTGACGGATTGCCTCTTTCATAAAACGTTCCTCTTCTGTCAGCATGTTTTTCCTCCAAGAGCTTTCTCAATTTTCCCTTTGTTCTTTATGTAATAAATCACTCCCACTGCATCTGCAAGAATCCAGCCAATGGGAACTGCCGCCCAGATTCCTCTGACCCCGATCATCGGAATCGCAGACAATCCGTAGGCAAGGGCAACCCTTGTTCCCAGAGAAAGAATCGTAAGCACAACTGACATTCCCGGAAGCTTCACTGCCCTGTAAAGACCGTAAAGAAGGAAAAGGATTCCGATTCCGAAATAAAAGCTTCCCTCTATACGGAGATATTCCACTCCTACGGAAATAATCTCTTTTTCCGCTCCGCTCACAAAGATTTTCATAAGCGGTTCTGCAAAAATAAAAACTGCACCGCTAATCACCACACAAAAAAGCACGGAAGTCATGACTGCGCTTTTTATCCCTTTCTGGATTCTCTCAAATTTCTTTGCGCCGTAATTCTGGGCAATAAATGTAGAAAACGCATTTCCAAAATCCTGCACCGGCATATAGGCAAAGGAATCAATCTTCACTGCTGCCGCAAACGCAGCCATCACAACCGGCCCAAAGCTGTTTACAAGCCCCTGCACCATCAGGATTCCAAAATTCATAATCGACTGCTGCATACAGGTAAGAAACGAAAAACCTGCTATCTCATTGAGCATTTTCCCCTTAAAGTGCACCTCTTTCAAAGACACACGAAGCTCCGGAAAATGCTTCTGTGTATAAAAGGCAATTCCGATTCCTGACACAAACTGGGAAATGACAGTTGCCTCTGCCGCTCCTCCCACTCCTCTCTGAAACGTAAACACGAAGAGAAAATCAAGGACAACATTTAAAACTGACGACACTCCCAGAAAAACAAGGGGCACGACAGAATTTCCGATCGCCCGAAGAAGCGCCGCATAATAATTATATAAAAAAGTAGCGCTGATTCCCACGAAAATGATTTTCAGGTAGTCTTCCATATAAGGGGTTACCTCTGCCGGAACCTGTAAAAGCCTTAAAATCAGCGGAAGCCCTGCAAATACAAGGACATTCAGCACAATCGTCACTGCTGCGATCAGCCCGAAGGCATGTACCATTCCCTCCTTCAGCCGTTTCCTGTCCTTCTGTCCGTACCAGATGGAAAAGGCGGCGCCGCTTCCCATACACATACCAAGCAGAATGGAGGTAAGAAACGTCATAAGCGTATAGGATGATCCCACTGCTGCAAGGGCATTTGCCCCCAGGAAACGACTTACGATCAGAGTGTCTGCAATATTATAGCACTGCTGCAGAAGGTTTCCCGCCATCATGGGAAACGCAAAAAAGAGCAGGTTCTTCGTAATGTTTCCTTCTGTCAGATTTCTCTGTCTCATAACTTCCTCCCAAAAGTAGTTCTTCTGAAATTATACGAATTTCCTGCTCTTCTGTCAATTAAAGGGCAATCTCATATTTTTCTATATTGATTTTTGCTTTTCCATCACAGGAAAATACAATGCCGTCTGCCTCCGGCGGCGTACAGATTGCAGCACTGACTGCCTGGGCTCCGTCGTTTACAAACAGTTCCACAGACTGTCTGTCCATGATAAAACGAAGCTTCAGATTCTTTTCTTCTGCTTTGTCATTTTCCGGAAGCTTCCACGTCCTCTGACATACGACGTCTCTTATCACGCCGCAGTACGTTCTGTCTATTGTCATCAACTGTTTTTTTCTGTGATACGTATAGCTTGTAGTATATTCCTCATTATGTGCAAGTTCTATGGAAAATTCATCAAACCCGTCTCCGCAGATTTCCACTGTCATATCAAGCACGCGCCCGCGAACGCCGTCAAATTCCATCTCCCCGGAAATTTCCTGGCTGTTTATGATACATGGACTCTTCCTGTAATTTTTCAGCTCCTCAACCGGATTCTGGTACAGCCTTCCGTTCACGTATCTCAGTTCTCTGGGAATCGTCATCATTCCCTGCCACTTCTGTCCCAAAGGCATCACACAGGCATCCCAGGATTTCAGCCAGGCGATCAGAATCCTTCTTCCGTCCGGAAGCTCCGTTGTCTGCGGCGCATAAAAATCAAGACCATAATCAAGAGATTTCGGGGCTTCTTTCACAAAAGTACACGTTTCCCTGTCATACTCCCCTGCAAAAAATACAGCATTATTTCCGTTATGGAACTCATATTTCTGCGCCTTCATATCCTGTGGGGAACAGATTAAAAAGTGTTTTCCATCCAGTCCGAAAAAGTCCGGGCACTCCCACATGGTTCCCACTTCTCCTGTGCTGTTTTCTGCAAGCACTGTCTCAAATTTCCAGGATTCCGGAGTTTCCCCAGAAAAAAGTACAACCTGTCCTTTCTGCTCCTCGTTTTTATTTCCTACGATCAGATAATACTTTCCATCCTCTTTCCATATCTTGGGATCGCGGAAATCAATCCGACTGCATCCCTCCGGCATCATCTCTCCTGTGACAACCGGGTTTTTGGCAAATTTTTCATATTCTCTTCCATTGCCGTATGCAAGACACTGATTCTGTCTGTCCTGCGTACTTCCGTCAGGAAGAGTTTCCTGACTTACACCTGTGTACATCAGAATATGTTTCCCGTCTGCTTCCATTGCGCTTCCTGAAAAGCAGCCAAGATGGTCGAATTTCTCGTCCGGCGCCATTGCTGCCGGAAGCGTCTCCCAGAAAACCATATCCTTTGATACGCAGTGTCCCCAGTGCATGGGACCCCAGTCTCTTGTATAGGGGTGGTACTGATAAAACAGGTGGATTTCTCCATTATAGAAGGAAAATCCGTTGGGGTCGTTCATCCAGCCAATGGGAGGAGTTACATGAAAGACCGGTTTTTCCTCTGCCGGAATCTTCTGTTTTTCTTCTTCTTCGTATTTGTGAGCTTTCGTAAGTTCTGCACTCATAATCTTCTCCTTTTATTCTGCTTTCTGTTCTTCTTGTAAGGATTCCTGATACTTGTCAAAATATTTCTGCTTGATTTTCAGATAATCAGAAAGACCGTACTGCTCCATTTTTTCAAGGTAGCTGTCCCACTCCTCGTCAATACCGCCATTTAAAATCCAGTCTGCCTTTTTCTGCTCTGCATACTTTTTAATATCTGTATCATACTGAGATACTTTATTTGTATCTTCAATACTCATAAATACATTTGGATATACGTACTTGCTGTTCATATCTTCCAGGTATGTCTCGTGCATATTGTCAAGGCGCCACTTTGCATCTGTGGGCTGCGTCACATACACACCATAATATTCATTCAGGATAGCAAGAGGTCCATTGACAGACTGTGCCTCACGCACCTCCACAGGAGACTGGTCGCCAAGATCCATATGGGAAAGCATGGGTTCACCTTTTTCATTTTCTCCCATCTCAAAAATATTGAAGGAATCTTCTTCTCCGTAAGTTCCCCAGTTATTCTGCGGCGACTGAAGAGGCGCATACATCTGGTCGATCCAGGCTGCCGCAAGGGCTGTATTTTCACAGCTCGTAGTAAGTACACATCGTCCTCTGTCAAAACCGCTTGTTTCACTGTTATTCTGACGTGTAATATTTACAAGTCCCTCCGGTCCTGCAAGAGCAGGAAGCATCACATAATCCTCATAATTATCAATATTGGAAATATCCCATGTAAAACAGAGACCATATCTGTGACTTTTTCCCTTCGCCACATAAGTACTCCACTCCTGGGTAAACGCTTCCGGGTCTACAAGGTTCTGCTCCACAAGACTGTGAAGCCATTTGATCCCCTCTTTATATCCTTCCTGCACAGAGGTGTAAATCACTTCTCCCTCATCTGTCACTGCGAAATGGTCGCCTGTATCTCCGTACCCCTCACCGAATCCATTGATCAGGATAGCAGGGTCCTGGTCTCCGTTGTTGATGATAAAGGACATGGGAATCACATCTCCCTCTATCTGAAACTCTTTTTCCAGTTCGTCTGCATGATCGCGAAAAGCAATTAAAACCTCTTCAAGCTCTGCTGTTGTTTCCGGCACTTCAAGTCCGAGAAAATCAAGCCACTTTTTATTAATATACGGAATATTTCCGATTGCCTGGATCGCTTCTTTTCCTTCTCCAAGCTGCTCGATCCAGGGGAAAGAATAAATATGTCCGTCCGGAGCTGTACACATAGTCCTGTATTCTGGATACTGCTCAAATACAGCCTGAAGATTCGGCATATATTTGTCGATCAGATTTTCCAGCGGGATAATAATACCCTGTTTTGCATAGCGAAGCAAATCATAATCATTCATTCCCGCATTAAACAGCCCGTCCGGAAGATTTCCAAACTGTGCGAGGGCAAGATTTTTCTTATCTGCAAACTGGTCTGCAACAAAACAGGTCCAGTCAATATGTACATTTGTCTGTTCTTCCAGCCTTTTAAAGATTTCTCTCTCATTGGGATCCTGTGTGGAAGTTGCAGGCGCATTTGTGATAAAGGACAGCTCCGCTTTTTCCTCAAGGGGAAATGTCACTTCCTCAACAGGCGTATCCGGATTGATATTTGCTTTCAGCCTCTCCTTTTTCCCACAACCTGTCATAGAAAGCATGAGGGCCACAGAAAGCCCCGCTGCAACGAACACTTTCATATTTCTTTTCATGATATTTTCCTCCTCATTCTCAGCCTTTTACAGAGCCGACCATAATTCCCTTGTCAAAATACTTCTGGAAAAACGGATACATAACCAGAAGGGGAAGACTGGATACTACGATCGTTGCATATTTCAAAAGCTCTGCCACTTTCGCCATCTCTGCCGTACTTTGAATATCTGCGATCATTCCCGGCTGCGGTGTATTCTGCACCAGAATGGAGCGAAGCACAAGCTGAAGAGGCTGCAGGTCTGCGTCATTTAAATAAATCATAGCGTCAAAATAGCTGTTCCACATTCCGACAAAAGAGTAAAGCGCCAGCACCGCAATAATTGGCTTGCACACCGGCATCATGATCTGGAAGAAATGCTGGATTTCGTTTGCACCGTCAATGGCGGAAGCTTCCCGCAGTTCCTTTGGAATGGACTGGTAATACGTTCTTGCCAGAATCATGTTCCACACATTAAATGCACCCGGGATCAAAATTGCCCAGATTGTATTTACCATGTGAAGCTGATTGATCAAAATAAAGGTCGGCATCAGACCGCCGCCGAAAAACATAGTGATAATAAAGATGGCATTAAAAAAATTTCTTCCCACAAATTCTTTTTTTGACATGGGGTATGCGGCAAGCAGGGTGACAAAAACAGAAATCACCGTAAATGCTCCTGAATAGAAGAAGGAATTTAAAAATCCTCTCCATATCATTCCGTTTTCCAGAACTCTTCTGTATGCGTCCAGTGTCCAGTCCTTTACATTCAGGCTGATTCCTCTGCTGTTCAATACGTTGGGATCCATAAAGGAAGCCGCCACCACATATACAAGGGGAATGAGAACTGCCAGTACAAAAAGTCCGAGAAGGACGTAGCCTGTTCCGAGTATCGCTTTATCAGCTGCCCCAAGCTTCATTTTTCTTCTTGTTTCCATACTGTACAACCTCCTATAATCCTTCGCCTTCGTTTAACTTTTTCACTACCCAGTTGACTGCGATCAGAAGAATTACATTGATCACAGAGTTAAAAAGGCCTACTGCCGTTGAATAACCATAGTCTCCGTTCAGAAGACCGATCTTGTATACATAAGTTGATAAAATCTCAGATGCCGGAAGATTCATATCTGTCTGAAGGGCATATGCTTTTTCAAATCCGATACTCATAATATTTCCAGCCTGTAAAATAAACTGGATCACAATAATGTTTTTAATTGCTGGAAGCTCCACGTAACGAATCTGCTGGAAAATATTTGCGCCGTCCACAATGGCTGCCTCCTCAAGATCTTTGCTGGCATTGGAAAGAGCTGCCGTATACATAATGGACGCCCAGCCTGCGCTCTGCCAGATACCGCTTGCAATGTAAATTGTGCGGAAAGATTCCGGCATCGTCATCCAGTTGGTATCAATTCCGAGAACCTGATTGATCGGTCCAACAGGAGACAGGAACATACGCACCATACCACAGAGGACAATAACCGAAATAAAATTCGGTGCGTAAATTAAAAGCTGGATTTTTTTCCGGATTCCTGTCAGACGGATACGGTTTAACAGAAGCGCCAGAATGATCGGAACCGGGAATCCCCAAAGCAGACCAAACAGGCTGAGTTTCAAGGTATTCATAAGATAATTAATAAAGTCGGGCGAAGATAAAAATCTCCTGAAATACTCAAGACCTACCCATTCACTTCCAAATATTCCGTCGATTACATTGTAATCCTCAAATGCGATCAGTACGCCTCCCATAGGAAGATACTTAAAAATCACAGTCAGAAGAAGGGCTGGCATTAAAAAGAATATGTATAACTGCCAGTTTTTTCTGATGTACCCCAGTTTCTTTGCCGCTGTCTGCCTGACTGCGGTTTTTCCCTTTGCAGGTGTTCTCATTTCTCTTTCCTCCGTTTCCTTTTGTTTTTTCAAGAACGCTCCAATGTTTGTATAACCGGCAAAGTAACCGGTTACTTTACTTTGATATTACACCCGGGAAACCGGTCTGTCAATAGATTTCGACAAACTTTCAAAAAGAAAATAACCGGTTCCGTAACCAGTTATTTCTTCGTTGCTTTTTGCTTTTATTCTTGTTAT
The DNA here is from genome assembly GCA_900540785.1 of uncultured Blautia sp. Classification (GTDB taxonomy): domain Bacteria; phylum Bacillota; class Clostridia; order Lachnospirales; family Lachnospiraceae; genus Blautia_A. Next base: position 22,104 of record UQHF01000036.1, read on the forward strand.
ACTTATTTTTAATAAATTTACAGAAAGCAGGGGGACTTCTATTATGGCTGCAAAAAAAGTAACATTTGCAGATATTGCAAAATACACCAATTTTTCCAAGACAACGATCTCCAGATATTTTAATAATCCCGACTCTCTCACTCTTGAAAATCAGGAGAAGATTGCCAGCGCTCTGGAGGAACTGGGGTATCAGGAAAATAAGCTTGCCAAAGTTCTCGCAAATGGAAAAAGTGAATTTGTGGGAATCATTATCCCCAATCTTTACCTTCACTACTACTCGGAGATGCTGAATCAGATTTTATCCAGCTACTCGGATTACCATTATAAATTTCTTGTTTTTGTAAGCAGTGACAAAAAAGAGCTGGAACAACAGTATCTTGACGAACTGATGGCATACAAAATCGAGGGGCTCATTGTGTTAAGCCACACTTTTTCCTCAGAAGAGCTCGCCTCTTATCATATTCCTATTGTTGCGATCGAGAGAGAAGCCCAGCATATATGCAGCGTAGATACGGACAACTACATGGGAGCTGTACAGGCAGCCTCTCTTCTCATCCACAACGACTGCGATGTTCTGATCCATATCAATGTGCCTGTCCCGGAAAAAGTACCTGCTTTCCAGCGTATTCACGGTTTCGAGGACACCTGTAGGGAGCAGAATATTCCATATAAACTTGTCCTGAGGGATCTGGGAAATACATATGAGACAACCTTTGAGGCGATCAAAGAAGTATTTGAAGAAATCGAAGCTTCTTATCCCGGAAAGAAAAAAGGTGTTTTCCTTGCAAATGACACTTATGCCAATATTTTCCTGAACCTTGTTTTTCAGAAATACGGAAAGCTTCCCGGGGATTATCAGATTGTAGGATTTGACAATTCTCCTATTGCAAACGAGGCAATTCTCCCCATTACCACAGTAGGACAGCAGATTGACAAAATCGCCCGCACTGCAATGGAGCTTCTTGTCCTTCAGATGAACGAAATGAAAAAAAGAAAACCAGCCCCTTTAAAAGCGCCTGTCCATAAACAGATCACACCAGTTCTTATCCGCCGGAATACAACGGATTAATTTCAGAACCCGAGGAGGTTTTATGTATGAAAATCTGCGGTTTTAACAAAACAACTTTATTAGATTATCCCGGACGTGTTGCCTGTACTATATTTTCAGGCGGCTGCAATTTCCGCTGTCCCTTCTGCCAGAACGGCGGACTTGTGGAAAGACCGGAAGATCAGCCGGAGTATTCCAGAGAAGAAATTCTCTCTTTCCTGAAAAAAAGGCAGGGCATTCTTGACGGCGTGTGCGTCTCAGGCGGCGAGCCCACCCTCTCCCCCTCCCTCGGTGCTTTTCTGCAGGACATAAAAAATCTTGGCTACTCCATCAAACTTGACACAAACGGTTCCCGTCCCGCCACACTGAAATCCCTTGCAAAAGACGGGCTGATCGATATGGTTGCTATGGATATTAAAACAAGTCCCAGGCGATATTCCGTTCTTACCGGCATTCCTCACCCGGATTTAAACGCCATATATGAATCTGTCGATTTTCTGATGAGTGGAAATCTTGATTACGAATTTCGAACGACTGTTGTAAAAGAGCTTCATAAAGAAAGCGATTTCCGTGAAATCGGAAAATGGCTCAAAAGTGCAAAAGCCTACTATCTCCAGGCTTACCGTGACTCGGAGGAAGTCCTTCAGCCTGGATTTAGCAGTTATTCCCGGGAAGAATTATCGCACTTTCGTTCCATTCTTCTGGAATCCATCCCCATAGTGGAAATCCGGGGAATTGATTAACCGGTACCAGTAGCCTCCCTGCCTGCCCGGAACCTGAATTTCCCGGCTTTTTCGGAAAAAAGGAAATCCGAACATATTCGCCATAAAACGTTCCTGCTGGTCATATATGCCCGGCACACCGAGAATCTGCTGTCCGCTTTCTTTTGTGCAGAGAAGAAGATGTCCAAAATTATAATATCCATACAAAAGAAATCGGTTTTGTCGTAAGGGGCAGTTCTTTCTGGAAAAACAGGGGAGGTCGCCCGGCTTTATTTTTCTGCAGTTAAAAAAATCTCCGTCTTCAAAGGGCTCAAACGCTTCTCCCGGCATATGGCGTTCCTGCTGCACTTCTGTTGCAGTCACGTTCTCCTCTTCTGTGGGCAGCTCATTCTGCTCTGAGATTTCCGCCTCTGCTGCATTTTCTTTATGAGACGATTCTTCTCTCATTTCTGTCTCTCTCTTCCCTTGTTCCGGTAATACTTTTTCGGCTTCTTCCCCTGCCCCTTTTTTGCTTTTCTCATCTGTCGTCTCTTTTAAGGTCTCTCCCTGTTCTTCCTCCATCTCTTTCTCCGGGCTGTCCTTTTCTGGAAATTCTTCAAACATCTCCGGTATAATTTCTATATCGTCCCATTCTGTCCCGAAGAATGCTCCAAGCTCTGTCAGAAACACCATCCCCCCAAGCTCTTCCAATGCCACCCTCTGGCCTCCTATGTTCCGGGGTGAAGTTTCCAGAATATGACTGACTCCGTTCGCCTCTGTTTTGCAGGAACCAAGGAGAATCCCTCTCATTTTTTTCTCCTCTCTTACAAAGGCATAGCTTTTACATTCTGTACCCGCCAAAATTCCCGGACACTGCAGATGCAGCTCCATCGTACACCGTTCTCCCCATGACTCTACTTTTACAAATCCACAGTTTTCCTCTTTCTTTCCTTTTCTGTATTCATATACATAAGCAACAAAACGCCTGTATTCTCCCAAAATATGCCCTCCATTGATTCTTCTGTCTTTAAAATATATGACTCCTCTTTCCTTTCATGCCCTGTCTTTTTCATTTCCCAACTGCCGGCACCAAAATTTTTTAATTTTTTTCATTTTTTTGCTTGACAACTACATAAAAACCAGATATAATAGCTCTTGCAGTTGACGAAGCGTGGCTCAGTTTGGTAGAGCGCTGCGTTCGGGACGCAGAGGTCGTGGGTTCGAATCCCGTCGCTTCGACTGATTAAAAAACCTTGAAAACATATGTTTTCAAGGTTTTTTTATTGCGATTATTCTTTTATTTTTCGAACAGAGTTACGTTCCACAAGTAAGCACTCCATATCATATGTACTGCTTACTTCTTCCTCTTTTATTTTGCGAAGAATGATCTCTCCTGCCTGATAACCAATATCATGCAGCGGTAAATTAATTGTCGTCAAGCTGGGATTATAATATTCTGAAACATTTCGATTGTCATAGCCTGCCACAGAAACATCCTGCCCGGGAACCATTCCCTTTTCATATAACAAATCATAAACACCACCAGCCATTAAATCATTCATACAAAAAATTGCTGTGACGTTCTCCTTTAACAGTTCTTCTGCTATATCATGACCGGATTTTCTGTCCCAATCTCCATAACAAACCAACTCAGGATTATAAAGAATCCCATTATCATACATTGCTTTCTGACAGCCTCTCAAACGGCTCTGTGTATGAAGACTCTCTTTTTTTCCTCCTATAATTCCAATTCTTGTATGACCCTGACTCACAATATAATTCATAATCTCGTATCCGCCATGCGTATCATCTACAACAACGGAAGGAATGGAATCTGTATTCGTGTAACCATATGCCACAACCGCTGGCACTTCCAGTTCTTCCGGAATACATTCAATGAGACGTTCATGTGCCGCCACATAGATGATTCCATCTACCCGTTTTGCTACTAATTTTTTTATTTCTTCTGATACAAAATCAAAGTATTCATTATTGTGATAATAAACGTCCTGGTATTTTTTATACAGGCGAAGATTCGTCAACAAAATCTGATAATTTTCTTTCTCACAATATTCCGTGATTCCATCTACTATTTCCGGCATTGTAAAGACTGTCATATCTTCAATAATAACGCCCACTGTTTTCGTGTATTTCATTTTCAGATTCTGCGCTATATAATTAGGACGATAGTCCATTTCTTCTATTTTATCCAAAATCAGTTTTCTTGTTTCTTCACTGGCTCCAGGTTTATTATGCAAAATATTGGATACTGTTGTAATAGATACATTGCAAGCTTTTGCAATCTCTTTTATTGTTGCCATAACAGCCCTCCGTATTTTACTTTTCAGTATATTTTTTCTTTTTATAACATATCATACATTTCTGCTGCCCGGCAACTATTATCCGGAAATTCCTTCGCAAGTTCTCTTTTCGTTATTATTTTTTCCCAAACCGAATCACATTCCAGCTTCCGCGCTCCAGAACAACAGAAACTACACCCTGTTCTGCCGGATTCACTGCCTTCGCACAGGGTATGATCTTTTCCTCACCGGCACTGTTGCACAGTTTCAGATCATGGCTGTGAAGAGTCAGATGTTCCAGACCTTTATAACCCGCAAAACTCCTCATATCCATATCCAGTTCCAAATCTTCCTCAAGATTCCTGTTTACGGCAAACACCGTAACCTCTTCCTTTTCCTCATTATAAACAGCCACTGCTTCCACATCTGTTATTTCCCCGTGTTTTGCCGTTTTATGGACCGGAGATTTCAGTACTGGCATAAGAGCTGTTCCTCTTCCATAACGTGAGGCATGAAGGAAAGGATAATAAATCGTCTGCTTCCATGCACCTCCATCTGTCTCAGTCATGATTGGCGCAATTACATTTACAAGCTGCGCCAGACATGCCACTTTCACTCTGTCCGCATGTTTCAGCAATGTTATGAGCATCAGACCTACCATCAGAGCATCCTCAAAAGTATATTTATCTTCCAACAAATGCGGAGCTTTTTGCCACGGGTGATTGTTCATAATATCATCATCTTCTTCATTTGAATGGAACCATACATTCCACTCGTCAAAACTGATATTAATGTCTTTTTTTCCACGTTTTTTTGCTTTTACATAATCGCAGGTACTGATTACCGTCTGAATAAACCGTTCCATATCATCAGACTGCGCCAGATAATCATTGCTATCATTATCTCTGTTTCCATAATACTGATGCAGAGAAATATAATCTACATAATCATATGTATGCTCAAGTGTCACAGCTTCCCATTCCGGAAAAGTAGGCATATCAATATAGGAACTTCCACAGGAAACCAGTTCAATAGAAGGATCAATAAGCTTCATAGCTTTTCCTGTTTCTGCTGCCAGACGTCCGTATTCTTCCATAGTTTTATGACCTATCTGCCAGGGACCGTCCATCTCGTTTCCCAAACACCACAATTTAATATTGTATGGCTCCTTCACCCCGTGGCTGATACGAAGATCACTATATTTGGAACCAGACGGATGGTTACAGTATTCCAGCAGGTTACACGCATCCTGTATTCCCCTTGTCCCTAAATTTACAGCCATCATCACTTCTGAATTCACCATATGTGCCCAACGGGAAAATTCATGCAGACCCACTTCATTTGTTTCTGTACTTCTCCATGCCAGTTCCAGGCGGTGCGGTCTGTCTTTTACAGGGCCTACACTATCTTCCCAAAAGAAATTGGACACAAAATTTCCTCCCGGATAACGGATTACAGGAACATTTAATTCCTTTACCAGATCCATTACATCTTTACGATAACCATATTCATCAGCAGAATAATGACCCGGCTGATAAATTCCCTCATATACTGCCCGTCCAAGATGTTCAATAAAAGAACCGAAAATCCGTTTGTCTACCGGAGCAACCACAAAATCTTTATCAATAATCATTTTTGCTGTCTTCATTACGTTATGTAACCTCCTGCACATATTTTGTCTTTTCTATTTTAGCCTTTTACAGCCCCTGCTGTCATACCTTCAATAAAATATTTCTGGAAACACATAAATAAAATGAAAATTGGTAAAATAGAGAAAAATGAACCAACTATCAAAAGATCATAATTATTCCCATAAGGAGTAATCAATGTATTTAAACCTATCGGCAATGTATACTTCTCTTCTGAACGAAGTACCAGAAGCGGCCACAAAAAGTTATTCCAACTGTTCATTCCGTTTAAAATAGCCATAGCTGCAAATGACGGTTTCATAATAGGCACAATAAGCCGGAAGAAAATTCCATACTCACTGGCTCCATCAATTCTTCCCGCTTCAATAATAGCAAGGGGTACAGAGCTTAAAAACTGCCGGAAGAAAAAGATAGTGGAAGCATGTGCCAAAAACGGCAGCATAATTGCAGAATACTGATTACTCAATCCCATGTCATTAATCTGCGTATACAGAGGAAGCATTAAGATTTCAAAAGGAATGGACATAATCAGAAGCACACATACAAACAATACATTTTTCCCCTTAAACTCATACGCAGCAAATCCATATCCCACAAACGCACTTACAACCAAAGTAAGCACCACCTGTATAACCGTCAACAGTATACTGTTCCAGAACCATACAAAATACCTGCTTTCTGTAAAAAGCATTTTCCAGTTATCCAGATTCATCTTTTCAAATTCCAATTTCAAATTCAGGCCATTTCGAAGGAGTTCTGTTCCATCTTTAAAAGAACCGATAAAAATAGCCCAAATAGGAATCAGGATCAAAATCGCCAGAATTACAAAAAAGAGGAACATAAGAACAGAAAATATCTTCTCTTTTTTTCTTCTTCCTGTTTTACCCATTATTATCTGTCCTCCTTTTTAAACATACCGGAAGCTGTAAGCTGAACTAAATTCACTGCCATAATAATTACTAACAGTACAATTCCTACTGCTGAAGCATAACCAAGCGCATTTTTCTCAATCCCCTGTCTGTAAAGATAACCTACTATAGTAAGTCCTACATTCTGAGGAGAATTGTTTCCCTTCCACAGCATATAGCTTTCTGTAAACATGGCAAGTCCGCCATAAATACTGATTGTAAGCACATATATCATAGTTGGCTTTAAAAGCGGAACAGAAATCTTAAAAAATTTCTGCCAGGCATTTGCGCCATCAATAGATGCAGATTCGTATAATTCTCCCGGAATACTCTGTAGCCCTGAAAGAAAATAGAGCATATTTACTCCCATCCATCTCCAACACCCAAGAGCCAAAAGAGCCGCCAGTGCTGTTCCCGCCTGTTTCAGCCATTTTATCGGTTCATTACCAAACATCATCGCAATCTGATTTAAAAGCGCACCATCTGTTTCACCAAAAATCAGCCGGAAAATCGTGCCAGCTACTACAACAGAAGTCAGCGCCGGAATAAATAAAGCAGATTTAAAAAATTCTTTTCCTTTCATCAGCTTACTGTTAATCATGTATGCCAGAAGCATAGGGACAGGAATTAATAAAATCAATGTGCCAACCATGTATTTTGTACTGTTTGCCACAGCTTTTAAAAACACTCTATCTGTAAGCAGACGTTTATAATTGTCTATTCCTATCCACTCGGTCTGACCAGGAAGAATTTTTTGAAAACTCATAATTCCCGCTTTTCCAAGGGGAACAATCCAAAAGATTAAAAATGTCAGAATAAATGGAAGGATAAAGACATACGGTGCAACTTTTTTTGAATAAATAAATTTTTTAAACATATCTCTTCTATCCTCCTGCGTCTGAATCTGGTACGGCAGAAGCCGTATTTTTACTGCCTCTGCCGCTGTTTTATTTCATCTGTTATTTGCTTAATCAAATTTTTTATTCTCCCAGCTCATTAATTAAATTGTCCTGAGAGAAATCAAGCGCTTCCTGAACATCTTGTCCTTCTTCAAAAATAGCATTTAAAGTCACCGTACTAAATTCCGTATTAATAGATGCATACTTTGGAGATGACATAGATGCCAGACCACCAATATTGTCTGTCATTTCATTTAATACATCAAATGGGTTGTTTACAAAATATTTTACATAAATATTATCCGGGTTATGAGTTACTTCTTCATTTGTCCAGATGCTCTTGTTGCACGGATCAAATCCAAGGCTATTCCAAATCTCAATATTTCCCTCTTCAGAAAGTTTTGCGTATGCAAGAAACTCTGCTGCCAGCTCTGCATTTTCTTTTCCAGCTACTACAGAAGTTCCTGTTCCACCACCGCCAACACTTTTTACAGTTCCATTTTCATCAAATACAGGAGGAGCTGCAATGGCAATTTTTCCCTCCAGGTCAGGCATATAACTTGTATAACGTGACATCTGCCACATCGGCATAATAGCAACTGCATAATCACCATTATTAAACGCTCCGTATGCTTCCTCTTTATCAGGATTTCCTTCTGGAACTGTTGCGATTGCTCCTGCATCCTGCATATCTTTCAATGTAGAAGCTGCCTTTGCAACTGTCTCACTGTTTACTGCAAGTTTGCCATCTTCATCCAGATAATCGCCTCCCAGCTCAGCCATCATAAGATTCATAGTCCAAAGCGCACTTGTATCAGCAGTACCAAATTCTGCACCTGTCTCCTCATGATACTTTGCACCCGCCTCTTTAAAATCATCCCATGTTTTAATGGTAGTATAGTCAATGCCTGCCGCTTCCAGAAGTTCTGTATTATAAAAAGCTACTGTTGTTCCTACATGTGTGGGCAGCCCATATAATTTTCCGTCTTTGCTGTACAGTTCAAATCTTGATTCTACCATATCATCTCTATATGGTGCTGCAACATCTGTTAAATCCATCAAAAGAGGTTCACCCTGTGTAAAGTTAGAAAACTTACCCTGTTCAATGTCTACAAAATCCGGTGTTCCTTCTCCTGCATTTAACGCAATCTGAAGTTTATTGTGCATATCATCGTAAGGCATAACATTTACATTAATTTCCACCTGTTTATCCGGATTTGCTTCATTCCATTTTTCAGCCATTGTCTCATAGAATGTACCATGTACTTCTGTAAAAGTCCAAAATTCCAGAGGGGTCGCTTTTTCCGCTGCACTTACTGTTGCAGTACCTGCCATGCTTCCTGTTACCATTGCTGCGCCAAGAAGAGCAGCCATTATCTTTCTCTGCTTCATAATAAAATTCCTCCTTGATTTTTATAAAATATTTTAAATATGAATTGCTTCTTTTAACCACACTGCCATTTCTCCTGGCGTCCGATTACACCAGTAGCAATATGGAATCGCTGTAAGTTCTGTGTCTTCGTAAAAAGCTTCACATTCCTGATAAAGTTTTCCCTCTTTCCAGTTCTCTTCCTTCAAACGTTTGCCTTTTAAGCGAATCACACAGCACCCCTTAAATAAGTCTTCTCTATATTCTTCTTTCGGCGTCTGTACAGTATCTACAAAAATTTCTGAAAGATTCTGTCCATTATCTGTTTCCTCCAGGCAATACACAAGAGGCCCTTTCATCACCGCAACTTTGCCTGCATCTGCTCTCACATTTGGATTCGCCCGAATAAATCGAACAGGGAGTTCAAACTTTATTGAAAATTCTGTAATTCCCTCAGAACTCTCCAACATCAAATATCCTTTTTCTACGTTTAAATTAGATACCTCTGCCCCATTCATATACACCTGGTATTTTTTCACATACTCTGGAATACGAAGTGCCAGTTTCCAGTTTTGGGCTGTACTTTCTGCCTTCATTTTTATCATTCCATCAAAAGGAAATTTCGTCTCTGTTTTAACTTCTACTCTGCCATTTTCCAAATCCACCTCTGCTTTATTTGAAAGATAGAGATTCGTATATAAAGTATTTCCTTCTTTCATGTAAATGTACTGCCCCAATGATGCCAGCGTTCTTGCTATATTAGGAGGACAACATGCTACTCCAAACCACTTCTGGCGAACTGGTTTTACATGTTCCTTAGATGTACGTTCCAGACAGTTATCTGGCCAGACCTCCAGAGGATTTACATAGAAAAAGCTTTTTCCGTCCATAGCAATCCCACTCAATACGGTATTATAAAGAGCCAGTTCCGCTATATCCATATAGGAAGCGTCTTTTTTTATTTCCGTCATACGTTTGGCAAACAGGGCAAGTCCTATAGATGCACATGTTTCTGAATAGTTGCTGTCATTAGGTAAATCGTAATCTGTTGTAAAACGCTCCAGCAAACCGGAAGAACCGATGCTGCCGGTAAGATACATACGCTTTTTTGTAAGGTTCTCCCAAAGCCTGTCGCATGCTTCTAAAAGCTCGCTGTCTTCATACTCATACGCCAGATCTGCCATTGCACAATACATATATACAGCTCTTACAGCATGTCCCTCTGCCGTCTCCTGTGATCTTACCGGAAGATGACATTGGGAATATTTAAGGTCATATCCTGAAAATTCCGGAAATATCTGCTGATACAGAGGTTTCTTTTCTTCTTCCTCAAAATAATTTGGATTTTCTCCCCTTACATCAATAAAATATTTTGCCGTTTCCAGATATTCCTTTTTCTTTGTTATCCTGTATAGCTTAACCAATGCCAGCTCTATTTCCTGATGCCCTGGATAACCATGAATTTTCCCATCTTCCGACCCGAAAGTTTGCACGATCAAATCTGCAAATTTTGACACGATTTCAATAAATTTCTTTTTTCCTGTCGCTTGATAATAGGCAACCGCCGCCTCTATCATATGTCCGGCAGTGTAAAGCTCATGTCCCTCTTTCAAATTAGTCCAGCGAAGCTCCGGAGCTTTAATAGTAAAATACGTATTCAGATAACCGTCCTCACACTGAGCCCTTCCTATTAAATCAATCGTTTCATCCGCTATTTTTTCCAGATCCTCATCTCGGTGTACAGAGAGGCTATATCCTACTGCTTCCAGCCATTTTGCAACATCTGTATCCTGAAATACAGCCCCTTTAAATTCTCCTGATGATTCTCCTGCCGCAATTTTGAAGTTTGCAATACAATGACTGGTTTCCACACCTTCTATTTCATCATTTAAAATCCCCCATTGATAAGGAATGATTACCTGTCTTACCAACTCAGTATACTTATTCCAAAATAAATCCTGAATTTCTATATTCCCGAGCGGCAGGGAATTTAATTTCCCTTTCATCATTTCCTCCTTTCCCCGATTATATAAAACGTTTTATATGTTTAATTTGTTATTTTTATATTTTATCGGTTTATTTTTATGTTTTATATGTTGTTTTCTTATAAAACGTTTTATATTTTATGAGTTATTTATACTCCTTTCAATTAAAAAAATCAATATAAAATTTTTATTATTTTCCTTTTCTGCGTTTTTACTATTTTTAAGTCTATTTTTTTGTGAATTATGCACAATATAAAACGTTTTATAAGCAAGAAAAAAATAACAGGGCTGGCATATGCCAACCCTGATAACATTTAATTCACATCTCTTTTTTCAATTTTCTGAAATCCCCCAGCGCCTTCCACCCGATTTTTACGATCTTTTTGAGGTTAAGGGAATTGACTCCGCCCTGACGCGGTTTAAAAGAAATTTCCCGGAAGCACACCTTTTCCTGATAATACACAAAATATGTCGTCATCATAATATTGGGAATATTGTAATCTTCCGGAAGCCTCTTTATGTACTTTTCCAGAAGCTCCGCTTTCATAAGGCGGAAAGGCGCATTTGCATCTTTTACCCGGATTCCGAATATCATGCGAAGAAGAAGGCACACTACATTTTCCACGAACTTTCTGGATTTACCGTCTCCCCGGACAGAGCGGCTTCCAATAATAGCATCGTATTCTTCCTTCAAATCCCAGAAAGCTTCAAATTCCTCCGGATTTGTCTGACCGTCCGCATCCGTCTGAAATACATAGTCCGCACCATGCTGCACTGCATAGCTGTACCCGTAGAGAACGGAGCTTCCGTGTCCGCCATTTGCCTTTTTCAGCGGTTGAAGAAGAGGCATTTCTTTTTTCATCTTACAGAGAATTTCCCATGTGCTGTCTGTGCTTCCGTCGTTTACTACTACAAGCCGGGACTCTCCTTCTCCTGAATGCCTCCGGATTACGGCATACCACTCCTTTACTGTCCTTTCAATATTTGTTTCCTCATTATAAGCAGGAATTACTATATATAATTTTTCCATACATATTGGTTCCTTTTCTAAAATTTCCATACCAGAACATTCTATCACAAACATATCCCAAACGGGAAAAAAATTACAAAAGAGGACAGTATTTCTCACTGCCCTCTCTCTTTCGTAATCTTCCCTTTCTCACTTCATCGCCTCTGTAAGTTTACGGATATTTTCCTGTTCGTATTGGTTAAATACCCTTTCATCAAAACGATCGGGTTCAATCGTTCCATTGTACCATGTTTTTTCCGAAAAGTAGCTTCTGTATTTTTCGGAAGAAAATTTTCTTCCATGCCGCGCATAAATTTCATTGATTCCAAGCTGAAGCTCATTGTCTGTCAGACTTTTTATCTCTTCGTCTGTTAAATAACGGCTGTCGCTTCCATCAAGAAAATACCCCGATTTAAAGCTTTTCTGAAGTGTGGCAATATTCTTCTCTTCGTACTCATTAAAAACATTTTCATCAAAATCGGAAGCTTCTACTGTACCTTTATACCAGTTCTTTTCATCAAAATATGTCTGCACCTCGGAAAGCACAAATTTCCTTCCATGCCGGGCGTAAATTTCATTGATTGCCATCTGCCGTCCTGCCTCATCCATGTTTTTCACTTCCCAGTCCGCAAGTTCTCTTGTCTGAGATTCCGGAAGAATATAATGATCCGGCGAACGGTTCATGTTTTCCACAAGAACCTTCCCATCTGTAATAGAAGCAGAAACAACCGCACTTCCAGATAAACTGCTTCCCAGCATAACTCCTGCCAGGATTCCCGCAAACATCCTCTTTTTTTCCGTCATAGCAAAAACCCCCTTTCTGCTATTAAATCTCCTCCTTTTTTATAATTTTATTATAACATACCATTTTCTTATTCTGTATTTTCCACTATCCCGCTTTTGCAATTATCGTTACCGGGTATCACAGTATGCAGTACTGTTTCGTCTTCAATGCACACCCATTCCCGCCATCACTTTACGAAGTTTACCGGAAAGCACATAAGCAAGCCCGATTTTCACAAGATCCGGTATCACAAACGGAATCACACACCAGCCAAGAACGGTCATGAGCCCCACTGCTCCTGTTGTTCTTCCGTAAATTACCATAAACCACACCGTTCCAAGCGCATAACAGGCAATCAGCCCTGCGATCATAGAAAGAATACGGACTACAGGCTTTTTCCCAAATAAAGACTCTGACGCCCACATGATCAGGGCAGAACAGAGAAAACCTACAATATATCCTCCCGTTGTATTAAAAATAATACCAATGCCCCCCTGAAATCCTGCAAATACCGGAAGCCCCACTGCTCCCATAAGAATATATACAAGAACTGCCATTGTTCCTCTTTTTCCTCCCAGAACCTCTACAGCCATAAATACTCCAAAGGTCTGCAGCGTAAATGGTACGGCTGCCGGTATGGAAATCCAGGAACATACTGCAATCAGTACCGTAAAAATCCCGATATATACCATATCATATGTTTTTCCTCTCACTGCCGTTTCTGTCTGCATTTTCTTCTCCTCCTGTCATGCTATTTATCTGTGCGCAAACTTTCCCGCTTTGATAAAAATATCATACGTTCGCTTGATTGTCAACTTATTTTATAATTTAGGTTTACAATCATTCTTTTGTTCATTCATTATTTTCTGAATTTTACAGTTTTTACTTTCAAAATTTCGACTTATATGATACACTGTATCTATTCAGATGCACGTACAAAAATCCAGGCATCTTTTATTCCAATCTTATCTCACGATCAAGGAGGAAACATCAAGCAACTAAAAATATTTACATTAGTGATTAAATGTGTTTAAATATACTTATGGAGGTATCATTATGAATACATCAAATATCACTAATTATAAACCAAAAGATTTT
>UQHF01000037.1 GCA_900540785.1 uncultured Blautia sp.
ATTTTCTGAATTTCGTAAGCTAATTTCTTCTTACCCCATTCTTCTACTTCTGTGATTGTACCGTTGTAACGTGTGATGTAGCCTTTTGCCTTCTCTACTACGGCATCGCGTACTTCGTCTTCAACTTTGGCACTCACAACTAATGCTAATTCGTATTTGTTCATGCTTGTCTTACCTCCTTATGGTCTTTTGGCCCTCTGCCTGTCAACAAAGAGCAAGGATATGAAAATATATCACGGTTTTTAATTCTAACATATTAAAATATGCTTGTAAAGAAGATTTTTTACTTTTTTACAAGTTTTTTTGTGTTTTTCTCCACCATTTTGCGGGGAACCATGATCTGATGGCCGCAGCCGCAGCATTTCAGGCGAAAATCTGCTCCCACACGAAGGATTTCCCACTCCCTGCTTCCGCATGGATGCTCTTTTTTTAATGTAACGGTATCTCCCACCTCATAAAGTAGTCCCATTTTTCACACTCCTTCAGCTTTTATTTGTGAAAATACTCTGCCAATGGGCAGTTTAATAAGAAGGTCCGCATTTTGATCCCGTGGTGTGGACGATTTATTTATGACAACAAGATGATCGCCCCGGAAATAATCAATAAGACCTGCTGCCGGATAAACAGAAAGAGAAGTTCCCCCGATGATCAAAACCTCCGCTTCGCTGATCGCACGTACAGACTCGCTGATCACCTGATTATCAAGCCCTTCCTCATAAAGTACCACGTCCGGCTTAATCATCCCTCCGCATTCACATTTCGGCACACCACTGCTTTCTTTCATATAAGAAAAATCATAAAATCTCCCGCAGTCCATACAGTAGTTTCTGTACACACTTCCATGAAGCTCCAGAACCTTTCTGCTCCCTGCCTGCTGATGGAGATTGTCAATATTCTGGGTAACGACTGCCCGCAGTTTTCCAATCCGTTCAAGCTTGGCAAGCTTTAAGTGCGCCTCATTTGGCTTTGCCGTATCACAGAGCATTTTATCTCTGTAAAACCGGTAAAACTCCTCCGGGTGGCGCATAAAAAATGTGTGACTTAAAATAGTTTCCGGCGGGAAATCATACTGCTGATGATAGAGCCCGTCCTGACTGCGAAAATCCGGGATTCCGCTTTCCGTAGACACGCCTGCGCCTCCGAAAAATACGATATTGCTGTGCGTATCTATAATTTCCTGCAGCCTTTCCACTTCTTTTTCCATAAAAACGCCCCCTATTCTGTTTCAATGGTATCTACACGTTTGCCCTGCACTACGTATCTTGTAGCTTCATTCCCTGTACAGGTAGACAGGGTTATGATCTTATCTTTGATATTGGTATCTGCTGTCTCCTGTTTCAGCTCAGAATATCCTTTTATTGTGCTTAAATACTGAAGATATTCTTCTCCCGGTCCTTTAAACAGCGTATAGGTATCGCTGTTCACAGAAGTTGTGTAAGCAGAAATAATCTCATATCTGTACGCTTTTCCTGGAACAAAAATCCAGAAATATTTACTTTTATTAAATGTTTCTTCATTCTCCGTGAATTTTTTAAGCTGACCGAACATGGAACCATTTTTCATATTATGTCCGTATACAAGCGTATTACAGTCGCTAAAATCACTGCTGTTTTCGTAGTCTATAAAAATTGTTCCCGCAAAATTATAGTTTCCCTCATATGTGAGATGAAGATATTTGTCATTATCTTCTGCCTGGACAACCGGATAATTTACTCCGTCCAGTGCCTCCACATAAATCCAGCCGATCACTTCCGGATTTACACTTTGCAGAGTATTAAAATCAATGTCCATAGGAGGCTTTAAGGTCTGCTCCTCTGCCGGCTTCATTTCCGCATCCGGCTCTTTTTCTGTCACAGCCATCTGCACAAGATTATTGTACTCGTCCGTACCCTTCTTGTATTCCGTGTAGATATGGAACAAATTAAACGCTGCATAGCAGAAAACACAGATTGCGGCTACAAGTATGAGACTTAAAACAATATCCCCTGCCGTTTTCTTCTTTTTTGGTTTCTTATTTGCCATAAATGTTCTCCTTATCTGCAAAATTTCCCCACTCATACAAGACAGCCTGTCGCTGCTCTCAGTAATTATACTACAATCCTTTTCTTTTTTCCATGAAAAAGGAATGAAAAAACAGTAACCTTATGATATACTGGATTACAGAATACTATTTTGGAGGTTATTATGACAAAGAAAAATCTGATAGTAGGACAGTCCGGCGGCCCTACCGCAGTTATCAACAGCAGTCTTTACGGCGTGGTATCAGAAGGTCTGAAACACCCGGATACAATCGAACACGTATATGGAATGGTAAACGGAATCGAAGGCTTTTTAAATGGAACGATCCTGGATTTCCAGGAAGCCCTTCCCGGAGAAACCCTCTCCTGCCTGACCCATACTCCGGGCGCTTACCTTGGTTCCTGCCGCTATAAACTTCCGGAATCTCTGGAAGACCCTGTTTATCCTGCCTTATTTGCCAGATTTGAAGAGCTGAATATCGGCTGGTTTTTCTATATCGGCGGCAACGATTCTATGGATACGGTAAGCAAGCTTTCCCGGTATGCCGCTTCTGTGGGCAGTGACATCCGCATTATCGGAGAGCCGAAAACCATCGACAATGATCTTGTATGCACAGACCACACGCCAGGTTTTGGAAGTGCTGCACGTTACGTAGCCTCCACTGTGCGCGAGATTATTCTAGATGCAAATGTTTATGAGAAAAATTCCGTTACCATTGTGGAAATTATGGGCCGGCATGCCGGCTGGCTTACAGGCGCTTCTGCTCTTGCACGAAGATATGAAGGCGACAATCCGCTTCTTATTTATCTTCCGGAAACAGCCTTTGACCAGGAAGCCTTTCTTTCAAAAGTAGAAGACTGTCTTAAGAAAAACTGTAATGTAGTAGTCTGCGTATCTGAGGGAATCCATGACGCAGACGGTACTTTTATCTGCGAGTACGACAGCTCTGTGGGAACAGACACATTCGGGCACAAAATGCTTGCAGGCTGCGGAAAATACCTGGAAAATCTTGTGAGAAACCGTCTTGGAATTAAAGCCCGCTCTGTAGAGCTGAATGTCAGCCAGCGCTGCTCCGCTTCCATGCTCTCCCTTACCGATCAGCAGGAAGCCATTGAAGCCGGACAGTTCGGCGTACAGGCTGCCCTCAGAGGCGAAACAGGAAAAATGGTTTCCTTTATCCGCAGAGAGACAGAGGACGGCTCTTATAAGATGGAATGCGGTCTTGAAGATGTGAATCATATCTGCAATAAAGAAAAAACCGTTCCCCTTTCATGGATAAAGGAAGATGGAACCGATGTGACAGAAGATTTTATCCACTATGCCCGCCCGCTTGTTCAGGGAACTGTATCACTTCCTGTGGGAGATGACGGACTTCCACATTTTGTTTCAAGAAAATAAACCTGTCTGAACGCAAAAAATATTACCGCACGGAAAATCAATTCTGTACGGTAATATTTTTTTATCCATGCACCACTTCTATTTCTCAAACTCTTTATGGTCTCTTTCCAGTTTTTTCCTGATCCGTCTTCCCTGCTTTTTTTCTTCTTCTTTTTCCACCCTGGATTTCGGAAGAATAATATTCAGCACCACTGCAATGATCGTTGCAAGAACAACAGGGGATTTTCCGAAAATCATAGTGACCCATTCCGGGAAGGTGGCAAGCGCTGCCGTTGCCTGTGATACGCCTACGCCGAGAGCTGCCGCAAGACCCACAATAGAGGAATTTCGATAATCCATCTCCGCGGAAGCCACAAGCTTCATACCTGTCATGGCAATAGATGCAAATACGGAAACTGTCGCGCCGCCAAGCACGCACTGAGGAATCGTCGTAAGGATTGCAGAAAACTTCGGAACAAATCCCGCAACTCCCAGGATCACTGCTCCAAGACCAAGAACGCACCGGTTGATTACCTTTGTTGTTGTCACAATACCGACATTCTGACTAAATGTTGCAGTAGGAAGACCTCCAAAAAGAGCGCCCACTACATTAGAAAGACCATAAGCTACAATTCCGCTCTGAAGCTCCTGATCCTTTGGAGTCCGGTTCATAGCACCGATCGTGGTTGCAGAATAATCTCCGATCGCCTGCACCGAATTAATGGCAAAAAGAAGACCGATTGCCACACAGGAGGAAATCTCAAATTCCACTCCAAAGTGAAGAAATTCCGGAAGCTGGAAAATCCCGGCTTCTCCCACTTTATCAAAATTCACCATTCCAAAAGGAATGGAAACGATGTATCCTGCTATGATACCGATTAAAATAGAAGCAAGCTTCCAGATACCCTTTCCGAAATGATTCAGACCTGTAACAACTGCCAGAGTAAAAAACGCGATTGCCCAGTTCTGCCAGGAACCGTAGTCCTCACTACCCACGCCGCCTGCCATATAATTAATGGCTGTGGGATAAAGAGAAAGACCGATTGTAAACACAACCGTTCCTGTAATTAAAGGCGGAAAAAACACACGTATCTTTTTTACGAAAATACCCATCAGAACTGCCACAATACCGCCGACTATCTGCGCGCCCAGAATCGTTCCGATTCCATGTCCCTGTGCAATCGCCTGCATACTGGGAACATAGGCAAAACTCACTCCCATAATGATCGGAAGTCCGGAACCAATGGCAAATCCGCCTTTTTTTCCGATTGGAAAAAGCTGGATCAGCGTGGACAGCGCCGCAACCACAAGAGCCGACTGAATTAAAAGAACCTGTTCTTTATTTTCAAGGCCTGCTGCCCCCGAAACAATGATCGCAGGCGTCACACATCCCACAATCATTGCCACAACATGCTGAAGTGCAAGCGGCAGTGCCTCCCTGAGCCTCGGGACTCCTTCCAGCTCAAAAATACTTCCTCGTTTCACGATTTTGTACCTCCCATTTTTTCTGTTATCAGTATATCAAAAAATATTACCAAAAACAATTAGGCGCACTAAAAATCTTTGTTTTAAAATGTACAAAAATCAACCTCTGTTTTTGTATAGTATTCCCATATGACTGCCTTGTTTCCGCTCATGATAAAAGCTGAAACGTCCGATAAAGATCAATCCGCCCATATCCCCACTCCTGATTTGGATACTTCATATTTTCATCGCGCACCGCCCCTCTCTGGAGATAATGCTTTACATTTGTACCTGTAAAAAACGGCGCATTTTCCCGAATGATCGCCCACTCAAAAAGAAGGGCTGCAATCCCTGAGGTCTGTGCGGCGGCAAGGCTTGTGCCGGACGCATTTCCGAACTGATTTCCCGGAAAAGCTGCATTTACATTCACTCCCGGCGCTGCAAAATGAGGCGTCACGGTACCATCCGGGGAAAATCCTCTTCCAGCCTCCAGATAAAGACTGTTGTCCCTGTAATTATATGCAGTAACAGTTGTGCTGTCTACCGCATCTCCCGGAGAAGTCACTGTATTATAGGGCGTTGGCTCCAGAAAGTACGTATCCTTTGATACAAGTCCGTTCACAGGAAGCCACATATGGAAATTCACATTCTGTCCATCTCTTACCCTCACTCTGAGTTTCCATATCCCGGAAGACGGATGAAGGAAACGAAAATAAATAAGGGGATACCCTGTCTGCCGTTCTATGGACACATAATTTACAAGAACCTTCGTCTCAACAAATACAAAAGAAAGCGTCTGCGTTCCCGCACCAAGAGATGCACTTACATCGAGAAGTTCCCCTGTAGGAGACTGCACAGAGACCTCGTATACCTCCGGCGGTTCTCCCCAGAACTCCATAGTAAAACCTTCTTCTCCCTCTCCCACCCGAAGCTCTGCTGTTATTTCATTATTTTCCTGTCCCAGCATTCCACGAAAATGATGCCTCGCAGCTCCTTCATTTCCCGCCGCCACAGAGACCGAAACCTGACTGAACCCGGAAATGTAGCTGACATACTGACAAAGAGGGCTTTCCCCAATATGCGCTCCCTGGCTGCTCCCCACTCCAAGACAGATAGAAAGCGGCATACGAAGAAGATTTGCAAGCTTTGTCACCTGATAAATCCCAAGCATAATATCATTCTCCTGAAAAATCTCCGCATTTCTGGGGTAAAGATAAAATTCCCGCAGATAATCTTTTGCAGGCTTCAGCTTTACAATAAGAAGCGTGGCTTCCGGCGCCGCACCGGAGAAATTCTCCTCCAGCACCTGATTTCCCGCCGCAATCCCTGCAAGCCTTGTGCCATGCCCGTTTTTATCTTCAGAAGGTACAATTTCAAGGGGCGTATCTGATTCCAGCGCCCTGTTAATATCCTCCGCAGTAAAAAGCTTCCCGTATGGAACTCTCTCATCGTCTCTTCCTGCAATCGTCTGATCCCACAAATATGCGATTCGCGTTTTTCCGTTTTCATCACGAAATACCGCGTTTTCGTAATCGATTCCTGAATCGATCACTGCCACTGCCGTTCCCTTCCCACGAAGCTGCAGATACGGATGGTCGTGAAGTCGTATGACGCCTGACGCACTTAACGCTTCCATATCCATATATGTATAGCACTTTGGTATGGAATTATAAGAGTAGCTGTTGATCTGAAGCTCCCCCACCTGGTCAAGGGGAACGTATGCCACTCCGAAAATTTCATTGATCACCTGAAAACTGGCGTCCGAAATCACATCAATGGGTCCATGTATATTCTGTACGTATTTTACAAGAAAATCCCCGTAGTCCTGGCTCTGGGCGGGTACTGCCGCAAAAGCCTGAACTGCAGGGATTCTTTCCTGTGATGTAATTGTCTTCTCCTCAAAATCTTCCGCTGTCAGCATGGCGTTCTCCAAACAGATGACTTTGGTACAGACTATGCGGAAGAGGGAAATTTTATGAAACGGTAATTTATCAGACCCCTTCCATATTTCCCGCGGAAATCATTCTGTCCCACAGATTTGATACGCGGCATGGCAAAAGCTCCGCTTCCAGCTCCTCAAGATGTTTCAGTTTTCCCTCTGTGAAATCTTCAACTCTTGCAGCCTCTGAGCGGGCACGGGCAGAAACACCGGCAAACCGAATATCAAGCAGCTCATACCCGAATGGCTTATACTCTTCCATCCATAATTTCTGACGCTGGATTCTTAAGCTTTCCGCCAGCTCCCCTATCCTCAATAATTCCTGCCTGCAGACACATAATTTATCTTTGTCGCCTGCGTGATATGCATTTCGTATCCTCTTGTTTATGTTTGCCTTTTTACTCAAAAGTTCCGCAAGGATTCCATAATATTTGAAAAGCTCTCTGTCCTCTGCATCCTCTGATTTTTCCTCCACTATTTTTGAGAGCTGCTCTTTCAGCATTTCATATTGATTCTGCATTTCTTCCTCATGGCAGCTCTCAGACGCAATTCCCATAAAATTATCCTCGTAAAAAATAATTTTTGACGGATTTTCGCAGTCTTTATTATATTCTGTTAAATCAAGAGTCTGCTCCAGCTCCTTCTGTTTATATTTTCGGTTGTCAAAAGCGTCCAGAAGGCAATACTGCTCCCATTTTCTTTTCAGAACAAATGCGAATCTTTCCGCTACCCAGTCTTTGTCCGGCAGACTGCTGAATCCAAATTCCCCGAAAAGAGCCAGAGTCGGTAGAACAGTCTCAAGAGGCGTCTCTGCGCTGTTGTCCATCCAGGCTGTACAAAACACATCACGGATTCCTTTATTCTGACACGCCCTCAAAGCATCCAGAGTCGTCCGGACAGCCTTGCTGATTCCCGGTGCAATTCCGTTCCATGTCCATGCCCCTCCTGCAAATACAACAGGATTTCCCATTTTCTGATGAAGATTTAAGTATTTTTCATAAAAGGACACGCCCTCATGGTAATAATCCCAGTAGCAAAGCGTAGTTTCTGAGGAAAGATTCTCCTGGTTAAAAGGCTCTGCATCTTCCGCAATACCATAATAACCTTCTGAGCCAAAATTAAATTTCAGGTACATATCTGACCATATAATCGGGCTTAACTCCCTTTTTTCGCACTCCTCTGTCAGCCATTCCAGATGACGTTTCATAACGGCAGCCGGATTTTGCCAACCGTTTTTATCCAGAAATCTTCCTCGTCCCAGATTCTCTGCCTCGTCCATTCCCAGATGGACAATCCCACCTGAAAAACATTCCTTCACAGTATCGAGAAGTGCTTTTAAAAGTGCCTCTGTCTCCGGTATCTCAAGAAGGAGAATATCGTCAATATCTCTGTATTTTTCAAATGCAGGCTGCTTTAACGCGCTTCTCAAATGTGCCAACGTCTGAATACATGGAATGAGCGTAACACCAAACTGTTTTCCGAACGCATCGCATTCTTTCATCTCTTCTTTTGTGAAACGCCCCCGCAAATATCCCCAATATGGATAGCCTTCGATTTCCAGCGTATCTTCCACATATAAATAAAGCCGGTTCATTCCAAATGCAGCAAGCCGCACAATGTATTTTTTTATTGTGTTTACAGTCGGCACGCAATTTCTGGAACAGTCCAGCATCACTCCATTGGAATCAAAATATACTTTTTCTTCTCTGTTCCAGGACTCCTTTGCAATATTTTGAAGAATCAAAGACACACCCCTGAAAAAATGTGCCTTTTCATGAAAAGAAATGCTGCAGCTTTTCCCATCTTTTTTTACCTTTAAAGTCTCTTCTTCCCATTGCTCTGCCACAATGCAAATCTCTGCACTCTGCTTTTCCTCTGTCAAAGTAAAATCATGTACAGATAAAAGAATTTCCAGACCGGGTTTTAATTCTTCCTGTCCGCTTTCAAGATAAACCGTTCTTGCTTCCATAAAAATCCCTCACTTTTTATTTTGTTGTTTTACATTTACTCTATTATAATTGCTATGTGTTCTGGAGTAAATGTGCAAACTAAAAAATGTTAGAAATTATTTTCTCATAAAAAAAGCACTACCGTTTTTAATGATAATGCTTTCTAATGTTTTCATTTGTTCCAACTTTCTTCCTTCACAAGCAAATGCGCTGTTTCCAAATCCTCATTTGCTGACCGAAAACGATATTTTGATAAGTCAATCATGCTGTCTTCCATAAAACAATTCCTTCCATATTCACATTTTTATAAAATGGAGTGACTTTTTCCCATTTCTGGAAAACTGCATAATCAATATCAATAACAGAAAATACTTTATCATATTTTAGGTTTAAATCTACGACCAGATCTGACAGCTTATCTTCTGTACTTTCATTCAAGTTTCCATTTAATAATAAAGCGACATCTACATCCGATTCGGAAGTATTCGTTCCTCTTGCATAAGAACCATATAATACAATCCGAATAACCTGAGTATTAAAAATATCAAGTATTCCTTCTACTAATTCGTTTAATACATTTGTATCCATAAGCTGCACCTCCTGATTTTATTATATCGTTCATTTTTTTCAACGTTAACGCATTTTACCAAAGAGAACTTCTTGAGTTTCCACAATTCTATTCACAGAACCCCAAATCAAACGTGAAAGAACTGCAAAATCAGTGCGAAATTATTTTTCTCTGATTTTACAGCTCTTTCATTCAGACCATTTTTATGAGAAATCTACATATATTGTATTTTTGCTTATCACTCTTAATGATTGCAAACAACTTTCGATTCTGTCGAATTTGAGTAAGTATAAGAATATCCACATTTAGAACACTTATATCCTTTTGTAACAGTTCTTCTGTATACATTATCTGATAAATTCCACTGCTTTTTACATTTTTGCTGACCTATCAAAACCCAATCGCCATAAGTTGTTCGATTATACAAAGTCATTCCGCCACAGTTTCCACACTGCTGTGCTCTTGTCTCAATACTATTCTCAGCCTCTGCTGAAACCGGTATCGATACACATGGACCTAATGCCAAACATGCGCTTACTGCTAAAACAAATAATTTTTTCTCATATTGTAAAACCTCCTGTTTTTTGATAATTACATTGTAACATTCCAACCTTACAATTATCTTACAATCCTCATATTTTCTTGTTTTTCCCACACAAACCCTCTATAATAAAAAATACCAGCAATCATTTTCTTGTAAGGAGATTTATAATGCCCGATATTTTGACTGCCCGAAATATTACAAAATCCTACTCCCTATCTTCCGGAACGTATCCGGTTTTAAACAACATAAACCTTTCCCTGGAAAAAGGTCTGTCTTATTCTCTGATTGGCAGAAGCGGTTCTGGCAAATCCACGCTGCTTCATATATTAAGCGGGCTTGATACGCCTGACAGCGGCTCAGTCTTTTTAAACGGACGAAATATCGAAAAGTATCCAGAGGAAGAAAAAGCTGTTTTTCGCAGGAGACACATGGGATTTATCTTTCAGCAGTTTAATCTTCTGGACGAATACGATATAAAAACAAATATCTGCATTCCTCTTTTTCTGGACGGAATCCGCCCGGACACCTGCTTTTTTCAGGAAATTACAGATATACTTGGTCTGACACACGTTCTTCATCGCTTTCCCGCAGAGCTTTCAGGAGGGGAACAGCAGCGCGCTGCCATCGCACGTGCTCTGATTACAAAACCTTACATTATTTTTGCGGACGAACCTACTGGAAATTTGGACAAGCAGACAGCCGAAGCGACCACTCAGCTTTTATTTCTCTGCATGAAGAAATTCGGTCAGACTTTATTCCTTGCCACACACGATTTGAATCTTGCCCGAAAAACAGACCACATTTTTCATCTGGAAAATGGAGATATTTTATAAATAACCGGAAGGAGTGTTCCTATGTCAAGAAATATTTTAATTATAGAAGACGACGAAAATCTTGCGGAAGCTCTCTCTGACTTTCTTCTGGAATCCGGCTATGAAACGTCTCATGCTTTCACACTCTCACAGACCATGAGCATACTTCGCACTTCAGATATAAGCCTTATTATTCTCGATGTGCATCTTGGAAGTGAAGATGGATATACCCTGTGTCGGGAAATACGCGCCACATATGATACTCCCCTTTTATTTCTTACAGGGTGCAGCAGTGAATCTGAAATTATTCAGGGCTTTTCTGCCGGAGGAGACGATTATGTAACAAAACCCTTTCGCATACGCGAATTGCTTGCGCGGATTCAGGCTTTACTGAAACGTTCAGGAGCTTCTGATGATTTTCTGCAAAAAAGCGGAGACATCGTTTACGATAAGCGCAGCCGACAGTTCAGCCGGAATCATATCCCACTGGATCTTACTCTCACGGAACAGCGCCTCGCCTGCTGTCTGATGGAACAGGCTCTTTCTACCGTAACCCGTGAACATTTATTTTACCAGGTCTGGGATAAATATAACGCTTATGTAGACTCCAATACGCTCAATGTAAATATGAGCCGTCTTCGTGAAAAACTTGGAGAATGGCAGGGCGCGCCTTACATTCAGACAGTTCGCGGACTTGGCTATCGCTGGACAGTTCCTTTAAAAAAATAAAATCAGAAAGGGCTTATTACTATGCTTCTGTTTTTCATCATCCTGAGCACAGCATTTCTGTTTCTCACAGGCTATATTTTTCATCTGCGCAGGCAAATGCGAAAACTCACTGAAGAAATCGACCATTTTCTTCTGTATCCGGATTCCCGTCCTGAAACATTGAAAGAAGGTCTTGTATATAATCTCACAAATCAAATACGAAAACTGGAAGCGCAGCTTCTCTATGAAAAACAATTCAGCCACGAACGCGAAACAGAAATGACACAATTTATTGAAAATATGGCGCACCAGATAAAAACAACTCTCACCGTTCTCCAGATTCGCCTTGATCTTGCTCAGGCAAAAGCAGCATCTTCCGACCTTTTAAAAAGTCAGGCTTCTCTGGAACGGCTGACTGCTGAAATCGAGCGCGTTTTAAAATCCAGTCAGCTGGCTTCCGGAAAAATAAATATGGATTTCACAACCTTCCATTATCCGGACTGTATACAAAACTGCATTCACAGTCTTGCCTCCATTGCAGAAAAAAAGAAGGTTACTTTTCAATGCCAGCTGCCTTCACAATGTCTTATCAGTGCAGATTACTTCTGGCTTTCCCAGGCAGTAGAAAACATTCTGAAAAATGCAGTAGAACACACACCTGTCGGAAGTTCTGTATATGTATCTCTGGAAGAGTCAGAACGAGAAGCAGTCCTTGTAATTTCAGACAGCGGAAAGGGAATTCCCGTTCAGGAACTCCCTATCATTTTTCTTCGTTTTCACCGCGGCAGCGTCAGCAAATCAGGATATGGCATCGGGCTTTCTATGGCACAGGATATAGTAAAAGCACATCACGGAACACTCTCTGCCAGAAATCTGCCGGAAAAAGGAAGCAGTTTTATCCTTTCTCTTCCGATTTTTTCAGGCGGAAAAATATATCACTGAAACTATGTTTCACAAATCCTTCCGCCTTCTATTTTCAGTACATAATCTGCCCTCTCTGCGATTTCCATATCATGAGTTACCAGTATAAGTGTCTGCCCGTACCTGTACGCACATTCAAGAAGCAGCTCCAGAGTCTCGTCTGCTGTTTTTTTATCGAGATTTCCGGTCGGCTCATCTGCAAACAGAATTTCCGGCTTTGCAATCAGGGAACGG
This sequence comes from uncultured Blautia sp., assembly GCA_900540785.1. GTDB lineage: Bacteria > Bacillota > Clostridia > Lachnospirales > Lachnospiraceae > Blautia_A. The sequence continues at coordinate 12,536 of UQHF01000037.1, forward strand.
GCAATCGCCACTCTCTGTTGTTCCCCGCCAGACAGCTCATCTGGATATTTCTTTAAAATTTTTTCTATTCCAAGATGCTCTGTTATTTCTTTTAAAAAAACAGAATCTTCTTTTTTATGGTCAAGTTTCAATGGCATACAGATATTTGTTTTTACATCATATTCTTCCAGTAAATTAAACTGCTGAAATACAAAACCCATATGACGTCTTCGAAACTCTGCCATTTCCTGTGATTTATAGTTTTCCAGTTTTTTTCCATTCATCATAATGTTTCCTGTATCCGGTTTTTCCAGACCGGAAAGAATGTGTAAAAATGTGGATTTCCCAGATCCGCTCCGTCCCGTAATTGCATAAAAAATCCCGTTTTCAAATGCGGCGTCTATATTTTTGAGTACCTCTATTTTCTGCTTTCCCGACTGATAGCTTTTTGTCAGCCCTTTTGCTTCCAGTACAATTCCCATAAATCTACTCCTCCCTGATAAGATTTGACACGTCTGTCTTCATCAGTATCATTTTCGTTCTGTAATAAACAAGCGCAATACTTCCACCAGATAAAAAACCAATTAAAAGTAAATGCCAGAAGCGGATTCCTGCTACACGATAGCCTTCTATTCGTGTCATGAGTATCTCCCGAATAGTTCTTCCTGTTTCCTGATATAAAATCATTTCTGAATGAAGTTCCAGCCAGGAATACAAATACAGGTATCCTCCAAATAAAAGAAATCCTGCCAGAACAGAAACAGCTCCCAGAGTAAGGGCTTCTGTTAAAATGCGCTTTCGAACCTGCTTTTCTGATAATCCGATCGCCATCAAAATTCCCGTTTTCCTTTTTTCATCTTCTGCCGACAGAGACAACATATTCCAGAGCATAAGAAACGTAATAAAGATCACCGTTCCGCCGCCTGCCGCATAAAGAATCAGTTTATTTTGTAAATCCTGCCGTATTACTGTGTTTTCTTCTCTCACACTTTCTACAGGCATATGATTTTTCCCGAAAATATCTGCTACAATGACATCTGTAGATAAAAACCCTGCATTTTCCGAAGCGTACATTTCTCCCTGAGAATATCCAAACTCTTTTCCCGTCTCATATGGAAAAACACAGTTTCCTTCCGGAATCTTCCCTAAAATGCTGGAAAGGGCATCTGATGAGCACAGCACAGTATACGGCGCTGTTGCAAAAAACTGCAGTGGATTTGTGATTTCTTCATCTACAATCTTAAGTACCTCTCCCACTCTTGTCTGAAACATAAGCATTTTTTCTGTCTTTGCTGCAGGACTTACATTCCCTGCGCTGTCTTTTTCAAAAGGGCTTCCATAAATATCGCATTGAATTTCATCTCCCTTTTTTATTCCCACATCTTTATAATTTTTTCCATTTACCACTACCTCCCCATATGTATTGACGGAAAAAAGTACCACGATTTCCTCCCCTGTTCGAAATGCTTCTCTGTCTATGGACAATTTCTCAAAATCCAGATAATAATCCCAGTCCTCTTCCCGGATTCCGTATAAACTGCAGGCAATTCCTTCGTCTTCCTGCTTTTTCAAAAACGAGGTATTTAACTGCAGTTCTTTATTCAGCTCACATGTTTCCATATCCGGAAATTTCATATTTATCTGTATACCGCCCCAGCCATGCAATTCCCGAATCCCCGGAATTTCCTGAATTTCCTTTAAATCCTGATCAGATACTTTCCTGTCTTCCCATGAAGCAGAATAAAATCTGTAATCCGGCATTCTCTGTCTCGATTTTTTTACCTCATATACTTCTATTGACTGAAATACAGTAAAAAAGCTGACTGTACAAATAACTGCCGAAAAAATGGCATATAAAACCTTATGAATTTTTTTATGTCTTCGTATTTTTTTTCCGTCTAAAGACATTCTTCCTGTAAGAGGCTGTCTGAGCGCAATCTGCAGTACAAGAGTACGGACAGCCACAATTTCCATAATCAACAGGAAAACCAGAAATCCAAGCGCCTGATACGGAACCTCTATAACAATCCTTTCATTCATTCCCGACAGAAACCGAAGTGCAAGCCACGTTTCTGCACAGCCGCAGAAAAATGCTGTAATTATGGCTGGAAGTGCCAGGCAAATAGTTTCATAAAAAATTAAAAGGCGTAATTGTTTTTTTGTGATTCCGATACTTCTAAAAAGTGCTATCTGCTGAATCTGCTTTTTGATTCGGACCGAATAAATACAGACGACGGCAATTCCGGCAGTTACAAAAATAATCCCCAGATATAAAAACGGATAAACTGCCGTCTCCGTCTCCTGATACGCATATGTATTATTTACAGTCTCACGTTTTCCCTTATCACTTCTGTTTAAATCTCCCGCTGTATTTCTGATCACTTCTGCCGTTTCTTCCTGTTCGCCTGACGTTTTAAAATAATACATCGTTTCTTTTTCTTTTAATTTTCTTTCAGAAGCTTTGCGTCCTTCCTCTATGAGCTGCTTTTCTGCCTGATTTGTGACAAATACCCCCGGAAGTGTATGTCCTTCTGACTGCCATAGATTACTGTAGGAACGGATTACGCCACATAATGTAAAGGTCTTTTCCACCATAACTGTCTCTTCCGGAAGCCCTTCTTCCTCCTCCGTTTCCATCAAAACCTGCAGTGTAATATCCTGCCCCAGTTCATAGCTGTGTCCCAGTCTGCTCAGCACATTCGCCTCCATTGCAGCCTCTCCCGCCTCTTTCGGAAAATGCCCCTGCTGAAGTCCAATCCGCCCCATCTCAATCAGTTTAGAATCTGCTGTTCCGATTCCTGTCCCTGTACTTAAGCTGCCACAACAGGTCAGTATGCCAGTCTCCATATCCTTTTCCTGCGCATAAACAGACGCATCCTCTTCTTTTCCCTGAAAGACCGCAGTATGCCATGTCCCGTAATTGTCATACCGGTATTCCCGGTTGGATACATTCATGCTTTCTACAAGAGAAAGTCCCACTATGGCAAATGAAAAAGCAATGACTAACACGCCAAATAAAAGAAGACTGTTTCTTTTCCTCTTTTTCATTCCCTGAACTGCCAGTTTCCATAATTCTTTCTGCATTTTATTTCCCCCTTCCTATACCCAGAATAACACACGAAGCTTACAGTTTCCTTACATTCCTTACAAATGTGAAAAAAACAGGATTGAACCAAAATCCAATCCTGTTTTTCTTACTCTGCACTCTTTCTCCTCTTCCTCAGCAGAAGAAACATTCCCACTCCTGCCAGTCCTGTGAAAATAGAAATAAACTGCGATGTGGAAAGCGCCCCCACGCTTCCTCTTATTAAATCTCCCCGGAAAAATTCCAGGATAAAACGCCCCGTGCTATAACATACAAGGTAGGCTGCCGCCACTTCTCCGTCTGTTTTTTTATGCTTCGCTATATACAAAAGCAGCGCAAAATGAAGAAAATCAAGGACGCTGGAATAAATCTGCGTAGGAATCAGCGGCACGCCGTTCGGCGCAAAATCAGATTCCCGAAACGTAATGGAAAAGGGACAGCTCGTCTCTCTTCCGTAACAGCACCCTGCAAGGAAACACCCGATTCTTCCAAAGCCCTGAGCAAGGGCAACCGACGGCATCACAAGATCAAAAAAAGCCAGGAAATTCAGCTTTTTCACTCTGGCGTAAATATATCCTGCAAAGATTCCGCCTATTATTCCGCCGTACACAACAAATCCGTCCATCATGTTTTTGAGATAATACAGAGGGTCTTCCAAAACGTCCTTCCACTCTGTGATCCAGAAGAGAATCTTTGCAGAAAGAAAGCCTCCAAGCACACACCAGATTACAATATAAAAAACGTGCTCGTAAGGCAGACCCTGTTTTCTGGCTCTGTATTCTGTCACAATGTACGCTGTGAAAATTCCAATGGCAATCATAAGCCCGTATCCATATACAGTAAACGGACCGATTGTCAGTAACTCATTTTTCATCAAAAACTCCTTTTTCTGTCAAAAATTTAAGGATCCGTCCATTTCCCTTATCGTTAAGAGATAAGCCGTTCCAATTTTCCGGCTCTCCCTCTCCGCAGACATCAATCCCCAAAAGCGGAATCCTGTTTTCACTTAAATAAGAAAAAACCTCTTCCAGAAAATCAAAAAGCTCCTCTTCTTTTGTGTCTCCCTGACTCCACCCGGTACAGGCTTCCTCCTCGCAGAGAATATCTCTGTCTACCGATATATATAATGGAATGGAAATTTTTTCAACATACTGTTTAATGAGGCTTTTGTCCCCCTCTTTATATGCTTCCCACAGCCTTTCCCTTCCAAAGAACTCTGTTTTTTCCTGAAAAGAAGCTTTCACTTCCTCCCAGTCCTTCTGAGGCGGTCCCGCAAGAAAAACCTTCTTTAAATATGGCTGCGTTTCCAGAGCATGGGCAATCCAGCCGCCGCAGGAAAGGATTCCTCCAAAAGCCGGAAGCTGCATATCCGTATGATTATCAAGTACGAGAAGCTGAAAAGGCTCTCTTATTTTTTCCAGCCAGAGCCTTGTCATATAATGATAATTCCCGGAATCCAGAAAATGAATCCCCTTAAAAGAAAAAGATTCCATTCTTTTTTGAAGGATTTTCCACGCCTCATCATCACAGTAACAATTTGTACCGGGAATATCCTGCGCAGAAATCCACCGCACCTCTTCTTCCTTCCAGAAATTTTCCTCCCGGTATACCCCCGAAAAATCCATAAGAACGACTTCGTTTTTCAATCCTTCCACTCCTCCAGAACTTCTTCCTCCGGTGTTTCTTCCTCTGGTGCAGATTTGTCATCTGCCTCTAAAGTCTGTTCCTCCGGCACAGTTTTTTCATCTTCTGCTGCCTCCACAGTTTCTTCCGCTTGCTCCGTCTTTTCCTCACTCACTTCTTCTGCTTTCTTATCGGCAGCTTTCAGCCCTCTTTTTAATAAAAAGTAGAAGATAAAATCGGATGCTCCGTTTACCACAAGAACCCAGCCGTCAAAAAGAATGCTTATCTTTGTTTTCACAAACGGATCTGCCATCATGATTCCGCCCAGAACAATAAAAATCAGGCTGACAAAGAGAAATACCTGCCATTCTGTTCTTTTTCTCTTTCTGAGCTGAAAGCTTCCCTTTAACTTCCAGATACTGTCTACCAGTACAAACGCGCCAAGAAGAAGCGGCAGAAGCTTTACAACGATCACAGGATTAAAAAACAAAAATCCTCCCAGCACAAGAACGATCACGCCTGTAAACAAGTCCAGGATCGTAGCGGAATCTTTTCCTCTTATGTAAATTGAGAGGTGATACAGTCCTGCTGCCGCCAGAACAATGCCGAAGACTACTTTACAGATAATATTCACTGTCTGCGCAGGCATAAGAACAAGGCAAAGTCCAAGCAGTACATAAAACCCGGAAGAGATAAGCTCTCCTCTTAAAATTCCGGCAATCTTTTTTCTCATAGGTCATTCCTCCATCTCTGTTAAGTTAAAACAAGTATACCCCCTTTCGCCGCCTTCGTCCATAACATTTTCTCTTGCAGTTTTTTCTTTTAATCCTTATAATAATACCGTCACTATGCATAAAAAGAAAGAAGGATAAAAGTTGAAAAAGAACCAGAAAAAGATTCTGATTCCTGCAGCCTTCCTTTTGACAGCAGGAATTATTTTTATGTCTGTCCGCCTTTCCCTTCCAAAAGATGACGCCTGTACTGAAAATGTGGCTCGCCTTCAGGAGATGGAATCTGCTGATATTTCCCAGACGGAAAAGGAACTCCAGGCGCTTAAAAATTCTGATAAAGATGCAGCGCTTTCCCAGATGCAGGAGGACATTGCCTCTGAGGGAGCCATTCTTGACGAAGTGCAGATCCGCCAGGCATTCCAGGGCTGCGTTATACTTGGAGATTCTATTACAGAATCTATTGTGGAATACGGATTTCTTGATACAGATGTTGTTGTCAGCAAGCGCGGCCTTTCCATTGCCCACGCAGACGAACAGATTGAAACAGCGATCGGACTTCACCCCTCTGTAATTTTTATGGCATTCGGTTCCAACGACCTGGAAGAATACGGAGAGGACTCCGGCGCATTTATTGATGCCTACAGACAGCAAATACAAAAACTTCAGGAAGCACTTCCTGATTCCCCTATTTACATAAATGGGATTCTTCCAATCTTGCAGTCTGCCATTGATGAGATTCCGACTCTTGGAAATTATCCCCAGTATAATGAAGGACTTCAGGCTCTCTGTGAAGAAATGGGCTGCACCTTTATTGATAACTCTTTTATTATAGAAAACAATGAAAATATGTATGAGCCGGACGGTGAGCACGTTGTTCTTGATTTCTATCCAAAATGGCTTACCTATATGGCAGAAACGGCAGGACTCTGACTTATGAAACCAAAAAAATATCTTTTTATAAAAATTGCACTGACCGCCTTTCTTCTTATATATCTTACTGTTCTTTACACAGCAGACAGAGCAAAAGACATTCCAATGGAAGAAATCGCGGCTTTCATGGAGCAGGATACCGACATCACGGCGCTTCAGAAACGTAATCGGACAGATTTAAAGCATTTTTACCAGATTTCAGCCGGAGACACAAAAGGCTGCTTCTTTTATAAAGCAGTTTCCCCTATGTCTGTGGACGAGATCCTCATCGTAAAAGGCAGCGACAAAAATCAGGCTGCTGCTTTCCTTGAAAACATGGAAGCCCATCTTGAAAGTCAGAAAAACGTATTCGGAGGCTACGGAACAGACCAGATGGCGCTTCTCGGCGATGCAGTAGTGGAAACCCGCGGAAACTATGCCTTTTATATGTGCGGTCCCAAAGCCTCTGTATGGCGGGAAGACCTCCTGTCCCTGATTTCATAGAATGGAGTAAAAAGATTATGGTATTTTCCAGTATATTTTTTATTTTCGGCTTTCTGCCGATTTTTATGCTCCTGTATTATCTTGTTCCCCGGAAATTACAAAATCCGGTGCTGATAATCGGAAGCCTTTTCTTCTACGCCTGGGGCGAGCCTGTGTACGTGGTGCTCATGCTTTTCTCAGCAGTTTTTAATTATTTTATGGGGCTGGATCTGGAAGCATCCGTCTTCGATCAAAAAGCCAGGAAACGGAGTCTGATTTTTGCTGTTATTATCAATCTTTTCATCCTCTGTTTCTTTAAATACAATAAGGAACTTCCTCTTCCCATTGGAATTTCCTTCTACACCTTCAAAAATCTTTCCTATATTTTTGATGTCTATATGGGAAAAATAGAAGCACAAAAAAATATTGTAACCTTCGGTGTTTACAGCACCATGTTTCCTCATATGGCGGCAGGTCCCATTGTCCGCTATGCAGATATTGAAAAACAGCTTGTACGCCGTCCTGTAAGTCTTGCAAAATTTGGAATCGGCGCGGAATATTTTATCAAGGGTCTTGCAAAAAAAGTACTTCTTGCAGATAATCTTGCTGCCGTTTACGGAGAAATAAATGCACTTGGAAGCAGCGCCTCCATGCTGACTGCATGGCTCGGTATTATTCTTTACACCCTGCAGATTTATCTTGATTTCAGCGGATACTCAGATATGGCGATCGGTCTCGGAAAAATGCTTGGCTTTGATTTCCAGAAAAACTTTGATTACCCCTATACTTCCCTGAATGTCTCTGAATTCTGGCGCAGATGGCATATTTCTCTTGGAAGCTGGTTCCGGGATTACATCTATATCCCTCTTGGCGGAAACCGTGTTTCCACAGGAAAGCATATCCGAAATATTCTTATTGTGTGGGCGCTTACCGGAATCTGGCACGGAGCAAGCTGGAACTTTGTCCTTTGGGGGCTTTATTACGGACTTCTCCTTCTTCTGGAAAAGTTCCTGTTAAAAGATATTCTGGAGCGTGTCCCTCCTTTTGTATGCCGGATTTACACAATGCTTTCTGTCATGATCGGCTGGGTATTTTTCAGTCAGACCACCTTCTCCGGTATTGGCAGCACCTTCGGCACACTCCTCGGTTTTGGCGCTTCCGCCTTTGCGGACACTGCCTTTTTATATTATCTGAAAACCACCTTCGTCCTGCTCGTTATCAGTATTCTTTCCTGCAGCAGCGGTCTTCAGACACGATTTAAAAGAATGATGAAACGAAAACCCAAAACAGCCATTGTCATAAATCTTCTTCTTTTTGTTCTGGCAACGGCATATATGGTATATAACTCTTACACCCCGTTTTTATATTTAAAATTCTAAGACGGAAGCCTGCCGTCTTTGGAGGTACATATGAAAAAACGAAACTATAAATACTTTTTCCACTACATGGGACTTGCCTTTTTTCTGGCGCTGCTTCTTGTTTTTCTCATTAATATTTTCACACCGGACAAGAACTTCTCTCAGAAAGAAAACCGTGTTCTCTCATCAAAACCGGAACTTACCCTCTCTCAGATAACGTCCGGAAAGTTTTCTCCGAAATATGAGACTTATGTAAATGACCAGTTTCCTCTTCGTGACACCTGGGTTACATTGAAAGCCGGCTGTGACCGTCTTATAGGAAAAACAGAAGAAAACGGCGTTTATCTTGGAAAAGGCGGCTATCTCATGGAAGCGTTTAATCCACCGCCGCAGAAACAGCTCGATGCTGCCTTAAATGCAATGACCGATTTCGCTCAAAGTCATTCCAATATCAAACAGTACGCACTGATCGCCCCAAATGCTGTGAATATATTAGAAGAAAAACTTCCTTTTGCAGCCCCGGCAGCCGATCAGAATCTCTATATTGACGCATTAAGAGATACATTGAACGAAGCAGGTGTTACATTTATTGATGTGCGCGATACTTTAAGCGAGCACAGAGACGAGGGAATCTATTATCACACTGACCACCACTGGACAACCCAGGGCGCATGGTTTGCTTTTATGGAAGCTGCAAAAGTCATGGGAATAGACGCCTCTTCTCCCAAATATGAACCTGTTCCTGTGTCCGAATCCTTTCAGGGAACGCTCTCTGCAAAAAGCGGCTTCCGTTCCGGCAAAAAGGAAGAACTTTCTGTTTTTCTTCCATCAGAAGGCGCCCCTTCCTCTGTTGTAAATTACGTGGACGAACAGAAGAAATCAGGAAGCTTTTACGCCACAGAACAGTTAAAAGGCCGTGATAAATACGCGCTCTTCTTTAACGGAAATCACCCGCAGGTAAAAATCAGCACGCCTGTAGAAGAAAACCGCACCCTCCTTATCTTAAAGGATTCCTATGCCAACTGCTTTGTACCGTTTCTTGCTCCCCACTACCGGAATATTATTATGGTTGACCCAAGATATTACTACGGAGACCTGGAAAAACTGATTCAGGTAGAAAACGTACAGGAAATCCTCTATCTCTATAATGCAAATACCTTTTTCAGTGACACTTCTCTTGAGCTTGCCCTCACAGCTCAATGATTTCTGCATAACAAAGAATCTCGCAAGCGAGATTCTCCGCTAGTATAAAAAACTCCGCGGCAGCACCGCGGAATTTTTTTATGCTTCTTTTTTATCTGGAAAACAAAGAATGATCTTCGTTCCCTCTCCTCTCTCGCTTTCTATGAGGATTCCATAATTCTGCCCGTAAATAAGCTTCATTCTGTCGTCTACATTATTCACGCCAATGCCTGTAAAATGCTCTTTCTGATCATCATTTTTATCAAGAAGCGTCCGTACTGTCTGATTGTCCATGCCAATTCCGTCATCTATGATCTCTACCTTCAGCTGACCTTCACTCATACGGGCAAATATGGAGATTGTTCCCTTCTGCCCCTGAGGAAACGCATGGAAAAACGCATTTTCCACAAAAGGCTGTAGGATCAGTTTCGGAATCTTCTGCCCCTCACAGTCAGGCAGTACATAATACTCCACATTCACAGAATTTCCGTATCTTGTCTGATTGATGATCACATAATCTTTCAGGTTTTCAATCTCTTCTTTCAAAGTGATAAACTCTTCCTTATTGCTTATGGTATTTCGCAAAAGCCGGATAAAAGCGTCGATCACCTGGACTGATTTTTCTTTGTTTCCCTGCCAGATGAGCCACTTTACACTTGCAAGCGTATTATAAATGTAATGGGGATTGATCTGCATCTGAAGAGAATGGATTTCTGCCTCCCTCTTTGCTTTTTCTACCTCCATCAGCTTATCAATATACTGCTGCATTTCTCCCAGCATCGTATTATACGTAGAAGAAAGTTCCCGGATTTCCGTACTGCCCTCTACCTTTACAAACTGGTTCAGACGCCCTTCACGAACACCTCGCATCTTATCCACCAGCTTATAAAGCGGTCTTGTCTGCTGCCTTACAAGAAGAAAAATAACAAGCACGACAATCGTTGTAATAAAGGCTGTCACACCGATAATATAATGAGAATCATATACTCTCGCAAATGCCATATCTGGGTGTATCATGCCAAGCATTGTATAATTTGTGCTTTGAAGCCTCTGAGTCATATATCCTGTAAGCTGCCCGTTTTCCTCCCGGCTCATGATTTTTATTCCGGATTTTTCCATCTCTTTTATTATCTTCAAAAGCTTCTCTTTGTCTCCCGAATCTTCCAGATATTCCTCTCTGTTGGAGGAGATGATCTCATTATCCTGATTCAGAATAAAAAGGTCGTTTGTGCTCGTTGTAAATCCATCGTAATATCTCCGAAAATCAGCTTCCTTAATCGTCAGAAGCGTTGCGCCGGATACATGTTTTCCTCCGTCCCTGCTGATAGATTTCGCCAGAACGATTACAGGACAGTCTTTCATAACGTCTGTGTATCCGCCCTTCTCGTACTGACAGATAAGCTTTTTCGGATTTTCCAGCGCTTTTTTTACCACGGAATTATGAAGAAGCGTCTCCCCGTCTGTCACAAGACTGGAATCGTTATAATTCAGAGTTTTTCCGTCAATTCCCAGAAGCACAAGATTCATATCGCTGTATTTCTCTATGGGAAGCTGCTTTAAATACTGTTTCAGTTCCAGAATATTTTTTGCTTCCTCCGCATATTCCCAGTCTGTCTCTGTAAAATACGCCTGCACTGTGGAAGAACTGCTGATACTGGAAGTAACGGCTGTCATATCCCGGAAAAAATTATAAATATTCCTGTCTGTCTGCTGAAATATCTTATCCTGGGATTCCACAAAATTTTCTACAAATGCCTGCTGAGATGCCCGGATATTTAAGATACTTAATCCTGTAGTAAGGCAGATAATCCCAGCCACCACAGCCAGGATAATTTTTAAAAAAAGTGTGTTGCACCGCTTTCTCAATGTCCTGCCTCCATCCTGCTTTTCCGCCGGTACTGACTCGGCGTCTCTCCCTTCAGCTTCTTAAACATTCTGCAGTAATAGCCGTGGTCGGAATATCCCACTTCCATACTGACGTCGGAAATGGGCATGGAGCTTTCCTTTAAAAGCTCACAGGATTTTTCAATGCGGACCATATTCAGATACCCGCTGAATCCCTCCTGCATATACTGATTAAAATAAGAAGAAATATAGTGATAATTAAAGGAAAATTCTTCTGCCAGATCTGCAAGCTCCAGCTTTTCCATATAATGCGTCCTGATATATTCCTTCATTTCTTCTATCCGAAAATCCTCGCTGTGGCTGCTGTCCGGCACCATAGAAGCAAGCTCTTCTGTAATCTCGCTGCAGCATAAAAGAAACTCCTTCTCGCTTTCTGTTCTGTCTGTTCTCTTAAAATAAATCCTTCGAAGCTCCTCGCTTTTTACTCCGCATTTTTCCATTTCCATCAAAAGATTATATAAGAGATTTTTGAAAAGATTTTTGCACTGGTATGCGTCGTATCTGCACTGACAGAGGTATTCCATATACTCTTTCAAAAGCGCCATTGCCTGAGAAAACTGATGATTTTTTAATAATCCCGCATACTCCTCATAGTGAAAACGCTCGGCTTCTGCAGTCACATATTCTCCCTGTTCGATCAAAAATTTCTCTGCAAAATAAAATTTCTGCTCCAGGCTTTGCTTTATTTCTTTTTCGTAAATATCACGGATTCGGGAGAACTCTGTAAATCCATCACTTAGCACAAGAAAAAGATTTTCTGCTATTTTCCCCGCCTTCTCTGCCCCTTCTTTCAGCTTCTCGATAAGAAACATCTCATCTGGTTTTTTATAATTAATGACACAGAAAAATACTTCCTGCTCCAGATACAGAGTACATAGTTTTTCAAATCCGTTTTTGTACAGATACTTTATGAGTATTTCCTGTACCTTATCCCACTGGCGTGTATTGTTTCCGCAGGATTTTTTCATATTTCCTGCAAGAACGCGAAACTGCATATAAGGAAATCTTTCTTTATATTCTGCCTCCGAAATGCTATCCTGATACCCTGTCAGATACCGTTCCATCTGTGTTTCCAGAGCTACGCTTTCTCTTCTGTCAAGAGAAAATCCCGGTATGCCTGCCGCTGCCTTCTTAAGAGCCCTAAGAAGGATTTCCGGGTTTAAAGTCGGCTTTAAAACATAGTCCACTGCCCCGTTTAAAAGTGTCGTTCTCACGTATTCAAAATTATCATAGCTGCTTAAGATGATCAGCTTGATATTCGGATATTTTTCCTGCAAAATCATGGAAAATTCAATTCCGTTTAATACAGGCATAACAATATCAGCCAGAACAATGTCTGGCTGATACTTTTCTATCATCTCTATTCCTTCCTGTCCGTTAGAGGCTTCCCCAACAAGTAAAAAGCCTTCCTGCTCCCACATGATCATATGGCTGATTCCCTGACGTGTAATAAATTCATCGTCTACAATCAGCACTTTACACTCTCTTCCCATTTCATTCCTAACCTTGTACTGTCTTATTTTTCTTTATTTTACAACGGTTTTATGAAAAATTCAACATCCAGATTCTCAGCAGAAGAAATGCGGTACTGCTCATGAACCGGTGCTCCCCAGCTGTCGTCGCCTCCTACGCCCATCTGCTTTGCAAGGACACGCACCCAGGTATAATGAGGAATGGAAAGCTCCTCTTTATGAGACGCAGCATCAAGCTCACGTGTACTCCACGGAAGTACGCCTGCCTCAAACGGCTGTCCTGCCGCTTCAAAACGAATACCTGTGCCTTCTTCATCACTGAGCTCCAGCCAGCGCACCCCTGTCCTGTTTCCGCATTCCTGAGGCACAAGATAACCGGATACGTTTTTCTCCGCTGTAGTCTCAAAAATACCGAGACGAGCTCCTTCGCAGCGGTCAATATAATTTTCCTCCGGCCCCATTCCATAATAGCGGACATTATGATATTTTTCTTTCAGACGCCACTCAAGACCAAACGCCGGAATATCAGGAAGCCCTTTTACGCCCCTGTAAGAAGCGTGAACCTTTATACTTCCGTCTGCCTTTGCCGTATAGGAAACAGACGCTTTGATTTCTTTACTTACAGGAATTGCAAAGTCAAAAATAACAGTTACGCTGCTTTCTGTTTCTTCCACAGAAACATTTTCCACTTTCCTGTAGGCTCCCGCATTTGCCCAGCATCCACAGTCATATCCAAGGCTGCAGCCGCGATCATTATCTGTGAGCGCGCGCCAGAATGTAAGCTCCGGTCTTCTTGTGATAAACTCTTTTCCATTGTAGCAGAGAGAGGCGATTCCCCCTTCTGTCTGCGAAAACATGGCAGAGAAATTTTTTCCTTTTACGCCGATGTTTACGTCTCCGTGAACAACCGTAAGTGCTTCTTTTTCTTCTTTATATTCTGTCGGCTCTGCTGTCCAGGTTGTCTCTCCAAACGCAGTCTCAAAACCTTTTTCCGCCCATATGGTATCTTTGGAAAGGCAGGTGGAAACACGTATGGTATATTCGCCGCTCTCTGTAAAAGAAAGCTTTGGAAGCGGAACACATTTTTCAGAAAGAGGGCTTACATCTGCTTTAAATACGCCGGATTCCACCTCTTCCCCATCTCTCAGAAGCACGTAACAGAAATCAAGATTTTCTGTAGAACTATAATTGTTTCTATTCTCAATCCGTACTGCGTCCTTTTCCGGGAATATGCGGACAGGTGCATACAGATGTTTTACTTCCTGCGCTTTCGGAGAAACCTTTCTGTCGGAATATACAATCCCGTTTGTGCAGAACTCATAATCTGTTGCTCTGTCGTCAAAATCGCCGCCGTAAGAAAGAACCTTCTCTCCCTGATCGTTGATCCGCTCCACAGCCTGATCAATATAATCCCAGATAAAACCACCCTGATATTTTTCGTAAACATCTTCCAGATCTGTGTAAAGCTTCATGCCTCCGCAGGAATTTCCCATTGCGTGCATATACTCGCAGCTTATGTAAGGCTTCGCGGGATTTTCCTTTAAATATTCCTCAATATCTGCCGGTTTTGCATACATTCTTGATTCCATATCTGTAATATCCGGGTAATTTCTGTTCCAGAATCCGCCCTCATAATGCACAAGTCTTGTGTCGTCCACACTGTGGAAAAAGTCTGTCATTGCCTGAATATCGTCACCTGCATAAGACTCGTTTCCGCAGGACCAGATAAGGACAGAAGGGTGGTTTTTGTCTCGCATAAACATGGAATTTGCCCTGTCAACAACGGCTGCCTTCCACTCTTTCAGGCTTCCCGGCACGTTCCAGGAAGGCTCGCAGGCTCCCATCTTCTGCCAGGAACCGTGACTTTCCAGATTTGTCTCATCTATCAGATAAATACCGTATTTATCGCACAGGCGATACCATAAAGTCTGATTGGGATAATGAGAAGTACGGACTGCATTGATGTTGTGCTGCTTCATAAAACGTACATCCCAGAGCATCTCCTCTTTTCCGATCGCCCTTCCCTTCTGATAATGAAATTCGTGACGGTTTACCCCACGGAAAATAATCCGTTTTCCATTTAAGAGCATAAGCCCGTCCTTCATCTCAAAACGACGGAATCCAACCTGCTCTTTTACCACTTCCATCAGCTTTTTGTCCTTATCGTAAAGGCGGATAAACAGTTCATAAAGTACAGGTTCTTCCCCGCTCCACGGTCTGATTTTTTCTATTTCTTTTACAGAAAAACTTCCTGTTTCTGCAGGTTTTTCCTCTTTTAAAATAAGATTTCCGTTCTCATCCAGAAGGCTGATCTCCATGTATGCACCTTCTTTTCCCCCGGAAATTTCCCACTGAAGAGAAAGATTTCCTTTTGTAAAAGAATCATCAAGCCCTGCTTTTACAAACAGGTCTCTCACATGAAGCTCCGGCACTGCATAGAGATATACGTCGCGGAAAATTCCAGAAAAACGCCAGAAATCCTGGTCTTCCAGCCAGCTTGCACTGCTTCTTTTATATACCTCTACTGCCAGTCTGTTTTTTCCTTCTTTTACAAAATCTGTGATATTAAATTCAGAAGGAGTAAAGGTATCCTCACTGTATCCCACAAACTTTCCATTCATCCACACATAAAAGGCAGTTTCCACACCCTGAAAAGAAAGAAACAGCGGTTTTCCTTTTAAATTTTCCTTCAAAACAAACTCTTTTACATAGCTTCCCACAGGATTATATTCCTTTGAAATATGCGGAGGGCGAAGCTCTTCCTGCCCGTCCCAGGGATACATGGTATTAATATACTGATTTCTGTCATATCCCTGCATCTGAATATGTCCCGGTATTGTAATCCTGTCAAAATGGCTGTCATCGTATCCTTCCTCAAAAAAATCCTTCTCTCTTTTTGAGGGATTTTCTGCGTAGGAAAACTTCCATGTGCCATTCAGGCACTGTGCAAGAGGCATTTTTTCCTCCAGGGAAATCTCCTCTTCTTTTTCATAAAATAAATGGTCGGAATGTGCTTTTTCTCTGTTTACCTGAAATATTTCCGGATTTTCCAGCCATTCAAGAGATACTCTTTCTGCTGTCATAATTCTTATCCTCCATGAAAAATTTATCAGCCTTTTACAGAGCCTGTCATACCTGCTACAAAATGTTTCTGCATCAGGAAGAAAATAAGCGCTGTAGGAATTGTTGCCATAACAACGGCTGCCATCATCATACCATAATCCGGCGTATATGAGGAGCCCATTGCGGAAAGAACAAGTGGAAGCGTTCTTTTTTCCGGTGACTGCAGAGCGATCAACGGCCATAAGTAATTATTCCAACTGCTCATAAAGGTAACAATGATCGCTGCCGCATACGTAGATTTCATTGTCGGCATAAATACTCTTGTAAAAATCCCAAACTCTCCAAGTCCATCAATTCTTGCAGCCTCGATCAGCTCTTTTGGGAAGGATTCCGTATTCTGACGGAAGAAAAAGATTAAAAATGCTGTGGCAACAGCAATGATAACAACAGAACCCGGTGTGTTAATCGCAATGACTTTTAATCCCGGAATTCCACTGAATTCACTGAACAGACGGAACAGAGGAACCATTAAAGCTGCAAAAGGAACCATCATGGACAGCAAAATAAAATTAAATACTCTTTCTCTTGCCTTTGATTTATATATTACAAAAGCGTATCCTGCCGCTGAGGAAACAACCATTGCGAGAAGAGTTGTAACAACAGCGATCACAAGAGAGTTTTTAAATGCCGTACCATACTGAAGGTCAGAAGAAAATACGGCTTTTAAGTTTTCCATCAGATAATTTCCAGGTACCAGAGTTCCCTTTGTTACATCAACAGATTTATTTGTTGCCGCAATAATCATCCAGATAAAGGGAAAAATCGAGATGATAGAACAGATACTTAAAAATACATACTGAAAACCACGAAGAACTTTTTTAGTCATTTTTATCCCCCACTTTCATCTGAATAATTGAAAGAACAACAATCAGTACAACTACTACGTAAGATACTGCTGCCGCATATCCGAAGTCCGGCGAATACTTAAAGAGCAGATTATAAATATACTGGGAAATGGTAATGGTTGCATTTGCAGGTCCGCCCTGTGTGATATTCATTGTCTCGTCGAAAAGCTGCAGAGTTCCTATTGTAGAATTGATTGTTGTAAAAAGAATGATCGGTTTTAACATAGGAACTGTAATGCTTTTAAATTTCTGGAAAGCGCCTGCCCCATCAATTTCCGCTGCCTCGTAAATAGAATCATCAATTCCCTGAAGTCCTGCAAGATAGAAAATCATATTGTATCCTGTCCATCTCCAGGTAATGGCAAGAATGATGAGTACCTTTGCCCATACCGGATGCGTGATCCACGCCACCGGCTCACTGATAATATGTAAATTCATTAAAAGTGCATTTACAAATCCATCTGTTGCAAACAGACTTTTAAAAACAATAGAATACGCTACAAGGGAGGTTACGCACGGAAGGAAAATGGCAGTTCTGAAAAATCCTTTTCCCTTTAGTCCCTTGGAATTCAGCATAGTTGAAATAATAAGCGCCAGAATGATCATTACCGGAACCTGAACTACAAGATAGATCAATGTGTTAAAAAGCGCTTTACGAAATGTAATATCATTTAATAAACGCTTATAATTTACAAGTCCGCTGAATGTAAGCTGATTTCCGGCTCCTGTCTGAAACGATGTGATAAATGCCTGAATCATCGGATAAAAAACAAACGCAACGATTAAAATCAGGCTTGGAATGATGAACGCCCAGGCTTTTCTGTTAAGCTTCGGGCTGTATCCACTTTTTGACACTTTCTGTCTGTTCATAATCTTCCTCCTGCAAAATCCTCTTTAACCAGTTAGAGGACAGACAAGCCTGTCTGCCCTCCTCACACTACTGAAATCTTTAGTTTGCTACTGCGCCTTCAATCTGTGTCTGGTACATTTCCAGAGTTTCGTCAATATCAGCGCCGCCTACAACAGCCTGTACAACCTCTGTCATAATATCTTCGATTGCATAAGTATCTTCTCCGTAATTTACAGCCGGAACTTCATTTGTCCACTCTGCAAAATCTTTGAAGATTTCCTGTCCGCCGTAGAAATCAACACCTTTATTGTAGTTTTCTGCTTCGCTGGAAGCTTTTAATGTACTTACAAGGTTAATATCAACTGCAAGCTGATTCATAAGGTCTGTATTGGAAGCAAATGTATCTTTTAAGAAAGCTTTTGCAGCGTCTTCATGACCTACATTTTTCAGAACATACCAGCCGGCTCCACCGATGGAAGAAGCGTTTACAGAGTTTTCATTTTCTGCCATTTTAGGGAATGGAGCAACTGCCCATTTTCCGCTCTGGTCTTCTGCATTTAATACAGATGGGGAAATCCAGCAGCCTGTCGGAACACTTGCTACCTCTCCGCTGTTAAATGCGCCTACGAACTGATCCCAGTCAGCTACCTGTTTGGAAATTCCGGAATCTACGATTTTCTTATAAGTAGTAATGGCATCTTTTAATGCCTGGTTGTCTTTAATTGTTACGTTTCCTTCTTCATCTGTGTACCATGCGCCTGCACTCTGAAGCATCATACGAATCTGTCCCAGGTCACTTGGATCAAGAGTCAGCATATATTTTCCTGTTTTTTCCTGTACTGCCTCTCCGATTTCAATGTATTTATCCCATGTTAAGTCCTGCATATCTTCTGCTGTGTAACCGGCTTCTTCAATATAATCTGTGCGGTAGAAAACGGCTGCAACACCGGAGTCAAACGGAATACCGTACATTTTTCCGTCTACCTGGTTCACTCCTGTTTTGTACTCTGCAAAATCATCTGGTGATGCAATATCTGATAAATCAGCAAATTCGTCCGGATATGCTTTTAAATATCCCTGGATTCTGTAGTCTTCAATAAGCACAATATCCGGAAGGCCTTCATAAGAACCGGAAGCAAGACTTGTATTTAATTTTGCTACAATGTCGTCCTGCGCCATTGTGACTACATTTACTTTCACATCCGGGTTTGTCTCTGCATACATCTCTTTTGCCACATTTGCAGCTTTGATGTTAAAGGATTCGTCCCATGCCCAGATTGTAATTTCATCTGCGCTTTCTTTTTCTTCTGCACTTACCGGAATCCCCATTCCGAGAACCATTGCTCCTGCCATTAAAAGAGCTGCCATTTTTTTGAATTTCATGTTCATTCCTCCCTGCGATTCGTTCTTTATTTGATGAATTTATCTTACCACAGGTTTGCAAAATTCCTTAATACAATCTTCATTGGAATTTGGATTATCTTTTGATTTATGAAAACAGACCGGATTTTTTAATATTATTTTTGGATATTTGGATTATTTTAAGAAATTAAAAATCATATTTCCCAGTTCATACCCCGTAACTGTCCCTTCATTTTCCTCTGATAGAACAGCTACCTTCTGTTTCAGATGTTCACTGTACACACGGGTCGTCATCACTGTCTCTCCACCATTGATAAAAATTTCAATAGAAGAAGTATCTGAAAAAATTGTAATATCCGAAAGTTCCTTCACTCTGGCAAATCGTTCTTTTCTTCCATGACCGCTTTTTCCCAGCTTCAGGCAGATTCTCTCTTCTTCCCATATGAGAAATACGTCTTCCCGAAGCTGAATCTCCAGTCGATTTTTATTCTTAAGCTCCAGATGCAGCTCAAAACAACAGTCTTCAGGCATCCATTGTGTAAATCTGCAAATATCACAGGAAAATTTGTTTTTTCGAAGTTCTTTCATTTCTTCCAGAGGTCTTTGAATCAATTTTCCATCTTTCAGACGCAGTTCTCTTGGCATTGTAAGCGCATGGATCCAGTCATAGGATACGGTCGCTTCATTATCATAATCTGCGTCCGGTATTCCCATCCAACCGATCATAATCCTTCTCTCTTTTTCATCCTGAAATGTCTGAACTGCATAAATGTCAAATCCTTTATCAAATTCAAAGAAATTTCCAAACTGGTATTTTTTATTTTGTAAATCAAACTGTACCGGAAAATATCCGCACTGATACACATTTTGATAATCATATCCCGTCTTTTTTACACCCTGCGGACAGCATATCATAATCTGCTGTCCTTCAATGTCAAACAGATCCGGGCATTCCCACATATATCCGAAAACGCTCTCTGTGCGAATGGTATCGTACCAGCTCCAATGCTTCAGATCTTCCGATTTAAAAAGCAGAGCACAGCCTTCTGACTTCGCATTTCTTCCTCCCTGGATCATATAATAACAGCCATTCATCTCATAAATTTTCGGATCTCTTACATGCTTTGACATATCTGAAGGATAATCCTGATTTGTCATTATCAGTTCTTTATAGGAAATGTTTTTCCCATCAGGGCTGAAGACATGCATTGTATTCTGTTCTCTTCCATTCATGATATAATCATATTCTTTATCCCACAGTTTCACATTTCCTGTATAAAAGAAATGAATCCCGTCTTCCCGGACTAAAGCAGAACCACTGTACACACCATCTCTGTCCCATCTGGTATCAGGAAACAAAAATGGTTCTTCTTCCTGATAATGAATCCAGTCTTTTGTTGTATAATGTCCCCACACTTTCGTTCCCCAGCCTGCCAGAAACGGAGTATACTGAAAATAAATATGATTCATTCCATGAAACTGACATAATCCGTTTGGATCATTCATCCATCCAGTTGGGGGCATTATATGATAATGAAGCCGATTTTTATCAAGTTTTACCCTTTGCCGCATATCCTCATGTTCTTTGTACTCAGATAAGTATGTTTCCCTGTCCATTCTCTCTTATTTCTCCACCTTTTTTTCAGAAACCGCCCATATTTTTCCAATTATAATAGTACATAACAAGCCAACTATAAGAGCAATCAGATGTGCTATGATGTAATTAATATAGCCATAATGCGCAGGATTCGCAATCGCCATTCCCGGAAGAGCTGTTGTTCCAAATCCAAGCGCTGTCAATTTTGAAAAATAGACATAAACTCCGGCTACAGCACCGCCAATACATCCGCCCACAAGTGGATACCGATAACGGAGATTTACACCGAAAATTGCCGGTTCACTGATTCCAAACAGAGTCGAACAAAAACTCGGAATGCACAACTCTCTGGATTTTACATTTTTCCAGTTCAAAAATAAATATCCGAGAACAGCACCGCCCTGTCCCATAAGAGCCACTGACATCAATGGATTGATAAAGTTTGTTCCCGTAGCAGCAATAAGCTGTGCTTCCACTGCTCCAATAATATGATGAAGTCCTGTGATAACCACAATCTGCTGCAATCCTGCAAAAAGGGCATATCCAAAAGCTCCAAGATTTTCTGTACTCCATACAAGTCCATTGGTAATTCCATTAGAAAGTATTCTTCCTGCCGGACCTATAATTGTAAATAACAGTACTGTTGAAATAAATACGGTAAGCATTGGAGCTACCAGAAGTTTTACTACATCCGGAATCTTTCTTGAGAAGAAAACATCAAGTTTGGCAACCACATATCCCATCATAAGCGCGATAATGATCCCGCCCTGAAAACCTACCATCTCAATCTTTAATCCGAATAAATGAATTACCTCAGGCTGTACTGCACCCTGCGCCGCCTGATAGGCATTTGCCAGAGATCCATCCAGCATGATCGCACCTATTACCATTCCAAGTACGGGATTTCCCCCAAAACGCTTCACTGCAGAATAACAAACAGCCATTGGGAGAATTGCAAAAATACCGTTAGACGCAAGACTGACAAGTCTGTTAATTGCATACAAAGTATCATGCTTCTGTACAACTTCCAGTCCTCCAAGTACGCTTGTGATACCCATTAAAAGAGCCGCTGCCAACAATGCCGGCATAATTCCGATAAATACATCGGATAATGCTTTGATAACTGCCTGAACAGGATTTTGTTTTTGCGCGCTCTTTTCTTTCAACTCTCCCAGTGACATATTTTCTGTGTGAGTATACTCTGCAAAAACCTCATAAACATCATTTACCGTTCCTGCGCCAAAAATGAGCTGAAGCTGATTACCTGCAATAAAAGCGCCTTTTACCTTCTCAATATTCTCGAGCTTTTCAATGTCTGCTGCATTATTATCTTTTAATACAATACGAAGCCTTGTTGCACAATGCGCTGTGCCCTGAATATTTTCCAGACCACCGACGCACGATACTATCTTTTCTGATATTTTTATATATTCTTTTTTATTTTTCATTTCTTTACTCCTCTTATTTTTTGGAACCGGTTCTATTTAAGTATTATTATAATTCGTATTTTTTCAATGTCAATCCTTTCATATAAACATTTTATTTTTCGGAACCGTTACCAAAAATATAGTGTGAAATTTAGTAAAAATGAACAAAAAAACAGGACTGCCATCTCGACAATCCTATTTTAATCCTTCATCTTTTTACACTTTTTCTCTCTACCAGTTCATAAGGATTTACCTGAAGAATGCTTACCGGTTTCTTTTGAATCATCTGGAGCATAGATTCTGCACTGATTTCTCCCCAGTTTTTCCAATCAAACCTTACCGTTGTCAGTGGAGGCTGCAGCAATTCTCCTGCTTCGTAATCACCAAAACCTACCACCGATACCTGATCCGGAATAGAAATTCCATTTTCCTGCATCGCCTTATATACTCCAAAAGCAATTCTGTCTGTAGCGCATACGACAGCGGATGGTTCTTTTATTCTTTTCGCCAGCTTTCTGCTTTTTTCCACTGCATCTATGTAAAAAAATGTTGTTTCAATAATTTGCTCCGGTTCTTTCCCGTATTCTTTCAACCCATCTAAAACTCCCTGTCGTCTTTCCTGGCCCACAGCAGGATCTTCCCCGGAAACCCATAAAAGATAAATTTTTTCTATATCTGTCTGACCGATGTATTCTCCGATCGCATAACCGGCATTGTAGTCATCATTAACCACCGACTTCTCACCGGGAAATTTTTGTCCGAGGAATAAAACCGGTATCTCCAGTCTCTTTACAACTGCCTCATATTCTTCGGTACTTCCTGTCGCAAGCGCCATGATTCCATCTACATTCATGTTTTTCAGACGTTCAATAGAGCGGATTTCCTCTTCTATTTCATTTCCTGTATGCATGATTAACGGCGTATAATCATTTTTTTTCAGATAATCTACAATAACTTCCACCAATCTGGGCGTTGTTACAGAGTTGAAGCCCGGAACCATTAAGCCGATAATTCTGCTTTCTTTTGCGTTTAATCTTGCAAACACATTTGGTTCATAATTATATTCTTCTATGATTTTTTTTATCTTCTGTCCTGTAGAAGCCCTGACACTTCCTCCATTCAAATATCTTGATACTGTACTTTTTGCCACACCAGACATTTTTGCAATATCATTAATCGTTAATTTCTTATCCAATTTACTTCCTCCTGGTAAGCCCTCACTTTGCCATAAGACAAAAAACCCGGAAATATAAATTTCCGAGTTCTAGAGGTGCCACCCGGATTTGAACCGGGGATAGAGGTGTTGCAGACCTTTGCCTTA
>UQHF01000038.1 GCA_900540785.1 uncultured Blautia sp.
AACTTCTCAAAAAGTAACAGATAAATTTGCTAAGCGCCGCCAGAATAGAACAACTTTATCCGACCAAAACAGGGATGGATTCTCCGAATACAAAAATTTCGAGAGGGAATTGATCACTGGTTGTTGTAGGCAAATTTATAGCTGAACGTATTATATCATATCGAAATGGAAATGAAAATCCGGGAATCTTGGTTACAAACCGGGAGTTTCATTTACAAACTGGGAATTTCGGTTACAAAACAGGACTTTCATTTACAAAGTGGGAGTCTTGGGTTACAAAGGGGATTCTCGGCTTGCTATTTACCTGCTATTTACCGTGTTTTACAAATTGGATATGATAAAAGTAAAATATTTTATGTTTATCATTAAAAATTGATTGACAAAGATGAAAAGAGTGATATACTGAGTGTTAAGAAATGAAAGGGGTTTTGCTTATGAAAGAAAAAAATTTAAAGAAATCCGCTCGCTTTATCTCCATGCTTCTTAACATAGGCTGCTTTATTTTCGGTATATTAAGTGCATTACTGTTTATCGGAATTGCAGTGATTATTGGTGTACAACTTTTTTCGCCTGAGATGATGCAGGAGGCATGGAACACCGCTGGTAAAGCAGGACAAACGCTTAGCCTGGGACAATGTGTGTTTTTCTTCTTCTGTTGTTTTGGAGATTTTGTCTGTATTTTTTTAGCTCTATATAATGCCAGGAGAATATTTGGCTGTATTGGAAAAGGAAATTCTCCTTTTACAGAGAAAATAGCAGTTCAGATACGAAAAATCGCATTGTATGTTATGCTTTTTGCAGTGTTTTCGGTGCTTTCTGTTTTTAAGCTGCTGTCGCTTCCATCATTCTTTATGTGCTGCTTATTCGCATTGATTTTGTTTTGCATCTCTCTTATTTTTGATTACGGGTGTGAGTTACAAAAGGAAGTAGATGAAACATTGTAAAGGAGAACGGAGATGGCAATTATTTTAAGACTGGACAGAATGATGGCGGATAGAAAAATGAGCCTGAATGAACTGTCTGAAAAGGTTGGGATTGCAAATGTGAATTTATCAAAGATTAAGACGGGCAAAGTAAGTGCTATCCGCTTTTCTACATTGAATGCCATTTGCAAAGCGCTGAATTGTCAGCCGGGAGATATATTGGAGTATCAGGAAGATATAGAAGGATAGTATTTTGATTTATCAAATTAAAATTTTATGACCGAAAACGCGCAGAAAATCAACTGTAAAAAATGCGATTGATTTTTTTGTGCGTTTTTACGGATAATATAAGCTGGCGCATACGCGAAACAAGAACAATAAAGAAAGCATTCAATAAATGAAAAGTTAAGGAGAAATTTATGGAAGATTTCAGTGTGAACAATATGTTGGAAATGCAACAGGCATTGCAGGAAAAGTATAAGAATAAATGGGAAGAAATCAGTCCTGAGGCTGGAAAACATAAATTATTATGGCTGCTCGGTGAAATCGGTGAAGTTATAGATATAATCAAGAAGAATGGCGATACAAAATCTGTTGAAGATAAAGAACTGAGAGAACATTTGGTTGAGGAAATGGCAGATGTATTGATGTACTACAATGATGTCTTGCTTTGTTACGGAATCAGTGCAGATGAACTTAAAGAGGCATATGCAGCTAAATTCGAAAAGAATATGAAACGCTGGTGATGTTCAACCATGTTTTGTAATTTCTGCTTTAGAATGGAGGCATATAAAATAGAAGAATCTTATTATGAATTGCATTGAGAGAACTGAATTTTTCAGCAGTAATTGGCATCAGTGGAATGATATTGCAGAATGTATCAGTAGATTTAATAAATTCAACCATTGCGGAGGTAGGCGGCATGATTGGAGACATTGTTACAGTAACAGTTGAGAGACCTCTTGGAAGTTATCACCCGGTGCATAAGGATATATATTATCCGATTAACTATGGCTATATTGAAGGGATCATCGCACCGGACGGCGAGGAGCAAGATGCATATATCTTGGGAATCAATGAGGCGGTTAAGAAGTTCACAGGCAAAATCATCGCAATTATTCACAGATTGAATGATGTGGAGGACAAATGGGTGGTCTGCCCTGAAAGTATGATATTTACCAGAAAAGAGATTATGGAAAAAGTGCAATTTCAGGAACAATATTTTCGTTCTGAACTGATAATGTAAATAAGAACTGGCAGAGCTGAAAGTGAGAGATACTTCTGGTTTATGAAGAAAGAAGCTGGAGAAAGGAATAATAAAAAACAAGTTCACTTGATGCTATGAATATAAACGAAAGGATATTTTTATATGCAGAGATTATTTTTAGCGTCCTTATTTAAAGATGTGTCTCAAATATTTCAAGATTTTGCAAATGAAAATCTTGTAGGTAAGACAGTAACCTTTATTCCGACTGCTTCATTACCAGACAAGCTAGATTTTCATGTGGAATATAGCAAGGAATTATTACAAAAAATGGGACTTATTGTTGATGAATTGGAAATTTCTACAGCTGCTTATTCACATATAGTAAACAAATTAAAGAATAACGATTATATTTATGTTACTGGGGGAAATACGTTTTTTCTGCTTCAAGAAATGAACAGATCAGGTGCAGGAGATTTGATTAAAACGCAAATCAATGCAGGAAAATTGTTTATAGGTGAATCTGCTGGTGCAATTTTGCTGGCACCTGATATTGAATATGTAAAAGATACAGATAATCCTCTTGTAGCGCCGCAATTAAAAACATTTGAAGCATTGAATATTATAGATTTTTATCCTGTGCCACACTATAAAGATGATTTTCTGAAGGAAACTGTGGAAATGACAATTTCAAAATATGGTACAGCATTGTCACTTGTTCCATTCTGTAATTCACAGGCTATACTTGTTATGGGAAAAGAGAAGCAAATTGTTTCAGAAAAAAGTGATATTAAGTTTTGACTTAAAGAGTGATTCAGCAAGATAAGTTTGTAGTGCAAAAGCAGTTAGTCGAACGTTTGTATTTTTTCTTCTTTCCATCTATGTACTTTTAAAAAGTGTTTTGCTATAATGTGATAAGAATAGAGTTGATTTGTTTGTACCAACGGTAATCTGTTTTTTAATAATGGACGAAAAGAGTGTGAGTCAATGGATAACAATCAAAATGAAAAATTTTATAATAAAGTAATAGAGTTATTCCAAAATGCAAAGAAAAATTTATCTGTTGCAGTCAATATGACAATGGTATATTCCTATTATGAAGCTGGTAGAATGATTGTTGAAGAAGAGCAGGATGGAAAAGAGCGTGCTTCATATGGAAAATATATTTTAAGAGAATTATCAGAACGTTTAACAGAAAAACTGGGGCGGGGTTATTCGTATGATAATTTGAAGTTAATGAGGAAATTTTATTTAGTTTATTCTAAAGATTCAATTGGGGAAACAGTGTTTCCCCAATCTGAAAAATTACCAATTACAAAAGAGGGAAGAAAGTTTTATTTAAGCTGGTCACATTATCTTATTTTGATGAGAATAAATAATATTGAAGAACGCCATTTTTATGAAATAGAAGCATACAGAAATAACTGGAGTAAGGGAGAATTGTCAAGGCAGTATGGAAGTTCCTTATATGAAAGATTGGCATTGAGCAGAAATAAAGAGGAAGTAATGCGTCTTGCGATAGAAGGTCAGATGCTTGAAAAGCCCGAAGATATATTCAAAGACCCGTATATTTTAGAGTTTACAGGACTTCCGGAACTTGTTACTTATACGGAAACAGAATTGGAAAATAGAATTATAGATAATTTGCAAAAGTTTTTATTAGAACTGGGAAGAGGATTTACTTTTGTAGGCAGACAAGTTCGCTTTACATTTGAAGAAGAACATTTTAGAGTTGATTTGGTGTTTTATAATCGCTTACTGCGTTGTTTTGTATTGTTTGATTTGAAAATTGGTCAATTAAAGCACCAGGATATAGGACAGATGCAGATGTATGTAAATTATTATGATCGAAAAGTTAAATTGGACGATGAAAATCCAACAATAGGTATTATTATTTGCAAAGATAAGAAAGATGCCATTGTGGAAATGACATTACCTAAAGATAACAATCAGATATTTGCAAGTAAATATGAGACAGTACTTCCCAGTAAAGAAGAGCTGCAAACCTTATTAGAAGATAAAAATCTGGAATGAATGAAGAAGGATTGAAAAGAGGAAAATTTATGGACCATTTTGAATTAGTATCAGAATACAGCCCTACCGGTGACCAGCCTCAGGCGATTGAGCAGCTTGTAAAAGGTTTTCAGGAAGGCAATCAGTTTGAAACTTTGCTTGGCGTCACAGGCTCAGGTAAAACCTTTACGATGGCAAATGTGATTCAGGCTTTAAATAAACCAACCCTTGTACTTGCCCACAATAAAACACTTGCAGCCCAGCTTTACGGCGAGTTTAAAGAGTTTTTCCCCAATAATGCGGTGGAATATTTTGTATCTTACTACGATTACTATCAGCCGGAAGCATATGTTCCTTCCACAGATACGTATATTGCAAAAGATGCTTCCACAAATGATGAGATTGACAAGCTTCGTCTTTCTGCTACAGCAGCTCTTTCTGAAAGACGGGACGTGATCATTGTGTCTTCCGTATCCTGTATTTACGGACTTGGTTCTCCGAAGGATTTCCAGGATATGATGATTTCATTAAGACCCGGTATGACAAAAGACAGAGACGAGGTGATCCGTCAGCTTGTGGATATTCAGTACACGAGAAATGAGATGGATTTTCACAGAGGAACGTTCCGTGTAAGGGGAGATGTACTGGAGATTTTTCCGGCAAACTATACGGACTGCGCAGTGCGCGTGGAATTTTTCGGAGATGAGATTGAGCGTATTACCGATATTGATGTGCTGACAGGAGAAATCAAGTGTGAGGACAAGCATGTTGGAATATTCCCGGCTTCCCATTATGTTGTTCCTATGGAGCAGATTTTGAAGGCCTCCGGGGAAATTGAGGAGGAGCTTCGGGGACAGGTGGAATATTTTAAAAGCGAGGATAAGCTTTTAGAGGCGCAGAGGATTGCGGAGCGCACCAATTTTGATATAGAAATGATGAAGGAAACCGGATTCTGTTCCGGAATTGAGAATTATTCCAGGTATCTTTCCGGTCTGGAACCGGGACAGCCGCCGTATACGCTGATGGATTATTTTGGAGATGACTTCCTTCTTATTATAGATGAGTCTCATAAGACCGTTCCTCAGGTTGGCGGAATGTTTGCAGGTGATCAGAGCAGAAAGCAGACGCTTGTAGATTACGGGTTCCGTCTGCCTTCTGCAAAAGATAACCGTCCCCTTAATTTTGGAGAGTTTGAGTCAAAGCTTGACCAGGTACTTTTTGTATCTGCAACTCCGGGAGAATATGAATTTAACCATGAGCTTTTGCGGGCGGAGCAGATTATACGTCCAACCGGTCTTCTTGACCCCAAAGTGGAGGTTCGCCCTGTAGAAGGACAGATAGATGACCTTGTAGGGGAAGTAAATAAAGAGATTGAGAAAAAAAATAAGGTTCTGATCACTACGCTCACAAAACGTATGGCAGAGGACCTTACTGATTATATGAAGGACATTGGAATCCGCGTCCGGTATCTTCACTCAGATGTAGATACTCTGGAGAGGGCGGAAATTATCCGTGATATGCGCCTTGATGTATTTGACGTTCTTGTGGGAATCAACCTTTTAAGAGAAGGTCTTGACATTCCGGAGATTACGCTTGTTGCCATTCTCGATGCAGACAAGGAAGGATTTCTGCGTTCCGAGACGTCTCTTATCCAGACGATTGGACGAGCTGCAAGAAACAGCGAAGGTCATGTCATCATGTATGCAGATAATATGACGGATTCCATGAGAAAAGCGATCAGCGAGACGGAGAGAAGAAGGGCAATCCAGGAAGAATATAACAAAGCACATGGAATTACGCCGACTACCATTAAAAAGGCAGTGCGTGATTTAATTGCTGTGTCCAAAGCAGTTGCAAAGACAGAGGATAAACTTAAAAAAGATCCGGAATCTATGAATCGCAAGGAGCTTACAAAGCTGATTGCTCAGGTGGAGAAGCAGATGCGTGCTGCAGCCGCAGATTTGAATTTCGAGCAGGCAGCAGAGCTTCGAGATAAGATGATCGAGCTTAAGAAAAATCTGGAAGAGATCCAGAAAGATTAAAAATGTTCAGGAATAAAGAGGTGCAAAAATGGCTTCGGAGATTCAAAAATTAAGATCCGAAAAGAAAAATGAAATATATATTATGAGGGAAGATCTTCTTCCCTTTTCTATGGGCGGAAATAAGGTGCGCATTGCAGAGGCTTTTTTCCGGGATATGCAGGAGAAAAATTGCGATGCGATGCTGATTTACGGAGAAAAGCATTCCAATCTCTGCCGTGTCCTTTCCAATCTTTGCTGCAGCAGGGGGATTCTCTGTGTGATGATTTGTTCACATGGAGAAAACGAGGAAGAAAAGGTTACGAATAATACACGTTTTATAGAGTGGAGCGGGACAGAAATCGTACACTGTAAAAAAACGGAAATTGCAGAGACAGTGGAAGCTCAGATGAACCGACTCAGAGAGATGGGAAAGAAGCCTTATTATATTTATGGAGATAAGACGGGAAGAGGAAACGAAGGAACAGCCGCGGCAGCATATGCAGAGGCATATGAAGAAATCCGGGAATTTGAGAAAAAAATAGGCTGGGAATTTGATTATATCTTTCTTCCATCGGGAACTGGAGCAACGCAGAGCGGTCTTCTCTGCGGACATTTTCAGGCAGAGGATAAAAAGAAGATTATGGGGATCATGATTTCCTCCAGAGAAAAAGAGAGAATGTTTTCTATTATTCAGGAGGGGATTGAGGAGTACCATAAAAAAAGTGGGAGAGGACTAAAGACAGACTACGAGAAAGAGATTTTTCTTTTGGACGAATATCGTCTGGGAGGATATGGTCTGTATGATGAGAGTGTGAAAGAGTGTATCAGAAGGCAATACAGAACGAATGGCATTCCCCTTGATCCCATTTATACGGGAAAAGCGTTTTGGGGAATGGAAGAGTATATAAAAGAGAATCATATCAAAAACAGCAGGATTCTCTTTCTTCACACAGGAGGAACGCCCCTGTTTTATGATTTTTTACAAAAAGAAGAGGAAAGTTGTAAATGTTAGTTTCGGTTATCATACCATGTTATTATTCAGAAAAAACCATAGGAAAAGTAGTAGAGCTCGTCATGGAGGAATTTGAGAAAAATGAGGGTTATGAATGCGAATTTGTCCTTGTAAACGACGGCTCAAAGGATGGAACGTTTGCAGAAATCCGGCGTCTCGGTGAAAAATATCCCAATGTGTGCGGCGTAAATCTCATGCGGAATTTCGGACAGCACAACGCTTTGATGGCGGGTTTTCAGTACACAAAGGGAGATTATGTTCTGGGAATGGATGACGATATGCAGACCCACCCTTCCCAGATTTTTAAACTTATCCATAAAATGGAGGAAGGGTATGATGTGGTGTACGGCGTCTATCCGGTAAAGAAAAATTCTCCGTTAAAAAATCTCACAAGTAAATTAAACGAGGTAAGCTCCAGGATTATGCTGAATCGGCCAAAAGATATTGTGTCCAGCAATTTCTGGCTGGTAACAAGGGCAGTCCGGGACGAGGTAGTCAAGTATGACAGCTTCAATCCCTATGTAGACGGGATTTTTTACCGCATTACCCACAATATTGGAAATGTGCCAGTAGAACATCATAAAAGAGAATGCGGAACCTCAGGGTATACGTTTCGAAAGCTTTTAAATCTCTGGCTGGCATACTGGAATTTTTCGGTAATCCCTCTTCGGGTTTCCTTTTTTATGGGGATATTTTCCGCAATGGCAGGAGTGATTATTGCTCTGATTGTAATTATTAATAAAATTCTTCACCCTTCTGTGCCTGTGGGCTGGTCTTCTACCTTATGCGTGATGGTTGTGTTCTTCGGAGTGGTTCTCATGGTCCTCGGCGTTGTGGGAGAGTACCTTGGAAAAATCATTATGATTTTAAATAACACGCCGCAGTATATTGTAAGAGAAACCATAAATGCAGCAGACAAAAATAGTGCGAGTTCTATAGTCCGTGAGATTGTGGGAAGACAGGCAGAAGAGAAGGTTGAGAAAAAATGAAAAAAATCATGATTCTTGGAGCAGGGATTTATCAGGTTCCTTTGATCCAGGCTGCAAAGGAGATGGGGCTTACTGTGATTGTGGCAAGCATCAAAGGAGATTATCCGGGGTTTGCTCTTGCGGATAAGGTATATTACATTAACACAACAGACAGAGAAGCGATTTTAAAAGCGGCGGTTTCGGAAAAAATAGATGGTATCTGCACCACAGGAACAGATGTGGCAGTTTCTTCTATCGGATATGTATGCGAACAAATGGGACTCTCCGGAATTTCCAAAGAAGCAGCGGACCTTGTGACAGACAAGGCAAAGATGAAGGAGGCGTTTCAAAAAGGCGGCGTGTCCGCTTCCCGTTTCAGAAAGGCTTTTTCCTGTGAGGAAGCGAAAAATGCGGCAGAAGAGATTGGATTTCCTGTTGTCATAAAGTGCGTAGACAGCTCCGGAAGCCGGGGGATTACCCTTGTAAAAGAAGAGGGGGAAGTTCTTAGGGCAGCAGAGCAGGCATTTTCCTGTTCCCAAAAAGATTACATTCTTGTGGAGGAGGCGCTTTACGGTACAGAAATCGGAGTGGATGGAGCCGTTCAGGACGGACGCCTTGTTTTTCTTGCTCCTCACGATAAGTTTGTGTATAAAAGTGAGAAAATTACAATTCCGGCAGGACACAGTTTTCCGTACAGTGGGAGCAAAGCAGCAGAAAAGGAGATTCGCCGTCAGATGGAACTAGCGGTAAAGGCATTGGGACTTGAAAACTGCTTTTTTAACGCAGATGTATTTGTAAAAGGAGCGGAAGTTTCTGTGATCGAGATTGGCGGAAGAACAGGAGCCACCTGTATTCCGGAGCTTATCTCCATGTATTATGGCTTTGATTTTTATAAAAAAATCCTGGAAAGTGCAATGGGAGACAGACCGGAGTTTCCGGAAATACAAAAAAAGTGTCCCTGCATGGCAAGACTTCTTATGAGCCCCAAAGACGGAGTGATCACATCTGTTGATGAAGAAAAGCTGAAAAGCCTGAGAGAGAATGGAGCGTTTATAGCACTTGATTTTCCTGTAGGACATGCAGTGGAAAAAATGGAAAACGGCACAAATCGTCTTGGACATTTTGTGGCAGAGGCGGAAAATATACAGGAATTTGAACGGCTTCTTTGGAAGGCGTACAGCGCCATTTTTGTAGACGGAGTTTCACTGGAGGAATTATGGAACGAATAAAAGATTATCTTTTTCTGCATTTAAGTGTGATGATGTTTTCTTTTACAAGCGTATTTTCAAAGCTTGCATCAAGGGAATTAAATGCGGGAGGTCTGAAAAATCCAATGCTTTATGTATTTGGATTTCTGATGTTTTTTGTATGCTTTTTGTATGCTTTCTGCTGGCAGAAGATCATCAAAAAATTTGATCTGAACATCGGATATGCAAACAGAAGCGTGTATCTTTTGTGGAGCCAGTTATGGGCAGTTATGATTTTTGGAGAGCAGTTAAGCGGAAAAAATATAATCGGTCTCATGATCGTAATGGCAGGCGTTGTGGTTGTGTCATTGAGTGCGCCAAAGGAGATGGAAAAGGGAGGTGAGCGGTCATGAATCCATACTTGCTTCTTATGTTTGGAGCAACTTTTTTTACAGCTATCTCCCAGGTATTATTAAAGCAGAGTGCGGAAAAAGAGCATAAAAGCTGGATTTTTGAGTACCTGAACTGGCGGGTGATCACGGCATACGGAATTTCTTTTTCTGTTCTTCTTTTAAACACCTATGCTTACACAAAGGTGGATATGAAGTACGGAGCAGTCATTGATACATTCAGTTATGTATTTGTGATGGTGCTGTCGTATTTTATTTTAAAAGAAAAATTTACAAAAGGTCAGTTGATTGGAAATCTTATGATCATCACAGGAGTGATGGTATATACCCTGTAAGAATGCTTTGCAGGGATACGGTCAGTGTATGGGTAATATGAATGCCTGTGTCAGTATTCAACAGGCGCATAAAGGAAACAAGCCCCTCAGAAATGGAAGGACTTGTTTCTTTTTATTTTAGTCATTGAAAATTTTAAAGCATCGGGAAGCGGTCCGGAAGGCGGATGCCGCCGCGTTTACAGATTGCTTCTGCGTGTTCTCTTCCCTCACGGAGAATGGCTTCCTCATCAATGGAGAGAAGGACGCGGTTTTTCATAAGCCATCGTCCGTTGCACATGGTACATTCAATGTTTGTGCTGTGCATGGAGGTTACAAGGTTCGCAATAGGGTCATGAACAGGGAGCATATCCGGGCTGTTGTTTGGATTGATAATAATAAGGTCAGCCTTTTTGCCAGGTTCCAGACTTCCGTAAAGGTCTTCTTCTCCAACTGCTCTTGCCCCGTTGATCGTTGCCATAGCAAGGATTTCCTCTGCTTTTACAACGTCAGGTTCAAGGCGCCAGCCTTTGTGGATCAGAGAAGTTACCCACATTTCATCTACCATGTTCATTCTGTTGTTTGTAGGCGTTCCGTCTGTTCCGAGGGCTACGCAGACGCCCTCCCGGAGCATACGCGGGATTTTGGCAAAGCCGAGAACGCGCATGGCAGACGCCGGATTGTGGGAAACCTTTACATCGTGATCGCGGAACATTTCCACTTCCTCATTGGAAAGCCAGACGGCATGGGCAGCGATAATGTTTTTATCCAGGAATCCCAGATTATTTAAGTGTGTGACAGTAGTTGCGCCTCTTGTTTCTTTTGCGTAATCTACTTCTGCCTTTGCCTCTGCAATGTGCATATGTACGCCTACGCCGTATTTATCGGCAAGTTCCTTTGTGCGGAGAAGAAGCTCGTCTGTTGCATTGAAGATGGTACGGATACCGAACCACACTTTTACCCGGCCGTCTGCTGTGTTGTGGAATTTTTTTAAATCTTCCTCCTGAATGGCAAGTTCTTCGTCTGTTGTGTGCTGCCAGGATTTGGGAAGCCCCTCTCCGCAGTCCATAACAGATTTTGCAAGCTTTCCGCGGATTCCTGCCTGAGAAATGGCTTTTGCCATACCGGAAACAAACTGCCCGCCCGGCTCTGCAATGGAGGTGCAGCCTGCCTTAATCTGCTCTGCACAGAAAAGAAGAGTGGAAATATAGGAATCTTCCTCTGTCATATTGCTCTCATATGGCCAGATACGGTCATGAAGCCAGGTAAGAAGAGGAACATCATCGGCAAGGCCTCTTGCAAGCTGCTGGGAAGTATGAGTGTGGGTGTTGACAAAGGAGGGCATAATGGTTTTTCCCTCACAGTCCATAATCTCATCACAGTCTTCAGGAATGGGAAAGTGTCCGATATTAATAATTTTGTCGTCTTCGATAAGAACATTGCCTTTTTTGTATACTTCCCGTTTTTCGTTCATGGTAATTACCATAGCGTTTTTTAAAAGTATTTTCATAGACTCATCTCCTGTAATCTTGTAATTTTCTGAAAGTTACTCTAAGTATATCGAAAAAACTACAACTTGTCACTTGTGAAAAATGTACAAATCCGTTATACTGAAAAGAAAGAAGAAACGTTAGAAAAAGGAAAAAACAATGAAGAAAATACTGATAATTGACTCCTGTGTGCGAAGAGAAGAATCCCGCACAAAACAAATGCTTGATAAAGCGGTGGAAACGTTAAAAAGCCGGCATGAAGACTGGACATTTGAGACGCTGACCCTTATGGATATGGATTTAAAATACTGGAATACAGAAAGTCTGAAAGTCCGTGACCGTCTTCTTTTAAACGGACAGCACGATGCGCCGCAGTTTCGTCTGGGAAATCAGTTTCGTGAGGCGGATGGAATTGTAATCGCAGCGCCATTTTGGGATTTAAGTGTTCCTGCCATGTTAAAAGTTTATATTGAAAATATTTCAGCAGACGGGATTACGTTTTCCACATCAGAAGAGGGACTTACCGGAATCTGTAAATTCCAGTGGATGCTGTTTCTTACAACGCGGGGCGGTATTTGGGAAGGCTCTGATATGGAAATGGGAAGTCCTTATATGGAAGCACTTTCCAGATTTTTCGGGCATGGAAAGTATTATTGCGTGGCTGCAGACGGTATGGATATTGCGGAGCTGGATACAGAGGCGATTATGGAAAAAGCGTTGGAAGAGGTAGAAAAAATATGTCTTTCTCTGAAGATGGAAGAGATAGAGAAGCAGGAAACACAGGAAATAGAAAATGCAATAAAAAGTGATATAGCATTATAAAACAAGAAAGAGAGGATTTTACTATGGTTTATTCAAATGACGGAAGATTGTATCATATTCATGTAGCACCCGGAGAAGTTGGGAAATATGTGATCCTGCCGGGAGATCCGAAACGCTGCGCTGCAATAGCAAAGTATTTTGATGACCCGGTACTTGTCGCAGACAACCGGGAGTATGTAACGTACACCGGATACCTGGATGGAGAAAAGGTAAGCGTAACCTCCACAGGAATCGGCGGACCTTCTGCTTCCATTGCAATGGAAGAACTGGTACAGTGCGGTGCGGATACGTTTGTGCGCGTGGGAACATGCGGAGGCATGGATATTAAAGTAAAAGGCGGAGATATTATTGTTGCAACAGGCGCAGTGCGCATGGAGGGAACAAGTAAAGAGTACGCGCCTATTGAATTTCCGGCAGTTGCCAATCTGGACGTGGTAAATGCGCTTGTAGGTTCTGCAAAGGATCTTGGCGTGGCGTATCACACAGGCGTTGTAGAGTGTAAGGATTCTTTCTATGGCCAGCATGAGCCGGAGACAAAACCGGTTGGATATGAGCTGTTAAATAAATGGGAAGCATGGCTTCGTCTCGGCTGCCTTGCATCAGAGATGGAATCCGCGGCTCTTTTTACAGTGGCTAGCTATTTAAGAGTACGCTGCGGTTCTGCTTTTCTGGCAGTGGGAAATCAGGAACGTGCAAAAAAGGGTCTTGATAATCCGCAGGCACACGATACCGATATGGCAGTCCGTGTGGGAATCGGCGCGCTTCGCCGTCTGATCGCACAGGACAGAGAAGAAAATAAATAAAAAGAAATAAAACAAAAAAATCGGACATATGAAAAATGCACAATTTTTTCTGCAAAATTCTATGAAAAACGTGGAAAAATAAAATAAACAGACATATGTCCGATTTTTATTTTGTGAATCTGGTTATATTAATGACGAAGCAACAATCGACAAAATTAGAAATGGACATCAGCGGGAAGTGGCAAAATGCAGAAAAAAGAGGAAAAAATCAGAGAATATCTGAAACGGTTGAATATGACGGAGGTATTCACCTGTCTGGATGAGAAAGACATAGCAGGCTTAAGTCTTGTAAATTATAAAAAAGGTGAGTATCTTTTTCACACGGGAGATAAAATAGAGGCTGTCTTTTTTCTCCTGAAAGGAAAATGCAGAATATCCAACAGCACAAGCGAGGGAAAAGAAATCGCCATTGATTTCGATATTCCAAGCGGAAGAATGATTGGAGAGATGGAGCTGGCATCAGGAATTGATTTTTTTCACAGCGTAGCTGCGGCATCGGATTCCATAGTTTTAAGGATTCCCCTTGAGATAGCAGAAAAAAAGCTGATGAAGGATCCGGCTTTTTTAAGATATATCTGTCGCCAGCTTGCATGGGAGCTGACAGAAAGCGGAAGAGAACGGGTCCGTGTGGGACTTTATGATGCAAGAGAGCGGGTGGCAAGATGTCTTTATGGCTGGGCAATGCGTACAAGAGAACCAAGTTTTACGATTTCCTGCCGCCAGACAGCTCTGGAATGCGCCATATCGGAACGCCATTTAAACAGAATATTCCACAGCATGGAAGAAGAGGGCATTATAGAAAGGTACCGGAATAAAATACGGATTCTGGACATGGAACTGCTCCAGTCCAGAATTACGGAAGTGTGATCACGGTTCCTGTGCGGAAGCGGAAATTTTATTATCCCAGATAATTCCGCCTGCAACGAGAAGAACGCCGATAAGTTTTAACAGGCTGAAATCTTTGAACATGAAGGCATCAAAAAGGATACCGGCTGTAAGTTGTCCTACAAGGAGAAGTATGGTAGATTCCATTACTTTCAGGCGGGAAAGGGTAACCATAGAAATAAGAAACGCAATAATTCCGAATGCCCCTCCGAGGTACATCCACCAGGAAGCGTCAGAAAAAGAGTAAAAATCAATTTGAAACTTGGAAGAAAACAAAAGCAATACAAAAGAAAGTACAGTGGCAACCACATAATTTACAAGGGAGCCGTTATAAGTACCGAGATGTTTTGTACAGCGGTAGTTGATCATTTTGGATATGACGGTGGCACATCCGTTTACAAAAGCAAGTGTTAGCACAAAAGCCATGAGAAACTTCTCCTTTCTATTTAAAAATTCAGGCGATATTTACAAGAATCAGTCCTGCAAGAATCATAATAAAGCAGGGAATCCTTTTTTTATTAAAAGGAATCCGTGGAACGCCGAACCAGCCAAAGTGGTCGATGACTGCAGAAATAACAAGCTGTCCTGTGACAGAGATGCAGGTCATGACGGAAACGCCAAGAGCGCCGATGCAGTAGCTGGAGCTTGCAACAAGGAAAATTCCGAAAAAACCGGCAGAATAAAGGTACCAGGGCATTCCTGTAAGCTTCAGTTTTTCATGGACAAAAAGCTTTATGTAGAGTACAAGAAGAATACCGCCGATGGCGTGGACCATAAGACTCATGCCAAACATTCCCACACGGTCGCTGAGCATACCGTTCAGGCTTGCCATAGCAGACTGACAGGCTCCGGCAATGAGAGTAAAAAAAGCGTACATACACGTACCTCCTTAAAGGAATTGTTCATTTCTATATTGACATAGATAAGAAAAAAAGGCAAGAGTACCTGATAGAAAATAATATATTTTGTGAAATTTGAAAAATGTGTGGAAATTTCCAGGGTTCTATTGTAAAATAGAACTATTGAGAAAGAATTGTATATAAGAACAAAGGAAAACCCGAAAAAACTAAGACAAATACGGAGGAAATCAATGAAGGCTTGGGAAATGGCACAGGAGGTTTTTACAAACGCGCAGCCTGTCATTCGAAGTGAGGAAGAACAAACCTGGACGGACAATGTAGATGTATCTGTTTTCTATGACAACAATCTCTCCCTAGACTGGGGAAGCAATGTACCAGGCTCCGGAGCACCGGAAAAAATCATGGTGGCAGCCGTACAGGCTCTGGAAAACAGAGGGTATCGCGTGAGTGGAGAAGGATACCGGCTGCTTCAGGAAGGTCTGAAGGCAAATGAGGAAAAGGATTTCGTAAAGCTTCATCAGATTTCCGCCCTTATCCGGAGGGAGCTTGCAGAGGCAGAAAAAGACGAAACCTCTTCTTACTGGGATTACACCGTGTACCACTCTTTTGAACAGTACAGAGAAAAGGTAAAATTCCCGGAAAGCTCTTCTGTAAATATAGAATCAGAAGAATTTAAAGAGCAGATCCGCGGAGCCTGGACAGCGCAGCTGATCGGCGGCGCAATGGGAACTATGGTGGAAGGCTATACGTTCCAGAATCTCAAAAAGGCTTTTGGGGAAGTAACCGGATATTTAAGAGAGCCAAATACATACAATGATGACATTACATTTGAGCTTGCGTTTCTGGATGCTTTTTCAGAAAAGGGCTATGAGGTGACTTCAGAAGACATTGCTCTTTCCTGGGTCGGACTGATTCCCTGCGGCTGGTCAGCAGAGGAGATCGCGATCCGCAATATTAAAAATGGGATTTTTCCACCAGAAAGCGGAACATACCGAAATCCGTTTAATGAATGGATCGGTGCACAGATGCGTGCCGGTATCTGCGGAATGGCAGCACCCGGAAATCCGTATCTTGCGGCAGAGCTTGCATGGAAGGACGGAGAAGTTTCCCATGCAGCCAACGGAATTTTGGGAGAAGTTTTCAACGCAGTCATGACTTCTATGGCTTTTGTGGAATCGGATATAAAAACAGTTGTGAAAAATGCCATTTCCCTGATACCGGAGGACAGCGAATATTATTCTGTTGTTTCCTTTGCATGGGAATGCTGTGAAAAATATGACACATGGCAGGAAGCTCTTCTCGCCTGTCAGGAAAAATATAAACGGTATAACTGGATTCATGCTTATCCAAATGCCTGCTGTGAAATCATTGCTCTCTACTACGGAGAGGGAGATTTTCGGAAAACACTTTACATTATCACCATGTGCGGTATTGATGTGGATTGTAACGCAGGTATGATCATGCCCCTTCTTGTAATCCAAAAGGGAATGCGTATCATTCCAAAAGAACTGCTTCATCAGGCTTTTTCCCGTCTCGATACTTATATGAGAGGGAGATTCAAATCCATAAGCCTTGATGAACTGGTCGATGATACTTTATGGAGTATAAAAAAAGCTCACAAAATAAAGGAGGAAATGAAATGAAAAAAAGAGTATTAAGCACAGCAATGGCTGCCGCAATGGTGGTATCTGCAGGAGCAGTGACCGTACCGGTCTACGCAAAGGACGAGCCTTATAAAGCTGCCCTTCTTATCAACGGTACACTTGGAGACAAGTCCTTTTATGATTCTGCAAACGAAGGTCTTACAAAACTTCAGGAAGAACTGGGAGAAGACAAATTCACATTTAAGGTAGAGCAGATGGGTGCAACATCAGCAGATGAGGCAAAATGGGAGCCGACTCTTTACGATTACTGTGACGACGGTTCTTACGATGTAATCATCTGTGGTACGTTCCAGATGATGGACGCACTGACAAATGCTGCAGCGGATTATCCGGATCAGAAATTCATCTACTTTGACGAGGCGTTTAATTTTGAAGACGGCGGCGAGAACATTTACAATGTTATGTACAAACAGAACGAGGTATCTTACCTTGTAGGTGCTGCCGCAGCGATGATGACAACAGACGAGACACTTGATAAAGTAGATCCTTCCAATAAGATCATCGGATTCCTTGGCGGTATGGATAACTCTGTTATCGATGACTTCTTAATCGGTTACATTCAGGGTGCAAAAGATATTGACGAAGAAATCCAGGTAGCTATGGCGTACGTAGGAAACTTCTACGATTCCGCTGCTGCAAAAGATATGGCTCTTACACAGTATCAGAACGGTGCAGACGTTGGATTTAACGTAGCAGGAAGCGCAGGTCTCGGACAGATCGAAGCAGCTGTGGAAGCAGACAGATATGCGTTCGGCGTTGACTCTGACCAGGCAGCAAAACTCCCGGATTATGCAGCAAACATTCCAAGTTCTGCAATTAAGAACGTAGGAAATTCCCTGATCCGTGCCATCAAAATGGATATGGAAGGTGAGCTTCCATATGGTGAACTTGAATACCTCGGATTTGCAGAGGGCGGCGTAGAGCTTGTGGAAGACGATCACTACAAAGAAGTAGTTCCGGAAGAGATCCGCAACAAAGTAGAAGAACTGAAAAACCAGATTATAAATGGTGAGCTGGAAGTTCCGACAGCTCTTGGTGAAAATGCAATGAGCGAAGATGAGATCCAGGCATTATACGATTCCGTAAAAGTAAAATAAACAAATAACGGCATGGAGAATCCAGTCCCGGTATTCATCCGGAACTGGATTTTCCTTTTTAAGCATTTTAAATAAAGAGAGACGGGGTGAAAGGATTTGGATAATCAAGTGGTATTACAGATGAACCACATTATGAAGATTTACGGGAATGGTGTGGTTGCAAATGAAGATGTATCCCTGGAACTTAGAAAAGGAGAAATCCATGCGCTGCTGGGAGAGAACGGCGCGGGAAAAAGTACGCTTATGAAGGTACTTTTCGGAATTGAATCTCCGGACCA
This sequence comes from uncultured Blautia sp., assembly GCA_900540785.1. GTDB lineage: Bacteria > Bacillota > Clostridia > Lachnospirales > Lachnospiraceae > Blautia_A. The sequence continues at coordinate 17,949 of UQHF01000038.1, forward strand.
GGGCGAAATTATCCTGAATGGAAATAAGACTTCTATAAAATCTCCACAGGACGCTATCAGCAAGGGAATCGGTATGGTGCATCAGCACTTTATGCTTGTTCCATCCCTTTCTGTTGCGGAAAATATTATCCTTGGCGTTGCGCCGAAAAAAGGAATTTTCATTGATATGGACAAGGCAGTAAAAGCTGCTCAGGACATTGCAAAAGAATATAATTTTGATATTAACGTAAAAGAAAAAGTAGAAGAGATCCCGGTTGGTATCAAGCAGAAGGTGGAAATTTTAAAGGCTCTGTACAGAGGAGCGGAAATTTTAATCCTGGACGAGCCGACTGCCGTTTTAACACCGCAGGAGACAGAGGAGCTTTTCGTACAGCTTTTGAAACTGAAAGAAAAAGGACATACGATCATTTTTATTTCCCACAAGCTAGACGAGATCAAAAAGATATGTGACCGCGCAACCATTATGAGAAACGGAAAAAGCATGGGTACATATGAGGTGGCAGATATTAGCACCCAGGAGATGTCAAAGCTCATGGTAGGTCATGAAGTATCCTTACAGTTTGACAAAAACGAGCAGCATCTTTCAGACAATGTATTTTTAAAGGTAAGAAATCTTACAGTCCATAATTCTCAGGGCGTTATGAAAGTAGACGATCTGTCCTTTGACTTAAAGGGCGGAGAAATCCTTGGAATCGCCGGCGTAGAGGGAAATGGACAGACAGAGCTTATTGATACCATCACCGGCTTAAATAAGAAGTATAAAGGAAGCATTCAGATTAAGGGCAAGGATATTGCCAGGGCATCTATCCGCGACATCCGTGATATGAAGCTTGCCCATATTCCGGAAGACCGTATGACTTCCGGCTGTGCCAAAACACTCAGCATCAAAGAAAACCTGTTTTCCAATCAGTACAGAGATCCGAAATACTCCGGGAAGTTTTTCATGAAACAGAAGGTTCTGGATAAGAGAAGCGATGAGCTGATCAAAGAATATCTTGTAAAATGTAAATCAAGAAAACAGAATGTGGGAATGCTTTCCGGTGGAAATATCCAGAAGGTAATCGTTGCCAGAGAGTTTTCTACAGAACCGGATATTATTATTGCAAACCAGCCCACACGAGGAATTGATGTAGGAGCTGCGGCGTTTATCAGAAAGCGTCTTCTGGAATTCCGCGATGCAGGCTGTGCTGTAATTCTGATTTCCGCAGACTTGACAGAAATTTTTTCCTTAAGTGACCGTCTTGCTGTTATGTATAAAGGAAAATTTGCAGGCTTTTTTAACGATGTGGAGCGTGTAACAGAAGATGAGCTTGGCCAGCATATGCTTGGTATTAAGAAAGATGAAGTATTGGAGGGAGTCATGTATGAGTAGTGCAAAGAGATTTGACGTTCTGCGGACAATCCTTTCCGTTCTGATCGCCCTTGCCATTTCCTTCGGAATTATTTTCATGGTGAGCGACCAGCCGGTAGAAGCGATTAAATATCTTCTTACAGGTCCGCTGACAAGTAAAAGAAATATGGGAAATGTAGTAGAATCCATGATTCCTCTGATTTTTACAGGAACAGGCGTATGTATTATGTTTTCCGCAAACCAGATTAACCTTGCAGGCGAAGGTGCGTTCCATGTAGGTGGTCTCATCGCTTCCTGTATTGCAATTTATGTGACAGGAAATGTGATCTCTCCTGTAGCTGCGCTTCTCTGTGCCGGCCTTGTAGGTGCGCTTTTTACAGCGATTCCGGCGATCATGAAAATCACAACAACAGCAAGTGAGCTGGTATCTTCTCTGATGATCAACTACCTTGCTCTGTATTTCGGAAACTATATGCTGAATAATGTAATCGCAGACCCGAAGGCAAGTGCAGCCTCCTATAAGCTCAGTGAGGCTTCCAAGCTTCCTGTTCTTATTGACGGAACACGTGTGCATCTGGGAATTATCATTGCGCTTGGCGTGGCTGTTTTCGGATACTTTTTCCTGTACCGAACAAAGACAGGATACGAGCTTCGTCTTACAGGTGAGAACGAAGAGTTTGCAAAATATTCCGGTATCAGTATTATAAAGGTAATTTTAATTTCCCAGCTTCTTGGCGGTTTTATTGCAGGCCTCGGCGGCGGCGTGGAAATGTTAAGCCCGATCTACAAACGATTTACCTGGACTTCTCTTCTGGGATATGGATGGGATGCCATCATTATCTGCACACTTTCCAGAAAGAATCCTCTGTATACTCCATTTGCAGCTCTCTTCCTTGCATACCTGCGAACAGGAGCTTCCATTATGGCAAGAAGAACAGACGTTACTCTGGAAATCGTTCAGATTACACAGGGTATCATTATCCTTCTTGTAGTAGCGGAACAGTTCTTAAGCAAATACAAACACAAGCTGATTGCAAAAGAAGCAAAGGCAGCATTAAAAGAAGAGGAGGCGGCATAATATGTGGAATGCAATTTTATCCCCGGATTTTTTTGGCGCCATATTAAGGGCTGCCACCCCCATTTTGTTTGCAACTCTGGCAGCAGCCATTGCGGCAAAATCCGGTATTACAAATATGGCACTGGAAGGTATCATGCTTTTTTCCGCACTGTTCGGAGTTATTTTTTCCTCTCTGACACACAGTGCATGGCTGGGCCTTTTGATCACCGTTGCGATCGGCGGATTCATCGGTCTTATCCTGGCGTTCTTTGTACTGAATTTAAAGACAGATGAGATTCTGGCTGCTATTGCCATAAACTTAACGGCAACAGGAGGAACCGTTCTTCTCCTTGTAGCCTTTTCAGGAGACAGAGGGGTATCCACCTCCATCAAGAGTGTATCTGCACCAAATATTACCATTCCGCTTATTGAAAAGATTCCATTTATCGGGGAGGTTTTATCAGGACAGAATATACTTACATGGCTTGCAATCCTTGCCGTGATCCTTCTGCATCTCTTCCTTTATAAAACACCGCTGGGACTTTCTATTCGTTCTGTAGGCGAAAATAAGGACGCGGCAGAATCCGTGGGAATCAATTCCAGAAAAATGCAGTATATCGCCCTTGTGATCAGCGGCGCGCTCGCTGCATTCGGCGGTTTCTATCTGTCAGGCGGATACATGAATATGTTTACAAAGGATATGTCAGGCGGCCGTGGTTTCATTGCCCTTGCCGCTGCAAGTATGGGTGGAAATACTCCGATCGGAGGCTTCCTTGTATCCCTGCTCTTTGGTGTGGCGCAGGCGCTTGCAAACGTAATGCAGCTTACAGCAGCTATGCCGTATGAGATTATCCTTATGGTACCATATCTTACAACTTTAATTGGTCTTGGCGTTTACTATTATTCTCAGAAAAAGAAAAAAGAACGTTTAAGCGGAAAATAAGAAAGAAAAAGGGGCTTCTTTTAAAGAAGCCCCAGCTTATCAAATGCAGTGTCAGAGAGAAGTGCCCCTGAGGAGGCGACAACGGAAGAAGAAACCCGGTTGGCTTTTTGAATGGCTGTTTTAAGCGGATCGCCTTTTTTCAGACAGGCGATCACAGAGCCGATGTGGGAATCTCCTGCCCCGATGGTATCCACCTGAATGGCAGGTACAGGGGGGACAGTTTCTGATTCTTTTCCGTCAAAGAAAAAGCAGCCTTTTTCTCCCAGAGTGACAATTACTGTATTGTTTGTTTTTTCATAAAGAAAAGAGGCAGCCTCCTGTACCGTGGATTTTCCGCTTGCAGATAGGGCTTCTGTTTCATTCAGGTGAAGAATGGGGGAAAGCCGGTAGAGCCGTTCTACAAGTTGGGGATTGATGACGGTAAGTCTTGGTCCGGGAGCAAAATAAACCGTAAGCTCCGGGTGGGCTTCCAAAAATTCCACAATGTTTTTTCCTGTGCTTTCTTCGATTTCAAGGCCGCAGATATATACGGAGTCGATTTCCTCAAGAGGAATGAGAGAAAACCATTCTTTTTCAAAGAGATATTCTGCTCCGTGGTAGGAGATAAAGGAGCGCTCTCCCGTATCTTCCACAAAACAGTAGCAGCAGCCGTTTTCTCTTTCCGGGGTGGGAATGGGAGAAGAAATTCCCCGTATGTGAAGCTCTTCTCTTACAAAGTTTCCGTACACACCTGTTCCCACAGGGGAAAAGAGAATGTAGGGAACCTGGAAGTGGCGAATGGAATCTGAAACATTGTAGGCGCAGCCTCCAAGGGACATATGCTGACTTCTGATGTGAACGTCTTCTCCTGTTTTTGGGAGATGATCCACAAGATTTACGACAACATCTACTACGGTAGAACCGATGACAAGAACTTTTTTCATAAGTATACTCCTTATAAAAGGGATTTTGCCTGTATGGCAACAGATTTATGCTATCACAGTTTGTAATGTCTTGCAATAATAAAATGAAAGGGGACAGACATGGAAAAAGCAGTTTTATTAAAAGATGCGTCTCTTCTTGATGAAAACGGAAAGTGCACCCTTCATCAGGATGTATATATTAAAAATGGGCGCATTGAAAAAATAGTGGAAACAGGAAAAGAAGAATTTCCGGAAGCAGAAGACGTGATTTCCTGTTCCGGCTTTTATGTAACACCCGGTATTCCAAATCTTCATACGCATACAGCCATGAATATTTTTAAAGGTATTGCGGAAGATGTAACGGCAGATGCCTGGTTTAATGAAATGATATGGCCGTATGAGAGCAAAATGACAGACGAAGATGTGTATACGGGAACTCTTCTCGGAATCGCAGAAATGCTCAATAATGGTGTGACGGTATTTGCAGACCATTATTTTGGGGAAGAGCATGTATTAAGAGCAGTAAAAGAAACCGGAATCCGGGGCGACCTTGCACCGACTCTTTTCGGCGCAACAGAAGAATTTCCGGAACGGCTTTCAGAGGTTTCGGAGTTTATCCAAAATCACAGAGAGGATTCTGATAAAATTTCTTTTCATATGGGACCTCATGCAGTATACACCTGCCCGGAGCCGACGCTTGGAGAGATTGTAGATGAGGCGAAAAAATTAAATGTGCCCCTTCATATGCACATTTCAGAGGAAGGACCGCAGGTAGAAAAAACAAGAGAAAAGACAGGGCTTACTCCCTTTGGGGTTATGGCGCAGGCAGGAGGATTTGAACTTCCTGTTCTTGTGGGACATGGACTTTGGATTGAGGAAGAGGATCTGAACCTGATAAAGGACGATACCTGGTTTGCGTTCTGTCCCAAAACCTATATGAAGCTGGCTTCCGGGAGAGGGAAATTTTTTGACTTCTATCCAAAGCTTAACTATGGATTCGGAACAGACGGGGCGGCAAGCTCGAATACTTTAAATCCTGTAGAGCAGGCAAGGCTTTTCGGGCTGCTCGGAAAATTCCAGGCGGACGATGCTTCCGCATTTTCCGGAGAAGAAATCTGGAAACATTTGATGGCAGGTCACAGGGCATTTCCTTTTGGGACAGGGTACCTGAAAGAGGGCGCTCCTGCCGATCTTGTGATCTGGGATCTTTATCAGATGGATACTTTCCCGTTTTACAATCCGGTTTCCAGCATTTTATACAGCAGCAACAGCCAGAATGTCAAATATACAATGGTTGGAGGAGAATTCCTGAAATATGACGGCGTTTTAAAAATGGATACAAAAGCGCTTATGGAAATGGGAATCCGTCTTCAGAAAACTCTTCTTGAAAGAGGAAGAGGAAAAGCGGAGATTTTTTATTAATAAAAATTTAAACTATATAACAGGAGGTAATGTATTATGTGTATTCCAACACCACACAACACAGCGAAAAAAGGAGATATTGCAAAAAAGGTTTTAATGCCGGGAGATCCGCTTCGTGCAAAATATATTGCGGAGACTTATCTTGAAAATCCGGTATGCTTCAACACAGTTCGAAATGTTCTTGGATATACAGGAACATACAAAGGACAGGAAGTATCTGTTATGGCAAGCGGTATGGGAATGCCGTCCATCGGAATTTACAGCTATGAGCTTTACAATTTCTATGATGTAGACCGCATTATCCGTATCGGCTCTGCAGGCGCTCTTCAGGACGATGTAAACGTAATGGACGTTATTATCGCAATGGGAGCCTGCACAGACTCCAATTTTGGAAGCCAGTTCTGCCTGCCGGGAACTTTTGCACCGACTGCAAGCTACAATCTGGTATCAAGAGCAGTAGAAGTTGCAAAAGAGCAGGGAACACCGGTAAGAGTAGGAAATGTAGTTTCCTCTGATGTGTTCTACAGTGACAACAAACAGGCATCTGATGCCTGGAGAAAAATGGGCGTTCTCTGTGCAGAGATGGAATGTGCAGGACTTTTCATGACAGCAGCAAGGGCAGGAAAAGAAGCGCTTGGAATTTTAACAATTTCCGATCATATCTACAGAGAAGAAGCAATTTCCGCAGAAGCACGTCAGACATCATTTAATAAGATGATGGAAATCGCTCTTGGAATCTAAATAGAATAAACAATATAAAATTATTAAGGGGAGCCATGAAGCTGCGGAAAACAGCCTCATGGCTCTTGTCAACAGAGGGGATTTATCGTATATTAAAAAGAGAATTTATACGGGGAAAGGAATGACAGAATAAATGACAGTACAGGAACTTCTGGAGGCAGTGCGTGATGGAAAGGTAACTGTAAAAGAGGCAGAAATGTTATTGAAAAAAGAAAGCTATGAGGAGTTGGAATATGCAAAGCTTGACACCGGCAGAAAAAACCGCACCGGCTTTGCGGAAGTCGTTTACTGCAGCGGTAAGGCAGACCAGCATCTTTTGAGTATATACGAGCGTTTATATAAAGAAAATGGAGAAGCTTTTGGCACAAGAGCATCGGAAAAGCAGTATGCGCTTGTAAAAGAGCGCTTTCCGGAGGCAGAATATGACCCGGTATCCCGGATTTTAAAAATAGGTAAAAAAGAAAAACAGAAAATTGGCAATATTGTAGTATGTACTGCAGGAACTGCAGATATACCTGTGGCGGAGGAAGCGGCACAGACCGCGGAATATTTTGGGACAGAGGTGGAGCGGATCTATGATATAGGAGTCAGTGGAATGCACCGGCTATTTTCGAAACTGGAAACCATACAGAAGGCAAACTGCGTTGTGGCAGTAGCAGGAATGGAGGGGGCACTTGCAAGTGTGCTGGGAGGACTTGTGAGCAGACCTGTGATCGCTGTTCCAACCTCAGTGGGATATGGCGCGAATTTCGGGGGAATGTCAGCGCTTCTTACCATGATCAATTCCTGTGCAAACGGAGTGTCCGTTGTAAACATTGATAATGGTTATGGAGCCGGTTATCTTGCAACGCAGATTAACCGTCTTGCAGCAGGGAAAGGGGAGAAAGCATAGTGGGAAATACATTATATCTGGAATGTTATTCCGGAATCAGCGGTGATATGACGGTAGCGGCGCTCCTTGATCTGGGAGCTGACAGGGACGTACTTGAAAATACTCTGAAAAGCCTTCCGCTTACAGGATACAGAACAGAGATAAAAAAGGTAAAAAAATCAGGGATTGAAGCCTGCGATTTTCATGTAATACTTGATAAAGAATATGAAAATTACGATCATGATATGGAGTATCTTCATGGACATAAATGTTGTGAAGAGAGCGGTCATGTACATGAGCATGGCGGAGAGGTGGAACATGTGCATAAACATGAGAAGCACAGCCATCATCATATTCACAGAGGGATAAAGGAAATTAAAGAGATTATCCATGCAGGAAATCTTACCGAAAATGCAGAGCGTCTCGCGGTAAAAATTTTTACCATTCTTGCAGAGGCAGAGGCAAAAGCGCATAATGTGCCGTCAGAAGAAGTGCATTTTCATGAGGTGGGAGCAGTGGATTCCATTGTAGATATTGTAGCGGCTGCTGTATGTATGGATAATCTGAAGGCCACAGAAGTGATCATACCGGAATTATGGGAAGGAAAAGGAACCGTACGCTGCCAGCATGGAATCCTTCCGGTTCCGGTTCCTGCTGTTTTAAATGTAGCAGCTCAAAATGGGCTGAAAATAAAAATCACAGAGGTACAGGGAGAACTGGTGACACCTACAGGAGCAGCTATTGCAGCGGCAATTCGGACGAAAGAGACACTTCCGGCACGTTTTTCTGTTGTAAAAACAGGAATCGGCGCAGGGAAACGAGAGTATGACTGTCCGGGGATTCTTCGGGCTATGCTGATTACAGAGGAAGAGGCGGAAAAAGAAGATACTATCTGTAAGCTGGAGACGAATATTGATGACTGCACAGGAGAAAACCTGGGCTATACCATGAAGCTTCTCATGGAGGCAGGGGCGAAAGATGTGTATTATGTTCCTGCTTTTATGAAAAAAAACCGTCCGGCATGGATTTTAAGTGTTCTCTGTAAAGAAGAGGACAGAGAGAATCTGGAGCAGATTATTTTCAGAGAAACCACGACCATAGGAATTCGAAGAACTGAGATGCATAGAACAATACTTGAGAGAGAAATAAGAAGAATTGGCACAGATCTTGGAGAAGTTCTTGTAAAGGTATGCAGGGACAGAGAGAAGATATACTTTTATCCGGAATATGAAAGCCTGACAAAATTCTGTAAGAAAGCAGGACTTTCCTATCGGGAGGCTTATGAAATGGCTGTGAATGAAGCAGAGAAAGAAGTATAAAAAGGAGAAATAAATGAAAACAACAGAAAGTCAGAAAAAGAAAACAAAAGGGGAAGACATCACCCTCTGTCCTCATGCCAAAAAGTGCGGAGGCTGTCAGTATCAGGGAATTTCCTATGAGGAACAATTAAAGAAAAAACAGAAGCAGGAGGAAAAGCTTCTTGGAAGATTCGGAAAAGTAAAACCGATAAAGGGCATGGAAAATCCATATCACTACAGAAATAAAGTTCATGCAGTTTTTGACAGAGACAGAAGGGGAAATATCATTTCTGGAACGTATGAGGCAAAATCTCACAGAGTGGTTCCTATTGAAAGCTGCATGATAGAAGATGAAAAAAGCCAGGAAATTATCCGCACGATACGGGGAATGCTGAAATCCTTTAAAATTAAAACATACGATGAAGATACCGGCTACGGTCTTTTGCGCCACGTTCTTGTGAGAAGAGGATTTGAGACAAACGAGATTATGGTGGTGCTTGTAGTAAGTTCTCCGGTTTTTCCGTCCAAAAATAATTTTGTAAAGGCGCTTAGAAAGGAACATCCTGAAATTTCCACAGTCGTTTTAAATATTAATGACAAAAGGACAAGCATGGTTCTGGGAGAAAGGGAAATCGTAATTTACGGAAAAGGTTTTATCCGGGACAGATTATGCGGCTGTTCCTTCCGGATTTCCCCGAAATCTTTTTATCAGGTAAATCCTGTGCAGACAGAAATCCTTTATAAAGAAGCAGTGCGTCTTGCTGATTTAAAAGGAAAGGAGAGAGTGATCGATGCGTACTGCGGTATAGGTACCATTGGAATGATCGCGTCAAAACAGGCGAAAGAAGTAATAGGGATTGAGCTGAACAAAGATGCAGTCCGCGATGCCAGAATCAATGCAAGAGAAAATAAAATCACCAATATTTCTTTTTATGAAAACGATGCGGGCGTATTTATGGAATCTATGGCAGCGCAGGGGGAAACAGCAGACGTTGTGTTTATGGATCCGCCCCGTGCAGGAAGCGATGAAAAATTTCTTTCTTCTGTGATCACATTAAATCCGAAAAAAATTGTGTATATTTCCTGTAACCCGGAGACTCTTGCCAGAGATTTAAAATATCTTGTAAAGAAAGGATATAAGGTAAAAGAAATACAGCCTGTAGATATGTTTGGTTTTACAGAACACTGTGAAACAGTCTGTCTTTTACAGAAATAAAGGTTGAAATACAAAGGGAGAACAAGAAAATCCCGGCTGAATGAACAGCCGGGATTTTTTTGAGAATATAAATTATTCCTGAGGACCAGCAGAAACTAATGCTTTACCAGCTTCGTTTCCTTCGTATTTTGCGAAGTTCTTAACGAATCTTGCTGCTAAGTCTTTTGCTTTTGTTTCCCACTCGGAAGCGTCAGCGTATGTGTCACGTGGGTCAAGAATGTTGGAGTCAACACCTGGAAGCTCTGTCGGTACTTCGAAGTTGAAGTGAGGAATCTTCTTTGTTGGTGCGTTTAAGATGTCTCCGTTTAAGATTGCATCGATGATACCACGTGTATCTTTAATGGAGATACGTTTTCCTGTTCCGTTCCATCCTGTATTTACCAGGTATGCCTTAGCGCCGCTCTTTTCCATTTTCTTAACAAGCTCTTCTGCATATTTTGTAGGATGCAGTTCCAGGAATGCCTGTCCGAAGCAAGCGGAGAATGTTGGTGTAGGCTCTGTGATTCCGCGCTCTGTACCAGCAAGTTTTGCTGTGAATCCGGAAAGGAAGTAGTACTGTGTCTGCTCTGGTGTCAGGATAGATACTGGAGGCAGTACGCCGAAAGCATCTGCAGACAGGAAGATAACTTCTTTAGCTGCCGGAGCGGAAGAAACAGGGCGAACAATGTTCTCAATGTGGTTGATCGGGTAAGAAACACGTGTGTTCTCTGTTACGCTCTTATCTGTAAAGTCGATTTTTCCTTCAGAATCAAGTGTTACGTTCTCAAGAAGAGCGTCACGTTTGATTGCATTGTAGATGTCCGGTTCAGACTCTTTGTCAAGGTCGATAACTTTTGCGTAGCAGCCGCCTTCGAAGTTGAATACACCGTTGTCGTCCCAGCCGTGCTCGTCATCACCGATAAGAAGACGTTTCGGGTCTGTGGAAAGTGTAGTTTTTCCTGTTCCGGAAAGACCGAAGAAGATTGCTGTGTTTTCGCCGTTTAAGTCTGTGTTTGCAGAGCAGTGCATGGAAGCGATGCCTTTTAATGGAAGGTAGTAGTTCATCATGGAGAACATACCTTTTTTCATTTCTCCGCCGTACCATGTGTTTACGATAACCTGCTCACGGCTTGTGATGTTGAACATAACTGCTGTCTCAGAGTTTAATCCTAACTCTTTGAAGTTTTCAACTTTTGCTTTGGAAGCGTTGTATACGATGAAGTCCGGCTCAAAGTTTTCAAGCTCTTCTGCTGTTGGCTGAATGAACATGTTTGTAACAAAATGAGCCTGCCAAGCTACTTCCATAATGAAACGGATTGCCATACGTGTATCTTTGTTGGCACCGCAGAAAGCATCTACAACGTAGAGTTTCTTATTGGAGAGCTCTTTTAATGCAAGGTCTTTTACAGTATCCCATGCTTCCTGGGATGCCGGGTGATTGTCATTTTTGTACTCGTCAGAAGTCCACCATACAGTATCTTTGGAATTTTCGTCCATAACGATAAATTTGTCTTTAGGAGAACGGCCTGTGTAAACGCCAGTCATAACATTGACAGCGCCCAGTTCACTTTCCTGACCTTTTTCAAAGCCTTCAAGCTCAGGTTTTGTTTCCTCAGCGAATAACAATTCATAAGAAGGGTTGTGAACGATTTCAGTTGTTCCTGTGATGCCATACTTGGTTAAATTCATTTCTGCCATCTTACATGTACCTCTTTTCTTTTTAATTAAGATAAGCACACCTGGAAAAAGCAGGTGCTTCTATCCGTTCTGAAAGAAGTGAAAGTACCACTTCTAATCTATATTATACATATTTACTACAAGAAATCAATAAAAAAAATTCTGTTTTTTTAAAATCGTTTAAATTTTAACAACTTTGGGAAAAACGGAATTGACAACAGAAAAGGATTTTTGTATACTGAGTTAGCTAAAACTAATTAGATTAAACTAACTAAAAAGGAGAAGAAATAATGTGTCGTAAAGGAATAAGGAAGATTTTCTGGATAATCCTCGGTTTTCTTTGTTTGGGCTTTGGAACTTTGGGAGTGATACTTCCTGTTTTGCCCACAGTTCCTTTTTATATGGGAACGGTATTCTGTTTTACAAAAAGCTCAGAGAAGCTGAAGATCTGGTTTAAAAAGACAGCGCTCTATAAAAAACATCTGGAAAGCTTTGTGGAGGAGCGTTCTATGTCTGCAGGAACAAAACTTCGTATTTTCGGAGTTGTTACTGTGTTCATGTCAATCGGCTTTCTCTTTATGAAAAATGCTCCTGCAGGAAGAATATGTCTTGCCGCAGTGTGGATATGGCATTTCTGGTATTTCTTTATGAGAGTAAAAACAACGAAAGGAACGGTATCATGATAAAAAAACGACTGATTCAATTATTGTCACATGCAAAAAAACATATCGTTTTTCAGGTAGTATGGAAATGGCTGTCTCTTTTGTGCCAGATCATTATGGTGGGGACGGTTTCTTTTCTTTTACAAAAAACTCTGAAAGGAGAACTCCTGGCAAAGGATATAGTTCTGGGAGGCGCGGTAGTTCTGGCAGCAATGTTGTTTCGTTTCTTTTCTGACAGACAGGCTTCGTTTTCTTCTTACAGAGCGAGTGTAGATGTGAAAGGAATTTTAAGAGAAAAGATTTATGAGAAGCTGTTAAAATTAGGGGCTTCCTACAGAGAAAATGTGGCAACCTCTGAGGTTGTGCAGATGGCAGCAGAGGGGGTAGAGCAGCTTGAGATTTACTTTGGAAAGTATTTGTCGCAGTTTTTCTACAGTCTGCTGGCTCCTCTTACATTATTTTTTGTTCTGTCTTTTATAAATATAAAGGCAAGTGCTGTTCTTTTGATCTGCGTGCCCCTGATTCCTGTTTCAATTATTGCTGTACAGAAACTGGCAAAAAAACTTTTGAATAGATACTGGGGAATTTATACAGAGCTGGGTGATTCATTTCTTGAAAATCTTCAGGGGCTCACTACTTTGAAAATTTACCAGGCAGATGCACAAAAGGCAGAGGAAATGGACCGGGAATCTCAGCGTTTCCGCCAGATTACAATGAAGGTCCTTATGATGCAGTTAAATTCTACAAGTGTAATGGATGTGATCGCATATGGAGGGGCTGCTGCAGGTATGATCGTGGCAATTTCTGAGTTTGGAAGAGGAAATGTAACGTTTGGGGGAGCGGTTATGATCATTTTGCTGGCATCGGAATTTTTTATTCCGCTTCGTCTTCTCGGGTCTTTTTTTCATATTGCAATGAATGGAATGGCGGCAAGTGATAAAATTTTTGCTCTTCTGGATTTGCCGGAAGAGGAAGGGGAAAAGAAGCATCTCACGGAGGGAAAGATTTCCATTTCGCTTCGAAATGTACAGTTCTCCTATGAAGAGAAAAGAAAAATTCTCAAAAATATATCAATGGATTTACCGGCGGGAAGTTTTCTTTCGGTTGCAGGCGTATCCGGATGTGGAAAAAGTACCATTGCGGGAATTTTGATGGGAAGAAATAAAAATTATAAAGGCAGTATTAAAATCCAGGAACAGGAACTTTGTGATATTTCAGAAAAAAGTCTGATGGAGCATATTACATTTGTAAGTCACAACAGCTATCTGTTTAAAGGTACAGTCCGTGAGAATTTAAAAATGGGAAAAAAAGATGCGTCAGAGAAAGAGATGGAAGAAGTATTAAAACAGGTAAATCTTTATGGATTTATAAAGGCTCAAAAAGGACTGGATACGCCTGTGATGGAACGTGGCAGCAATTTTTCAGGAGGACAGAGGCAACGACTTGCGATGGCAAGGGCTCTTTTACATGATACACCGGTATATATTTTCGATGAAGCGACTTCGAATATTGATATGGAAAGTGAAGAAATGATCATGAAAGTGATCCGTATGCTTTCTAAAACAAAAACAGTGCTTCTTATTTCTCACAGGCTGGCAAATGTAATGGACAGCGACAGGATTTATATGCTGGAAAAAGGAGAAATTGTTCAGTCAGGAACACATGAAGAGCTGATAAAAGAGGAAGGAGCATACAAAAAACTTTTCTGCAGTCAAAAAGAACTGGAATCTTATAGCAGAGAAAGGAGAAAGGTGGTGGCAGAATGAGAGAATCGAAGAAGAGAAGAAAAGGGATTGTGATCATGAGACAGCTTACAGGGCTTGTAAAACCGCTGATACCGGTAATGTGCGCTGCTGTTTTTCTTGGAGTCCTTGGATATTTATGTGCTATTTTTTTAACAGTAATTGCCGGATATGAGCTTCTGGGGCGTATCTTTGAAGGGGATTTTTATTCGGTTGGAAATGTGGCTGTTATTCTGTTGATTTTAGCTGTTTTACGCGGGATTTTTCATTATGGAGAGCAGTACTGTAATCATTTTATTGCATTTAAACTTCTGGCTGTTATCCGTCACAAGGTGTTTGCAGCTCTTCGAAAGCTTTGTCCTGCAAAACTGGAAGGAAGGGAAAGAGGAAATTTAATTTCTATTATTACCTCAGATATTGAACTTTTGGAGGTTTTTTATGCACATACGATTTCGCCGATCGCGATTGCAGTTTTCACATCTGCGATTATGGTTATTTTCATCAGTAAACAATATCTGCCGGCAGGGATGATAGCATTAGTGGCATATGTGGTAATTGGTGTAGTGCTTCCGCTTTTCAACGGGAAAGCCGGAGCAGATGACGGTATGGAGTTTCGGGATTCTTTTGGTCAGTTAAACAGTTTTATTCTGGATTCTCTTCGGGGATTAGACGAAACCATTCAGTTTCACCAGGGAAAAGAACGGATGGAAAAAATGAAAAAGAAGTCGTATGAGCTGGGAGAAATGCAGAAAAAACTGAATCGTCATGAAGCTGTTCAAAGTTCTTTGACTAATTTTTTTATTTTGCTGTTTTCTTTTGGAATGTTGTTTTTTATGCTCTGGAATTATGAGAATGGCAATGTGACGTATCAGGAATTAATTCTTTCTGTTACAGCCATGATGGGGTCTTTTGGTCCGGTAGTGGCTCTTGCCAATCTGTCTAATAATCTGAATCAGACGCTTGCAAGTGGAGAAAGGGTTCTTTCTCTTTTAGAAGAAACGCCTCAGGTAAAGGAAACAGAGGGAAAAGAAGCGACTGTGTTTAAAGAGGCAAAAGCAGAAGGTGTGAGTTTTTCTTATGAGGAAGAAGAAATCTTAAAGGATTATACCATATCTTTCCCAAAAGGAAAGGTTGTAGGCATTCACGGAGCGAGCGGCTCCGGAAAGTCCACACTTTTAAGGCTTCTTATGCGTTTCTGGGACGTAGAGCAGGGAAGCATTTCCATTTCGGGAAAGAATATAAAAGAAGTAAACACACAGGATTTAAGAAATATGGAATCCTATGTAACACAGGAAACGTATCTTTTCCATGATTCTCTTGCGAATAATATTGCAGTGGGAAAGCCGGGTGCGTCTTTGGAAGAAATTCAGGAAGCTGCAAAGAAGGCGTCTGTTCATGATTTCATTATGAGTCTGCCAAAAGGTTATGATACAAAAACAGGAGAGCTCGGCGATACTTTGTCAGGCGGGGAGAAACAGAGAATTGGAATCGCAAGAGCTTTTCTTCATGATGCTCCCTTCCTTCTTTTAGATGAGCCCACAAGCAATCTGGATTCTCTGAATGAGGGCATGATTTTGAAAGCGCTAAAGGAATCACGGGAAGATAAGACGATCGTCCTTGTATCTCACAGAGAATCAACAATGAATCTCGCTGATGTAGTATATGAAATGGAAAACGGAAGAATTTCGTGAGAATTACCCTGGTAAGAAATTGCCAGGGTATATTTTTGGCAAATATTCATATAAAACAGATGATTTTCCAAAAAATAAATGGTATAATAAATTAATTATCAGAAGGTGGAAAGGGAAATGGAAGAGCGAAGGGAAGAATGGAAACAGAAATTAAGAGATGCAGGATTTTTGGAAGGAACTATTCATACATGCCATTTTTATAAAGAGCTTACAGAGAAAACAGCCTTTTGTCTAAATCTTAAATTCCATGAAAATTATACTGGAATTGTATATGGGATTTTTTCTACAGCAATATTCTGTAATGAAGAGGAGAAAAAGTGGCTTTATAAGTGGGGCCGTGATGATGAGGACTGTAATTTGCGGTATTATCTGGAGATAAAAGAAAAGGAAGATGAGAAAAAAGCGGAAACTGCCATATCTGCGTTATATTGGAAGTTCAGGCAGACAGATAAAGAGGAGGTGCTGCGATTTGTAAAACAAAGAAGAAAAGAATTTTTGAACGTAATAACCGGAATATTGAAGCCATTGGGATATAAGAAAAAGGGGAATAGATGGTATAAAGAAACAAAAGATAAAATAGTTGTTTATTTTTGGGCAGATAAAAATCCATACTGTGATCTTTATTATCTGGAGGCAGGAGCGTATCCTTTGGGCATGGAAGACAGAGTTTTGTTAAACGGGGGAAGAATCGAAAATGTTTTGGAAGGAAAATTTGACTGGGAAAATAATGCCACAGCAAAGGAATCGTATGACTGGCAGTTACAGTCAAAAGAAAGGTTGGTAAATATGGTAGAAACCGCATTAAATAAATACCTTCTTCCTGTTGAAGAAAAGGGGTGGGAACAGTTAAAAGAAATGAATCTGTGGTTTAGAGGAGACTGAAAGGAGAAAGAAGAATCATGAATGCAGATCATAATGAAAACCTGACAGAAGAGGAGAAACAGAATATAAAAAAATCAAAGAAAATGTTTCTCATTGCTATAGTTGTGGGGGTATTGGGTTTTGTGGCCTTAATAGCAGCCTGTTCGGCAAAGGGATTGCCGGAATGGGTTCAGTGGGGAGGTATAATTTTTATGCTGCTTTGCAGTATCTGTGCGATTTGGCTGATATATAAGTCGGCGCCTGAGCTGATAGGATATGAAGCAGTAAAAGAATGGGAAAAGAATGAGAAAAGAGCGCTTTTCCAGATGTCTGGCATGGGCAGAGGAGAGGTGGAGAAAAGCCTTGAGAGCAGGAAATTTACAAAAATAGAGGGAGAGTATTATTGGAAGAAAAAATTTTATTTTTCGAAAGACTTTATACATTATTATGTGAGATGTGTAACGTGTACAGATGTGGAGGAGACAATAGAAAGAGAAATTGAGTATTTTAATTCCCGGGAACGGAAGGGAAGAAATTTATGTCTGATACTTCTTCTTTATTTAAAAGACGCCGATAAAGATGTATGGGAAACGATTAAACAGACTGGAATTTCTTACCTGGTAGATGAATCGGTTATGCCGGCTGAGACTTCTGCTACGATTGTTCCCGTAGGAGTAGATATAGTTACAGGAACCGCGCGTTTTCTTGATGTGGGAAAAGGAATTCACATTTCTTTATATGCACATGGATGTAAAATTTTAAAAGAGCTTTCTGAAAACAGATAAAAACAGGGGAGGAAAATCTCCCCTGTTTTATATTGTGCGCCTAGCGGCGCACGTTTCTAACGGGTTAAAGTCCCGAATCCGCCCGGTAG
>UQHF01000039.1 GCA_900540785.1 uncultured Blautia sp.
ATCCGATGATGATTCTGGAAAGTCTTTCTTTTAAGTCTTTGATGTCGCTTGCCAGGCAGAGAACTGCCATGATCTCAGATGCAACTGTGATGTCGTATCCGTCTTCACGAGGCATACCGTTTGTTCTTCCGCCAAGTCCGTCTACTACATTACGAAGCTGACGGTCGTTCATGTCCACACATCTTCTCCATGTGATCTTTCTCGGGTCAATGTTCAGTGCATTGCCCTGGAAAATGTGGTTGTCGATCATGGCTGCAAGAAGGTTGTTTGCTGCGCCGATTGCATGGAAGTCACCTGTGAAATGAAGGTTGATGTCTTCCATCGGAACAACCTGTGCGTATCCGCCGCCTGCTGCGCCGCCCTTTACGCCGAATACCGGTCCTAAAGATGGCTCACGGAGAGCTACCATAACGTTTTTGCCAAGCTTCTGCATACCGTCTGCAAGACCTACTGTTGTAGTCGTTTTTCCCTCGCCTGCAGGTGTCGGGTTGATCGCTGTTACAAGGATCAGCTTTCCGTCTTTTTTATCGCTTTCTTTTAAAAGATTGTAGTCGATTTTTGCTTTGTATTTTCCGTACTGCTCCAGATATTTTTCGTCAATTCCTGCTTTTGCTGCAATCTCCGTAATCGGAAGCGGAGTGTTTTCCTGTGCAATTTCAATGTCACTTTTGAATCCCATAATTTTGTTCTCCTTTCACTTTGCAGCCGGTATAAAATCTGCAACCGGCTATAATAGCCTTCCTTTTAGCAAAAAAGGACAGTACCTGATAAGATATTCATCAAATACTGCCCAGACGGTCGGCTGAACCAGCTTCCTGAATCCCCTGTGGTTTTACTCCACTCTTTCCGTCAGTAGTCAGGAAACTTTTTGTTGATGAAATGAGTTTAGCACCTTTAGCTGGGGTTGTCAAGGAGTTGATAAAAAATTATCAAATTTTTTTGTGGAAATGTGTGAAGTGTATGAGATTTATTTGAAATTTCTTGTAAAAGGTTTATAGAAATTTTATGATTTATGCAGTTACCATATGATAAATAGTATGTTAAAATAAATAAGGATAAATGAACAGGGAAATTATGAAACAAGGAGATTGGCGAATGTACAGAGCAGAGTTTCTTGACATTTTAAAAACCCAGTTGTCAGGGCAGATGCACGAAGGAAAGATAGCAGCGCACCTTCGGTATTATGAAGATTACATTCAATCAAAGGTAAGAGCCGGAACCCCGGAGGAAGAAGTGATCGCGCAGCTCGGAGATCCCAGGCTGATCGCAAAAACACTTCTTGATACAGATACAGGCGAAGAAGTTTATGAAGAAAGCAGAAGTTATTCAGAAAGCGATGCCGGGAACTATGGAAATCAGGAGGAAAAAACCTGGAAGAAGAAATTGGATCTTTCCACCTGGTACGGAAAACTGATCGTGATCGCGGCAGCAGCAGTTATTATTTTTCTGCTGATAAGCGTGCTTGCAGCCGTGCTGCCTTTTTTGATCGTGTTTGCAGTTATCGTATATCTTATATCAAGATGGAGAAAACGATAAAGGGCTTTGGAAATGTTCCAGAGCTCTTTTTTTCTGCCAGACAGCTTCTGATTTTGTTCAATGTGCACAATAAAGGACTGGAAATTTCGTGAAATATTCATGTGAAAAACAACTTGTTCGTATGTGCGTACAAGTGATACCATTTGAAGTGAAAGAAGGGAAGAGAGATGACTGAGACCGGAAAACCGAAGTATTACACCTTAATGGAACAACTGAAAAACGATATTTTATCCGGCAGAATCCAGCCGGGAGATAAGCTGCCTTCTGAAAACGAACTGGTGCAGGCATATTCCTTAAGCCGTCATACGGTGCGCAAAGCGCTGGGACTTCTGGAACAGGAGGGATATGTGGAGGCTTTTCACGGAAAAGGCACTTTTTGTTCGGAAAATATGCGCCACACAAAAAAATCGGGAAATATCGCAGTTGTGACGACATACATATCCGATTATATTTTCCCCAGGCTGATTCAGGGAATGGACAATGTGCTGTCTGAAAAAGGATACAGTATTATTCTGAAAAATACAGGAAACAGCCGACAGAAGGAAGCAAGATGTCTGGAGGAGCTTTTGCAGAAAGACATAGACGGTCTCATTATTGAGCCGAGTAAAAGTCAGATGTCATGCCGCCATCTGAACTTGTATGAGACTCTTGACAAGTACGAAATTCCATACGTGTTTATTCAGGGGATTTACGGAGAAATGAAAGAAAAGCCTCATATTCTCATGGATGATGCAATGGGTGGTTATCTTGTGACAAAACACCTTCTTGAACTGGGACACAGAAAAATAGCCGGATTTTTTAAGGCGGACGATATTCAGGGGCTTGCGAGACATAAGGGATATGTCCGGGCTTTGCAGGAAGCGGGTCTTTCTTATGATCCGGACAGAGTTGTATGGTTCCACACAGAAGACAGGCGGACAAAGCCCTCTCTGGCAGTCCTGGAGTTTTTGAGAGAAGGACAGATGCCGGACGGAATTGTATGTTACAATGACCAGATTGCCGTACAGGTAACAGAGACTCTTATGCGGGAAGGAATCAAGATTCCGGGAGATGCTTCTGTGACTGGCTATGACAATTCTCTTTATGCGCAGAGAGGAGAGGGCATTACTACGATCGCTCACCCGCAGGAAAGACTGGGAGAGATGGCGGCAGAGCTTCTTCTGGAAAAAATCAACCACATTCCGGAGGAAGAAAGCAGGGTAGAACGCCTGATCCAGCCGGAACTGATTGTGCGGGGCTCTACAGAAAAACGAAAAAACAAGGGAAATAAATAAATATTTACATATATTTTTAAGGAGGATTTTCACATGAAAACAGGAAGAAATTATAAGTTTTGGTTTTGTACCGGTTCACAGGATCTTTATGGAGACGAGTGTCTCAGAAAAGTAGCAGAGCATTCCAGAATCATTGTGGAAGAGCTGAATAAATCAGGTATTCTTCCATTTGAACTTGTATGGAAACCTACACTTATCACAAATGAGCTGATCCGAAAAACATTTAATGCGGCAAATGCAGATGAGGACTGCGCAGGCGTTATCACATGGATGCACACATTTTCCCCTGCAAAATCATGGATTCTTGGTTTAAAAGAATACAGAAAACCACTTTGTCATCTTCACACACAGTTTAATGAGGAAATTCCATACGATACCATTGATATGGACTTTATGAATGAAAATCAGTCTGCACACGGCGGACGTGAGTACGGACATATTGTAACACGTATGGGAATTGAAAGAAAAATTATTGTGGGACACTGGGCAGACAGAAAGGTACAGGAACGACTTGCATCATGGATGCGTACAGCAGTTGGTATTATGGAGAGCAGCCATATTCGTGTGTGCCGCGTTGCCGACAATATGCGTAATGTTGCCGTCACAGAAGGCGATAAAGTAGAGGCGCAGATTAAATTTGGCTGGGAAGTGGACGCATATCCTGTAAATGAAGTGGCAGATTATGTAAAAGATGTGAAAAAAGGAGATATTGATGCTCTGGTAGAAGAGTACTACAGCAAATATAATATTCTTCTGGAAGGCCGCGACCCAGAAGAATTTAAACGTCACGTGGCGGTTCAGGCGGGAATTGAAATCGGATTTGAAAAATTCCTGGAGGAGAAAAACTATCAGGCAGTTGTTACACATTTTGGAGATCTCGGTTCTTTACAGCAGCTTCCGGGACTTGCAATGCAGAGACTGATGGAAAAAGGCTACGGTTTTGGCGCAGAGGGCGACTGGAAAACAGCGGCTATGGTTCGTCTGATGAAGATTATGACAGCAGGAATAAAAGATGCAAAGGGAACTTCCTTTATGGAGGATTATACATACAACTTTGTTCCGGGAAAAGAAGGAATTCTCCAGTCTCATATGCTTGAGGTATGCCCGACTGTTGCAGAAGGACCGGTAAGTATTAAAGTTTGTCCGCTTTCTATGGGTGACAGAGAAGATCCGGCAAGACTCGTATTTACATCTAAGACAGGTCCTGCAATCGCGACTTCCCTTGTTGACCTTGGTGACCGTTTCCGTCTGATCATCAATGATGTAGACTGCAAGAAAGTAGAAAAACCGATGCCGAAGCTTCCGGTGGGAACAGCATTCTGGACACCGCAGCCTGATCTTGCAACCGGTGCGGAAGCCTGGATTCTTGCAGGAGGTGCACATCATACTGCATTTTCCTATGACCTTACTGCAGAGCAGATGGGTGACTGGGCAGCAGCGATGGGTATTGAGGCAGTATATATTGATAAAGATACAACAATCCGCAGCTTTAAAAATGAACTGAGATGGAATGAGATAGCTTACAGAAAATAGAGGAGGATTTGCAATGAGTGCAAGAGAAGCCATTTTGTCAAATAAAACAGCGCTTGGTATTGAGTTTGGTTCTACCAGAATCAAGGCAGTTCTTGTAGATGAAAAGAACGAACCTATTGCTTCCGGCGGACATGAGTGGGAAAACCGCTATGAAAACGGTATCTGGACATACAGTCTGGAAGACATCTGGGAAGGACTTCAGGACTGCTATCAGGAGCTTGTGAAAGATGTGCAGAAAAAATATGACGTGGAGCTTACCTCTGTAGGAGCTATGGGAATCAGTGCAATGATGCACGGATATATGCCTTTTAATAAAGAGGGGGAGCTTCTTGTTCCCTTCCGTACCTGGAGAAACAATATTACAGAAGAAGCAAGCAATGTTCTTACAGAACTGTTTCATTACAACATTCCCCAGAGATGGAGTATTGCCCATCTTTACCAGGCAATCCTGAATAAAGAAGAGCACGTAAAAGAGATTGATTATATTGCAACTCTGGAAGCATATGTACACTGGAAACTTACCGGAGAAAAGGTTCTTGGAATCGGTGATGCGGCAGGCATGTTCCCTGTTGACGTGGCGAAAAAAGATTACAATCAGTCTATGATGGACAAGTTCGATGGTCTTGTTGCTCCATACGGATTTTCCTGGAAAATTCGCGATATTATGCCGAAAGCGCTTGTAGCAGGAGAAAATGCAGGGTATCTGACAGAAGAGGGAGCAAAGCTTCTTGACCCCAGCGGCAAGCTGAAAGCCGGAATTCCCATGTGTCCGCCGGAAGGCGATGCAGGAACCGGCATGGTTGCCACAAACAGTGTGGCGAGACGTACTGGAAATGTTTCAGCCGGAACTTCTGTGTTTGCAATGATCGTCCTGGAAAAAGAACTTTCAAAGCCGTATAAAGAAATCGACATGGTAACAACGCCGGCAGGTGATCTTGTTGCTATGGCGCATTCCAATAACTGTACTTCTGACCTAAATGCCTGGGTTGGCATATTTAAGGAATTTGCAGAAGCAATGGGCATGGAAGTGGATATGAATAAGCTTTTCGGAACACTTTATAATAAGGCAATGGAGGGAGACGCAGACTGCGGAGGTCTTCTTTCCTACTGCTATTTTTCCGGCGAGCATATGACAGGCTTTGAGGAGGGGCGTCCATTATTCGTCCGCTCTCCTGAGAGCAGATTTACACTTGCAAACTTTATGAGAACGAATCTTTACACCTGCCTCGGCGCAATGCGTGTGGGATTAAATATTCTGTTTGAGAAAGAAGGCGTAAAGGTAGACCGTCTTCTTGGACATGGCGGTCTCTTTAAGACAAAAGGAGTTGGTCAGCAGATTCTTGCAGATGCAGTAAACGCACCTGTTTCTGTTATGGAGACAGCAGGAGAAGGCGGAGCCTGGGGTATTGCCCTTCTTGCTTCTTATCTTGTGAATAAAGAAGAGGGCGAGACACTTGACAGTTTCCTGGATCATAAAGTATTTGCAGGAAATGAAGGCACATCTCTGGAACCGAATCCGGAAGGTGTGAAAGGTTTCCAGACATTTATGGACAGATACGTAAAAGGTCTTGGAATTGAAAGAGCGGCAGTTGATTCAAAAATCTGGTAAAAATAAAAAACATAAAATCAGTAAATGACAGGAATGTTAATGAAATCCCTTCCGGACTGTGGTTCGGAGGGGATTTTCATTGCAATAAAAGGGAAGTGTAGGTATAATAAAGTTAAGGTTGAAAAGGCATTTATGGGGGAGAATGAATGATAGAACAATTAATAGCAGAAGCGACAGAATGTGATTTTAAAGTTGCAGTGGAAGTAAAAAAACCGAAAAGCTGGCTAAAAAGTGTAAGTGCTTTTGCCAATGGAATAGGAGGGACGTTGTTTTTCGGAATTAATGACGACAGAGCAGCGATAGGGTTGAAAGAAATACAGAAAGACGCGGAGATAATCAGCAGGTTGATTAAAGAGAGAATAACTCCATTGCCACAGTTTGTTTTAACTCCATTCCGGGAGAAGGAAAAAGATATTTTGGCATTAAAAGTAGCTGCTGGAGCAACTACGCCGTATTATTATAAAGCAGATGGAGTAATGGAAGCTTATGTGCGTGTAGGAAATGAGAGTGTAACTGCTCCGGATTATATAGTAAATGAACTGATTCTTAAAGGGACACATCGTTCTTTTGATGGACTTATTACAGATACGAGAAAGCAGGACTACAGTTTTACACTATTGGAAGCGACATATCGGGAGAGAACAGGACTAAAAATGGAATTGTCGGATTATGTTTCTTTTGGTCTGGCAGATAAAAATGGATTTTTAACAAACGCAGGAAAACTGTTAGCAGATCAGCATATCGTTTTTAATTCCCGTATATTTTGTACAAGATGGAATGGTATAGAACGAGGCTCTATTTTTGATGATGCGCTGGACGATAAGGAATACGAGGGGAATTTAATTTATTTGTTGAAAAACGGAAGTGAGTTTATTAAAAATAACTCAAAAATCCGTTTTATAAAAGAAGCACAATATCGTGTGGATAAACCGGATTACGCGGAGCGCGCTGTAACAGAGGCAGTTGTAAATGCACTGATTCATCGTGATTATATTGTACTGGGAAGTGAAATACACATAGATATGTATGATGACAGGGTGGAAATTGTATCACCAGGGGGAATGTTCGAGGGAGAGCCGGTACAAGAGTGCGATATTAATGCTATGAGATCAGTAAGACGAAATCCTGTTATTGCCGATTTGTTTCACAGAATGAAGTATATGGAACGGCGTGGGAGCGGACTTAGAAAAATAGTGAGTGAGACGGAGAAATTACCGGGATACAGAGAAGAGTTAAAACCGGAATTTTTTTCAACTTCGTGTGATTTTAAAGTTGTTCTGAAAAATATAAACTACCACCAAGATAACCACCAAGATAACCACCAAGATAACCACCAAGATAACCACCAAGATAGAAATGTTACTTTCCAAAAAGTAACAGAGTTTTGTGAAGAACCGAAATCCATAAAAGAAATCATAGAATTTTTTGGATATAGAGATAGAAGAAGTTTTAATTTACGGTATATAAAGCCACTTTTGGACGAGGGAAAACTTAAAATGACAATTCCTGAAAAACCGAGAAGCCGAAATCAAAAATACATCACAGTAAAATAAACAGGAAGGAGCAACAAAAGAAAAAATGAAAAAAACAGTAACCATATGTTTCACAAACAATAAAGGCGGAAGTGGAAAATCCACTACCTGCTCAAATGTAGGAGCTGCAATGGCACAGTCTGGGAAAAAAGTTCTTCTTGTAGATGGAGATATGCAGTTGAATCTTTCCCTTTCCTTCTTTTCGGAAGAGGAAGTGTTGAAAATGGCAGCAGGGGAAAAGAATCTTTATCATGCCATTGGAAAACAGAGGGACTTGTCGGATTACATTGTGCCTACTCCTTATGAAAATCTGGATCTGATTCCCTCATCTACACAGATGAGTTCCATTGAATACGAACTCTTTACAAAGTGGCAGAGAGAGTTTATTCTGAAAAAATGTCTTCAGAAAATAAAAGATTCCGGTGTGTACGACTATATTTTAATTGACGCTCCTCCTACTCTTGGCGGCTGGGTCATGAATATTCTCTGTGCCTCAGATCAGGTTCTCGTTCCTGTTGAAGCAAGTCCCTGGGGAATGTTTGGTCTTGCAAATATGTTTGATTTTCTGGGAGAAGTAAAGGAGATTGCACCGGAGCTTAAGGTTCTCGGAATTGTGATCACAAAGGCAGACACAAGGAAAAATTATTTTAAACAGACATTGGAGATTCTTCATGAGATGGAGGATATTACACTTCTGGACTCTTACATAAGAGTGGACAGCGCGGTAGAGTGGGCGCAGGATAACAGTCAGCCGGTTGTGGAGTTTAAAAAGAGCAGCAGAAGTGCAAAGGAATATACAGCATTGGCAGAGGAGGTTATGAAGCGTGTCGTTAGGTAAGGCAAGTATCAGAAGAGCAGCAGGTGCAGAAAAGGCAGTTTCAGGAAAAGCAGCAGGGAAAAATGTGACAGCAGAGTCAGTAATCAGCCCTATGAATGCGGAGGAAATTCAGGTGAAATTTCTCTCTGGAGAAAAGAAAGACAAAAAGCCGGGAGAACCCGTCCGCATCACAGAGGAGATGCCGGATTATCTGCTGTAGAATAGCGTAAATTATAGTGAACCCCAGGGGGAGCGGATTTTCGATTCTTCCTGGGGATTTTTATGGATTTTTTTTCCAGAATATGCTACGCTTTAAAAAAATTACGTAAAAAAGGTGAAGAATATGAAAAAAATTACTATAAAAGAAGTAGCAGAACTGGCTGGAGTTTCTACAGCAACAGTTTCTCACGTAATAAACAGAACGAGATACGTAAGTCCTGAGCTGATTGACAAGGTAGAAAAAATTTTAAGAGAGACAGGGTATATTGATAAGGTGGCAGATAAAAAGAAGAAACTGAAAGTAGGACGTAAGTCAGTGGTTGTGTGTGTTGTGCCAAATATAGAAAGCACTGTTTACAGGGATATGGTATCCTTTTTGAGAAAGAGGACAAGTAGAGAAGGGTATCAGTTTTATTGTGGGATTTCCAGTGAAAATTTAAAGGAAGAACAGCAGCTTCTGGAAAATATTATCAGTGATAAACGTTTTGCGGGACTTTTTCTTGTGCCTGTCAGCGAAAAGGCTGAAAATTATAAGAGGCTTATGGAATCTGGACTTCCTTATGTGTGCATGGAGAGAAAAATCCGGGGAGAAAGGATAGATTCCGTGGAGTTTCCGGAGAGAGATGCAATGGAAAAAGGCGTCAGTTATATCATCGAATGCGGACATAAAAATATCCTGTATCTTCGGGAATTATCAGAGAGATTTACAAGAGAGGAAAGGACAAGAGGATATTTAAATGCATTTGTAAGAAATAATCTGAATGTGAATGATGCAAATATGGCAGACATTGATCTGAGGTGGGAAGAAGAAAAAATTCAGGACGTAATTGCGAAGGAAATCAGCAGAGTAATGCCTACTGCAGTTATAGCAAGTGGAAACTGGCTGACAGTACAGCTTCTGAAGACAATTCGCAATATGGGGATTCGCTGTCCAGATGAAATTTCAGTTCTCGGTTTTGGTGATGAGGCGTGGACAGAATTGATAGATCCGCCGCTTACGGCTTTGAAAAGAGATGTACAGGGCTTATCCGGGCTGGCGGCAGAAATTCTTTTTGAAAAAATAGAATTCGGATATGCAAGAACAGAGCGGAGATATGCAGAAGTAAAATTAAATGTTCAGAAGTCGACAAAGATGCTGGACAATGGACCGGGAGGGGAAATGGCAGTTTCTCCGGAGAATATTGTTCTGAGCAAAGAAGAGAAAAAAATGCTGAGAAGAGGGAAATTCCGAGTGGCTATCTCTTTTCATTATACGGGAACTGCCTGGGCAGAACTGCATGAACAGGGAATACGTGATGAGTTGGAACAGTATGGGATTGAGGTGAGTTCAGTGATGGATGCACATTTTGATCCGGCACTTCAAAACGTACAGTTGGAGAGTTTGATGATCCAAAAACCGGACGGAGTGATTGCGATTCCCACAGATGATAAGAAGACTTCAGAAATGTTCATGAAGCTTTCCGGTGTATCGAAGCTTGTTTTTATCAGCAATCTTCCGGAAGATGTGACAAAAAACCATTATGTATCCTGTGTTTCTGTAAATGAATGGGAGAACGGGACAAATGCAGGACGAATGTTGGGAGAATATTTTCGTGGCAAAAAGCCTGGTAAGAAAATACAGGCAGGTTTCCTGAACCACGGCGCTATTTTTTATGGTACAAGGGAAAGAGATATGGCAGCAGAGAAAATTCTCAGTGAAGATTATCCGGAAGTCGAAATTGTGACAGTGCGTAATTTTGTGCAGATTGATAACGCTTATCGTATCTGTAAGGAAATGGTAGAGGCGTATCCGGAGTTGGAGGCTCTTTATGTAAGCTGGGACAGACCGGCGCTGCTTGCTATAAAGGCATTAAAAGAAATGCACAGAGAAGATATATGTGTCTTTACAACAGATCTGGACAGAGAAATTGCTAAATGCATGGAGGAAGGAATCGTAAAGGGAATGAGCACGCAAAGACCATATGAACAGGGGAAGGCAGCCGCGCTTGCTCTTGCAAAATCTTTTGTGAGTGATACGGTTCCAAAATATGTCGGTGTTCAGCCCTGTGCAGTAGAACCAGAGCAGTTGAGAAGAGCATGGAAAGAGATTTTTCACGAACCAATGTCCGTAAAAAAATAAAAAATTACGTAAAAAATGAGATAAACAGGAAATATCGCTGAATTAATCGGAAGGAAATTAGACAAAACGCTGAAAAATACGTAAGAAAAGTAAAATATATTGACAAATAGTGCGGGAAATAATAAAATTTGCGTAAAGAAACAAGGGAAACAAACGCAAACAGAAATTACGTAACTTCTATTGCCAAACAACTGTAAAAATTAAAATTATTACCTGAAAATGGAGGGCAACATTATGAAGAAAAAAGCAACCGCACTGATTCTTACAGCAACGATGGTATCGGCAGCGATGACTCCGGTTATAGTTTCTGCAAAAGATACGGATACGAAAGAGCTTTCGTTTGCATTTTGTACAAATACATTAAATAATACGTTTCAGAGCTCTATGGACGAAAAATTCAGTGAACTTTGCGAAGAAGCGGGGATTTCCTATACCTGCCTTGATCCGGATTATGATCTGAACACACAGTTAAGCCAGTTGTCTGATGTAGCAAACAGCGGATACGATGCAGTTTTTATAATACCAGTTGATTCAGCGGGAATTACATCTGGCCTTGCGGAAATCAGTGAAGCAGGGATTCCGATCTTTAATGTAGATACAGCGGTAATAGAGGAGGATATTGATGCTTTTGTTACGCAGTTTGTAGGGACAAATGCGTTTATGGCAGGAGAGCTCGTAGGAGAGCAGATGGTAAAGGATTATCCGGACGGAGCAGATATTGCAGTGCTTGATTTTCCTTCTAATGAAAGCTGCGTTGACAGAGTAAATGGTTTCCTGGAAGGTCTGGGAGAGAATAAAGACAAATTTAATATTGTAGCACAGCAGGATGGAGAGGCTGCGCTTGATGCATCGCTTTCCCTTGCAGAAGATATTATTACGGCAAATCCGGATATAGCAGCCTTCTTCTGTATTAATGACCCTTCCGCCCTTGGTGCTGCAGCAGCTATTAAGGCGGCGAATAAGACAGGGGAAATTGGAGTTTACAGTATTGACGCTTCTCCGGATGGAAAGCAGGCTCTTTTAGATGGAGAATTTACAGCAGTGGCAGCTCAGGTTCCGCTTCAGATTGCCGAGTATTCTTATGAAGCCGCTATGAAATACATAGAAGGAGAAACGGATCTTGGAGAGAAAAAAGTGTATCTGGATTCTCACCTTGTATTAGAAGATGAGGCAAAAGAAACTCTGGAAAGCTGGCAGTAAAAAGAAATGAAAAGGTGTGGCGGTGATTTTTTTGCCGCTGCTCTTTTCTTTAGGAGGGAAATTTATGGGACAGACAGTTCTGGAAATGAGAGGAATCAAAAAAAGTTTTTCCGGAATATATGCGCTCAGTGGAATTGATTTTTCTCTGGAGCTTGGAGAAGTTCATGCTCTTCTTGGGGAAAACGGAGCCGGGAAATCTACATTGATCAAAGTACTGGGGGGAATTCATCAGCCTGACTGCGGTACGATTAAAATAAACGGAGAAGAAGTTAAGATACATAATGTGCCGGAGGCAAGGGAAAAGGGGATTGGAATTATTCATCAGGAAATCGTTTTGGTTCCGTATCTTACAGTCGCTCAGAATCTTTTTCTCGGAAGAGAAATTACAAAGGGCGGAAAAATAGATATGGGGGAAACCGTCAAAAAAGCTCAGGAAATGATAAATGCTCTCGGCGTGAAGTTAATGGCTGAGGAATTTGTGGAAAACCTGACCATTGCACAGCAGCAGATGGTGGAAATTGTAAAGGCAGTATCTTTTAACGGAAAAATTATCGTAATGGACGAACCTACATCTTCTCTTTCAAACGAAGAAGTGGAACAGCTTTTTCAAATTATTGAAAACTTAAAGAAAAAGAAGGTAAGTATTATTTATATTTCCCATCGTATGGAAGAACTCTTCCGAATTTCGGACAGGGTGACGGTGATTCGTGACGGCGCTTATGTAGGGACGAAAAAAACATCGGAGACAAATCCCAATGAACTGGTAGCCATGATGGTAGGGCGTGATCTTCAGAATTTTTATGTGAGAGATTACAATGACCTTACAAATGCAGAGACAGCTCTCGAAGTAAAAAATCTTACAGATGAGGGCGTATTTGAAAATATTTCCTTTAAAGTTCGAAAGGGAGAGATTCTTGGATTTGCAGGACTTGTGGGAGCCGGAAGAAGCGAAACAATGGAAAGTATATTTGGTGCCCGGGAGTATCAGTCAGGGGAAGTATATTTAAACGGAGAAAAGAAAAACTTTAAAAATCCTATGGAAGCATTAAAAGCAGGGATTGCTCTTGTTCCGGAGGACAGAAAGAAACAGGGACTTGTTCTTGGAAATAGTGTAGCATTTAATCTTACACTGGCTTCGCTCCATTTTTATATGAAAGGTCTTTCTATCAGCGAGAAAAAACGAAAGAAAGTGATTAATGAGTTCTTTACGAAATTGAAAATTAAAGCAGCATCTCCTGATATTGAAGCAGGAAGTCTTTCTGGAGGGAATCAGCAAAAAGTGGTTCTTGGCAAATGGCTGGCAACAAGACCGGAGGTTTTGATTTTAGATGAGCCTACAAGAGGAGTAGATGTAAATGCAAAATACGAAATCTACCGCACGATTAATGCACTTGCAAAAGAGGGAATTGCGATTATTATGGTTTCCAGCGAACTTCCGGAAATTATAAATATGTGTGATAATGTGTGCGTTATGAGAAGTGGCAGATTAGTAGGAAAACTTGGAAGAGAAGAACTGGGGCAGGAAGAAATTATGAAATATGCAGCAGGAGGAGTGGAATAATATGAGTGAAAGTAGAAAGACATCTGTGAAAAATAATCCTTTTCTTGGGGTTTTTATTAATAATAAAGGAATTCTTTGTGTGCTTGTTCTTTTATGTGTAATTGTTACATTTGCAACGGATAAATTCCTGACAACAAATAATATCGTATCTGTATTACGGCAGATTTCTATCAACACTTATATTGCCCTTGGCATGACTTTTATTATCATTCTGGGGCATATAGATTTATCGGTAGGCGCAATCGTGGCAATGAGCGGAACTTTGACAGTGGGATTTATCGTAAATCAGGAAATGCCTATGGGCATTGCCATTTTTCTGGGCATTCTTTTTGGTGTGACTGCCGGCTTTATAAGCGGTTCTGTTGTCGCGCACTTTCGAGTTCCGGCATTCATTATTACAATGGCAATGATGAATATCTGCAGGGGAATTCCGTATGTATATTCAGGAGGACAGTCTACGAGAATCAATAATAAGTTCTTTGCGGAAATCGGAACAGGTTATCTGTTTAATACGATACCATTGCCTGTAGTGTATATGGTGGTTCTTATTGTGATTTTTAGTTTTATGTTAAGCAAAACAAAATTTGGTACTTATATTTATGCTATCGGAGGAAACCGTGAGGCGGCAAGGCTTTCCGGTGTTCCTATTAAAAAAGTGGAAATTGCAGTATTTACCCTTTCCGGATTTTTGTCTGCATTTGCAGGTCTTGTACTTTGTTCCAGAATGTATTCCGGGCAGCCGTCTGTGGGAGATGGCTATGAACTGGACGCCATTGCGGCTTGTGTTCTCGGAGGAACTTCCATGTCAGGAGGAAAAGGACGTATCAGCGGTACCGTGATTGGAGCAATGGTAATTGGAATTATTTCCAATGGGTTGAATCTGATAGGAGTCAGCTCTTACTGGCAGTTAATTGTAAAAGGTCTTATTATCGCATGTGCGGTTTTGCTTGATGCACAGAAGGATAAGATTTCTTTCAGAAAAAAACAGCAGATAAAGTGAGGATAAGAATATGGAAATTTTCAGAAAAATGTCATTTGCAGATTCAACAGGAGATGCCATTCCTTTTTATCATAATGGACAGTATCATATTTTTTCACTGACACCGCCTCCGGGAACTACAGTGTATCCTGCAAGACTTCGCACAACCTGGAGTCACTGTGTTTCCGATGATTTGGTACATTGGAAGGAACTTCCTACAGCTCTTTACCCGGGAGAGGGGGAGGAACCGGATGCTTCCGGTGTGTGGACAGGTTCTGTAATATATGGAGAAGGAAAGTATCACGCTTTTTATACCGGATATTGTCTGACGGCAGAGTATCAGCAGACGATTTGCCATGCAACAAGTGAAGATGGCATAACTTGGACAAAGGATCCGGGAAACCCGGTGATTACGCCTATGATTGAGCTTTATGAAAAACTGGACTGGCGCGATCCGTACGTTTTTTATAATGAAGAAGATAAAAATTACTGGATTTTAATTTCTGCAAGGAAACTGGATATGCCGGTTACAAGAAGAGGGTGTATTGTACTTTATCGTTCTAAAGACCTTGTAAATTGGGAATATTATGGACCAATCTACGCTCCGGGACATACGAATTGTCCAGAGTGCTGCGAAATGTACAAAATCGGAGAGAACTGGTATCTTTCTTATTCCAGGTTTTCGGAGTTTGTAAATACGATTTACCGTGTATCAAAATCTCCGTTTGGACCTTGGAGAAAAACGAAAAAGGATGGAATCGGAGGACGAAGATTTTATGCCGCAAAATCAATGGAAGATGACAATGGCAGAAGATTTTATTTTGCCTGGGCACATGACAGAGCGGAGAGAAGCGACCGAGGAGAGTGGTACTGGGGAGGAGAATTTTGTATTCCTCACGAGGTTGTGGCGACAGAAAATGGAGAACTTGATGTAAAAGTTCCGCAGGAATATGTTGAGGCATTTTCGGAAGCAGTAAGCTGGAAATATTTGCCTGTTATGGGGAATAGCAGACAGTATGGAAATAATGTTTTTGAACTGGATTCTATTGGTACGTGCACCTATGGTTTTTTGGAACATAAAGAAGAAAGCTTCCTTTTTAAGTGTAAGATTCTTCCAAGGGAGGTATATGATCATTTTGGAATCTTGCTGAAATCGGACAAAGAAGCAAGTGGCTGTCTTCTGCTTGAATTTGATGTTGCAATGAATAGAGTATCCCTTCTTTCTCTTCCTATGGGAGTAGATCCGTTTTGGGTGCAATCCTGTCAGGCGGTTCCTCCGGCAACGGAACCGGGACCGGACGGTATTCGTGTCTGTGAAAAGCCGTTTCTTATTAAAGAGGGAGCGCCTGTAGATATTAAAATTTTTGTGGACCATGATATGGTAGAAGTTTTTGTAGCAGAACAGATTGCTTTTACATACCGCATTTATGCGAAACCGGAATATGAGCTTGGTATTCTCGCGCAAGATGCGAAAGTGGAAATATACGATGTGGAAATAACGAAATAATCAGACGCCGCACAAAATCGGAATGTGAAAAAACGATTTTGTGCGGTGTTTTGTCTGATAACGGTGCTTGTCATTCTATCAGGAAAATGCTAACATGGAAAGAGAAGAGAATAAAAATTGTTTTACGGTGGAAGGAGTGAGCAAATGCGAGAGTATACGATGCCGGTTGGAATATCAGATTTCAGTGAAATAAGGCAGAAAAATTGTTATTATATAGATAAAACTGGATTAATTGAAGAAATTTTGCGCACCACAGGCACAAAGGTAACCCTGTTTACCCGTCCCCGACGCTTTGGAAAAACATTAGGAATGAGTATGCTGGCGCATTTTTTTGATATAAGAGAAGACAGCAGAGCGTTATTTGAGGGATTAAAAATAAGTAAAAATCATGAACTGTGCGAAAGATGGCTGAATCAGTATCCGGTAATATTTTTTTCCTTCAAAGATGTAAATGGGGTAGATTATTCGCTGGCTTATAAAAGACTTCGGGGACAGCTTTCGGATCTGTTTTTGCAATATAATTATTTACTGGAGAGTACGCGTGTAAATGAAACAGATAAAAGAAACTTTCAGGAAATCAGAGAAGAAAATGCAGAGGAAGGGCTGATCAGCAGGGCGTTAAGCATTCTGATGCGCATGCTGGAGGATTATTATAATAAGAAAGTAATCCTGCTTTTAGATGAGTATGATGTCCCGGTTGCGAAAGCAAATGCAAATGGCTATTATGATCAGATGCTTGATATGATAAGAGGAATTTTAAGTACTGCTCTTAAGGATAATACTTCACTTAAATTTGCGGTAATAACGGGCTGTCTGAAGATTACAAAAGAAAGTATTTTTACAGGGGTAAATAACTTTACGATGGATACGATTTTGGACAGCCGATATGATGAGTTTTTTGGTTTTTCTCAGGCAGAGGTGGATAAGCTTCTGAAGGATACCGGATTAGCGGACCATGCAGAAGAGATGCAGGAATGGTATGATGGATACCGGTTTGGAGAGATAGATGTATATTGTCCGTGGGACGTGGTAAATCATGTAAATAATCTGCTGTTGAACCGAAAGACCAGACCGGTCGGTTACTGGAAAAATTCAAGCGATAATGCAATTATCCGTTCTTTTATTGATTATTCGGGCGCGGCAATTACACAAAAGCTGGAGAGTCTGCTGTCGGGAAATTACATTATTGAGAATATTCAGGAGGATATTACGTATGATTATCTGCATTCCAGTGAAGATAATCTGTGGAGTATTCTTTATTTTACAGGATATTTGACACGGAAAAAAGATGAGGTGTTGACAAGAGAAATTCCGCAGGGGTGCTGCGCATTAAAAATTCCAAATAAAGAAGTACGGGAAATCTTTGAAACAACGATTAAAAAGTGGTTTTCGGACAGTGCACAGAAGATGGACAGAAGAGCATTGTTTGCATCTGTGTGGAAGGGAGATGCGGAGACGGCAACTGCGGAAATATCAAGATTACTTCGAGGTACAATCAGCTATTATGATTATAGAGAGGATTTCTACCATGCTTTTTTTGCCGGAATTTTTGCGGGAGCAGGATATGCAGTACAGTCAAATAAAGAACATGGGGAAGGGCGGAGTGATATTATAGTACAGGACTACGCAGGAGACCGTGTAGCAGTATTTGAAGTGAAATATGCGAAAAAATGGGAAAGCCTGGAGTCGGAGTGTGAAAAGGCAATCGCCCAGATTGACGAAAAAATGTATGCTGAGGAATTTAAGGATACGTATTCTCAGGTGATTTGTTACGGTATTGCTTTTTATAAAAAACGTTGTAAGATCCTGAAAAAATAAGACGCTAAGCCTGCAGTTGGGCAGTTTTTGCCTAAATACAAAGAGAAATACCCGGTAGGGGAGCTACCGGGTATTTCGAGGGGAGTATAAATAATTAAATAAGGGGTTATGTAAAAAAAATTTTTGAAGGGTAAATTCTTTTTACAACAGTAATTATAATATAAACTGGAAAAAAAAGCAATAATATTTTGCTGAATATTCTCCTGACTTTTTGACATAATAACCAGTGTAAGGAACAAAATCATTGTATCAGGAGGGCTATTAAAATGGCAAAAAATTATGAATCTGAGAACAAAAATTTAAGAACAGCAGCGAATTCCAATAAAAACGAAATGAACGAGCAGAATTCCAGAAATGCGAAAAACGAGCAGAACAGTCGTAACTGCAATTACGGAAAAAATGCACAGGATAAAACAGAAAATTCCAAAAACAGATATTAAGACAGAGAGAGGGCGGCGCAAGCTGTCCTCTTTTTTCTCGGGCGCCAAAAGATGCCTGACAAATTGTCCTGCGCTTTGTGCTTCCACAATTCAGATCCGCATCATATAATAATAAAAAAGGAGTTCGTCATGTTTCAGGTAGAAACGATTTCAGCAAAAATGCTGGACTATTATGTAAACAGGGCAGACACGCTTATTATAGATATGAGAAGAGAAGAGGAATACCGCGTTTCTCATGTGAGGGGAGCAGAAAATGTTTCCTATCAGGAAATAGAAGAGGGGTATACTTTTCCAAAAGGCAAAATTCTCGTTTTGTATTGTGAGAGGGGCGGCGCCAGCCTAAAAGCGGCAAAGCTTCTTGGAGCAAAAGGCTACAGAACAAGGAGTGTAATCGGCGGATTTGCCGCATATAGAGGAAGAAATCTTGTAATTTCCCGCTAAGCATGATAATGTAGTAAGAGAGTAACTATTCAGAACAGGAGAGAAAATACTATGAAATACATGTTTGCATCAGATGTACATGGCTCTGCATATTTCTGTCGGAAGATGCTGGAAGCGTACAGAGAAGAAGGGGCGGAGCGCCTTGTTCTTCTTGGAGATCTGCTTTATCATGGACCGAGAAATGACCTTCCGAAAGAGTATGCACCAAAAGAGGTCATTGCCATGTTAAACGATAAAAAAGACGAAATTTATACAGTAAGAGGAAACTGCGAGGCAGAGGTGGACCAGATGGTACTGGAGTTTCCTGTGCTGGCTGAGTATTGTGTGCTTGTAATTGAGGGGGAAACTTTTTTTGCGACTCACGGTCATGTGTATAACACAGACCATCTGCCTCCTCTGAAAAAAGGTGACATTCTGATCCACGGCCATACGCATGTTTTAAAAGCGGAAAATATGGGAGATTATATATGGCTGAATCCGGGTTCAGTTTCGATCCCGAAAGAAGGAAATCCGCCTACATATGCAGTTCTGGAAAACGGGTTGTTTGAAATTAAAGATTTTGACGGAAATGTAGTAAAGAGTATTCAGTTATAAGACAGGGAGGAAAACAGAATGGAAAAATGGGAACTGATCGCGCCCTGTCATTTTGGGCTGGAGGCAGTGTTAAAAAGAGAAATCCTGGATCTGGGATATGAGATCAGCAAAGTAGAAGATGGAAAAGTTACATTTTTTGCAGATGCGCAGGGCATTGCAGATGCAAATATGTTTCTTCGTACAACAGAGAGGATTCTTCTTAAAGTAGCGGAGGTAAAGGCAACTACATTTGAGGAGCTGTTTGATAAAACAAAAGAGCTTCCCTGGGAAAAATTTATTCCTTCAGACGGGAAATTCTGGGTAGCAAAGGCAAACTCTGTAAAGAGTAAGCTGTTCAGCCCTTCAGACATACAGTCTATTATGAAAAAGGCGATTGTGGAGCGCTTAAAAAGCGTATACGGAATTTCCTGGTTTCAGGAAGACGGGGCAAGCTTCCCCATCCGTGTGGCGTTTATGAAAGATGTTGCCACCATTGGAATTGATACTTCCGGAGTGTCTCTTCATAAAAGAGGATACCGTCAGATGACGGTGAAAGCGCCAATCACAGAAACTCTGGCGTCTGCTCTTATTATGCTGACACCGTGGAATAAGGATAGAATCCTTGTAGATCCTTTCTGCGGAAGCGGAACTTTTCCGATTGAGGCTGCCATGATGGCGGCCGATATTGCGCCGGGTATGAACCGTTCTTTTCTTGCAGAAGACTGGAAACATCTTGTTCCGAGAAAATGCTGGTATGAGGCTCTTGAGGAAGCGCAGGACCGGGTAAACTTAAATGTGGACACAGACATTCAGGGATTTGACATTGATCCGGAAGCTTTGCGAGCTGCAAGATCGAATGCGAAAATGGCAGGAGTGGACAAGCTGATCCATTTTCAGCAGAGACCTGTAAAAGAGCTGCGCCATCCAAAGCCGTACGGATTTATTATCACAAATCCGCCGTATGGAGAAAGACTGGAAGAAAAAGAAGCGCTTCCCGCACTTTACAGAGAAATCGGAGAGAGCTATAATCGTCTTGATAAGTGGTCTATGTACTTAATTACTTCTTATGATAAAGCGGAGCTTGATATTGGGAAAAAAGCGGATAAGAACAGAAAAATTTATAATGGTATGTTAAAAACATATTATTACCAGTTTCTGGGACCGCGTCCGCCAAAAAGAAACAAAGGAGAGTGCGAGAGATATGAAGAAAATTATTTTTGCAACAGGCAATGCCGGAAAAATGAAGGAAATCCGTGAGATTTTAAAAGACCTTGATGCAGAAGTGCTTTCCATGAAAGAAGCAGGAGTGGAAGCTGATATTGTGGAAGACGGAAAGACATTTGAAGAAAATGCAGTCATTAAGGCAAAAACAGTATGTGAACTGACAGGAGAGATTGCTCTGGCAGATGATTCCGGCCTGGAAATTGATTATCTGAACAAAGAACCTGGAATTTATTCTGCGAGATACATGGGAGAAGATACTTCTTATCGCATCAAAAATGCAAATCTGATCGAGCGCCTGGAAGGCGTACCGGATGAAAAACGTACTGCCCGTTTTGTATGCGCTATTGCAGCGGCTTTTCCGGACGGAACTGTAAAGACAGTAAGAGGAACAATGGAAGGCCGCATCGGCTATGAGGAAGCGGGAGAAAATGGTTTTGGTTATGACCCGATTTTCTATCTTCCGGAATATGGCTGCTCCTCCGCAGAGCTTTCTATGGAAGAAAAAAATAAAATCAGCCACAGAGGAAAAGCGCTTCGCGCTATAAAGGAAGAGCTTTTATGAAAATTTTAGTTGTAAGTGATACACATGGGAGAGACAGGGAGCTGGAAAAGGCGGTGGAGAGAGAAGCGCCTTTTGACAGACTGATACATTGCGGAGATGTAGAGGGAAGAGAAATTTTTATTGAGGCTCTTGCAGATTGTCCATGTTGTATTGTCTCGGGAAATAATGACTTTTTCTGTGATCTGCCAAGAGAGCAGGAAATTACCATAGGAGGTAAAAAAGCGCTTGTAACGCACGGACATTACTATGGTGTTTCCATTGATTTAAGTGGAATTGCAGATGAGGCAAGGTCAAGGGGCTGTGAGATTGTGTTTTTTGGTCATACGCATAAGCCTGTTGTTACAGAAAAAGATGGCGTTCTTGTGATAAATCCGGGAAGCCTGTCATATCCCCGTCAGGCGGGACGCAAGTCAAGTTATGCTGTTTTAAATACAGATATACAGGGAAATATAGATGCAGAGATTAAATATCTTGATTAAAATTGAAAAGAAAACTGCAGTTTGCGACTATAATAAAAAATAAAGAAAAAACACCGGGAATATAATCTCGGTGTTTTTTTATGCGGAAGATGGGACTTGAACCCACACGAGCGCATTGCTCACAAGATCCTTAGT
>UQHF01000040.1 GCA_900540785.1 uncultured Blautia sp.
GTCACCGCCTCCTACTCGATTTATAGGAAATTACTCCGTAATGTTCCATAACATAAAAACGCTCCGCATAGGAGCGCTTACAGGAAAGTTTAAACACAAAAATTAAGAGCCATCAGTTTTTCTTTAAGAACTGGTGGCTCTTTTACTGTTCATTGTCCAATGGAATATACCTTCCTTTCAGTAAAGTTAAATTTTTGGGATTTTAAAACAACTGGAATAAAAACTTAAGTTCTTGGTGGTCCGTACCTCTCTTTCTTAATTTAACCGATAATAAAATTTATGTTTCTGGTGGTCTGTACCTTCCTTTCTTAAATTATGAAAATGAAATTACGTTTTCGGTGGTCTCACTCCTTTGAGTTTGTTTTGATTTGTAATTCCTTTTGTTTTATGAGTACACTATAACAGATAAAATATAAAATGTCAAGTAGAAAAAATGAAAATTATTAAATAAAAATTTATAAGAAAGATAATAGTGTATGTTTAAAAGAAAATTCTGAAAATATTAGAGACGAGAATATGACATTTTTTTATAGGACGCATAGAATATGGAATTATGGAAAAAATGTTTTTATAAACCAGAAGTAACAGGAGGTAGAAAAATGTTACGTTATCTTCCAATTCGAATGGTTCATGCAAGACAGGTTCTCGACTCAAGAGGAAACCCCACCGTAGAGGTGGAAGTTACAGTAGGAGAAGGCGTTGTAGGAGTAAACGGATATACTGCAAGGGCAATGGTTCCTTCCGGTGCCTCAACAGGAAGATTTGAGGCAGTGGAGCTTCGTGATGGAGAAAAAGAAAAGTACGTAGGATTAAGTGTGGAAAAAGCAGTAAATAACGTAAATTATAAATTGGCAGAAGCAATTCTGGGAGAAAATGCACTGAATCAGTCTTATATTGATTCCCTTTTGATTGAAGCGGACGGTACAGATAATAAAAGTAATCTTGGTGCAAATGCGACTTTGGGTGTATCTATGGCAGTTGCAAGGGCAGCGGCTTCTGCTCTTCGTATTCCTTTATATCAGTATATCGGAGGGTGCCATACAAACAGAATGCCAGTGCCTATGATGAATATTTTAAACGGAGGAAAACACGCGGACAATACAGTGGATCTGCAGGAATTTATGATCATGCCGACAGGTGCTTCCTGCTTTTCCGACGGCATCCGTATGTGCGTGGAAATTTATCAGTTTTTAAAAATTATTTTAAAACAGAATAAGCTTTCTACAGGAGTGGGCGACGAGGGCGGATTTGCCCCAGATCTTGCGGATTCCAGAGATGTTCTTGTAATGATCACAGAAGCTGTAAAACGCGCCGGATATGAGCCGGGAAAGGATATTGTCATAGCCATTGACGCGGCAGCCAGCGAGCTTTATGATAAGGAAAGGAACGTATATTATTTTCCGGGAGAAAGCGAGATGAAGGGTTCTGAGGTTTTAAGAGACGGTAAGGAAATGATTTCTTATTATGAGCAGCTGATAGAGGAATTTCCTATTGTTTCCATAGAAGATGGTCTTCATGAGGACGACTGGGAAGGCTGGAGAGAAATGACGAAGCAGCTTGGAGAAAAAATCCAGCTTGTGGGAGATGATCTTTTTGTGACAAATAAAAAGCGTCTTCGCTGCGGAATCAAGCTCCAGGCAGGTAACGCCATTTTAATTAAGGTCAACCAGATAGGAACACTTACGGAGGCTCTGGAAGCTGTGGAAATGGCGCAGCAGGCAGGTTATAAAACAGTGATTTCCCATCGCTCCGGGGAGACAGAGGATTCCTTTATTGCAGATCTGGCAGTTGCCACAGGTGCAGGACAGATTAAAACAGGAGCGCCCTGCCGGTCCGACAGAAATGCAAAATACAATCAGCTGCTTCGTATTGATGAATATCTCGGCGTTCTTTCCAGATATGAAAACCCGTTCGACAGTATAAAAGAAACAGAAGAATCTTTTGAATCTTAAAAAACTGGCAAAAACAGTTGAAATCCATGATTTCCTATGGTAAAATATCTTCTAGTTGATTAGGAGGTGTAACCGCGTGGAAATTTTAAAGATTGTTCTGACCGTAATTTTTGTAATAGATTGTATTGCTCTGACAGTTGTGGTACTGCTTCAGGAAGGTAAATCACAGGGTCTTGGTGCTATCGCAGGCGCAGCAGATTCTTACTGGGGTAAGAACAAAGGTCGTTCTATGGAGGGCGGTCTTGTAAAGGCAACAACTGTTATGGCAGTTTTGTTCTTTGTATTGTCAATCATTTTAAACATGAATTTCTA
The DNA here is from genome assembly GCA_900540785.1 of uncultured Blautia sp. Taxonomy (GTDB): domain Bacteria; phylum Bacillota; class Clostridia; order Lachnospirales; family Lachnospiraceae; genus Blautia_A. The sequence continues at coordinate 2,265 of UQHF01000040.1, forward strand.
GGAACCAAAAACGGAAACACTCTTGTTTTATGCGACAAGGGTGTTTCTTTGTTTCATAAAGGAGAAAATGTGAAGAAAAAAGAACTTGAAAAAAAGAAAAAATTTATAATGGAGCTTTTAAAAGATCCGGTATACCAGCCCATGCGCCTCCGGGAGATCGCCTCTCTTTTAAGACTGGATAAAAGTCAGAAAAAGGAGCTGTATGAGGTGATGGATTCTCTTTTAGAAGAGGGGAAGATTTCTCTTGATAAAAAGGGAAGATATGAAAAGGCATCCAAGTCCGGAAAAAAAGCTGAGAAAAAGAAAAGAGAAAAGCAGAAAAAGGAAAAACTGACAGGAAGGAAGAAAAGTCGGGAAACGGACAGAATAAAATATGATGAAGATTCTGCTCTGGAGGGAACCTTTATCGGGCATCCGAAAGGATTTGGGTTTGTGGAAATCCCGGATCAGGAGGAAGATATTTTTATTCCGGAAGAAAAAACGGGAACGGCGCTCCATCAGGATAAAGTCCGCATTATTGTGGAAGGAAAGCAGAAAGAAGGAAAACGAAAAGAAGGAATCGTTGTAAAGGTTCTGGAAAGGGGAATGCCCCAGATTGTGGGAACGTATCAGTGCAACCGGGATTTTGGTTTTGTCATCTGTGACAATCCCAAGTTTTCCAAAGACGTGTTTATTTCCAAAAAAGATTCCAATGGAGTGAAAAACGGAGATAAAGTCATTGCGGAAATTACAGATTACGGTTCCGGAAACAAAAGTCCGGAAGGAAAGATTACAGAAATCCTGGGCAGCAGCCGCGCGCCTGGAACCGATATTCTTGCCATTGTAAAAAGCTTTGGGATTCCGGACGAATTTCCGGAGCGGGTAAAGAACCAGGCGCTTCGTGTGCCGGATCACGTTCTTGCGGCAGATATGGACGGAAGACTTGATCTTCGAAACGTGCAGATGGTCACCATAGACGGAGAAGACGCAAAGGATCTTGACGATGCGGTTTCCCTTACAAAAGAGAACGGGATTTATCATCTCGGCGTTCATATTGCAGATGTGAGTAATTACGTACAGGGAGGAAGTGCGCTGGATAAAGAGGCTTTAAAGAGAGGCACAAGCGTGTACCTTGCAGACCGTGTGATCCCAATGCTTCCGGTAGAGCTTTCCAATGGAATCTGTTCTCTGAATCAGGGAGAAGACCGCCTTGCACTAAGCTGTCTTATGGACATAGATGAGAAGGGCAGGGTGGTATCTCATAAAATCGCAGAAACCGTTATCTGTGTGGACAGACGTATGAGCTACACAACTGTGAAAAATATTCTGGAGAAAGAAGATGGGGAAGCAGAAAAACGATATGCCGATTTTGTGCCCATGTTTTTCCAGATGAAGGAGCTTTCTGCGATCATAAGAGAAAGCCGCCATCACAGAGGTTCGATCGATTTTGAATTTCCGGAGAGCAAGATTATTTTAAATGAGGCAGGAAAAGCCATTGACGTACAGCCTTATGAGTCAAATGTGGCAACCAGGATTATTGAAGATTTTATGCTTATGGCAAATGAGACGGTGGCAAAAGAATACTGTAAAGAAGACCTTCCGTTTGTTTACCGAACCCATGAAAATCCGGATCCGGAAAAAGTGGAGAGCCTTTTGATGCTTCTTCATAATCAGGGTGTTTCCGTGCAGAAAGCAAAAGAAGAAATCTCTCCGAAAGAAATCCAGAGAATCCTTGAGGAGATAGAAGGACTTCCAAATGAAGCACAGATTTCCAGACTTACCTTAAGAACTATGAAGCAGGCAAAATACACCACAGAATGCAGCGGCCATTTCGGCCTTGCAGCAAAATATTACTGTCACTTTACGTCTCCGATTCGAAGATACCCGGATCTTCAGATCCACCGTATCATCAAAGATAATTTAAGAGGACGCCTTGAGAGAGAAGGGCGGACAGAACGATACCGGGAAATCCTGGACGAGGTGGCGCGTCAGTCAAGCGTATGTGAGAGAAGGGCAGAGGAAGCGGAGAGAGAGTCCGATAAGCTGAAAAAAGCAGAATATATGTCGTATCATCTCGGAGAAGAGTTTGAGGGAATTATTTCCGGTGTGACAGGCTGGGGAATGTATGTGGAGCTTCCTAATACAGTGGAAGGACTTGTTCATGTAAATACTCTGCGGGACGATTATTATATTTTTGACCAGGATGCTTATGAGCTTCGGGGAGATATGACACAGAAAGTATACCGTCTGGGACAGAAGGTACGCGTCCGTGTGGCAGATGCAGATAAAATGCTGAAAACAGTAGATTTTGTTCTGGCGGAGGAACAATAGCGTAACAGGGAGGATATTATGGCAAAACAAAAGGGGATTAAATTAATTGCCAACAACAAAAAGGCATTTCACGATTATTTTATAGAAGATACGTATGAGGCGGGAATTGCACTGGCAGGAACAGAGGTTAAATCTCTCCGTATGGGAAAATGCAGCATTAAAGAGGGATTTATCCGCGTAGAACGAGGAGAGGTTTTTATTTACGGCATGAATATCAGTCCTTATGAAAAGGGAAATATTTTTAATAAAGACCCGCTACGTGTAAGAAAGCTTCTGCTTCACAGATACGAGATCAACAAAATTGAGGCGAAGCTGAAAGAAAAGGGTCTCACTCTTGTGCCGCTGAAGGTATATTTTAAGGACAGCCTTGTTAAGGTGGAAATTGGAATGGCGCGTGGTAAAAAGCTTTACGACAAGCGTCAGGACATTGCGAAAAAAGACCAGAGAAGAGAGGCAGAGAGAGACTTTAAGGTTAAAAATCTTTATTAAAAAGAAAGGGCGGGCGTTTATCGCCTGCCCTGACGGATAAGGAGGAAGAAAATGAAATTTTTTCATTTATCCGATTTACATATTGGAAAGCAGCTTCATTTGTATTCGCTGAAGGAAGAACAGAGAGCTGTTTTAAATGAAATCATACAGTATGCAGAAAAAGAAAAACCGCAGGCCATTGTCATCGCAGGGGACGTATACGACAAAAGTGTTCCTTCTGCTGAGGCAGTGGCTGTTTTTGATGAATTTATCAGAAGGTTATCAGAACTTTCTTTGAAAATACTTGTGATCAGCGGAAATCATGATTCACCGGAACGCCTGGAATTTGCAGGAAGCCTTCTGGAAAAACAGGGGCTATACATTGCAGGACTGCCGCCTGTAAAAGAAAGCGACCACATAAAAAAGGTTGTTTTATGTGATGAAGAGGGGGAAGTATGTTTCTGGCTTCTGCCCTTTTTAAAACCGTCTTATGTGAGAGGGATTTTTCCGGAAAAAGAGAATCTTTCTTATACGGAGGCTGTAAAAATGCTTCTGGAAAGGGAGGAGATGGATCTGTCTGTACGAAATGTGCTTGTGACACATCAGTTTTTTACTGCTTCCGGAAAAGAGCCTTTGCGGAGTGATTCTGAGACAGTGTATGTGGGCGGAGCAGGAAATGTGGATATTTCAGCCGTACAGAACTTTGATTACGTGGCAATGGGACATATCCACAAGGCGCAGTCTGTAGGAGAAGCGCGCTTCCGGTACTGTGGAACCCCGTTAAAATATTCGGCAGGAGAGAGCAAAGATACGAAAACTCTCACATCAGTTACACTTGGAAAAAAGGGACAAACGGCAGCCATAGAGGAACTTTCTCTTTCGCCTGTACGGGATGTGCAGCAGTTAAAAGGCAGGTTTGAGGAGCTTATGGGTCTTGGGACAGAGGACTATGTAAGTCTGACGCTCACAGACGAAAAAATGCCGTATCAGCCCAGAGAGCAGCTGGAAAAAGTATTTCCCAATATTCTGGAGCTGAAGGTGGAAAATACAAGAACAAAAAGGGAGCTTTCCGGGTTTTTAAAGGAGGCAGAACAGGCAGAGCCGAGTGTGCTTTTTGAGAACTTTTATGAGGAAATACATGGGATTTCCATGACAGAAGAAGAAAGGAAGCTTGTAGGTGAGATTCTGGAAAAGGTACAGGAGGATAGAGTATGAAACCTGTCAGACTGGTAATGTCTGCTTTTGGTTCTTATGCGGGAGAAGAAATCCTTGATTTTGATAAAATGGATCGGGGAATCTTTCTTGTGACAGGAGATACGGGAGCAGGGAAAACAACAATTTTTGACGCCATCGTATATGCCCTTTACGACAGGACAAGCGGAGGCGTGCGAGACGGAAATATGATGCGCAGCGCCTATGCGGATCTTCGTACCCCTACTTTTGTAGACTTTACTTTTTCCTGCAGAGGAGAAGAGTATCGGATTGTGCGAAATCCGGATTATGAAAGAGAAAGTCTTCGAAAGGATAGTGAAGGAAATCCAAAGAAGACCCAGGAAAAGGCATCTGTGGAGCTGTTCCTTCCGGACGGAACGGTCTTTCGTGGGAATAAAAAAGATACAAATACAAAAATCCAGGAAATCACAGGGCTGGACGCGCGGCAGTTTATGCAGGTGGCAATGATTGCCCAGGGAGATTTTTTAAAGCTGCTTCATGCAAAATCGGAGGAGAGAAAAGAAATCTTTTCCAGGATTTTTGATACGGGAATTTACGGGGATTTTCAGGAGGAACTGCGGAGACGGGAGAAGAAAAGCTATATCTTTTTAAAAGAAAAAGAGCAGGCGGTAAAAGAGCAGATGAGCCGGATCCTTATTTTTGAGGGCTGGGAGAGAGAAGAAGAACTGAAATCTGCCATAGAAAAAGAAGATATGGAACAGGTTCTGCCTCTTCTTGCCGGGCTTTTAAAAGAGGATAAAAAAAGAGAAGCAGAAACATTTGAGAAACTGGAAAAAACAAGAAGCAGTCAGGAACAGTGGGAGAAACGAAAAGAGCTGGCAGTCAGTATTCTGGAAATAAGGCAGCGGATTCTGGAATATAAGAAATGGCTTTCAGAAAATCTTCCGTCAGAGCAGTCTTTAAAAGATGAGACAGAGCGCCTTGAAAGAGAGGAAAAAGAAAAAACAGGAGCGCTTCAGATTCTGGAAAACAGTATACAGAAAGAAAAAGAAGCGTTTGTACAGGAAGAGGAAAAACGTCTTCTCCGCCTTCAGGAAATCGAAGGACTGAAAACCATATGGGCAAAAACCATCGAAACTATGAAAGAAAACCGGATTTTGGGAGAAAGATGGGAGCAGTCAAACAGAAATTATAAAGAAAAGATACAGGTCTATGAGGAACTATACGAGGCTTTTTTCAGAGAGCAGGCAGGAATCCTGGCAGGAAAATTAAAAGAAGGAGAGCCATGCCCTGTATGCGGCAGCAGAACACATCCCAATAAGGCGAGGGCTTCACAGAACGCCCCGGAACAGAATCAGATACAAAGGGCGAAGATACTGAAGGAACAGGCAGAAAAAGAGAGAGAGAACGCTCAGAAGCTTTTTCAGGAAAGCGCTCAAAAGTATAAAGAGAGCCTTGGAAGGCTCAGACAGGAAGGATGCCGCCTGTTTGGAGAAGGATTTCAACCAGGAGAGGAAACGTGGAGAAAACAGGCGTCTTCTGCTATGGACGAGGCAAAAAATCAGGTAGAAACTTTAAGACAGGAATATGCGGACAGAAGAAGAACCGGGGAAGAAAAGATAAGGACTCTTACGAAAGAATGCAGTCAGTGCAGCGATAAGCTGAAAGAAGCAAGAAAGAGACTGGAACTTTTTATCCGAAAAGCGGAGCAGATACAGGGAGAATTAAAAGCAGGGCTTCAGCAGGAGCTAGCCCTTCTGGGAAAATGGAAAAATAAGGGAGAAAGTCCGGAAAAGATCCTGGAGGTGTCAGAAAAAGAGCTGGAGCGTCTGAAAACAGAGAGAAGACTTCTGGAAACACGCTGGCAGGAAGCATCAGGGAAGAGAATCTCAAATGAGAGGACGGAGCAGGTGTTAAAAACTTATGAGAAAGAGTACGGGACATTAAAAAAGGATTATGAGATGATTCATCATTTAAGTCAGACTGCCTGCGGCTCTCTTGCAGGAACTGCAAAAATTGATTTTGAGTCCTATATTCAGAGACAGTATTTTCAGAAGATCATTGCAAGAGCAAACCAGAGATTGATTCAGATGACGGCGGGACAGTTTATTTTAAAATGCAGGAATCTGGAAAACCTGGGAAACAGAGGAAAGGTTGGTCTTGATCTGAATGTATACAGTCTTGTGACGGAAAGCGAGCGCGATGTAAAAACTCTTTCCGGAGGAGAGTCTTTTATGGCGGCACTTTCTATGGCGCTCGGCCTTGCAGATACCATAGGAGACAGTGCTGGTGCAGTGCGTCTTGACACGCTTTTTATAGATGAGGGATTTGGTTCTCTTGATGAAAATTCCAGAGAGCAGGCGATCCGCGTTCTTTATGATCTGGCAGGAGAAAACCGCCTGATCGGGATTATTTCTCATGTAACAGAATTAAAGGAGCAGATCGAACCGAAGATCATTGTGAAAAAAACAAAGAAGGGGAGCCATCTTTCATGGCTTTTATAGGGAGACAAATGGATAGAAAAATGCTTTGTGTGGAAGATTCCAGAACAGAACAGGTTCATCTTGTGATGCAGCCCCACTTAAATGCAGGAGGGCGCCTTTTTGGAGGCATGCTGATGCAGTGGATCGATGAGGTGGCAAGTGTAGTTGCCATGCGTCATGCAGGGACAAAGAGGGTGACGACGGCATCTATTGATAACCTGCAGTTTAAGCAGCCTACGCATGAAGGAGAACTTCTTGTGCTTGTGGGGTATATCACATATGTGGGCAACACTTCGATGGAGGTGGAAGTGGACACGTATGTAGAGCATTCAGATGGGCTTTGTTATTCTGTAAACAGGGCATTTCTTGTGATGGTGGCAATGGATGAAGAAGAGAGGCCTTTGCAGGTTCCGGGATTGCTTGTAAAAACAGAGGCGGAAAGGGCAAGATATGAGGCTGGACTTCAGAGAAGAGAAATGCGCAGGGAACGACAAAAAAATGGGTTTTAATGATTGAAAAAAGTACAGAAAATTTGTATAATATCGTTAATAATTGAAAAACGTATGATAAATCCTAAGAAAGGGGCGATGTACATGAAAATTGTGACTATCAACCGGGAATATGGAAGCGGCGGACGAAGAGTTGCGTTTATGCTTTCCGAGAAGCTGGGGATTTCCTGCTATGACAGCAATCTTCTTATGGCAGCAGGGGAGCGCTATGGAATCAATCCGGATTTTCCGGAAGGATTTGATGAGCAGAAGAGCATCAGCCTTCTTTATGGGATTTCGCTGATTGCGAACAACTGGGCAGATGAGGACAGGATCATGCTGCCGTACAGAGTTTATCAGGCACAGGTGGAAGCAATCCGCCGTCTGGAAAAAGAGGCTCCCTGTATTTTTGTGGGGTGCTGTGCCAATGAAGTATTAAAAGATGAAGAAAATGTTTTAAGAGTATTTATTTATGCTTCTGATATGGAAGAACGCATTGAAAGGATCAGCAGGATAGAAGGAATTTCCAGAGAAGAGGCAGCAGAGCATATTATAAGGACAGACCGGCAGAGATGTGATGATTATTACTTTCACACAGGACAGGAGTGGGATAAAAAAGAAAATTATGATATTTGCCTGAATACTTCTACACTTGGAATGGAAGGCTGTGTGAATATTATTGCAGCTCTTGCAAAAAAGACATCACAATAATAGACAAATATTCCCATAAGGAAGCATTTTCTTTCGGGAAAAAACCTCCTATAATCATTGTAAAGATTATGGTATGGGAGGTTTTTTTATGCAGTATGGGCATTTTGATAATGAAAAAAGAGAATATGTAATTGATCGTGTGGATCTGCCGGTTTCCTGGACAAATTATCTTGGGGTAAAAGATATGTGCGCTGTTTTAAACCACACGGCAGGGGGCTATCTGTTTTATCAGTCTCCGGAGTATCACAGGATCACGAGATTTCGGGGAAATGCAGTCCCGATGGATCGTCCGGGACATTATGTATATGTAAGAGATGATGAGGACGGAGATTACTGGAGTATTTCCTGGCAGCCGGTAGGAAAACCGCTTGAAAAAGCAAAGTATACCTGCCGTCACGGAATGTCTTACACGGTTTATGAGTGCGATTATAAGGGAATTCTGGCTTCGCAGAAAATGTCGGTTGCCATAGATGATCCTGTGGAGATCTGGGACGTTTGTCTGAAAAATACAGGAGAAAAAGAACGTCACATCAGTGTGTTTTCTTATCTTGAATTTTCTTTTCACCACATTGATATGGATAATAAAAATTTTCAGATGAGCCTTTATGCAGCCGGTTCTTCTTATGAAGATGGAATTATAGAGCATGACCTTTTTTATGAGGAGTTCGGGTATCAGTATTTTACCGCAAATTTTCAGCCGGACAGCTATGACTGTCTGAGAGATAAATTTATCGGCGTATATCGGACAGAGACAAATCCGCAGGGGGTAGAAAAGGGATTTTTAAGCGGAAGCAGTGAGCTTGGAGGAAATCACTGCGGCTCTCTTCACAAAAAGCTTACATTAAAGCCGGGGGAAGAGGTTCGTCTTATTTTCCTTCTGGGAGAGGGAAAGAGAGAAGCAGGTGTAAGAATGCGGGAGAAATATGGAAATCCTCAGAAAGTAGATGAGATGTACAAAAGCCTGTATAATTTCTGGGAAGAAAAACGGAACTGTTTTCAGATACACACTCCAAATTCCGGAATGGACACCATGATCAATATATGGACGCTTTACCAGGCAGAAATTAACGTAATGTTTTCCAGGTTTGCCTCTTTTATCGAGGTAGGAGGAAGAACCGGGCTGGGCTATCGTGATACGGCTCAGGATGCCATGTGTGTGCCTCACTCCAATCCGGATAAGTGCAGACAGAGAATTGTGGAGCTGATGCGCGGGCTTGTAAAACAGGGGTACGGTCTTCATCTTTTTCAGCCGGAATGGTTTACGCCCGGAGAAAAACAGAAGCCTTTTAAATCGCCTACTGTAGTTCCGTCTCCAAAAGCGGAGGATATGATCCACGGGCTTTCTGATACCTGCTCAGACGATGCGCTCTGGCTTGTAGGGGCAGTCAATAATTATATAAAAGAGACGGGAGACTTTGGATTTCTCGATGAAATTTATACTTACGCAGATGGAGGGGAAGGAAGCGTTTATGAGCATTTAAAGAAAATCCTTGATTTTTCCGCAGAACAGGTAGGAGCGGACGGAATCTGCAAAGGACTCCGGGCAGATTGGAACGACTGTCTGAACCTTGGCGGAGGAGAGAGCGCGATGGTATCCTTCCTTCATTACTGGGCGCTTGAAAATTTCCTTGAGCTTGCCCTTTGTAAAGGGGAAAAAGAGGATGTAACAACATATACGAAAATGAAGGATCGGGTTAAAGAAGCCTGCGACACGGTTCTCTGGGACAAAGAGTGGTATATCCGGGGAATCACAAAAAATGGAAGAAAAATCGGCACAATGGCAGATGAGGAGGGAAAGGTGCATCTGGAATCCAATGCCTGGGCAGTTCTTTCCGGAGCATCGGAAGAAGAAAAAGGAAAAATGGCAATGGACAGCGTGTACCGTCAGCTTTTTACCTCTTACGGAATTATGCTGAACGGTCCCGCCTACACAAAACCGGACGATGATATTGGATTTGTCACAAGAGTATACCCAGGCTTAAAAGAAAATGGTGCGATTTTCAGCCACCCGAATCCCTGGGCGTGGGCGGCGGAGTGCATTTTGGGAAGAGGGGACAGAGCGATGGAGTTTTATAATGCTCTCTGCCCATATTATCAGAATGACAAGATTGAAATACGGGAGGCAGAACCGTATTCTTACTGCCAGTTTGTTGTAGGTAAAAGCCACACTGCATTTGGAAGGGCGAGACATCCTTTTATGACAGGAACAGGTGGATGGGCATATTTTGCAGCAACCCAGTATATGTTGGGCGTAAAGCCTGGATTTGAGGAGCTTATGATAGACCCGTGTATTCCAAAAGACTGGGACGGATTTTCTGTAAAACGCCGTTTCCGTGGCGCTGATTATGAGATTCAGGTGGAAAATCCCGTCCACGTTTCAAAAGGAGTACAGGAAATCTGGCTTGACGGAGAAAAGGTCGGGAGGATTCCGATATGTGAGTCGGGCAGCAGTCATAAGGTACGTGTAATTATGGGAAAAGAGGAGGAAGTGTTATGATTCGATTTGGAACGGGCGGATGGAGAGCCGTGATCGGAGATGAATTTACAAGAGCAAATATTCAGATACTGGCAAAGGCGCTTTCTGTAAAAATGCAGGACGAAGGAAAGACAGAAAAAGGAATCTGTATCGGATACGACCGCCGATTTCTTTCAAAGGAAGCCGTAATGTGGGCATGCGAGGTGTTTGCGGCAGACGGGATCCGGTGCTGGTTTGTAAACCGCTCTTCTCCTACACCGCTTATTATGTATTATGTGATGGCGCATAAGCTTCCTTACGGGCTTATGGTGACGGCAAGCCATAACCCGGCTGTATACAACGGAATCAAGGTATTTACAGAAGGTGGAAGGGACGCGAACGAAGAGCAGACAGAAGAAATAGAAAGATATATTTCTCTTGTAGAGGAAAAAGGAGAAACAATAGAGACGATTCCATACGACAAGGCAAAAGAAGAGGGATTGGTGGTAGAGTTTAATCCTTTGAATGAGTATATTGATAATATTATCTCGAGGATTGATATGCAGGCAATCCGGGAGAGAGGGCTTCGCATCGCGTTGGATCCTATGTATGGAGTCAGCCAGACTTCCCTGAAAACCATTTTATCCATTGCCAGGTGCGAGGTGGAAACCATTCATGAGCGCCACGATACCCTGTTTGGAGGAAAGCTCCCTGCTCCCAATGCTGCCACGCTCCGCTCTCTTCAGAATTATGTTACGGACCGTTACTGCGATATTGGAATCGCAACGGACGGAGACGCGGACAGGATCGGCGTGATTGATGATAAGGGACATTTTCTGCATCCAAACGATATTCTTGTGCTTCTGTACTATTATCTTGTGAAATATAAAAAATGGACGGGAGCTGCTGTCAGAAATGTGGCGACAACCCATATGCTTGACCGTGTGGCAGAAAGCTTTGCTCAGGAATGCTATGAGGTTCCGGTGGGCTTTAAACATATTTCCTCGAAAATGCAGGAGACAGACGCACTCATAGGAGGAGAATCCTCAGGAGGACTTACGGTGCGTGGTCATATTAACGGAAAAGACGGAATCTATGCGGCGTCCCTTCTCGTAGAAATGATCGCAGTGACAGGAAAGCGTCTCTCAGAGCTTATGGACGAGATACGGGAGGAATACGGGGAAATTTATATGGAAGAAAGAGATTATAAATTTACACCGGAGAGAAAGGCGGAAATTCATAAAATACTTATGGAGGATAAGCTTCTCCCCAAACTTCCATATGCGATTGATAAGGTGTCCTACCTTGACGGCTGTAAGGTTTATTTCCGGGATGGAGGCTGGATCATCGCAAGATTTTCCGGAACCGAACCCCTTCTTCGTATTTTCTGCGAGAGAGAAAGCCGGGAGGAAGCAGTAGGCCTCTGTAAGATATTTGAGGACTATCTGGGACTGAAATAGGGAAACGGAGGAGAATGTATGGCCGATATGCTTGTAAAGCTTTATGAAATAGAAGAGAACAGGGAATTGTACAGAGAACTTTCGGGGAAAGGAATCCACATAAAAAGGGCGCTTGGTCTTGATGCTTCTTTTGTTTACGATTTTATAGAAAAGGGAAAGTTTTCAAAGAGATGGGTGGATGAATGCAGGGCGGCGTTTTCCACCCAGCCCTCCACCTGCTACATTGCAGTGAAAAATGGAGAAGTAATCGGATTTTGCTGTTACGATGCTACATATAAAGATTTTCTGGGACCTCTTGGTGTGGCGGAAAAGGAGAGAAAGCAGGGAATCGGGCAGGCGCTTTTGAGAAAATGTATGATTTCTATGAAAGAGGCGGGATATGGCTACGCGATTCTCGGCTGGGCGGCCGAGAAGGCAAAGCCCATGTATAAAAAATGTTTCGGCGCACTGGAGATACCGGATTCTTTTCCGGGGATTTATGAAAATATGATTGGAATTGAAGAAATGGAAGAATAAGCTTATGGAAGGAATGAAAAAGAAAAAAAGAATTTCTCTTAAATGGAGAATGCTCCGCATCGCCCTTTTATACTGGGCGCTTCCTTTTCTTGTGCTTCTCAGTATGATCGGGATGTATATGATGGGAAATGAGGAAAAAAATCAGATGGAACGTCTTCTTGCACAGATGGAGATGAATGTGGAAACCTGCGGGGAGCGCCTTGCCGGTGCTGTAGCAGATTCCAGACAGGCAACGTATGATAAGGTTCTGTATGAGAAATACAGGGAATATCAGGAAGGAAGTATAAGCGACCGGGCTTTTTTCCATGCGGCAGAGGCATATCTTGACGGACAGTATGCCCATAAAAAGAATAATTCCATTGCCGTCCTTTTTCTCACAGAGGAAAAGACAGAGGATAAATATACAAGTTATAATTTCAGCACAGGCGGAAGCTACCAGATGCTCCGGGAATTTTACCGGGAGGATGGTGCTTTCGTCCTTTCGTATGCAGAAAATCTGGATACTGCCGTAGGCTTTGTGTGCAGGGAAGGAAGACTTTATATTGTGCGTAATATGATGGATAAAAATTTTAAACCCTGGGGCGTGCTTGTAAACAGAGTGTATCTCGACTACTGCTTTGAACCTTTTTACAGTTTTCAAAAGGACTTTCTTGTAAAGGTGGTTTTAAACGGAGAGACGGTGATTTCCACAGGAGAGGAAGAGAAGTGGGAACATATGCCGGATATTACAGAAAAAGGAAAGTATGTTTTTGAAAAAGAGAGAGTATTTGCGTGGGAGGGACTGGAAGATGACGACTTCACATTAAAGCTTGTGCTGAATACAACGAAAAAAGCGTTGTTTACACCTCTTTACGGTTACATATACGTAGTATGTATTATGCTGCTGTGTCTCATTCCCATGCTTCTTTTGTTTTTGTGGCTTTCCAGAAAGTATCTGTCAATTCCTGTGGGAATGCTCATGGAAAGTGCGAGAGAGATTGAAAAGGGAAATTTGGGGTATGAGCTTTCGGGAAATACGGGAAGCCTGGAATTTGAATATTTTAAAGTAATCATTTAATAGATTTCTAATTATCTCTTTAGATGTTCTTATATGCCGGTATAGCCCGTTGTTCCGGGCTTTTCCGGCACTTTTCATATCGGAAGAACCTCACAAATCTTTTTATTACCCCTCATGTTTTCGCTCTCAAAAGTAGTAAAAGCAGTAGTAAATTCTGCGTACTACTTATGCCGCCTTGGTTTCCTCGGCGCTTTCCGCCGCAGGCTCCGGCTTGGCCTCTGCGGTGGTTTTTGCCTTGGCTTGCAGCCGTTCCATTTCCTCCTGTGCGGAATGGAAAGTAGCGTGGGCGTAATAGTTCAGCGTCATTACAATGTTGGCGTGTCCCATGATGTACTGCAATGCCTTGGGGTTCATGCCCGCGTTTGCCATTCTGGTACAGAATGTATGCCGCATGGTGTGCGGCGTCATCACATCGGGCAGCGGCTCCTTGTGGCACTTGTTGTACTTCTTGGCAAGGCACTTGAACATGGCGTCATAGTTGACGGCGGTTTTGGGCAGGCCGTCCCGGTTCAGGAACAGGAAGTCCTTATAACCGTCAACCTCAATGCACCTGCCGTCCCTGCGCTTCTTCAACACGCGCTCAAACGCTTCATAGGCGGCTGCGCTCATAGGCACTTGACGGAATCCGCTTTCTGTTTTTGGCGCTTCGATATAGTAGCCGTCCTCGGTGCTTCTCAAAAGCTGGTGGTCTACATTTACAAAGCGCTTCTCAAAATTCAGGTCAGCAGGCGTCAGGCCGCAGAGTTCGGAAATACGAAGTCCGGTTTCCAGCAGGATCACCACCTCGTCATAATACTTGGCATAGACGGGATCGTTCTGCATGAAGTCCAAAAGCTCGTTTTCCTGTGTAGGGGTAAGCGGCACCTTTGGTACGGTATCGTCGTTGATAACCTCATTGATCTGGAAGTCAAAGGGATTCTTGCGGAGGCAATCGTCCTGTACGGCCATATAAAAGATGGCTTTTAAGGAACGCTTGCTGTTGCAGATGGTGTTGTAGGCAACGCCCTTTTCCTGCATACGCAAGGCCCATTCTTTCGCGTCGGACAGCTTCACGCTGTCAATGCTGGCCGCGCCCAGCTTATCTTCGGACAGAAGTTTCATCAACTGCTGGCGGCTCTTTTGGGTTCCTTTCCGCACATTCCCGCGCTGCCGGGTGTACTTTTCATAAAGCTGGCACACGGTCATTTTCTTGCCGATGGTGTCTATCCCGTCGTCAAGGTCTTTCTGTATCTGCTTGATCTTCTCGCGCAGGGAAAGACAGGGCCGTTTCCCGGCAGGTACTTTGTCAGTAGGTACTAACTTCCATGAGTAAACAAACTGGGGGTCTCCAAAGGTGTCAATGTATTTGTAAGCGTATCTTCCATCTGATCGCTGGCTCTCTCCAGACTTCAAAAGGCGGCCTTTGTTGTCCCGTCTTTTTTCATCTCGTTCTTTTCTTGGCATTTCGTCATGCTCCTTTCCATGACGGAAAGAGCCTTGACACGCTTATAACCTATTATAACACGCGCAAGGCCCTTTTTCACTATATTGTGTCAAGGGAATCAATAATTTTTTCAAACTGCTTCCGTTTGATCTGGATGCGGTTGCCGTTCAGGATCACCCAGCCAGCGGTGGGGTTTTCCTCGGCAAGCCGACGCAGTTTGTTTTCCCCGATCCGAAAATATTTGGACGCTTCCTCAATGGTAAGCGTGTATTTTTCCCAAATAGGCACATCGTTATTACTCATAACATGGCCCCCTTTCTTTTCAAAACAAAGGCTGTTTTTTGCGAAAGTGGGCAGAAAATAACGGACGGCTGCTGGCACAGCTCCACGGGAATCTCACCCCCGCGTGGTTCTCAC
>UQHF01000041.1 GCA_900540785.1 uncultured Blautia sp.
CGGATTCGGGACTTTAACCCGTTAGAAACGTGCGCCGCTAGGCGCACCATAAAAACCCGCCTTCCCGGATCACTCCGGAAAAACGGGCTTTTCTCTCGCTTGGACACAAATTTCCTATTTTATTTAAGAAAATTATTATTTATAATTTACAATCTTTCCGAACTCTTCTTTCAGAGAAGCGCCGCCTACAAGGCCACCGTCAATGTCGTTCTGTGCGAACAGTTCCGGAGCAGTTCCTGCATTTACAGAACCGCCGTACTGGATACGGATTGCTTCTGCTGTTGCTTCGTCATAAATTTCAGCGATGCATGCACGGATTCCGGCACACACTTCCTGAGCCTGCTCAGTTGTTGCTGTTTTGCCTGTTCCGATTGCCCAGATTGGCTCGTAAGCGATAACTGCTGTTTTTGCCTGATCTGCTGTTACACCCTGAAAACCGATTTTAACCTGCTGACGGATAAAGTCCATTGTCACGCCCTGCTCTCTCTGTGTCAGAGTTTCGCCGCAGCACATAATTGGAGTAATGCCGTGCTCGAATGCTTTCAGCATTTTTTTGTTTACTGTCTCATCTGTCTCAGCAAAGTATTCTCTTCTCTCAGAATGTCCCAGAACAACGTATTTTACGCCTGCATCTGTAAGCATATTCGGGGAGATTTCGCCTGTGTATGCGCCTTTTTCTTCAAAATACATATTCTCAGCGCCAACCTGAATATTGCTTCCCTTTGCAGCTTCTACAACCGGGATAATATCAATTGCAGGTACGCAGAATACTACATCTACCTCTTCGTTTGCTACGAGAGGTTTTAATGTTTCTACTAATTTCACTGCTTCGCTTGGTGTCATGTTCATTTTCCAGTTACCAGCGATAATTTTTTTTCTTGCCATTTTTCTGTTCTCCATTCGTATTGAATTATAAGGAAGTTCGATTCACTAAATTCAGACTTCGCTTTATTTATCGTTTGCTGCTGCTACACCCGGAAGCTCTTTTCCTTCCAGGAATTCAAGAGAAGCGCCGCCGCCTGTGGAGATGTGTGTCATTTTATCGCCATATCCAAGGATATTTACTGCTGCTGCAGAATCTCCTCCGCCGATAATTGTTGTTGCTTCTGTCTCAGCCAGCGCTTTTGCAACTGCCTCTGTACCATGTGCAAAGTTTGGCATCTCGAAGCATCCCATCGGTCCGTTCCATACAACTGTCTTCGCATCTTTTACCGCATCTGCGAATAATTTTTCTGTTTCCGGTCCAATGTCCATTCCTTCCCAGCCTTCCGGAATCTCACCGCGTTTTACGATCTGGATGTTGCAGTCATTGGAGAAAGCATCGCCAATTCTGTTGTCTACAGGAAGAAGAAGCTTCACGCCTTTTTCTTCTGCTTTTTTCATCATATCCAGTGAATACTGAAGGTAATCGTCCTCACAGAGAGATACACCAATCTGTCCGCCCATAGCTTTTGAGAAAGTATATGCCATACCGCCACCGATAATAAGAACATCTACTTTGTCAAGAAGATTCTCGATAACGGAAATTTTACTGGAAACTTTTGCACCGCCAAGGATTGCAACAAACGGTCTTTCCGGATTATTTACTGCGTTTCCAAGGAAGTCGATTTCTTTCTGCATCAGATAACCAACTACTGCTGTGTCAACAAACTGTGTCACACCAACGTTGGAGCAGTGTGCTCTGTGAGCAGTACCGAATGCGTCGTTTACAAATACATCACAGAGAGATGCAAGCTCTTTGCTGAATTCTTCTCCGTTTTTTGTCTCCTCTGCACGATAACGTGTATTTTCAAGAAGAATTACTTCTCCGTCATTCATTGCTTCTACTGCAGCTTTTGCGTTTGGTCCTACTACTTCCGGATCAGCAGCAAATTTTACTTCCTGTCCGAGAAGTTCAGAAAGACGTACTGCTACAGGAGCAAGTGACATTTCCGGAAGCGGCTGTCCCTTCGGTTTTCCAAGATGGGAGCAAAGAATTACTTTACCTCCG
The DNA here is from genome assembly GCA_900540785.1 of uncultured Blautia sp. Lineage (GTDB taxonomy): Bacteria > Bacillota > Clostridia > Lachnospirales > Lachnospiraceae > Blautia_A. The sequence continues at coordinate 1,991 of UQHF01000041.1, forward strand.
TCTGCAATTAATTTTTTGATTGTAGGAAGAGCTGCTACAAGACGGTTCTCGTCTGTAATTTTTCCATCCTGAAGCGGTACGTTAAAATCACATCTTACAAGAACTTTTTTGCCTTTTACATTAATATCATCAACAGATTTTTTATTCAGCATGATTATGCCTCCTTTATTTTAAATATAGAAAAAGAGCCCGGTCCACATCAGACCGGACCCTTTATTGAGTCTATTCTTCTACAATTATGCCGAAATTAAGCGTTCAGCAGTTTGCCAAAGTGTTTGATTGTACGAACCATCTGGCTTGTGTAGGAGTTCTCATTGTCATACCAGGAAACAACCTGTACCTCTGTTGTGCCGTTGTCTAATGGAAGAACCATTGTCTGTGTAGCATCGAACAGAGAACCAAATCTCATACCAACGATGTCGCTGGAAACGATTTCGTCTTCGTTGTATCCGAAGGATTCGTTAGCTGCTGCTTTCATAGCTGCGTTAACCTGCTCTTTTGTTACGTTTCCTTCAACAACTGCTGTTAAGATAGTTGTAGAACCTGTTGGTGTTGGAACACGCTGTGCAGAACCGATTAATTTGCCGTTCAGTTCCGGAATAACAAGACCGATAGCTTTTGCAGCACCTGTGCTGTTTGGAACGATATTTACTGCAGCTGCACGGCTTCTTCTTAAATCGCCTTTTCTCTGCGGTCCGTCAAGTGTCATCTGATCGCCTGTGTAAGCGTGGATTGTGCACATGATACCGGATTTGATTGCTGCAAGATCATTTAATGCTTTTGCCATTGGAGCTAAGCAGTTTGTTGTACAAGATGCAGCGGAGATGATGTGGTCATCTGCTGTTAATGTCTCGTGGTTTACATTGTAAACGATTGTTTTCAGATCATTTCCAGCCGGAGCGGAGATGATAACGTGTTTTGCACCAGCATCGATATGAGCCTGTGCTTTATCTTTGGATGTGTAGAATCCTGTACATTCAAGAACTACATCTACTCCGATTTCTCCCCAAGGAAGTTCTGCAGCGTTAGCTTTTGCATAAATTTTGATTTCTTTTCCGTCTACTGTGATAGAGTCTTCGCCAGCGGAAACTTTATCGCACAGAGCGTATCTTCCCTGTGTAGAGTCATATTTTAATAAGTGAGCCAGCACTGCCGGAGATGTTAAGTCGTTGATAGCTACGATTTCAAATCCCTCTGCTCCGAACATCTGACGGAAAGCAAGACGACCAATACGTCCAAAACCATTGATTGCAACTTTTACTGCCATGATAAATTCCTCCTATGAATTAAATGGTAATTAGGCGTTTCCTTTATTTGTTAAAGAAACGTCAACCTAGGAGTATTGTACCGAATTCAGAACAAAAATTCAAGACTTTTTCTAAAAAACCTTACAAAATTTCTCAGATTGCCCTTCCTTACTGTCTGAACTTGACTTTTTTCCTGACGAAATGTAAGATTGTTACATTGAGTTTTAAAAAGTTTTAAAACAGGAGGAAATATTATGGCAAGTAAAAGACTCCAGAAGAAAAAGGCTGCTGTAGCTTCAAGACTGGAAACAAAAAAAACAGACTATATAAAAATCGCCACACAGAAAGCAGAACCTGTAAGAATAACAACAGAAAGCCAGAAAGAACCACGGCTCACCGCTGCCCCGGAGAAAGATTTTATTTATCAGCAGCGCTTCTCTCTTTATTATGATGAACTGAAATGGCTTTACTGCGAACTTTATGAAAGTTCCGAAGGCGTCCTCTCTGATCTGGAAGACCTGACTTTAAAAATGAAGCATTTTTATGACGAAAGAGAACAGGCGCTTCGAAAATCTGATATAGAACGCACTTTCAATCCCAACTGGTTTCAGGCAGGCAATCTGTCAGGAATGGAAATATATGGAAATTCTCTTCCTGAAACAGCGGAATCACAGGACGAATTGCTCAACTATCTGGAAGAATGCCATACAGGCTGTCTGTTCCTGCGAGGCTCAGAAAAAGATTACTCCGATTTTGCCGTTCGTTCTCACAACCGCGGCATCTGCATCTGTCCTGATTTTCCCGAAAATTTTTCACAGGGTTTAGATTCTCACGATCCTGTATCTTTTAACAATATGATTTCCCGGCTTCTCTCCCTCGCAAATCAGGGAGCTGATATGATATGTATAAGTTTGCTTCCTCCATCACCTTCTATCGGTCGTATGATGCGGATCATATGTGAAATTGTATGCCCTGGAGTGCTTCTCCTCGGAAAAACAGGTATGGAACGGGAATCTTCTCTTTCCTGGTTTGGAACTCCTGAAAAACCCGTCTTCCATCTTCTTTCTTCCTCCGAAAGCATGGCAGACATCTGGCATACCGTTGCAACGAGAGATGTTTCTCTTCTTCGCCGCCAGATAGACAGACGCTATTCTCTTTCCCAAAACTGCATATTTCTGAACGCTCTGAGAAACCACGATGAAATCCAGTGGACTCTGGATTATCCTTATTTAAGAGACTGTGCTATGGAAGAGCTTCCTCACAGACAGTATTTAAACGATTTCTTTACCGGAAAGTATCCCCGCTCTTTTGCAAGAGGAGAAAAAGGTCAGAAAGGAATCTGCGGCACAACCGCTTCTCTCTGCGGAATCGAGGAGGCTGATTTTGAAGGAAACTCTTCAAAACTTGAAAATGCGGTTCGTTATGATATTACGCTTCACAGCCTCCTTCTTTCCCTTCCCGGGATGCCGGTTCTCTTAAGCGGTGATGAAATTGGCCAGTTAAATGATTATTCTCTTCCTCTGATAGATTTTAACAAATCTCTGGCAGAAAACAGAAAACTGGCACATACTGTACAGGGACAGATTTTTTCCTCTCTCAATCAGTTAAAAGCCGTCCGCAGCTCCCACAAAGTATTTGATGCTTCTGTTCCAGCCCGCACCATTGATACATGGGACGCTTCTGTTCTTGCAATTATCAGAGAGTATGCAGGAGAAAAATTTATCGGTATTTATAATTTCAGTGAATGCGATAAAACCGCCTGGATCAATGAAGAAGACGGCACCTACATCGATTGCATTTCCGGACGGGAACAGGAAGCAAAAGGTGTAAACGTTCCTGCCTTCGGTTTTTTATGGCTCCTTCGCAAGTAAGCCCCAAACATAAGCAGCAATAAACGAAACCCGGAAACATTCCTATCACTCTCGTTCAGGTTTGTTCCCGGGTTTTCTTATCTTATTTTCTTATCTATTTTTTATTTTGCATTTACAAACTTTTCAAGAAACAGCGCCAGACGTCCCTTTTCGTCCCCGTCAAAAGAACGACTGTACATCTTCCGTATCCCATCCGTGATCGCTTCGATGAGGATCGGTGAAAACGTCATAAGAAGAAATACAAGTATGATCATTCCAAACTCCAGAGATCCAAGAGCCAGAAGGTTCTGGAGCACCACTGCCGCAAGAAAGAAACTGCACTGCATACTGTAGATGATCACCTTTCTGTAGCGGTTTAAGGGCGCATATACCGTCTTTAAAGCCGCCATATAATTCCATCCAGTCACAAGAACACAGGCTGTATTCAGCATGGTATTGGAATGATATACATCCTGACAGACTACCATGACAGCAAACACGCAGCCTGTAATGGTCACTGCTGCCGGAAAAGCATTCATAAACACATGACGTAAAAAAGTGTGGTCTATCTTCTGATAATTGTTTTCCTGAGCAAGAAGGAAAGTTGGGATTCCCACCGCGCAGGCGCTGATAAGCGACATCTGAATGGGCTCAAATGGATATGCCTCTCCAAAGAAAATCGTGATCAGCGATAACATTACAGAAAATATGGTTTTGATCAGAAACATAGAAGCTGCCGTGCGGATATTATTTACTACGCGGCGTCCCTGATTTACAATATGGGGCATTGCCGCAAAATTCGAATCAAGTAAAACCACATTTGCGATATTTTTTGCCGCATCGCTTCCTTCTGCCATAGCAATGCTGCAGTCTGCCTCTTTTAAGGCAAGAACATCGTTTACACCGTCTCCTGTCATAGCAACTGTATGTCCCTGTTTTTTCAGAGACAGCACCATCGCTTTTTTCTGCTGGGGCGTCACACGTCCGAATACACTGTAATTTGCAACTGCCTCGTCCATCTCTTCCTGCGTGGTAATCGTTGTTGCGTCAATATACTGCTCTGCATTTTTAAGCCCCGCTCGTTTTGCAATAGAAGCAACTGTGACCGGATCATCTCCGGAAATCACTTTAAGATCTACGCCCTGGCTGTCAAAAAACTGCAGTGTATCCGGCGCTTCTTTACGAATCACATCTGTCAGGATCAAAAGAGCCTCCGGCACAAGTCCCAAAGGCAGTTCCGTTCCTGTGCTTTCATTTGGGCTGTGCGCAAGAACCAGCACTCGAAATCCCTGTTCTGCGTATTCGCTGCATTTTTCCACAAGGGCATCGTCTCCTTCCGGAAACAAAAACTGTGCTGCGCCCATAAGATACGTTCCTTTTTCTTTAAAAGAAGCACCACTGTACTTTCTGTCAGAAGAAAACGGAATTATATTTGCTGGTGTCATATCTTTTTTTACCGGAAAATATTTTCGGAGCGCATCTGCCGTTGCATTCTGGTCTTTCAGAACAGCCATGAGATTTCCCATAATGCGGCTGATTTCTTTTTCAGGCCCTTTTTCCGCTTCAGAAAGCTCTTCCTGGTTTTCTCCTTCTGATAAAACAGTTTCTTCTGAACAGGAAGCTTCATCTTCCTCCAGAATGCTTTCCGCAATCTCCACCTCTCTCCAGTTGGGATCGTATGCTTCCACCTTTTCCACACACATAGTTCCCTCTGTGATCGTTCCTGTTTTATCAAGACAGAGTGTGTCTACGCGTGCCAGAGTCTCAATGCAGTAAAGCTCCTGCACCAGGGTTTTCTTTCTTGCGAGAGTTAAAGCTCCCAGCGTAAGGGCAACACTTGTGAGAAGTACGAGTCCCTCAGGAATCATTCCAAGAACAGCCGCAACTGTGCTGACAACAGAATCCTTCACACTGTCACCCACAATATAAAACTGTTTATAAAAAAGAAGAAGTCCAAGGGGAACAATAATAATACTGATCACCTTTAAAATCGCATTCAGTGAGTTACGAAGCTCTGAGTTATGTCTTTTAAACTCTTTTGCCTCACTTGTAATCTGAGATGCGTAATTATCTTTTCCAACATGGATAATCTGACAGCATGCCTCGCCTGCCGTCACAAAGCTTCCTGAAAAAAGCTCGTCTCCCTCTCTTTTTCCAAGATTATCTGCCTCACCTGTAAGAAGAGACTCGTTTACCTCCAGGCTTCCTTCAAGAATACGGCAGTCTGCCGGAACCTGCTCCCCTGTTTTTAAATAGATCAGATCGTCCAAAACCAGTTTCTCTGTAGAAATGCTCCACTTCTTTCCGTCTCTCAGAACCACAGCCTTTGATTCCGTCAGGATCGCCAGCTTGTCTATTGTCTTTTTCGCCCGTATTTCCTGTATGATTCCGATTACGGTGTTAATGATGATAATCCCTACAAACATGGAGTTCTTATACGACCCCACAAAAAGTACCAGAACAAGGAGCACCGCATTTAAAAAGTTAAAAAACGTCAGCGTATTTTCTTTTACGATCTGCTTGTACGTCCTTGTATTTGGATTTTCATTAAAATTTACTTTTCCCTCTGCAATTCTTTCCTGTACCTGTTCATTGGTAAGCCCTGTCATTTTTTCCTCCTGCAACGCATTCAGGGCAGATGCAAACACATCCGCCCAATTTATGCAAGCCTTTCAGCTTTATTCCCGTACCGGTCCGTCAATAATTCCTCCACCCAGAACATAATCATCGCGGTAAAACACGACTGCCTGTCCCGGAGTAACCGCTCTCTGGGGTTCTTCAAATTCCAGAATCAGAGAGTCCTCCTCCACAGACTTTATTACTGCCGGTGCGCCCTTATGGTTATAGCGGATCTTGGCAAATACTTCCATACCGCTTTCAAAAGCAGGAACCGCCATAGCGTTTAGCTGACTGCAGCGAAGAGCTTTCGCAAATACGTCCTCATTTTCTCCTATGACAACCTCGTTCGTTTCCGGACGGATTTCTGTCACAAACACGGGACGACCCATAGCGAGATTCAGTCCTTTTCTCTGCCCGATCGTATAGTGAATGATTCCCTGATGCTGTCCTATGGTTTCACCATCCTGATTCACATAATTACCTTTTGGAACATGAATCCCTGTGGTTTTTTCAATATATCCCGCATAGTCCTGATCCGGAATGAAACAGATTTCCATACTGTCCGGTTTTTCTGCCACAGGAAGTCCTATCTTCCCTGCAATCTCCCGGATCTGATCTTTGGTATAAGCCCCCAGCAGCATAACCGTATGGGAAAGCTGCTCCTGTGTCAGTCCGTAAAGCGCGTATGTCTGGTCTTTTGCCGCGGTAACGGAGCATTTAAGAGAAAATCTTCCATTTGGAAGTTCTGTAACCTGCGCATAATGACCGGTTGCAATATACTTCGCTCCCAGTTTTTCTCCCTGCTCCATCATTGCCTTCCATTTAATATAACGATTGCAGACGACACATGGATTCGGAGTTCGCCCGGAAAAATATTCTTTTGTAAAATAATCAATGACTGTCTCTTTAAACTGTGAACAGAAATCCACCACATAGTGAGGAATTCCCAGAAAATCCGCAACATGTTTTGCATCCCCGGCTATTTTTTCTCCGGCATTTCCATCACGGAAGTTTACCATTGTCACACCGATCACGTCATATCCCTGTTCTTTGAGAAGATATGCCGTCACAGAGGAATCCACTCCTCCTGAAAGACCTACGATTATTTTTTTCTTATCCATTAATATTCTTCCTCGTCCTCTTCGTCTTCATGAATATCAGATTTCGGTTTGGAAAGTCCCTCAATTTTCATATCATGCTTCTCTGCATAATCCCATAAAGCTGCATGAATGGCTTCCTCTGCAAGAAGGGAACAATGTACTTTTACAGGCGGAAGTCCGTCCAGCGCTTCCATAACCGCCTTGTTTGTCACCTTTAAAGCCTCCTCGATGGTCTTTCCTTTTACAAGCTCTGTTGCCATGCTGCTTGTTGCAACGGCAGCTCCGCAGCCGAAGGTTTTAAACTTGCAGTCTTTGATCACTTTTGTCTCATCGTCTATATCCAGGAAAATACGCATGATGTCACCGCATTTTGCGTTTCCTACTGTACCTACACCGCTTGCATTTTCAATTTCTCCAACATTACGTGGATTCTGGAAATGGTCCATTACTTTTTCACTATACATCTTTTTTTCCTCCTGACAAGTGCTTTTATAATTATTTCTGTTTTTTAATAAAATCTTCATATAATGGCGACATATTGCGAAGATTCTGTACAATTTCTTTTAAATGATCTACTGTAAAATCGATATCCTCTTTTGTAGTCTCTTCACTCAAAGTCATTCGAAGAGATCCATGTGCAATCTCGTGAGGAAGTCCGATCGCGAGAAGTACATGGGACGGGTCCAGAGAACCTGATGTACAGGCAGAACCGCTTGATGCACAGATTCCGTAATTATCCAGCATAAGAAGAAGAGATTCTCCCTCTATAAACTGAAAGCTTACATTTACATTATTGGGAAGGCGCATTTCTCTGTGACCGTTTACGCGCACATACGGAATCTCCTTCTCGATACGGCTGATCATATAGTCACGAAGCTCTGCCTCTTTCTCTGTTCTCTCTTTCATGGTAGAAAGCGCTCTTTCCACTGCTTTTCCATACCCCACGATTCCCGGAACATTTTCTGTTCCTGCGCGGCGCTTTCTTTCCTGCGCGCCTCCATGAACGAAGGAACGAATTTTTACACCTTTTCGAATATAGAGGAAGCCGATTCCTTTTGGTCCGTTTATCTTATGAGCGCTGGAGCTTAACATATCAATTCCCAGCTCCTCTACATTGATCGGCATCTGGCAGAATGCCTGCACAGCATCTGTATGGAAAAGAATCCCATGTTCTCTTGCGACCATTCCGATTTCCTTCACAGGTTCTACTGTTCCAATCTCATTATTTGCAAACATAACAGAAATGAGAATCGTTTCCGGTGTGATCGCCTTTTCCAGATCTTCCATTCTTATTCTTCCATTTTCATCTACGTCCAGATATGTGACTTTTGCCCCTCTCTCCTTTTCCAGATACTGACAGGTATGAAGAATGGCATGGTGTTCGATTTTTGTTGTAATAATGTGATTTCCCTTTGTTTTATATGCCTCAAATGCAGCTTTTAATGCCCAGTTATCCGACTCTGAACCACCTGCTGTAAAATAAATCTCTTCTTTTTTGGCTCCGATCGCATCCGCAATCTGCTGTCTTGATGCGGTTACTGCTTCTTTCGTTTTCCCCGCAAAATCATACACGCTGGAAGGATTTCCATAAAGCTCCGTAAAATACGGAAGCATTGCATCTACAACTTCCGGTGCTGTCTTTGTTGTCGCTGCGTTATCAAGATATATCATTTTACCCATTTTTGCGTCCTCCTTATATAATGGCGTCCTGTTTTTTCTTTTTATCCTGTATTCTGTGACTTTCCTCCAGAAGTTCTCCCAGAGTCATATGGTCCACTGCATCTGTGATACTGTCGTTAATGCGTTTCCACACATATTTTGCCACACAGAAATCTGCATCCTGACAGCTTCCGTCCTCCTCATTTCCCGGACATTTCACTGCCTCCAGACCTCCCTCCAGAATACGGAGGATCTCTCCTACGGAAATCTCCTGTGCCGGTTTTCCGAGACGGTAGCCGCCGCCTGCTCCCCGGATACTTTTTACAAGACCCGCCTTTTTCAAAAGAGCCATGAGCTGTTCCAGATAGCTTACGGAAATATTCTGTCTTGTGGCTATGCTCTGTATGGAAACAGCTTCTGTCTCACTATATAATCCCAAATCAATCAACGCACGAAGTCCGTATCTCGCTCTCGTTGAAAGCTTCATGTTCTCACCTCTTTTTAATTCCCAGTGTTTCCCTCGGATTTCATGTTTACTCTAACAGAATTCTTCTGTTCTGTCAAGGCAATTCTCTGCATATATTTGACAAAAAAGAAATTAGGAGATTTTATGTCCAAAAAACGCTTTCTTCTGGGAACTTTTATTCTTACCTGCACCGGTTTTTTAAGCCGGATTTTAGGTTTCTTCTATAGAATATTCCTGTCACACACTATTGGTGCCCAGGGACTTGGCATTGTCCAGCTTACCGCGCCAATACAGACACTTGCCCTTGCAGTGTCTGCTTCCGGCATACAGACTGCTATCTCACGTCTCACTGCCTCCCGCGTTGCCTTAAAAGAAGAAAAGAGTGCAAGACAGTGTTTCTTTCTTTGTACAGGAACTGCTCTGCTGCTCTCTTTTTTATGTTGCATTCTTCTTTATGTGAATGCAGATTTTTTTGCCCTGGAAATTTTAAAAGAGGGACGTACGCTTCCTCTTCTTAAAATTCTCGCCTTTACGTTTCCGTTAAGCACTTTGCATACCTGTGTAAACAGCTATTATTTTGCCCGAAAGCAGACACTCCTGCCTTCAGCCGTTCAGCTTTTGGAGCAGCTTGTGCGTATGGGCAGCACCTGTATTCTGTATCTGGTTTTCCTTACGGAAGGAAAAGAAGTCACACCTGTCATTGCAGCAGGCGGCGCTCTTGCAAGCGAAATCGCAGCCTCTCTTGCCCTTCTTCTGGCTCTTTCCCTTCACTTTCAGCCATGTGCAAAACCTCTTTTTCCAATTAAAAATATACGTCCCATTTTCAAAGAACTTACAGAAACTTCCCTTCCCCTTACCATAAACCGTATACTCCTTACTGTCCTTGGAGGAATCGAAACAATTCTGATTCCCCAGATGCTTCTTTTCTGCGGTTTTCCAAAAGAAAATGCCCTGGAACTGTATGGTATCTTTACCGGAATGGCTCTTCCCCTGATCCTGTTTCCATCCGCCATTACAAACTCTGCCTCCGTTCTTCTTATGCCGTCCGTAGCAGAGTTTCAGGCTCTTGGTCATTCCGGGCGCATTCGCTCCGTTGTAAAAAAAGTATTCCGGTACTGCCTTGTTCTGGGTTCTGTTTTCTCTCTTCTTTTTCTTCTTTTTGGAAAACACGTGGGGATTTTTCTTTTTAAAAATCTGTCTGCCGGAATATACATACAGTCTATGGCATTTATGTGTCCTTTTTTATATTTAAACACCGCTCTCTCCAGTATTTTAAACGGCATGGGAAAGTCCGGGCTCTGTCTTTTTTACAGCGTCACAGGGATTTTGATCCGGCTTCTTTTTGTAATCTTTTCTATACCCGTTCTTGGAATGCGGGGGTATATTTACGGCATTCTTTTAAGTGAACTGGTACGGACCTTTCTTTACTTTTTTACTTTCCGAAAAATCCTTTAACACATTTTCCTATCGACAACAGAAAAGGAATCGTTTATAATATTGCCGGAAAAGAAAGGTTTTACAAAGGAGGACAATATGGGATTTGAATTTTTAAAAAAATTACCTACACCTGAAGAAATCCGAAGCTTATATCCCATTGACGCAGAGATTCGGGCATTAAAAACGCAGAGAGACGAAGAAATCCGTGATGTTTTCACCGGAAAATCGGATAAATTTCTGGCAATCATCGGACCATGCTCCGCTGATAACGAGGACGCTGTCTGTGATTATCTTTTAAGACTTCGTAAAGTGCAGGAAAAAATCAAGGATAAAGTAATTATTATTCCTCGTGTTTACACAAACAAGCCGCGCACAACAGGCGAAGGCTATAAGGGAATGGTACATCAGCCTGACCCGGAAAAGAAACCGGATATGCTGGCAGGTCTTGTTGCCATCCGAAAAATGCATATCCGCGCTATCAAAGAAAGCGGCTTTACCTGCGCAGACGAAATGCTTTACCCGGAAAACTGGCGCTATCTTTCCGATATTTTATCTTATGTGGCAGTAGGCGCCCGTTCTGTTGAAGACCAGCAGCACCGTCTCACAGTAAGCGGCATGGATATTCCTGCAGGAATGAAAAATCCAACAAGCGGGGACTTCAGCGTTATGCTCAATTCCGTAACAGCAGCGCAGGGAAGCCACCACTTTATTTACAGAAGCTGGGAAGTAAAAACAAGCGGAAATGAACTTGCTCACACCATTCTCCGCGGTGCTGTAAACAAACACGGAGAGGCCATTCCAAACTACCACTATGAAGATTTACGCCTTCTTCTTGAAAAATATCAGGAAAGAGAGCTGAAAAATCCGTCTGTCATCGTGGATACAAACCACTCCAACTCCAACAAGCAATATGAGCAGCAGATTCGCATTGCAAAAGAGGTACTTCACAGCCGAAATTCAGATCCTGAACTGAAAAATCTCGTAAAGGGCCTTATGATCGAAAGCTATATTGAATCCGGAAATCAGAAAATCGGAGGAAATCATATTTACGGAAAATCTATCACAGATCCCTGTCTTGGCTGGGAAGAATCTGAACGTCTTCTTTACAGTATCGCAGAAATGTGTTAAAAAAACGGGTACAGCTTACAAGGCTGTACCCTCAGACTGTAGACAAACTTGGTGTTGGGCGTTATGCCCAACACCATTTTTCTTTA
>UQHF01000042.1 GCA_900540785.1 uncultured Blautia sp.
AATACTGATGAAAAAAATCCCGTATAGATCATATGCATAAGGCTTTCCTCTACAATCGGTATTTTCACACCGTTCTCTTTCATCTTTTCCATATATTTCAGGCTGGACTTCATTTCCCGTTCTACCATATTGTGTATGAATAGTTCAAATTTTCCACTGTCTCCACATTTCAACAATAATCTGAAATTATCATAATGATCATAAATATAATCAACCATCTGCTCCATTCCATCACTGGATGTATACGACATATTCCTTGTCTGATCACTGGCCGAAAGCTTTTCAAACTCCTCAACGATCTGATCATAAATCTGATAAATGTGTTCCATATAGGGATCTGTCAGTGCATCAAAAAGTGCCTCTTTCGTCGGATAATATTTGTAAAATGCACCAGTAGTAAGTCCGGCATCTTTTACAATGTTTCTTAAAGATGCTCCGGTCAGACCATCTTTCAGGAAATGTTTTCTGGCTGTATTTAATATATTTTTTTGTGTATCTTCTGCTTTTGTCGACATTCTTTTCGTATCCTCTAAAGTTCTTTCCAAAAATATAACAGTGCTATATAGCACTGTTATATTTTAACTCATTACAGGAATTTGTCAAGTCTGCTGTTTCGATTTTTTATTTTCCCGTGTATTCAATTTTCACTTAGCAGATGCATCTGTAGTTTGATTTTGCCGTCGTCACACCACATGATTCTCTTCAGCATCTTTCCTTTTGACCAATATAAACTTTTCATTGCTATATATAAGAACGGAACCATGATTCTGCGTGTTGCCTTTCCAATTTGTACAAACTGTCCACCATCAAAAAATACATGCTTTAACGGTATTTTTGCCTATGTCAGAAATGCCATGGCAAGATCTGCACCAATCGAAGATGCAACTACAAGTTCTATTTCTTTGATTCCATGTTTAAGCCTCCTCTTCGACTTTTTCAAAATCTACTGTCAGTTCCTTCATAGAAATTTTTACCACCTTAAAACCATACTGCAAAAGTTCCTTTTTGAATGTAAGGAACGAATGATCTATAGGCACTCCGGCAATGTTTTCAATTTCAGCAAAAGTCAACTTGAAATCGTCTGTTTTATTTTTATTGATTCACTTCCATAAAGGATTATATTTGCTCATAATTATCATTCATCTACTTTCCAAAACTATTTACAATATCCTTTGCCATCAGTCAGATTTACTCCACTTGCCACAACACTTTTCCTGGATAAAATATTTTCTTATCTTCTCCATTCCTTCTGCATCCATCTGATACTGATCTGCAATAGTTCCATTTTCAAAATGAATGACATCAGTGCAACACTCTATAATCAGTTCCAAATCATGTGTGATCACATAAACCGAAATTCCGGTATCCCACACTTCTCTTAGAACCTCTGCAACCTCCAGCATATGCTTATGATCAAGACCACTGGTTGGTTCATCCAAAAACAGCACAGAGCGCCCGGAGGCAATTGCAGATGCGATAGCCGCCCGCTGCTTCTGACCTCCGGAAAGTGACATTGGATGACGGTCTTTGACTTTTATCAGATCCAGCATATCAAGAAATTTGTCTGCTTCTTTCTCATTTTCTTCTTTCATGCTAATCATAACTTCATCCTGTATTGTCTCTGTAAAAAGCTGATGATTCACTTCCTGCATAACCATATAACAGGCTTTCAGCCTTTCTTTTGGTCTGTAAGTTTTTCCATTCCAGATGATTGTGCCACATTGTTTTTCCAAACCACAGAAACAACGGGAAAAAGTAGATTTTCCAGCTCCATTATTGCCCGTAATTGCGACAATCCGATTTGCCGGAATCTCACATTCTCTGATATATAAAATCTGTGGACCATTCTTATATGCAAAATTAAAATCATGAAGTTCCATTGTGGTTCTTTCTGATATCAACATCTCTGGCATAAGGAGATTTTCCAGAACATAAGCCCGCAGTCCCATCTCTTCTCGCTTTTCTTCTGTCAGATTTTCAAACTCTGTGGCTGAATAATCCTGAATAATCTGTCCCTCTTTCATATAAATAAACCGATCCGCCAGCCCACGCAGATAATACAGGCGATGCTCCGATATAATAATCGTTTTTCCCTGTTCCTTCCAGTGGGCGATTATTCTTCGCAGATCCATGATTGAAGCTGCATCCAGATTAGAAGAGGGTTCGTCCAGGACAAAAATATCCGGTTTCATAATAGAAACCCCTGCACAGGCAATCTTCTGCTTCTCTCCACCTGAAAGCTGAAAAATATTGCGTCCAATCAATTTTTTCAGATGCAGCTCCTGAATTGTAGCCTGCAATCGATCTTTGATTTCTTCCTTTGGCATTCCAAGATTTTCACATCCAAAAGTAATCTCGCTTGTTGTATCTACATTAAAAAACTGTGACCGTGGATTTTGAAAAACACTTCCAACAATTTTTGCTGTATCATACAGTGGCTGCTGCGAAACATTTATCCCATTTATCCATATCTCACCAGTTAATTTTCCTTCATAATAATGTGGAATCAACCCATTGATCATTCGAGTGAGTGTTGTTTTTCCACAACCGCTCTCCCCACATAGCACAATAACCTGACCATCTTCTATCTCCAGATCAATATCCCGGATTCCCACAGAATATTCATTATTTTCTCCATATGTAAATGTTGCATGATCTATTTTTATCATAATGTACTACCTCAAAAAACAATATACTGATGCAAAAAGAACAATATAAAGCATGCAAAGCAAACAACAATGGCACTAAAATCCTGTACATGAAAGCCAATCTCGCAGACATTGGTTCTTCTGACCGGTGCACCAAGTCCCCTTGTTAGAGCTGCTGCAGACAGCTCATCACCAATTTTTATTACGGATACCATCAATGGTATCAGCCGGTATTCAATCATAAGGAATGGATTTTTACCACCAAAACGGATATTTCTCATTTTCATTGCATCCCGGATTGCCTGATATTCTTCCTTGATTGTAGGAAAGAAACGGAAAATAACTGACAACGGTATTATGATTTTTTCTGTGACATGCATCCGCTCCATTGCACTGATAAACTCACTTACAGATGTAGAAGAAATCAGATATGCGCCTGTCATAATTCCCGGTGCAAAACGCGTCATAATTGATGTTGCTGCCAATATCAGAAAAGAAATCATACCACTCCAAACATTCAATGCCAGCCGCTCCAGTACAAAGCATACCGCATAGAGAACTGCATATTTACCGGCTGTTTTGAATTTGTGCTCTGACAAAATCAATGCAAATGGTATAAGGCTTAGTATTGGTTTCACTATATTCATGATTCCATCATTGCTGGTACTGAACATCAATGTTGTAATCGTTATAAGCATAAACAATTTTGTTCTAGGATCTAAAACAATTCCATTTCTGCTGTCAACAGTAGCAGATAATATCTCATCCATTACACGATTCCTGCTTTTACAAAGTGTTTTTTGAGCAACGCTTTTCCAATCATTCCTCCAATGATTGCGCAGATAAAGATACCTGCAATCACAAGAACAATGCTCCACATAGGCATGACAGCCATTACTTTATCTGCATACTCTTTACCAAAACTGGCTGCGAAGCTGGCTCTTGAATCTTCTACCATGAAGTACATTGGAATATATGTACCAACCATCCAGAGACTGAATACTGCATATCCAATCAGGCTCCTTTTAGCACTTTTATAATTGCCAAATTTCAGAATCAAATCTCCCAGCAGCCCAAAGATAAGCCCCAAAGGTACACCCCAATATCCCATTCCGGTAAGTCCCATCAAAAGGCCACTCAGAATTGCCATCAGCGTTACCATACCAAACTTCTTTACCCTTGTCAGGAATAACATAAATGGAATTCCTGTGATCAGTGTCCACAATGCACCAAGAATCGGAAGAAATATCGGAACAAAGCCAATCGGAATTGCCACACAACATCCGAGTACAAAATAAAGGACTGTGAAAAGTCCCAGATTAATCAGGTCCTTCGCCTGTAATTTGTTATTCATACAGAATACCTCCCTTGTATAATTAGCTCTATCTAACTACTCCATAAAATACCATATGTTTTGTTATATCTCTACAACCAAATATCATTTTAGCTCCAAACAGCATTGGGTTTTATTGTTGACTCTGCTCTCTTCAAATCCTATAATATTATCTGTTACAGGGCAAAAGTACTTATATCAGGGAGATCTTCTATGAAAATTAACGACGTGATCAAAAAATGTATCAAAATACCAGGTATATCCATAAAACAGGCTGAATATAGTATGGAGCTTATATTAAATACGAAGGAAGGTAAAGGTTCGATGACCTTTTTTTCACTTTTTCCCGGTCTGTCTCTGGCATATATTTTTATAAATTCTCCAACCTGGACGGCTCCCGACCTTCGATCAGACAGCTCCATTACAAAAGGTCCATTGCTTCTTAACTATTGTGTGACAGGTCGTTGTGAAATGATCCTGAACAACAAAAATTTTGTCTACATCAAAGACAGAGAACTTTCTCTCACAGAATGCTTCGCCCAAAAAGAATATGTTTATCCAAAGCGCATCTATGAGGGGCTTGAATTCTTTATTGATATAGATACATTTACTTTAGAAAATACATGGGTACAAAATGAATTTAGCATTGATTTCAGAAAAATCTCAAAGATGTTTTGTCCTCATGGAAGCACTTATATATCGACAGCGACCCACGAAACTGAGGAAATTCTCAAAAAACTATGGGAATTATATGATTTTCCGGCCTCTTTTGCAGTCATTCAAATGAAAATATATACGCTCGCTTTATTCTCAGTACTACAAAATTTGGAGGCTATCCCTAAGTCTCAGGCCTGCACTTTCTTTACTGAATCTCAGGTTAATATTGCTAAAAAGGTCGAAAATATCATCACCTCAGACCTAAGGCTGCATCATCCTGCGTGGGAATTGGCTGAATATTTTTCTATCAGCGAAACCAGTCTAAAAAATTATTTTCGCGGTGTTTACGGACAGAATATTTCTGTCTATCTGCGTGAAATGCGTATGAATAAAGCAGGCGAACTGCTTGCCTCAACACGACTGTCTGTAGCTGAGATTGCAGCACAGGTCGGATATCTGAATCAGAGCAAATTCGCCTCTGTGTTTAAAAAGCATTTTGGTGTATCACCTTTGGAATATCGCCGCACCAGACATTTAGACTCCTAAACTCTCCATTTTGTTGCCTCTCTTCTTTCAACAATAAAATGACGATAAATCCCATCCTGTCTCACAAGTTCTTCATGTATTCCCTGCTGTACGGTTTTCCATTCTCCAGAGCGAAAATCCGTTCAGCTTTCTGTACTGTTTTTAGGCGGTGTGCAATCATAATAACAGCTTTATCATTTGTCAAGTACCACCCACTGGTCATTAAAATAACAAATTACATATAATCAAACTTCTTCCGAAGATATATTCTGAGTAGCATGATACCCATATTAATGAGTATAAATAGCAAAATCAAATTCACCGGCAGATATTTTCTAGTTACATCCCCAAGCACTGCTATCCCTGAAAGGCTTCCAATCAAAAACATTTGTGAAATTTCGTTCCACATTTTTTTGTATTGTTTTATTGTTTCCATAATTATCACCATTATGATTCCCATTATGAAAAGCACAGCTACGATTGCCAGAATCCTGATAACCCATACTTCCCCACCTGTATATGCTATTTTCTGGTTAAATCCATTATCATAAGTTGGATATACCAGCCATTTACAAAATCGAACATACCACATGAATGGAGCCATAAAAAAATCTATGAAATCATGTTGAAAAGCACCATTCTGTAGAATTGCAAACAGGACTACCGTAATGTATCCCATTCCCCAGAAATATTCTATAGACTTCATGCTTTCCGTTCTGTCCTTTACTTCTTTTTTCGCTTTACGAATTTCCAGCTCAGCACGTTTCTTTTCGTTACGGGCTTTGGATTCTGCCTGCTCTATCTTTTTCTCTGCTTCTTTTTGTTTCTTCTGTGCTTCATCTACTGCTTCAACAGATGATTTATTAACCTGTATCTGCAATTTAGAGTTCTGGTCCCGAACGTCTTTTATTTCTTCTTCGAGCTGCTCTTGCTCGCTCCTGCTCTTCAAGCCGTTTCTGTTCCTCAAATCGTCGTTGTTCTTCTGAAGCGATTGATTCAGCTTCTGCGTTTCGGACAGTTCGGTTGTCAAACGATGAATTTCGTCGTTTAATTTCCGAATTTCGTCTTGCATTTCGTGATTCTCGAAGAATAGCTTCTGTTTTTCCATTTTCAGCTTGTGTGTCCTTTCCTGAAATTTCTGGATAAACTCGTTCATCTTCTGATTTCTCACCTGTAACTCGTCTCTCTCTTCCGTCACTAGCTCCAGTGACGCCGCCTGCTCCTTCGCAAGCTGCTTCCACTTGTCGGTAGTATCCGGCAAGTTCTTCATCTGATCTGCTGTCTCTGTTGGCTGAATCTCTGGCTTTTTTCCTATTTCCATTAAATTCATTCTCTAGTCCCTCCTTGCTGATATCCAAATGAAATGTTTTGAACAGATTACTGTCACGTACTTTCTTTCCCTCTTGGTTCTGAAAAGTAATGTGCTTCCGTTTCTCTGTCCAGTTTACGTTCCATCCGAACTGCTTCATTTTTTCTATAAACTTTTCTTTGCTGATACAATTTTCCAGTGCTTTTAACACTGCCATTGCACAGTCCGCTACAAAGCTATCCTTTACCTGCTGACGGAACAGATTATATTTGTCTTTGCTCCATGCAATGACTTCCCCTTTTTCAATCTGACTTCCATCAAAATGCTTTCCTTTTTCGGCAACGGTCAGTCCTCGTTCCCGGCACATCTGATTGGTAAGCTGTTTCATACGTTCCAGATCTTTTCTGGTGTTATGCAGCTTTCTCCCATCTTCATAACTCACTGAATTAGTAACCAAATGGCAGTGGATATGGTCTTTATCCTTATGCACAGCCACTAAGGTCTGGAATCCACTGAACCAATTTTCTGCAAACTCTTTTCCAAATTCAAATGCCTGCTCCGGGGTGATCTGCTCATCCTTATGCCAGGAAATAATGTTGTGGGCATACATTCTCCCTGTATCTTTATTCCACATCTTCTTTTCTTCCAAAAAGGTTCTGTACACCAGATCATAATTAATTTCATTGTGACAGTACGGGCCTGTTATATAAGTAAGCAGCTCACTTGTCTTGTCCTGTCGTAAAACATATTCAATACAATTTCTCATTGCTCCATGTGTATTTGTCCGCTTATTAATCGTCTTATTAACTGCCATATCCTTTCACTCTCCTTCCGATACTTGAGAATATTTTTATTGAGGAAATACAACATACTGTCGTTTGGGATTTCTCCATCTGTATGCAGTTTTCTTGCAATCTGGTTGATATTTGTCGTAGCTCCCCGGAGCTGACAAAGGATATCCGCAAACATCTGGTTCAGTCTTTTCAGTTCTTCTATTTCCTCTGCCGTTGCTATCTTCAAGTCTGCGATTGCTTTTATCACAACTTCCTGCTGTGTTCTTCCGGATTCTTTAACCTTGCTCTGAAACAAATCGTATTCCTCTTTATTCATCCGTATGGTTACTGTATGATTTCGTTTTCTCATAGGCTTTTGTCTCCTTTCATTGCTTGATTTTCATTCTTTGTTAACAGCCACAGCGTTCTGGCGGCATATTGGTAGGAGATTTATAAGAGAGTGCAACGCTCTCTTATACAGGTGCAGGACAGCGTCCTAGTCAATCAGTAAGTGTTCCGTAGGAATGTCCGGTGGACATTTCGCAGGAATACTTACGCCATTGACGTGCCGGGGTTCCAAGGGGCGGAGCCCTCTGGCAAGTTTAGGAACAGCCCAAAGGCTGGCTCCGGTGCATAGTGGCTTGCCACTTTGCGAAACTTGCCTGTCATCTCCCCACCACTGAATCGACACCCGCCAGGCAATATTTTCCACCCTACATTATCAAATCCAAATGGAGATGACGGTGGGTTTGTGGTGCAGGAGCCGACTGCGGAAGAAAAAGAAAAGCTCCACCTTTCATAGATTTTCCCTTTCTGAAACAGGCTGGTCATGCACCACTCCGATGCGAAGTATCGGACAATCATGTGCCGTATCCGGCACCCTATATCTTTTCTTTGCCTGTTTGTACACCCCTCTCATCTGCAAACACCTTTCTGCCATATTTCCCTGTTATTTCTGTCTTTCTTTTTCTGAACTGCTTTCTATTTCTGCTGAAAGGCATAAAAATAGCAGTCATGAACATTTCTCCAACTCATAATGTCTGAAATGCTATCACTGCTATTGTCTTTTTCTGCTATTCTGTTTTCGTAAAACTATTCTTTACTGTCAGTCCTTTTTCCTGTTACTGCTATTTTATTTTGTCGCAAATTTCAAGCAGGTCATGTAATAAATTCTCCAGTTTCATAAGTCTGCGATGCTGATACCAGATCAATCCTGGCAATCCCGCTGCAAGAAAGAACGAAGCACACAAAATCTTTATTGCCTGTCCTCTGCTGCTTATCCCTCCATATCCAAATCCACATACCAGATTCACGAATAAAACATAGAAATATCCACAAAATAAGACAAACTCAAAAATCCACACCAGCACCTTTTTCACTTTCTCTTTCACTCTGTACTTCTCCCTCCTACATTTTTAAATTCAGTGTAGCGAATTTCCCGCTATATTTCAATAGTGAATATCTCGCTAAGTTATTATTATGCTAGAGGTGAAACACATGTATCAGAGAATACGGGATCTGCGTGAAGATCGTGACCTTACGCAGAAGAATATGGGTGAAATCCTAAATTGCAGTCAGCGTATTTACAGTAATTATGAATGTGGTGATGTCGATATCCCTACTCACATTCTGATTAAACTGGCTGAATTTCATAATACCAGCGTTGATTATCTGCTAAACCTGACAGATGATAAACGTCCTTACCCAAGAAAAAAGAATAGCTCCACTTAAAGCAGTCTGATTTATTTTATGTAAGCCAGACTGCTTTTCTTTTATAATCAGCTAAAAACTGTCTGCAAAATCCAGTGCTGCATCCATATCAGCTTCTTTCTCCCAGTCCAGATTATCTTCTGCGATCTCTTCATCCGTTTTCTCCATTGTTAGTGTTCTGTCTGGCAGATTAATTTCTCCTACCGATTCTTTTACAAACGGTACAAGCATTTCCATCAGATTCTTCGCTATAGCCATCGGGGCAGATTCTTTCACTCCATCCCGGACAGCTGTTTCCACTCTTTCCAGAAAAGCATCTT
This sequence comes from uncultured Blautia sp., assembly GCA_900540785.1. Classification (GTDB taxonomy): domain Bacteria; phylum Bacillota; class Clostridia; order Lachnospirales; family Lachnospiraceae; genus Blautia_A. The sequence continues at coordinate 9,276 of UQHF01000042.1, forward strand.
CCTTTTCTCTGGTTTCCAGATACGGATCTGCTTCATTCCTGTACTCTCTGGAAAAATAATCGTTTAAAGCAACTACAACTGCTCTGGTGTACGATTTATATTTTTCCCTGTCCATCGTCTGCAAATATTCCCATGCCTGCCTGTCCTGTTCATCACAAAGATTCAAACGGATATTTGTGTTGATGATTTTCCGTTCTTTTCTCATACAAGCATCCCTCCGTTTCTCTGGATTTTCCTTACGCTCATTGCTTCATAGCCTTTCGCTGTGGCACAGATGTCCCGTACAATTGTCACCCGGCTCTTGTCATATTCTCCAAAATTCTGGATCATACAACCGCCACCGCCGACCACATACAGACGCATCAGTTCTGGATTATATTCCCGTTCTCTCAGCTTATGAAAGATTTCTTTCGTATAATCTCCGGCAGCTTTACGAATGACTGTCAGATATTTCTCACCAATATCTGCTGTCCCGGTACGGATCACCTGCTCAATCACCAGATCATCCACCACTGTTCCCAGTTCTTTCAACAAAGATTCCCTGACTGCAAGCACACACTGGTGCGTTCCATATTTCTCTGTAAAGCATTTCTTCTCTAATGGACGGGAATTATTGATATACATGATGTTCATAGTCCCGTTTCCAATATCCACAAGCATGTTGATTCCTTTGAAATCCTGTAAACGGTAAAAAGCTGCTGCAAATCCCTGTGGGTAAATATCAGCTCCTGCAAACTCCACACGATATTCTTTATTGCGGAATGTAAAATCCACACATTCATTCTGGAGAAGATATTTCTGGAAATCTTCTTTCTGTATAGCTACCCAGGTAAGTGGAAGTCCGGCTGCAATGTGTACCTTTGCCCGGTTCATACCTTTCCCATCCAGTTCCCTTGCGATAGCCGCCAGTGTCAGCACATAATAGTCCTCGTCCTGCGTTTTCTCTGCACAGAACTCCTTGTGTTCCTCTCCGATCTGGTAATACATGTCATTGTAAACAAGAAGATTATTCTGGAAGATTGGCTCCTTGTCATATCTGGCTACACCGGATGGAAAGCATCTGGTGGCTGTTTTCATGTTTCCATACCCATGATCAATCCCGATCACCATAACTGTCTCATTATTGTTGTTTTTCATCATTCTCATAATCATACCTCATACTTTCTTAATATTTATTTTTGACTTTCTCCCAAATTTGGGAAAAACCTATATTTGTATCAGCTAAAACGTTGATACATGAAAAAGGGCAGTCAGTGTAAAAAAAGCAAAATTTTATGTACTCTGGCAGCTATCTTTGTTATTTCTCCTGCTCCGGTAACATTTCTTTTTGCTTATTTTGCCCTAAATGCCCTTAATTTCCTGATTCATATTTAATTGTAACTGTTTATAATCTATATCTGTTTCTTCAAAAGGTATTCTTTCTTCTGGATCTACAGGACAAAAATCTTCTTCCTTAACTGCAATATCCTGATAATAAAACTCACCATTGTACTGCTTCAGAAGGAAACCTTTATCTGTCATATTTCTGAAAAAGTTGGATTTACCATGCCCCTGTCTGCCATTCTCTTTACAGTATTCCTCATACATATGGAACACTTCACTTCGTTTCAGACGTTTTCCTTTGGCACGCACCAATGACTCATCAATAAAAGCACAGATACTATCTGACGTCCGTTGCACTTCTCTTACACATTCTTTGCTGTGTTCGCTCTCCGTGAACTTTCCCTGTTCGTACAGATTTTTCAATGCAATCATCGCCATATGAATTGCATAATCGGATTCTGCCTGTACCTTTTCCTTTAAGTGCAGATCTTTTTCACCACTTTTTACTACCCGGTTCATATCAAGAATCAGTAGTCTACGGTAAAAAGCATCTGACTTATCCTCAAGATTCTGCGGCATTTCATTGGTAGAAAAAAGCAGCTTCGCATAAGAGTGGAAATGAATTGCATCCTGTCCTTTTTTCTCATAAATCAGTGTGTCCTCACCGACTGCTTTCTTTAATACATCTGTGTTCTCCATTGCTTTGCATGGAATATCTGCACAGGCATTTAACAGCTTTCCATACATTCCAGTCGCATAGAATCGTTTATTTAAATCCTGTAAAGAAATACTGGACATATTGGTGATTCCAACTACATGCTGGATCAGCGATACTGCCACAGACTTTCCGGTTCCACCATTTCCTTTCAGTGTAAGGAATTTCTGAAACTGCGTATCCTGTGTCATGCAGTATCCAAAATACTCCCAGAATGTCTGCTGTTCTTCTTTGTTAGGAAGAGACGATGCCAGATACTTTTTTATATTTTCTCCACCTTGTAACACCTGCTCACAATCTTCTGGATAATAGGGAAATGGTATCTGATTGATTGTCAGATAATCTGGATTGTGTTCCAACATTTCGCCTTTAACCGGATCATAATATCCATTTTTGAAATTGATCCACCGCACAGGTTGTTTATTTAGTTCATATGCCTCTCGGTGAACTTTTGGCTGTGCGATCAGTAGATTATAGATTCTTTTGATCACTCCACTCTGTACCTGATCACGATAGATCAGCTTCTGGATACGGTATTTCATTCTTACCCCATCATGGTCTTCCAGGAAAACACCATGCTCATAATAATACGGTGTGATTCCCACCACAAAAAACTGAACATTCTCCACCAGGTAATCTACAATCTCCATATCCCGGACACCTTTCACATTCCCTTTTGCATCAAATAAGTGAAAACGGCTCAGTTCCGGTTCTTCTTTCGGATCTCGCTCAAACCGAAGAATATACTGTTCCAGTAATTTCTCAACTTCTTTCTGATTATCCAGTTTGCCAAGGTACTCCTTCTCTTTGAACAACTGCCAGCCTGCTTTTCCGTCAAGACCAGCGTCTTTGAAAAATGTCAGTATCTTATCATTTACCCACTTCACCGTACAGGAAGCCACATAATGATAGGCACTCTGACAGCTTCCAGTAAACTGAATAGATCTCATTTCCTCTATAAAGGAATCTGCACTGAAATAATATCCGTCATCTTCCTGCACCAGACAAAGTGCCTGATAACCTGACATCACAATATTCAACGCTATATCCTGATTGTCCACCAAAAAGATATAGGTCTGTGCTGTCCCTTCTGGATTGGTTTCCATATAATGCTTCAAAAACTTCTTGTTCAAACTTATCACTTCCT
>UQHF01000043.1 GCA_900540785.1 uncultured Blautia sp.
ATAACAGTGAGGGAACGGTAGTAAAGGAGGAAGTAACAGTGGAAAGAATGCTGATTAGCGGAGTGGCGCTTGATACAGAGGCAGTGAGAATTGCAGTGATCGGACTGAGAGATGAGCCGGGTGTGGCATTCCGTCTTTTTGATACACTTGCAAAGAAAAATATTAATGTAGACGTAATTCTTCAGTCCATCGGACGTGCGGGAACAAAGGATATTTCCTTTACAGTAGACGGAAGCGACCTTGATGAGGCAGTGTCCACTCTGGAAGAAAACCAGGCGCGTCTTGGATATAAAGAGCTTCATTCTGAGCGAAATATCGCAAAGCTTTCTATTGTAGGAGCCGGAATGATGAGCAATCCGGGAGTTGCTGCAAAGATGTTTGAAAGTCTTTATAATGAAGGCGTGAACATCAACATGATTTCTACATCAGAAATCCGTGTAACCGTTTTGATTAATGAAAAAGAAGGCGTAAGAGCAATGAACGCAGTACATGACGCCTTCGATTTGGCAGATTAAGCAGGTGAATTTATGTATGGAAATAGAAGAAGCTGGAAGCTGAGCGCAAGAAGTGCGCTTTCGGGCAGATGGGGAACTCTCATTATCGCACAGGTGATTGTTTCTGCAATTAATCTTGTGGCGGGAAATCTTACCATGATGCTTTTTCCTGGATATGATGGAATGTCACTGATTTTAAGTCAGGTATTTTCTTTTCTGATAAGCCTTGTTATGTGCATATTTACAGCAGGACTTTATTATATGTACTTAAATGTGGCAAGAGGAAGAGAATACTCCTACAAAAACCTGATTTATTTTTTCAAAAATCAGCCGGATAAGATAATTGTAGCTTCCTTTGTTATGGCAGCGATTGCGTGGCTTACGGCGCTTCCGGCGGGATATTATATGTATGTGACAGATCCGGGAACGACACTGGAGCAGCAGATGGCTGTCATGCAGACGTATCTTATGATTTCTCTGGGAGGAATTATTTTAAATATGCTTCTTACAGTACCGCTTACGCTGACATATTTTATTCTTGCAGATGAAAATGTAAGCGGTTTTGGAGCGCTGAAAAGAAGTATGCAGCTTATGAGAGGAAAAATAGGAAAATATATTCTTCTTCAGTTAAGCTTTTTTCCGTGGTATTTGCTCTGCCTTTTTACAATGGGGATCGGTATGATATTCTTAATGCCATATATACAGATGACGAGCATTATGTTTTACCGTGATATAAAAGGGGAGATTTACAGACCGGAGCATCAGGCTGAGATGCCGGAGAATGAGGCAGAGCCTCAGGATGATTATAATTCGGAAGCATAAATAAAAGAACCTTCAAAGTTTCGTACCACAGTGAGGTGGCAAAGCGGCGAAGGTTCTTTTTATATGGAAGGTTTATAATTGCTGCAGCCCGGGATCTTCATATTCATGGGGAGCAGGCTCTTCATAGCCATAAGGAAACTCATACTCATATGGAGATTCAGGTGGGAGGTCGTATGGGGAATAATCCGGCATATCGTACGGTTCTTCTTCCGGAATTTCTTCATACGGAAGTGTCTGGTACGGTTCAGAATCCGGAGCTTCTTCGATATAGGGAACTTCTTCCTGGAAGAAATCACTTGTATTAACTGCCTGGAATGTAAAAACCCCGATGATTAATGGGACAATAATCCCTAAAACGATTCCTACAATAGAAAAAATAAAACCGATTTTTGCAGTAATGTCCATAGGAGTCCTGCGCTTCTGTAAGGTATCTCCGGAAATATATACCTGCCTGGAAGAAAAGGCGCATGCAATTCCAATGCAGGCAAGAAGTATGCCAATAAAAAAGACGGAAGAAAACAGGACAGAGAGAATGCCAAGGATCAGTGCGGCGATTGCTTTTCCGCTTACAGGCCGGGGATGTCGTCCGGAGCCGGGAGAATCGGAATTATGATATTCTGTGTGCATAGAAACCTCCTTTGTGTGAAAATGGTGTTTTAATTTTATGTTTATAATGTGTGGTGTTTCTTGTGTTTTGCATGATAATTATAACATCTCGACGAATCTACTGCAAGAAAGTGATTAATATAAATGTTGACATAAATAACAGGCAATGCTATGTTTACGATAAGAAGCAGGAAAAGAAAAGGAGAGAGAGAAATGTCTAAAAAATGTGCAGAGCGTCTTACTGATCTGGAAGTGCAGGTTATGAAGGTTTTGTGGGATTCAGAAAGAGCCATGACAAACAGTGAAATCGCAGAAGAACTGAAAGAAGAGACAGATCTGAGTGTGGCTTCTGTGGCGCAGCTTGTAAAACGTCTTCTTCAAAAAGACGTGCTGGAGGTGTGTGAGCATGTGCCGGTTGCGAATGTGTATGCAAGAACTTTCAAGCCGAAACTTACAAGAGAGGAGTTTATAGCGGGAGAACTTTTCCATATTCAGAAAGCAACTTCTTCAGATAAGAAGAAAGGTCTGAAAGGGATTTTTGCAGCTCTTTTTATGGTAGAAAAAGAAAATGGTGTGAGCAGGCAGGAATTGGAGGCGATTGAACATTTCATACAGAAGAAAAAAGAAGAAATGAAGGAAGGGGAATAAGCGATGGTTATATCAATTTCAACGGTGGTTACAAGTATTATTGTCGGCTCGTTTCTTCTTCTGTTTTTCTGTATTGTGATGGGAAGTGGAAAAGTAATCGGCAAAGTCGGCCCTGGTTTTGTAGTGACTATCTGGCTGGCAGCTTCTGTAAGAATGCTTTTTCCAATAGAGTGGGGTTATACTTACAGTATTTATTTTGAAAAAGTATTTACCACAATCAGGACATTTCTGAAGTATAAACTTTTTGAAGGAGAATACAGAGTGGCTGTATGGCAGATTTGCCTGGCAGTCTGGTTTCTCGGAGCTGTTTTTATTGGGTTGTACAAAATAAAAGATTACAAAAGAAGTCTGAGACTGTTTCGTGTACTTCCGGAAATTCCCCGTAATTCTCTTGCTGCAATATGGGAAGAGGATTTTATCAAAAAATATCCGGAGGTACACGAGCTAAAATTTGTAAAATTTAAAAATACGGTAAGCCCATTTCTTGCAGGGCTCAGGAAGCCTCTAGTAGTTATGCCGGACAAAGAGTTTACAGATCAGGAGCTTCGCTGCGTTGTCGGTCATGAAATTTTGCATCACAGAAATCATGATATTTTCTGGAAAATATTCACAGAGGTACTTTGTACATTATTCTGGTGGAATCCTGTTTTCCGATTTATGAAAAAACGGCTGTTTCACATGATAGAAATTAAAAATGACAGGAAACTGACAGAGACAATGACGTTAGAAGAAAAAGATAAGTACGTTGACTGTTTGTGGAGAATTGTAAAAGATTCATGTGGAAATTCTTTTACGGGGACAGTTGGATTTTCAAAAACAGATAAAAAGAGACTGATGCAGAGAGTGGCTTTGATCGCATCACCTGGTAAGATCAACAGAAGCTGCCAGATTGTGACAGGAATCACAGTGGCTGTCGTATTGTTTCTGTCTACCGCTGTTGTATTCGAACCAACCTATCCTCTGGCAGAGGGACAGGGTCTGGGATTAGACGAAAACACGGGGTTTCTTGTGGAAAACGGGGAAGTGTATGATATATATCTTCTTGGCGTATATATAGATACCACTTATGAAGGGGAAGATATGAGACCGTATCGAATGCTGAACAGGTACAAAACACTTGAGGAAGCAAAGGAGAAGGAGAAAGAGAAATACCTGCATTACCTGGAATACGAAAGTAAATTGTACACGAGTCCTATTGCTGATTTGGGCAGTTTACGTGTGCCAGGAGCATGAAAGATTAGATGAAACAACTAAAATATCTGAAAAATAAACCGGATCAATGGAAAGATTTATTAAAAATATTGATATTTGTCATAGGGTATGCTATAATCAAAACACCTAAAAACACAGTAAATATTACTGCTTATTTCGGCATATTTGCCAATGCAAAGGAGGCGTGAAAAATGAAAAAGAAGAGTGTATCCCGCATGTGTGTATCCCTTTTAATGGGAGCAAGTATCTGCATGAGCAGCACAGGTATGGTGTTTGCAGCAGAGGAGACAGAAAATGCAGCGGAAGCGTCCGCAGAAACAGATGCATCTGAGAGTACGGGCGAAGAAGGACTTGTAGATTTAGCAGCTTTCTGTACAGACGGAGAATACCGTTATAAGGGAATCTCGTGGCTTTCTTCCAGGGAAGAAATAGAAGAAGTAACAGGCGTAACTCTTCCGGAAGCAAAAGAGCTGCAGCCAGAATGGACAAATCTTGAAAAACCTGTAGAGTTTCAGGGAGAATCAGGATACATGGAAATGAATTTTCTGAAAGATGGCGTGACAGATGTTACATTTTGTTTTGGGGCGGAACCGGAAGAGATGGAAGAGTATGACGGAGATCTGACAGAACTTTCCGGGAATGTTCTGTATCAGCTTACAGAACAGTATGGAGAGCCGACAAGAACCAATGAGAACACAGCCGATAATGGCGGTGCAGTTAAGAATTATCAGTGGAGAGAAGAAAAAGACGGTGAGACAAATTCAGTTCTTAACATGCAGTGTCTGTTTGTGCCAGATGAAGAAAGAATGTACAGATTATCTTTTGGAGTAGGCAGTATACGTGAAGCATTTGCATTGAGAAGACAACTGGGATATGCTCCGGAAGAAGAGATTGAAGAGACGGAAACTTCAGCAGAGGAAAGCGAGGTTTCCTCAGAAGCATCTGAGAATACGGATGAAGAAGAATTTGTAGATTTAGATTTAACAGCTTTCTGTACAGACGGAGAATATGGTTACAAAGGAATCCCGTGGCTTGCTTCTCTGGAAGAAGCAGAGGAGACTCTGGGTGTATCTCTTGAACCAATGATGGAAGGAATGAATACACAAATGGGTTCTTTTGTTGCTCCGGTAGAATTTCGGGGAGAATCCGGGTATATTAGTCTGGGACTTTTGGATGACGGAGTAACCGATATTTCCTTCTGGTTCGGTATAGATTCCAATAATAAGGATAAATACGATGGGAATCTGATAGAACTTTCTGACTACGTACTGGAGCAGTTTACAGAGCTGTACGGAGAACCTGATGAAGTGAAGGACAATGGAGGCTTTAAAGGGTATCAGTGGCATGAGGTGGAAGATGGAGAAGTAAAGACAGCTCTTAGCATTCAGTGTATGTATGACCAGGCAGGTAAACGAGTATATAGTCTTGCAGTTGGAGCAATAGGTCGGGAAGCTACGATACAGCTTGAGCAGGGGATTGGAAAGGAAACAGAGACTACGGAAGAAGCAGAATCTACAGAGAAAACGGATACTTCTGCAGCAACAGAATAAAGAGAGTGAGAATGGAGAAGCTGTCGCAGGGCGGCAGTTTCTTCTCTTTTTGCAGAGAAAACGACAGTTTTGTCTGCGGCTTTGCTGAGAGGTTATGTCTATGAAAAAAGAAAAACTTTACTGGAAAATAGCTGGATTGTTGGAGATTTTTCCAATAATCATAACAGGATATATGAATGTGCTTATTTCTACATGGAGAGAAGCGCAGGGCATAACAGATTATATGCGCGAAAGTATGAGAAATACGCAGTTGTTTGTAACGACTTTACTGTTATTGCTGCACATTGCTGTCTGGTACGTGCTGAAAAAGTCAAAGCTGTCGGAACATCTTTTGACAGAAAAAGAAAAAAGTATGGGAATCAGAACATGGATTTTGGGTCTTCTTAGCGCTGGCTTTTATGTGATGGTATATTGGAGTATTTTGCGCTAATCTCACTTCGTGAATTGTCAATGTACAGTCATTATTAATTACACCTCAGATGGTTTTGCTGGTACAGATAGGGAAACAGAGATTACACAAGCAGATGTGTGAATTGTTATAATATCAATAACAAATGACGGGACAGAAGTAACTGAAAATTGGAAACACAAAGGAGGTAAAAATGAAAAAACGCTTGCTGTTAATTGCAGCCTGTTTCTGCTGTGCATGTTCCATTCCTGTGTGGGCAGAAGCAGAGACACCACCAGACATTACAGAAAATGAGAATCCTGAAAATGTAGAGAAAATGAATGAGATTGTGAATATCTATAATCAGTTGTATTTCGAAAGTTATACAGAAGATGAACTGAAAAATCAGGAGAATTTTCAGAAAAGTATTCATTTGCTGAATGAACTCTATTTTGAGTATGGCTCTCTGGAGAAAATCCCGATTTTGCCTTTTAATGCAGCAGAACCAAGAGATGGAGATAAACTTTTTGTTAATGTAGCTGCTGTAATTGAAGAGGAAAATGGAGAGACAGTTTTTGTAGAAGATTATAGTAATGAAGAACTTCTGGAAAACTGTTTGGCTTCTTTGGGATATTTCACTCAGGAAAGTGATGAGCTGGCAGAGTCCCTGAAGGAGTTTCAATCAAAAGAGGGATTGGAAGCAGATGGTATTGCAGACGAGGAAGTGTGGCGAAAAATTGATGTATTGATGCAGTAAAATAAAAATATAAAGACAAAAGGGACAGAAAAGTACTTTCTGTTCCTTTTATCTATATAAAAGGAGAATTTTTCAGAAAACAAAGGTTACACAGGCGTTCTTTCACATTGGTACAATGTAGTTAAACAAAAGAAAGGAGAACGCTTATGAGAAGAAAGAGAACTGTTTTTTGCGTATTATCACTGACTGCTTTTTTATGCTGCGGCTGTAGTCGGACTGTAACTTCAAATGTATCCGGTGAAAATGTGGAACTGCCTTCTGTCTACAATGACAAGATCAATCGTGTAAAATTTAATACTCAGGTTATTATTCCGGAAGATTTTGATCCCGATGAACTTATGAAAACAACCGCGAAAAAACGTTTGCCGGACACAGAGAAGGTAAAGGCTTATTTTGACAAAAAAATTCAGGGACAGAAAATAAAAGAGAAATTTGAAGAGCCGGCAGAAACGGAAGAGGGAGCGCCTTATTACCATGTTTTAACGGAGGAAGGGACGGGATACAGCATTTCTGACGGAATTGATTTTAACACAGACAAGAGCTATTTTTTTCAGGGTGTGCTTTTGCATGACAGTAACGGAAATCTTCCGGAGGAATATAGAAAAGCAAGAGAAATTCCGGGATTTTTAGAAAAAGAAGCATGGGAAATGGTGCAGGAAGAGCTTTCTGTTCTGGGGTATGAGGCAGAGTATCAGCGGGAAAGTATTGCCCTTCCGCATAGTTTTTCGGAAGAGAAAGAATATTGGATGGCGAAGGACGGAGGAAAAGACCTGTCAGCCTATAAAACAGAATGGACGGAAGCGGACGACAGCTGGTATTTTCTGATGCGTCAGAATTTGCAGGGACTTCCCGTATACTCAAAAAATGTATATCTGGATAATACAGACCTTGATACACCAATTCAGTTTCTCTGTTCCAGAAGAGGAATAGAGAAGATATACATAGATTATTATTTTGATTTTCAGGAAAAGAAAGAAGAGGTTCGTCTTCTGCCTTTCGATGAAATTGCAGAGACAGTAGCAGAGAAAAACAATAAATTCTGGAAGTCGGGAAAATATGAAGTTCCGAAAGCGCTTCTCTGTCAGTTTGTGATTCAGAAGGGGAAGGAATATGAAGTAACGCCTGCATGGATAGTGGATGTTGTAAAAACAGAAGGGAAGAACAGGTATCCGTTTACGATGATCATTAATGCAGTGACCGGGGAGGAGGTTTCTTTTTCTTGACAAATTCTTTCTCCGTTGTTAAGGTATACTAGACAAAAACTCTGTGAAAACAGGTGAGGAGACAGAAATATATGGATATTATTCAGGTAATTACACAGGAACTTCATGTAGAAAAATGGCAGGTAGAGGCAGCAGTCAAGCTGATTGACGAGGGCAATACCATTCCTTTTATTTCCCGATACAGAAAAGAAGCAACAGGTGCTTTAAATGACGAACAGCTTCGATCCCTGCATGAGCGTCTCACATATCTTCGCAATCTGGAAGACAAAAAGGCGCAGGTAATGGGAAGCATTGCCGACCAGGGCAAGCTGACAGAAGAACTGAAAAAACAGATTCAGGAAGCACAGACACTTGTGGTAGTGGAGGATTTATACCGTCCATACCGTCCAAAACGCCGGACACGTGCGATTATTGCAAAGGAAAAAGGTCTGGAGCCTCTTGCAAATATTTTTTCTCTGCAGATGACAGATAAGACGCCGGAGCAGGAAGCAGAAGCTTTTATTTCTGATGAAAAAGAAGTGCGTACAGCCCAGGAGGCGATCAACGGAGCAATGGATATTCTGGCAGAGCGCATTTCCGATGAGGCAGATTACCGTATTTACATTCGAAATCTTACTGCAAAAAAAGGAACGGTTGTCTCATCGGCAAAGGATAAAGAAGCACAGTCCGTTTATGAGATGTACTATGAGTTTGAGGAACCGGTGAAAAAACTGGCAGGTCATCGTGTTCTGGCTCTTAACCGCGGGGAAAAAGAAAAGATTCTCACAGTAAAAATTTCCGCTCCTGAGGAAGAGATTCTCCGTTATCTGGAGCATCAGGTAATTGTCCGTGATAACCCCAACACAACGCCTGTTTTAAAAGCCGTTGTGGAAGACAGCTATAAGCGTCTGATCGGTCCTGCCATTGAGCGTGAGATAAGAAGCGATCTGACAGAAAAGGCAGAAGACGGCGCCATCAGCGTGTTTGGAAAAAATCTGGAACAGCTTCTCATGCAGCCGCCAATTTCCGGACAGGTTGTACTTGGCTGGGACCCGGCGTTCCGTACAGGCTGTAAGCTTGCAGTTGTGGACGCAACAGGCAAGGTTCTGGATACTACGGTCATTTATCCGACAGCGCCTACAACAGATGCAAAAATCAAGGCGGCGAAAGAGACACTGAAAAAACTCATTGAAAAATATAACATCACACTTTTTTCACTTGGAAACGGAACGGCATCAAGAGAATCTGAGCAGGTGATCGTAGAGCTTTTCAAGGAGATTCCGGAGAAAGTTCAGTATGTGATCACCAATGAGGCGGGAGCTTCCGTTTATTCTGCAAGTAAGCTGGCAACAGAAGAATTTCCGAATTTTGATGTAGGTCAGAGAAGCGCGGCTTCGATTGCAAGACGTGTGCAGGATCCGCTTGCAGAGCTTGTAAAAATTGACCCGAAGTCAATTGGAGTTGGTCAGTATCAGCATGATATGAACCAGAAAAAACTGGGAGAAGCTCTTGGCGGCGTTGTGGAGGACTGCGTAAATAAAGTAGGCGTAGACTTAAATACAGCTTCCGCTTCCCTTCTGGAATATATTTCCGGTATTTCAAAGGCGATCGCAAAGAATATCGTGGCTTACCGTGAAGAAAACGGAAGATTTACAAGCAGAAAAGAGCTTTTAAAAGTAGCAAAGCTGGGACCGAAGGCTTTTGAGCAGTGTGCCGGATTTATGCGGATTGCAGGCGGACAGAATCCTCTTGACGCCACAAGTGTTCACCCGGAAAGCTATGAGGCGGCATCTGCTCTTCTGGAACGACTTGGCTATACAACAGAAGATATTTCCGGAAGAAAACTTACAGGACTTTCCCGTAAGATCAAAGATTATAAGAAGATGGCACAGGAGCTTGGCGTGGGAGAGCTGACTTTACAGGATATTGTAAAAGAGCTGGAAAAACCTGCCCGTGACCCCCGTGACGAGATGCCGAAGCCGATTCTCCGCACAGACGTCCTTGATATGAAGGATTTAAAAGAGGGAATGATCTTAAAAGGAACCGTTCGAAATGTAATTGATTTTGGAGCATTTGTTGATATTGGAGTGCATCAGGACGGACTTGTTCATATTTCAGAGATGAGCGAGAAATTTATCAAGCACCCTCTGGAAGCAGTAAGCGTCGGAGATGTTGTAGATGTGCGTGTCATTGGCGTAGATATGAAGAAAAAGAGAATCAGCCTTTCCATGAAGGGAACAAAATAAAAATGGAAGTTTTTACATGGTATGTTTTAGCTGTAAATATTTTTGCATTTGTTCTTTTCGGTATCGATAAGGAACGGGCAAAGAGAAATTTATGGCGTATTTCGGAGAAAACGCTGCTTTTGGCGGCGCTTCTCGGAGGAGCGCCCGGCGTTCTTGCCGGAATGTATTTTTTTCATCATAAAACAAGAAAACCGAAGTTTTCTGTGGGAGTTCCGGTAATACTGGCAGTACAGATTATTTTGGTTTTTGTGCTGAAACAATGTATGGGTATTGATTTTTTGTGAAAAATTGCATATAATAGAGATGAACAGAAATGTTCGATTTAAGTGCATTGCTACTTTGAGTGCAAACCTTTAATTTAAGCGCTTCACTGCTTGGAAGGTGAACCTTTAATTTTTTTAAGTGCTTCGCAGCTTTAAATGCGAATTGTTAATTGCCGGGGAGATAAGGGTCTTATCTCCCTGTTTTGCTATCTGATGGAGGAAAGAAATGGATTTTTACCGGATAAGTGAAGAGTATATTCAGTTTCTTCAAAAATATGAAAAGAAAAAAAGAGGGATTACGAAGGTTCCTAATATTCGTTATAAAGATAGGAATAAATTTGCGCTTTAATTATATGATTCCGGTTCCGGAAGAATGTATGAGCAGGTTGATAATTAAAGACATTAAAGATGAGAAATATCGTAATCTTTTAAATAAAGAATACCGTTTCTGTGTAGACAATATTGAAAAAATTCAAAAAAAAGCAAATAAGATATATAACATGGTGCTTACCAACCGAAAGCAGGTATTGACTGATAATAGTTGTGATTTTCATATCTTAGAAGAGGGATATAGGGAATATTTAAAAAAGAAACAATAGTTGTAAAATACATATATACAAAGGAGGCAGTATGGAGACTCAGGTTCAGAAAATCAGTGCAGAGATTAATAAGTTCCAGCAATATATAGAAGACAAGCTTCCGGCTGTCACGAGTTTCTGTCTTCGCATTGTCATAGCCCTTCTTGTTTTTTGGCTGGGCGGCAAAGCCATACGATGGCTTTTAAAGGTAATGCGCCGTTCTCTTGGAAGAGCCAATATTGATGAAGGAGTGGTGCAGTTTGCCTGCTCTCTTTCAAAAGTAGTGCTGTACGTGATTCTTATTTTTAATATTGCCACGTATTTTGGCGTGAAGGAATCCTCAGTTGCGGCACTTCTCGGAACAGCAGGTGTGACGATTGGTCTTGCCCTGCAGGGAGGGCTTGCAAATATAGCAGGCGGAATGATGATTCTTCTGTTTAAGCCTTTTCAGGTGGGAGATTATATTGTGCAGAGCGGACAGTTGGGATGCGAGGGAACGGTTATAAAGATTGAAATCTGTTACACTACGCTGCTTTCCATTGATAATAAGCACGTGGTAATTCCAAACGGAACCCTTTCCAACAGCATTATCACAAATGTGACGGCGAGAGACCAGAGAAAGCTTGAGATAAAGGTAGGAATTTCCTATCAGTCGGACATGCACAAGGCAAAGGAGATTCTGGAGCGGCTTTTAAAGGAAGACCCGGATACAAAGGAAGACGAGGGCATGGTAGTATTTGTGGACAGTCTTGGAGAAAGCTCTGTTCTTATGGGTTTTCGCGTGTGGGTTCCCACAGACAGCTACTGGCCGGCAAGATGGCGGTTAAATGAAAGAATCAAAGAAGAGTTTGATGCAAATGGAATTGAGATTCCATATAATCAGCTTGACGTTCATGTATATCAGAAAGAAAACGAGAGATAAAGAAGTCCCCCGGAAAGGCGGCGCGAATCAGCGTATCTTTTCCGGGGGACGGTGTGAAATTTTTTCTGTAAATTGAAATCTTCTATGATAATTGAGCGGCTT
>UQHF01000044.1 GCA_900540785.1 uncultured Blautia sp.
GCGGTTCCAATAATAGCAAAACCCTGCAAAAAGCAGGACTTTGTCTACAGTCTGACAGTGCTGCCACAAAGACAGCACTGTTTTTTCTTTCTTATAATACTTCTACAAGTTCAATATGGAAATTCAGTTCTTTTCCTGCCATCTCGTGATTGGCGTCAAAAGTGATTGTTGTATCATTTTTCGCGGTCACTTTAACAGGGAATGGCTGTCCAAGCTGATTTGTCAGGTAAACCTGCTGCCCGACTTCAAGATCCTCTGAACCTGGAAGCTGTGCAATTTCCACGTCAAAAATTGCCTCCTCGCTCGGCATACCGTAAGCTTCTTCCGGCAGAAGATGAACATCTACAGCCTGTCCGACTTCCATATCTGCAACTGCTGCATCAAAGCCTTTGATCATCTGTCCTGCTCCGCAGATAAACTCCAGAGGCTGTCCCCTGTCATAAGAAGAATCAAACTGTGTTCCGTCATTAAAAGTTCCTCTGTAATGTGTGCGGCATGTTTTTCCTACATTTCTCCCTGTTATTTCCGGCTTTGAACCACAGTTTCCGCCACAGTGATCGCCGCAGCTGTGTCCTTCTTCGTGATGATGATTGCAATTT
This sequence comes from uncultured Blautia sp., assembly GCA_900540785.1. Lineage (GTDB taxonomy): Bacteria > Bacillota > Clostridia > Lachnospirales > Lachnospiraceae > Blautia_A. The sequence goes on from UQHF01000044.1 coordinate 600, forward strand.
GCACCGGAATTAACAAGTTCCCCTCGTAAATAAGCTTCTACTGCTTCATCTGTATTTCCCTGCGCTCCTGCGCACAGTTCCACACCAGCCTCTGCGAGCGCGCTCTGTGCTCCGCTGCCAATGCCTCCGCAAATCAGTACATCTACCGAATAGTCTGCAAGAAGTCCGGCAAGCGCGCCGTGTCCGGAGCCGTTTGAACTCATCACTTCACTGGATACCACTTTGTTCTCTTCTACTTCATAAATCTTAAAATACTCTGTTTTTCCAAAATGCTGAAATACATTTCCGTTATCATAAGTAACTGCTATTTTCATTCTGTTATCCTCTTCTTATATATATTTCCCGCTGTGGCAGGTCAGGTTTATTCTACCACACATCTCAGGCTCTTCAAAGCCTTTTCCTCTTTTCTCCATCATTTTCTTCGCGATAAATGATTTTCAATATCCTATTTCTTTTAAAATCTTGTCTACTACGCGGGCATTTTTCAGGGAAAACTCATGTGACACATGAGGGTTTTCTCCGTTTAAAATACAATTTCCAAGCTGTTCCACCTCCAGACAGTAATTGTCCGGTGTACTGACATGAACTTCTTTACAATCATTTTCTTTTTTAATGTAATAAACAAGATTTCCTTCTTCATTAAATGGTACAGGCGCTTCAATCGTTCCTTCTGTACCATAAAGGAAAAAACGGTCACCACGCTGTGCAGAACACATACCGGATACCATGCAGGCTCTTCTGTTTTCAGAAAATTTAAAATATGCAGAAGCAAAATCATCGATATGCTGTTCTGTAAAATCACCTATAGCTTTCACTTCTTTCGGCTCTTCTCCGAACATTGTCAGCATCAGGCTGGTGCAATAACACCCAAGATCATAAACGGAGCCTCCCAGCGTCTCACGCCTCACGCGGATATTTTCCGGCGTATAACCGGGTGTTACAAAAATAGATTCCATAAAGGAAAGTTCTCCTATCACGCCGAAATCCAGCGCATTTTTTATGGAAGAAATAAGCGGGCTGTGTAAATATGCGAAAGCCTCCATGAATACAACGCCAGCTTTTTCGCAGGCCTCAATCATCTCTTTTACATCTTCTTCTGTTCCGGATAATGGCTTTTCACATAAAATATGTTTCCCTTTTGCGGCAGACTTCAATACCCACTCTTTGTGAAGAGTATTAGGAAGGGGAATATAAACTGCCTCCACCTCCCGATCATCTAACAGTTCCTCCAAAGACCCGTATGCCTTCTTAAAGCCAAACATTTCTTTAAACTGTTCCGCCTTTTCTGCAGAACGGCCTGCTATTGCATATAGATCACAATTTTCGGCTTTTTTCATTCCCGGAATTGTACAGTGCCTTGCAATATCTGCTGTTCCCAAAACACCCCATTTTACTTTTCTGCTCATTTATAAATCTCCTCCTTCATTTTTTCTGCTCATATCCGCTTTTCTAATTCTGTTGCCAGTTTCCTTTTCATACTTTCCAATTCGTCCCTGGAAGGACAGTTCTCTTCACTGTACATTTTTTCCATCGGATACCACCACACAGGACCTTTTCCGTGATTTCCGTATTCTTCCAAATCTCCTGCTACTCGTGGAAACAGATGCCAGTGAATATGCGTATCACTGTTTCCAGCTCTTTTACAAAATACGGATTTGTACCATTTTTAATCATTTCAATTCTGTCACATATAAAGCACATTTCCTTTTCCTCCCTGTCATTTATTTTATTTTCGCCCTTCTTTATCGCTGCAAAAACCTTTTATATGTCACATCAATACAAAACGCTCCAAGCGGCGCTGTAATAAGAATCGCGATCACAGCAACCGACAAAACAATATTTCCGCAGGACAGCCCCATTGCCAGAGGCATTCCTCCTATGGCAGCCTGTACGGTTGCTTTTGGCATATAGGCGAGCATACAGAATGTCCTCTCTTTTCTGTTGAGTCTTGTTTTTAACAGGCATACAAGCACACCTGCCATGCGGAAAATAAGCACTGCTAAAATCAAAAGAACAGGCGCTGCTCCTGCTTTCACCGCATACTGAATATCAACTGCCGCGCCTACCAGAACAAACAGCATAATCTCCGAAACAACCCATAATTTATTAAATTTAGAAGAAAGTCTTTTTGCCACGACCTCTCTTTTTTTCTGGAGAGAAACACCTGCTGCCATCACTCCGATTAAAGCAGCAAAAGGAATTACGTCTGAAAAATAATCTTCAACCGTTACCAGAATAAAAGAAATACTGAGAAGAATCATCACTTTGGACGTATCACGGATATGTACCTTTTCAAAAAATTTTGCAAGGAGATACCCCACTGCCAGACCTGCCAAAGTACCTGTAATTACAGATAATGGAATATTTACAAAGCTTTTTACAGATATACTTTCTCCCTGTGCAAGCCCGGTAAAAGCAGTAAACATGACAATTACGAACACATCATCTACAGACGCTCCTGCGAGAATCAGCTGAGGGATTCCCTTCTTTACACCATAACCCTCTTCCATAAGTTTGATCATTTTCGGCACAACTACAGCAGGTGAAACCGCAGCTACAACTGCTCCCATAATCGCAGCGTCCAATGTGGAAATCCCAAGAATGCGCGGAGCGAGAAGAACCATTCCTGCCATTTCAAAACATGCCGGGACAAAGCACATCAAAATAGCCGGACGTCCCACCTTCTTTAAATCTTTTATATCCAGGGAAAGTCCTGCTCTTGTCAAAATAATGATCAGCGCGATTTTTCTTAAATCAGCCGATATATTCAAAATGGAATCATCAATCACATTTAAAACATATGGTCCCAGAATGATTCCTGTAAAAAGCATGCCAAGAAGTCCCGGAAGCCTTATTTTTTTACACAGCCAGCCCATAAACATGCCAACCAGCAATATAAGTGCAATACTTATCAACATGAATTTTTCTCCTTCTTATTTTTTAAAATTTTACCATTAAAAGTACAAAATAGCAAACCATCTGAACCGCCGTGATTGTTTTTTACAAAATTTGCTGATATAATAAGAAAAAATATTGTATCAGGAGGTTTTTATGTCCGAAGTAGTTGAAAAATTTTTACGTTATGTCGCTATCGACACAGAATCAAAAGAAGAACAGGAACAGGTTCCAAGCACAGAAAAACAGAGAAATCTTGCAAATCTTCTGGCACAGGAATTAAAAGAAATGGGCGCTGAAAATGTACGGATTTCTGAAAATGCCTACGTTTATGCCACCATTGGGGCAACGACAGAAAAAAGCGCACCAACTGTGGGATTTATTTCCCATATGGACACGGCGCCTTCCTTTTCCGGAAAAAATGTAAAGCCGCAGCTTATTAAAAATTATGACGGAAAAGAGATTTGTCTGAATAAAGAACTGCAGATTTTTATGGGACCGGAACAGTTTCCTGACCTTTTAACATATACAGGAAAAACACTGATCACCACAGACGGAACTACACTTCTTGGCGCAGATGACAAAGCAGGTGTAGCAGAAATCATGACTATGGCACAATATTTTCTTTCTCACCCGGAAATCCCACATGGAAAAATCCAGATTGGCTTTACCCCTGATGAAGAGGTTGGGCGAGGCGCTGACTTTTTTGATGTAGAAAATTTCGGTGCTGACATTGCCTACACAGTTGACGGTGGAAAACTGGGAGAGCTGGAATACGAAAACTTCAACGCAGCAAATGTAAAAATCCATGTAAACGGAACAAATATCCACCCCGGAAGCGCTAAACATAAAATGAAAAATTCTGTTTTAATGGCATATGAATTTTATAACCTTCTTCCTGTATTTGACAACCCCATGTATACAGAAGGCTATGAAGGTTTTTTCCATTTAGACGAAATTTCCGGCGATGTGGAACACACGGAAATGGTATGTATCATCCGTGACCACGATATGGAAAAATTCAACACCAAAAAAGAACTTATGCAGGCTGCTGCTGATTTTATGAACAAAAAATACGGAGAAAATACCATTGTTCTCGATTTAAAAGATTCCTACTACAATATGAAAGAAAAAATCCAGCCTCACATGGAGCTGATCGATCTTGCCAAAGAAACAATGGAAGAACTCGGTATCACGCCAAAGGTAACTCCTATCCGCGGCGGTACAGACGGCGCAAGACTTTCCTACATGGGACTTCCCTGCCCGAATCTCTGCACAGGCGGTCACAATTTTCATGGAAAATACGAATTTATCTGTGCAGAATCTATGGAAAAAATCACAGAACTTTTAATTAAACTGGCGCAAAAATTTGTGTCCTGATTTTCCCAAAATCAGCGGCGCAATCCTCGTTGATTCCCTGAAATACCACAGAAAAAGGACAGCCGTTCATTGCTGTCCTTTTTCTTTATCTGTGCGCATAACTTAAACATTACACAAAGATTTTTCAGTATTCACCTGTCTTTTTAAGGGTATCTTTCAAAACCTCCGCCCGAAGTTCTTTCATATATTCTGAAAATTTAACCTTATCATTTCCATGTGTTTTCTGAAGGTCGTATTCGAGAGGAAGCCAGGTAGATATATCAGACATATTGTGCTGGATCAAAGCCTCCAGCTTATCGATCGCCTTATATATTTTTGCTTCCTGCGTTTTCTGTTCTTCCATTTCTTCGTAAAGAAGACGGAGCCTCTCTTCATACCCCGGAGGCAGCGTTTTTATCCAGTCTGCCAGAAGTTTTTCTTCTCTTTTTTCGTCCTCTTCTGTCTTCTCAAAAGTTGGAATATCCCCTGTAAAAGCCTCTCCCAGATCATGGATAACGCACATTTCCATCACTTTATCCATATCTGCATCCGGAAATTCATCTCTCATAAAAAACGCCATTACCGTCATCATCCAGCTGTGCTCTGCCACGCTTTCCCGTCTTCCACCGGAAGTATAACAATGGCGGACTGCATCTTTTAATCTTTCTGTCACACTCAGAATATCCAGTAATTCTCTTGGTTTCATATGACTCCTCCTCCCTGAATTTACAGTTGTTTTCTCAGATAAATCATATCTTTTAACTGTACGCCGCCCTCATAAATAGGGTGGTCATAATTATCCGTAAAAAAGTTTTTTACCGAATGGGAACGGACAAATCCACACTTTTCATAAAAAGGAATGGTCAGGGGAGAATCTCCCGTTCCCACCTGCAAGATTGCATATTTTCCCCTGTAAGTTTCTTCTATAAACTCTATCAGAGCCTTCCCGTATCCTTTCCTGTGGCACTCCGGAACAACTGCAAGATTTTTAATTTCCAGAATATTTTTGTCTTCTTCTGTAACCACGCATTCTCCCTTAATTCCATCGTCTTCCAGAATATACATCTTGCCTTTTTCCAGATATTTTTCTATCATATCTTCCTGTTCATCTGCCAGGAAAAGCAGATCCATATACTTCTTTTTATCTTCTGAAACCTCGTATATTTTCATAATATCTCCTTCTTTAATCGATTTTTATTTCCAGAGAATTTAACAGCCGAACCACTTCCGGATAAGAAAATTTTGCCTGTTTCAGCTTATTAGAGGCTATATCGATCATATATCCGCTGCTGTTTCGAAAATCACTTTTTCGAATGTCACATCTGGTAAACTGCGTTTTTTCTAACTGACAGTTCTGGAAATTACTTTCCTGCAGATCACAGCCATCAAATATACTTTCCTGTATGATATTATCTGAAAAATCGGCTTTTCGAAAATCTGCATCTGCAAATGTATTGTATTTTAAACAACAGCTTTTAATCTGCTCGATTGGGCGCGCATATTTCCCTGTTGGAAAAATAGTTTCCCAATGTACGCCTATCAGGTTGCAGCGCTGAAAGCCTCCATTTTTGATTTCCGAATACTTTGCTTCCAGAGTAATTACAGTACAATTCTCAAACCTGCAGTTTACAAACATACAATTCAAAATCTGGCATTCCTCAAACAGACAATTTTCAAAACTGCAGTCTACAAATTTACAGGATTCCTTTGTCACATTTCGAAATTTTTTATCTTTAAATACCTGTTCTTCAAAATAATTTTCCTGCATCTTATCCCCCTCATCTGAGTTCTGTACTTCTGATGACAGCATAGGCGCCGAATGATAAAGCCGAAATAATCAATATCAAGGTTACCGCGGGAAAGAAATAATTTACCGTTCCATCACCCATAAATCCCATCGCTCTCGTGAAGAAATCCGCAATCTTACTTACAAGTTCTGCGGAAAATACATATCGGAACAATGCAATTACAACCAGCACGCCGCCGCCCAGGATAACTCCTGAAGCAATGAATACCATTTTTCCCGCCTTGTTCAACGCCAAAACAGCCAGGTACAGCAGGCAGCAGATAAATACATAAGCAAGAAATAACCATAGCCAGTTCATAAAAATATTATCATAGCCATATATGCTGCTATAAAGGGAACTGTAATCATGATTAAAATAGTGGATCAGATTTCCAACTATGGTATCTATAAATGCCATCGTTCCGCAAACAAAAAAGAACATAGACAAGGTTCCAATAAAGATGATTTTTCGTGTAAATCCGTTCTGGAGCAGCATTTTAAAGTCCTGGCTAAATCCCAATGCTCCCAGTACACCAACATACATTAAACTGTTGATTTCCAGCACATTTGTACCTATATCCTCAAACGTCCCTGTACTGATTCCAATAATCAGCATAATAAGAGTAACGATCGCATATTGTATCGCATAAAACAGCCAAATATATTTGAAAGAGGTCATACATTCATATTGAATAACAGCTTTTAATTTCTTCATACTACTTCCCACCTTTCTCCGTTAATTTTACAAATAATTTTTGTAAATTCATGGTTGAAATCTGAAGATTACTGTCCCTCGGCAACGGCGTCTTTTCTCCCAATACATAGGCAACTTTCAAACTGCCTAATTCATCATAGCCGATCACATTTTTATCTGTGCAGTAATCGTCTACCTCTTTCGCAATTCCTGAAATGCTGTACCCTGTTTCCAAAAGCGTTTCCGCACTTTCCTGCAGAAGGATTTTTCCTTTATCAATCAAAACCACTTCCTCAATGATATTTGCCACTTCTTCGATCAAGTGTGTGGCAATGATGATCGTGCGCTCCCCGTCTTCGTAATCCTTCAAAAGCAGATTGTAAAATAATTCTCTGTGATTCGCGTCCAGTCCCAAAACAGGCTCGTCAAAAATCACATAAGGTACATTCAACGACAGGGCAACCGTTAATTTAAAAATTGACTGATAGCCTTTTGATAATGCCTTGAATCTTTTCTCCGTATCCAGATTGAATTTTTCAGAAATCTCCAGAGCTTTCTTTAAATTGAAACTATCGTAAAAGCGATTGAGCCACTTAAAATGCTCTTTGATTTTTAAATCCTTGTCATACAGATCCGCTTCACTCATACAGAATATTTTTTCATGCACCTGCATATTTTCCTTTGCCGGAATATCATCAATAAGAATCATACCTTCATCGGCGAAAATCCGGTTTGCAATGATATTGATAAGTGTTGATTTCCCGGCCCCGTTTCTTCCCAGAAAACCATAAATTTTACCAAATTCAAAAGAAAAAGATACATTGTCCAATGCCGTTAGACTGTTGTATTTTTTCGTGATATTTTTAATTTGAATCGCCTGCATGTTCATAACCCCTTTCTATTAATGAAATAACTTCTTCTTTTGTCATCTGCAATTTTGATGCTTCTTCAATCAGAGAAGCAATATACTGTTCGTAAAATTGCCCCTGCCGTTTCAGACGAATCTTCTGAACCGCCCCCTCTTTTACAAACATGCCCAACCCCCTTTTCTTGTATATAATTTCTTCATCTACCAGCATGTTCATGCCCTTCAAAACCGTATGAGGATTGATGCTCAGCAAAGCTGAAATCTCATTCGTCGAGGGAATTTTTGTTTCTTCGGGAAATACTCCCGTAAAAATGGAATCTTCCAACTGCTCTGCAATCTGAATAAAAATCGGTTTTTCTATATTCGGATTGATATGCACTGTATCACCGCCTTTGTTTATTAGTTAGTTACTTGAGTAACTAACTATCTTTGGTTATAATATACACATTCTACCAGACATTGTCAATAACTTTTGAGAACATTACGGAATCATTTTCTATAGCATAATAAAATGTCCGAATCTCCCGTTTTTTCAGGACATTCGGACATCTGAAAAGCTATATTTATTTTTCCTTAAAAATCTACTCCATAGTACCTGCATATAGCCGAACCAATATACTTTGTTACTCCCTTTCCATATTCCTTATCTGTCCACTCCTCCAACGAAGAATGATTCAGATAATCTTTTGCCACCTCCAACAGTAGGGCTCTCGCATTCTCCACTCTGACAAAGACTTTGCAGCTTTCCCCCAGTTCTTTTACCGCCTCCATTGTCATCTCTTCATCTGAATTTCGCATTGCAGCGGCAAACTTCTCATATACACGATTTATTTTATCTCTCTGCTTCTCAAATTCCTCTCTGTTACCTGTTGACTTCAGACTTGCCTTTACCGCCTTTTCTTTGCTTCCGTAAATTTTAATCAAATGTTCACACGCTTTTTCACCTTTGAAGCTTTCTGTCACCGCCTCCTGAAACCCGGCAATATCGCCATAACGGTCTATAACTGCCCTTTTATCCTCTTCGCTCATCACTTCCAGAGAATGACGGATTATTTTTTGAATATCCTCATCTTGAAATGATTCAAAACTCATCGTCTCCTCTTCTTTCAGCATATCGGAAACCCACTCGATCATGCCGTTCAGATAATTCCGTTTCCGTTCCAATATCGCCTTCTGCGTTTCAAGAAACCTGCGAATATCCTTTTCCGGCGCTTTTATAATTGTTTTGATTTCTGACAGGGGAACTTCCAGTTCCCGGAAAAACATAATCTGACGCAGTTTCTTTAGTGAATTTTTATCATACAGACGGTATCCTGCTTCTGTCACTTCTGCAGGTTTTAGTAAACCAATTTCATCATAATAACGCAGCGTTCTTATACTTACTCCTGTCAGCTCTGAGACTTCTTTTACTGTTTTCATGCGTTCCGCCCCCTTTCCCTTTCAGGATAAACCGTTACGTTACGGGAGAGTCAAGATTTTTTTGCATATTTGTTCAAAAGAACATAAATTCCGATCAACACAATAACTGCAACACCAACCACCATGTACATTGCCGGAATACTCACCTGATTTTCAAAAAAGTATAAATTACAATCAAGAGAATTTTTCAGCTCTTCAATAATTCCCGACGGAATCCCCTGCTTTTCCATTTCTGTAAGAACTCCCTGCATGGAATGATTCCGGATCAGCGCTGTACCGTAAGTTCCCGGCAAAAATGAAATTACCTTTTGCAGACCTTCGCCAAATGACGAAACAGGCATATACGCACCGCAAATAAAACCATATCCTGCACTGATGATTGTACCGACTGCTGAAATCTGCCCCTGTGTCGATAGGAAAAAGTTAATAATAGAAGACAGAGCAGTGCCAAATAAAACAAGAAGTATAATATCTATAAATAAAAAACCTACATCTGCAAGTGACAGATACCAGCCTACCATCCTCAGATAAACCAGACAGATACCTGTTGCAGCAAAGCAGATGATGAGTGTTGAAATCAAAGTTGCTATGTAATAACTCAACGAAAGTACCACAGCATTTACAGGAGACATTCTTAAATCTTTTATTGTTCCGTTTGCCTTATCCTGTACCATTAAAAAGTTTGAACAAAAAGCAACTGTAACGCACGAAACCGCAAGAATAGACGAGATAAGCTGACCTCCTACAAGTCCATCTATTAAGCTGTTCGAAAGACTTAATGTATCAGGCAAATTTGACATAAAGCTGTCACGATATACATTTCCAAGAAAAGTCGCATAAAGCACCAGCAAAATAGCCGGTGTGATCAGCGAGGTAAAAAACATTCCCTTATCTTTAAAAAACAGCTTAATGTCTCTTTTGATAAGAATAAAAGACGTACTCATTTTTCCGCACCTCCCGCTAATGTTTTCCCCGTAACCGCGAGAAAAACATCGTCCATTTTTCCCTTTGTTATTTCGTAATCCTGAAATAATTGGGGATTATGAATAATCAGATCCGTTGCTGCTTTTGTATTCGGAACAAAAAGGCGATACCCGTTTCGTAGCTTCTCATATTCTGTTCCAAGTTTTTTTACATTTTCTTCCTGTTCCCCATAGATGGTAATATAGTCTCCGGTATAAATATTTTTCAATTCAAGCGGAGTACCTTCTGCAGCTATTTTCCCATTATCGATAATTACAACGTAATCTGCATCTGCCGCTTCTTCCATATAGTGTGTGGTCAGAAATACTGTCATATTTTTATTTTTACGAAAATCTGATATAACATTCCAGAGGATTCTTCGAGTTTGCGGATCAAGTCCCGTTGTCGGTTCATCAAGAATGAGAACTTTAGGCTTATGGAATAAAGCTCTCGCAATATCAATTCTCCTTCTCTGTCCTCCTGATAATTTACCAACTGTACGTTTCAGTAAATCTTCAAAATCAAGTATTTCTGCAAGCTCAACAAGCCTTTCCTTAAACGCAGTTCCGGTAATGCCATATAAGGCTGCGCGACTTTCCAAATTATCATAAACAGAAAGTGCAGTATCCAGAACAGAAGACTGAAAAACCACACCAAGTTCACGTTTAATCAAATCTATATCTTTATCTAAATCATGTGCATCAATTACAATACTGCCGCTGTCTTTTGACATCTGCCCGCACATAATATTGATCGTGGTAGATTTTCCCGCACCGTTGACACCAAGAAATGCAAATAACTCCCCTTCTTTTACACGAAAGCTTAAATCCTGAACTGCTTTTACGCTGCCAAAGCGTTTACTGAGATGATCGATTTGAATTATATGCTCCATTCTGTTTCCTCCTGTTCCGCAAGCATTACTGTATATCAATACTAAATGGTAGCAGAAATTGAAACAGAGCCTAATCAAATTAATGGAACTCCCTCTACTCTTACAATCAATCTGCACCGCTCTAAATGTTCTTTTCGCAATGGACCTAAACCATTGTACTACTATCAATTATGATTAAAAAGGAAAAGCAGACAGTCTATCAAAAAACTATCTGTTACAAACTAAAATTTGAAAACCACATTTTTATAAGTGGTTATTAACCCTCACAGGGTTTTAATA
>UQHF01000045.1 GCA_900540785.1 uncultured Blautia sp.
GAATCGAGGTGTCTTTCTTTTATGCAAAATCACGAACTTGCTCATTTATAGTATATATATTTTATCAACGTCTGTAAACGCTCCCATAAGAATTTCTGCAGGTGTAACTGCCTGTTCTTCTGTAATAAAGAACTTCTTTTCCAGTAAAACTGTTCCACAGAAATCTCTCATGTTTCCTTTCCATATACCAGGAATACTTATTTTATAAAAACTATCTGTCCTTTGATCAAAAGACTGATCCGCTTTTTTCATCCAGTATTTTTCTCTTTCAATTTCTATTTTCTGCGTACATAAAACATAGTCTTCATTTTTACATTTTTCCAACTCATCTGTATAAAAACCCATATGCCTTATTGTCTCTTCACTACACCATGCTTTCACCGGCGTTCCCTCCACAGCAGTCTGGATCAGCCCGACCGGGACATCATTTTTTTCTCGAAGAGACAATGCCATAAACAGTCCTAAAGCGCTGAATTCAAGGACCGATTCCCCCTGTGCGCTTTCCCAGCGTCCCTGGGAAAGCCATTGTCTTTTCTCTCCGAAATCATATTCTTTCGGAACATCAAACTTTCTGATAAACGAATCATTTATTTTCTTTATTTCATCTGCAAACCGCTCTGTTACAAATTTTATTCGCAATTCCATATTGGACTGACCGCCCAGAAGAAATACATCCCCACTCATAATGTTTCTAATTACACGCTTCTCGTCACCGTTTATTTCCATACAATACGGACCACCAACCGGAAGATCCGGAAGTTCTGCCACAAACATTCCATGTGTATCTGCCTTAGTATTAAACTTCCTGCCGTCGAGTATTCCCGTTACTATAATTTCAGGGCTCGTCTCTCCCCAAATATAATTCCTTTTTCCTCGTTGCAATACCATCCCATCACTGAACAAATATGATAACTTCAATCCTTTCCCCCCCTAGCGATATTTTATCATGCGTCTATAATTCCCCAAAAAGCTGGTTTTTCGTTACAGGCATCATCAAATGGCAACGGCATCTGAGGTCTGTTTCCATCAGATCCACCTCCTACCAAAGCAGCTTCCTGTAGCCACGAAACTGAGTCATGGGTGCCCCAGAATGTGATACCTGTAATATTAATTTTATCTTCCTTATCAAGACTATAAATTGTTCGAAACAACTCTTTATACCTTGCTCCCTCTCTCTCTAACTCCAACTCGCGGTCTGATCCGTCATAACTTTTGCTTGACTGCATATCAAATTCCGTAAACTGAATTTCATTTACAATAGATGAATACATATACACAGCTTCTCTAATCTGTTCAATAGACGGAAACTCCATATGATAGTGTGCCTGCATTCCCATCCCATCAATACGTGCTCCCTTTGTATCCTTAATCTGCCTGAGCAAAACACAAATAGCATCCCTTTTTACCGGATCCGCATCATTGTAATCATTATAAAATAACTTGATATCTTTAGGCGCATAGCGGTTTGCAAAAACAAATGACTGAGTAATGTAGCTAATGTCCCCCTGAAAAATATTATACCAACCCGTATTCTTGTTATTACATGTATAGCGCACTGATCCTGGGTTTTTTTCTGGATGAAAATCGTCCGGCTCAATCTGTTCATTTACTACATCCCAGGCATATATAATACCACGATACGGGCTATTTACTCCGTCATAATGCTCTATCACTTTCTGAATATAATTTTCAAGGCGCTTCAGCATCTTTTCTTTACCCACATATGCCCCCTGAGAGTCATATTTTTCACGAAAAAACCAATCCGGAGTCTGTGAATGCCATACGAGTACATGACCCCTTACCCGTATTGTATCATCTGGATTTTTCTCATTATGTTTTTTTATAAAATCCATAATTTTATCTGCCTTGCTGAAATCAAGTGTTAAAACCGGATCGCCATTTTCATCTAAACATATACTTCCTTCAGTATCAACACTGAATACAGGAACATCTCCCAAAATTATTTCTGGTTTCATCTCGTTTTCACATGTAATACTATTATAATGCTTTATTACAAGATTCCTTATCTTCTCGTCATTTAGCATGTCTGACATAATTGCAACGCCAGCCTTCCCATTAATTGCTGATTTCTGTTCCAGACGTTTTTTTATCGACATTATATCCTTCATATTATCCCTCCTGCTTTTTACATATATGTCTAAATAATGTAAATTATATAATAAAAGTAAAAAAGTAAAATATGAATAATTGCAGAAAATCCCCCGGCAAATTAAATAACCTCGCAGTATTATTTCTCAAGCCTGCAAAATCTTAGGAGAAAAACAACGCTTAAATCAAGAAAATAAAAATATGTATCTTATCTCTTATTCAATGTTCATCAACAAAAGTCAGCCACGTTTTCACATTTTTTAAAACTGGTGAATTCTCGTTTTTGGACAGCTGACTTCAGGTATTTTCCAAAAATATCCTTCTAAACCTTTCCAATAAATTCAATCTTGAGGCTCTATTTCGTAAAACATTACATTCAGATTTGCAAGAACGTCAGAATATTGTCTCTTCTTTTCCAAGAGATATCAAGGATTTATGTATGCCCTCAGCGTAAATAAGTTCGAACCGTATAATGCACAGTTTACCAAATGTAATTTTCAGAGTTACCTGCTTTTATAATTAAGCAGGGTGTAGGATCATCCAACCACACTTGACAACCAATGATATTCCACGCACAAAGATAGAATACCTTGCGGCAGATATGCTCCTCTCAAGAGTCAGCAAATCGGAGACACCATATCGGAGCACACTGAAGTTATGGGCATCTACATAAGATCTTAATACTGAACTGGCTCTTTCAAAAAAGAGTATCGCTTAATCATCAATTTTGATAATCTAACGATACTCCTTATTTAATTTAATTCTAGAAATTTATGTGTATTCCTCAACAAAATCCAATGATTTTTATAATCCAAAAAGTATATTTACTAACAACATCAATAGCATGCCACTCCATACCCCTCAATCTGCTCATATCCTATTGGATAATCCCGTCTGACCACTTTATCCCCGCTGTTTCCTTCCACAGTATAAACGGTTCCGTCTACCACGCTCTCAACAATCCCCACATGATCAATGTTTCCATCATTTCCCCAGTCAAAGAAAATAAGATCACCGGAAGTGGGAACATAGCTGCCGTCCATGAACTGGCCCCGGCTTTCAAACCATTCCATACCTGCGGAACACAGAGAAAACTTAGGGATAACTCCTGACTCAATATATCCACACTGATCCGCACACCAACTTACAAAGCAGGCACACCATTCTACCCGGCTGGAAAAACCATACCAGCTCCAGTAAGGGCCTCCTCCGTTTCCTTCCTGTGTCAGGGCCACCTGTACAATCGCCTGATTTCCGATTCCTGTAGGGATACGCCCAAACACATAGTATCGCAGTACATGAGATACGTATTCTTTATCCCCATAACTGCTCCACCCATTCCGTTCTGCCATCATCGTGGAAAATTCCACCGCATTGGCATAGGTATATCCGCCGTAATTCTCTTTCGCCCATGAAATATACCCGTTTCCATAGTTATATCCCTGCAGTGCCAGTTTGATATTGTTCATATCCAGCGGACTTTCCACCTCCGCTTCTCGCAGGCAGGCTGCAAAATTCTGGATACCGACATCAATGGAATACTCCGGATCAGGAATCCCGTTTGGCGTATTCGGGTATCTTGTATTATACCCGCACTCGGACGCCTGCATGGGATCGGTTCCCTGTCCGCCGCTCTCCTGCATCATCACTGCTTTAATCAGTTCCACATATTCCTCAATCCCGTGTTGTCTTGCATACTGACGGATCAATGGTTCATACGCCTCTACTTCGGCACTGACCTGTGTAACCGTACTGGCATTACTTCCTCCTACCATGCTGAGCAGCCCGCCAAACAATATTACGATGAGCAGAATCAGCACTACAATCCATCCTCCTGCAATGATTGCGGAAATAAGAGTTTTTAAAGCAGCAATAACTGCCTTCACTGCGTGAGCCACAGCTTTTGCAGTCGCTTTTGTTGCCTGTGCTGCTGCAAAAGCAGACCTTTGTGCTTTCAGCACTGCCACTTTTGTCCCCTGTACAGTTGCTCTGGCAGATACTTCTGAAGTGTGGATTGCAGTATACCATGTCTGCTTTGCGGTTTTAATCGTCCTGCCTGCACCTTTCCCTATTGTTTTTCCAGATATTTGCACGGAAGAAGGAATGGTTTTGACTGTTTTTTCTCCCTTTTCAGCGGTTTTGATCGCCTGCTTTGGAAATTCCCGGATTTTTCCTTCTTCTTTTACCATCATCTTACCGGCGGTATTTTTTCTTCCAAATGACTTCCCGCTCTGCATTCCTGTCTGGTTTTTCATTTGTTCTTTCGGCTGGTAAAATCCTTCTCTACAGGACGAAAAAGAAGAGGATGAGGATTCCCGGAACGCCTCTGCTTCAGTCCTGGTTTCTCCCTTTTTCCGGACAGTCTGTATTGCTCTTTTCCCCTGTTTTTCTGCCTGCTGAACCGTTCCACGGGCGGCTCTTTCACCTTGTCCCATAACCTGATCCTCAGCATACCCTACCGGACTGTCCTGTTCCTTCACCTGGGTCTGATCTGCACTGTCTCTTGTCCGGATATACGCATCTTTCAGATGCTCCGCCGCCGTCAATGTTTTATCCAATACCTTGATATCCTTCTGGACGTAGCGGGTTTTATAGTGATAGGTAATCCTTTGATGTTATCTCCAGATTTTCCCCCACTTCACACC
>UQHF01000046.1 GCA_900540785.1 uncultured Blautia sp.
AGTCTGAAACAGAAGCCCTGCTCAGAAAAGCAATCGCTGACTATGAGGAAAAGAAATTCGTTGCGAAGTCTGAAAACATCACAGTTGGTATGCTGCTCGATCTGTGGGTGGAGGAAGAACTGAAACCCGGCAATCTCAGCAATGGTACGGTAATGTCCTATCAGGGAACGGTCAACCGTATCAAACAGCACCCGATAGGAAACCGAAAGCTGAAAACCGTAACCGCCGACCATTTACAGGCGTATATAGACTTTCTCAGCTTTGGCGGTACAAATCCTGACGGTACAACCGCAAAGGCACTCAGCAAAGGGTATCTCCGATTGTTTTCGGCTGTTTTACAAGGGGCGTTCCGTTTTGCGGTATTCCCGAAAAGACTGATAACCTTTAACCCGATGCAGTATGTGGTATGGCGAGGAAAGAAAGAAGAATGCGAACTGTTCTCGGACGAGGACGGAGAAACTGCCTCCACACCAACGCTCAGCTACGAACAGTATCAGAGATTAGAGGACTTCCTGAAAAAGAAAAACAATCCTGCACTTCTTCCTATACAGATAGCCTATTATACAGGTTTGCGTATTGGAGAGGTCTGTGGTCTGACTTGGCAGGACATTAACCTTGAAGAACAATATCTGACAGTACGCCGCAGTATGCGTTACAACGGGGCAAGGCACAAAACAGAAATAGGGGCAACAAAGCGTAAAAAAATCCGCACCGTGGACTTTTGCGATACGCTTGCCGCAATCCTGAAAACTGCGAAAACAGAACAGCACAAAAACCGTTTTCGATACGGGGAACTGTACAGCCTTAATTACTATTTGGAGGTCAAAGAAAAAGACCGCACCTATTATGAGGTTTACAGTCTGCCGAGGTCGGAGGAAGTCCCAGAGGGGTACAAGGAATTATCCTTTGTCTGCCTTAGACCTGATGGGGCATTTGAAGCACCGAGTACGGTGGGGATTATGTGCAGGACAGCGAGAAAAAAGGTGGAGGGATTGGAGGATTTCCACTTTCATATGCTCAGACACACCTATACAAGCAATCTGCTTTCAAACGGTGCAGCACCTAAAGATGTGCAGGAACTTCTCGGACACGCTGATGTCAGTACCACAATGAACATTTACGCTCACGCTACAAGGGAAGCGAAGCGTACTTCCGCAAGACTGCTGGATAAGGTAATCGGCGGAGAATAAAAATTTCCCTTGTTTCGGCTCATAAGGGCAAAAACAAGGGAAAATACATAAGGTTTGAACATTTAATAGGCGATATGCCTTGAAAATACAGGGTTTATAGAGGATTGAATAGATAAACAGTAATTTACTGATTGTACTTCCCGATCCTGCTACATCTGAGAAATCTCCATATCCCTGATTTCGTTTTCTATGAGATACCATTTCCGATAACGTAATACTTTTTTTTGACATTACACGTCCCTTTGGCATAATCAGATCTACAAGAGGCATGCTTTTTAATTTCGCCACATGCGATAAGGGATTCTCTTCCTCTGGAAATTCCTCCTTCTGCGACAACAGCTCCTGTAATTCCTGTTCCGTTTTTGCCCCGTCCCTTTCATAATTTTGTAAAGCCTCCTCTCCTGCTTTCCATGTATCTGTCTGTCCTACCAGTTTCTTCACCTTATCCAGTCCGTATTTATTTTCCATATATGCCGTCACCTGCTCGTAAAATGCACTGGCACCTTGGTCCGTCAATAGCTGAATTCTTGTAATTTCCTGATCCATCCCGCTTGCTCCGTAATAGGCCAGCCGTTCCTTTAACAATTCTTCACTGTAACTTCCCGTCTCATAACTTCCTTCCAGCGCAAAAATTCCGTAGACTTCCCAGAGTTCCTTCTGATACTCTGCAAATATACTTTCCACCGCCCGTGTCATATCTGCTCTTCTGTAATTTTTTACATTCTGTAAAGAGGCACTTTCCAGCATTGCTCCGGCAAATGAAATAAGTAAAATAAATACCAGACTTAAATACACTGTGACTTCCCCCTTTAAATACCGCTGCTCTCGCTTGTAATCTTCTCGAAAATCGTCTCGACCAGACTCGTGAGCTGAGATTTGAATATAACGACAAGTGAAATCAGTACAACCAAAATTAAGATAATTTCCACAACTCCGACTCCGTCTTTGTTTTCCAATATTTCTCTCACTCTGTGTTTTAAATACCAAACTCTCCACATAATTAATCCTCCCACTTTCTCTATTCTTGCTTCTCTACACCCGCTTTTCTATTCCGTCATATCTTCTGTGGCATATTTTTATATTTTTACAATGCCTACATTTGTACGGTAAAAAATGCCGGGACTACAACAATCACAAGCACCTCTGCCAGCATCAGAAACATCGGAAGTAATAGCTTTGTTCCTGCTTCTTCCCCGAGCCGTCTTGCTCTTGCTTTTCGCTCTTCAAAAGACTGGATTGCTTCCAGCCGAAGCAGGTCATTTAGACCTTTTGTACCTTTCCTCAGGTTTTGTGACAGCAATGCACCAAATCTCATATATTCCTGTGTCCCGCATCTTCTTCCGAATTTCTCATAACATTCTGCTTCCGGAACACCGCCATCCATCTGTCGGCATGTATACTTCATTTCTTCATAAACTGCACGCTTCCCTTGCTGCTTTATTCGCGAATCGTAATCATTTACAATCTTTCTCCATGCTTTGCGGACCGTCATTCCTGCACCTAAAAGTAATATCAGCTTACTGATGACTTCCGGATAATCCAGACACATCTGTTTTTGTCTTGCCTGTTTTTCTTTTATCTCGTTCTGCTTGTCCAGCGCAAAAAACAGCACGGAAATCACAACTGCAGCCGCCATAATTACTGCACCTCTCCAGTTCATTACCGTATAAAAATGTATTTCCTGTCCGTCCACCTGTTTCGGCAATGTTAACGTTCCGGATTCTCTGGTATCCTGATCTTTTTCTGCCACTGTCCGGCGCACCTTTTCTAATAACGCTCCATCACTTCCGGTCATTCGTGGATAGACCATTGCCATACATTCATACAGTACCTGTTTTTCTACATCTTCCCGATACGTCAATATGGCTGTCAGCCTCACCGGTGTCCCTTCACTTACAAGCTTATCTTCCTTTAATTTTCCGTAAATATTGATCACATCATAGCGGTCAAGCTTCCATGTAACATCGATTGGCTTTCCTGGAATCTCGGTCAGAAGATTCAAATCCCGGTCCACATGATCCAGACTTATATTCTCCCCCAGAATCAACGAATCCATTTTCTTTACTGCCTGCTTTAATACCTGACTGATTTCCTGTTCTCCATAGACCTGCTCTGTTACTTCGATCGGAATTTCCCCCAATACCCGGTCTTTTCCCTCTACACGCAGTTCTTCCGTCTTCTTCCCTTTGCCATAAGTTTTTCTTGTGATCTCCTCTACATTTTTTCTGTAGGCACCATTGTAATCCCAGATAAGAGCTGCAACGCCCACCGAAAACACCACTAACATGATCCCGATACTCAGACTTCGATCTTGATGATTTTTCGCCCAAGTCCGTATGCGCCCAAATATATGATCAGACATCCTGTCATCACTCCTCTTCCTGCTATATTTCCGTAAAGATTTCCCATAAATTCCGGAAAACTGACAGTCATATAAAGTACAATTCCAAAAGGAATGACCGACATCACCTGAAATTCATATTTTTTCGCCGCCAGCATTGTATCAATTTCCCGTTTTACATCAATTTTGTCTCCAATCTGATCCGCTGTATTGCGGATAATAGACATCAGATTTCCTCCGCTTCTCTTGGCCGTGACAAAGACTCCGGCAAAGCTTTCCACATCTGGAAGCTTTGTTCTCTCGGACAGTTCTTCTACTGCCTGTTCCACCGGTACCTGTACCCGGATCTGCCTGACCATGATTTCCAGCTCACGTAGAATTGCCGCATCATCAGAGTAAAAAATCTGCATCTCTTTCAGGCTCTCTTTCACTGCATTTTCCACAGAATATCCTGTATTCAGCAAAGAGGAAAATGTCTGTATCAGTTCTTTGAACTGTACTAGAAATTCCTGTTCTTTTCGCTTAATGCATTCGTCCAGAAGCTGTATGTAATACCACACGCCTGCCGGAATCAACAATATAACTGCCACCCATGAGCGATAATATATCCATGCCGTTCCTGTCACAATAATGATGACCTTCAAGATCATTTTTACATATTCACACTTCTTTATATCCTGCTGCCAGTAACTTCTGTGTATGAACCAGGTCGTCCATTTTTCTCCAAGTTCCCTGAATTTTCCCATCCTTTTCTCCTGTCTCTTCGAATCTGTACAGTGGACTCACCAGAATCTCACCGTCCTGATAATCCAGGATTTCTGAAACCTCCAGTACTTTACGGCTTTTATCTCTGAGTCTTCCAAGATGCACAATAATGTCGATTCCTGATGCGATCTGTCTCTGAACTGCCCCCAGAGGAAGATCCATTCCCATCAGCGCCATGCTCTCCAGCCTAGAAAGCATATCCTTAGGACTATTGGCATGACCGGTACTAAGACTTCCATCATGGCCGGTATTAAGTGCCTTTATATGGACTCCCTATGTTCCCATCATGCAGAAATACAATATCTGCACT
>UQHF01000047.1 GCA_900540785.1 uncultured Blautia sp.
CCCTATCGCTCATGAAATATCGCTTATAAAACCATGCAGATAAATTCCCAAACTGCCCTCCGCCGGAAGAACTAAACAGCAAAGTACAAAAGTCAGACAGGTATTGGATACAGCCACCATTGGAAAATTCAGAAATAAAATTCCCTTTTCAATTAGCCATTCTCATATACAATAAAGGCGCAACGTCCTTTTTAAGAACCTTGCACCTTATCATATTGCGCTATTATGCGATCTGAGTTTTCAACTCCTGAAATCCTTTTTCCAATTTTTCTACTCTTACGTCCAAAAGATTCATTTTGATCTCATTCAGCGCCTCCCATTTGGAAACATGAACTGCTTTATCCATTTTTTCTACCAGACTCATGTGGTTTTCTGCCAGAAGCCGGATATTATAATTCGTCTGATTCTCAAGAACCATTTCTATATTTATAACTTTATGGCTCATGTTCTCTGTTTCCAATTTTATCTCTTGTATTTCTGTACTCATCATCTTAACGTTTGATTCTAATACTTTCAGGTTCGTCTTTATCATTTGTGTTTCAGACTGCAGATTTTGTACATTCGTCTTTAATTCTGACACATCTGTTTTCAGCTCATTAACTTCCGTCTTTAACCCCGATACATCTGCTTTCAGCTCTCCAACTTCCGTCTTCAAGTCCGATACATCTGCTTTCAGCTCATTAACCTCCATCTTTAAGCCTGACATATCTGCTTTCAGCTCTCCAACTTCCGTCTTTAACCCCGATACATCTGCTTTCAGCTCTCCAACTTCCATCTTTAAGCCTGACACATCTGTTTTCAGCTCATTAACTTCCATCTTTAAGCCTGACATATCTGCTTTCAGCTCTCCGACTTCTGTCTTCAAGTCCGACACATCTGCTTCCAGCTTGTCAACTTTTGTCTTCAAGTCCGACACGTCTGTTTTCAACTCTGCCATGTCTGTTTGCATTGTCTGCATATTCTGGTGAATCGCCAGCAATAGCTCACTGTCCGTCATATGACTCCCCCTTTCGATGATGTACTTTCATATTAGCACAAAATGTTCTTTTCGTAAATATCTTTTCCGACATGAAATTATAAATTTTTTATAATCCTGCTATTCACAGCAACGAGCCGAAGCATCTCGCAAAATAGTACCATATAAACAGCAACTTATCATCCGCCAAATATTTACATCAAAATTTATGCCATGCCACCACCGACTTTTTTCTCACATGCAGAGCCTTACTTTTTCAAGCCGCTTCCAGAGTACTGCAGAAAGTACTGCGGAAACAATGGCAAAGCTCCAGGAAATCACCTCACAAAATGCAGGCAGCGCCATCACGATCATAAGGGGGATAAGCGCTGCAAACATTCCCGTAAAAACGCAGATTAAAACAGAAGCCGAATTTTTTACTGCCTGAATTTCCTGTGTCCAGTCGTATCTTGGAAATTTTACATTGACTGCCATTCCAAATACTGCTGTAAATACGGAAAAGGCAAGGGGCAAAACAAAAAGAAGGATATTGTCTGCTGCCGTTCCCGGGAATTTTACCCATACGCAGAAGCTGCACAAAAGAACAGACGGCACTGCAAATAAAAGATTCAGTGTAATCTTTGCCCGGAAAATTTCTATTGGTTTTACAGGAAGACTACACATGATCCACCGGCTTCTTCCCTCAAGAGAAAGAGAAGGTGCCGTCATAGGCGCGATCCCGGCGCACGTTGCGATAATAAAAGGAAATGCTGCGACAAGCTGATCTTCAATTCCCGGAATATTTATCATTCCTTCCAGAGTATCTGCTTTCATGGTAAGAACCATAACTCCAAGCAAAATCATAAGCACATAACCCATTACTGTATTCATGGCGTAAATCGGGCAGGAAAGAAATCTTCTCCATTCTTTTTTAAGAAGAGCCTTCCGGATCGTGCTTCCCTTTCCATATGTAACCTTTCCCACATTCTTACTCTTAGAAGAAGAAAACATTTCATTGATTTTTACATAAAAACGGGAAACTAGAATTGCAAATCCCCAGAACAGAGCAATCGACAGAACGGCAAAAAGAAGCGTTCCCCAAATGCTTCCCTTTTCCAGAAAAGAAAACGCCACGCCTGCCGGAGGATATACGGAAGTCACTCCATTCGCCAGCGCTTTTCCCATATTCATCAGGGCTTCCTCGTCCATTGTCATAGAAATCTTCCCCATCCAGAACAGAATCCCCACAAGAACTGCCACATTTAAGACAATCACAAAAATTTCTCTGTGAGGAAGCCTCTCTGCAAGAAGCATGATCAGTACACTCAACACAAGAGACAAAACAACAGGAATACACGGTCCCAGTACCACAGTCAGAATAAGATTAAACACTTCGCCAACGCCTGCTCCCATATTGACTATATAGATAATCGCCGCCGGAAGAAAGCCTGCAAAAAACACAAGAAAGCCCGCTCCGTAGAGAAACAGCATTCTGGAAAGCACCACCTGGCGCACGGTCACAGGAAGGGAGAGTACCATATCGAAATTTTTTCCGCCAAACAGCGTGCCGCCGCTTTTCATAAAGGAAATCGCAACAAGAAGAAGCGAACATATTCCCATCATCACAACAGGAATGGCTTCCCCCATTCCCATCTGCACAAACCCAAGAGAGATCAGTGCGCTGTAAAACGTGATCAAAGTGCCGATTCCCACCATTCCAAGAGAGAGAAGAAGAAAACGCTTTCTCTTTTTTCGCAGTCCCCTGTCTTTAAAAAACTCCGGATTCAGCACGCGCATAAGCTGTATTTTTGTGAGAAGCCATACTTTATTTTTCATTTCCCACGCCCTCCAGGAATACTTCCTCAAGACTTGCATTTCCTTTTACTTCTTCCATTGTTCCATCTGCGATCAGCCTGCCTTTCTGAATAATGGCAACCTTATGACAGAGCTTTTCCGCCACCTCGAGAACATGCGTGGAAAAGAAAATACTGCTGCCCTCTTCGCAGAGCTTTCGCATCATATCTTTTAAATGAAAGGACGCCTCCGGGTCCAGTCCCACAAAAGGCTCGTCCAGAACAAGCAGCTTCGGCTTATGAAGAAATGCTCCTATAAGAGCTGTTTTCTGCTTCATTCCGTGGGAATAATTTCCTATAAAATCCCCGAGACTTTCCGTCATTCCGAGAAGCTCTGCATATTTCTGAATCCTCTGCTTTCTGGTCTGTTCCTCTACCTGAAACATATCCGCCATGTATTCCAGATACTGGATTCCTGTTAAAAACTCATACAAATCCGGGTTATCCGGAATATATGCTGTCACAGATTTACATAGAACCGGTTCTTTTTTTACGGAATGACCATCTATTAAAATCTCTCCTCTGTCAAACTCCATCACACCCGTCACCGCCCGGATCGTCGTTGTTTTTCCGGCTCCGTTCTGCCCGATAAACCCGTAAATTTCTCCCGGCTGCACCGAAAGATTCAAATCCTCCACTGCCTTTTTCCCGTTTTTATATGTCTTATGAAAATGTCTGATCTCCAAAACTGCACTCATAGCAATCCCTCTCTTCTGTCCGCAAATTTTCAAGTTTTTTTATAAGAATACGAAATTCTTTTTCCTCTTTCACAAAGTCAAACACAGGATTTTCCCGCACGCTTCTCATAATTTCCTCCCGGATAAACTGCATATTTCTCGGCATTTGCCGGCTGATTCCCGTCTCCTTCAGCCATTCTTCCAGAAGATCAAAAAACACATCTCCGTGAATGGTAAAATCTTTCCAGTTTTTCCGGACTGTCTCCACATAATCAAAAAGTGATTCCAGCGTTTTTTCCCTGTTTTTCTGCTCTCCATAATAAATGGCTTCCATCATATACAGATTAATGATTTTATGAGGCAGAAGATTTTTCAGAGAAAATGCCTCTTCCATTCCCCTCACAGCCGAAAAACAGAGTTCTTTTTTATCTGCCTCACAGAGAGCCAGATAATTTGCCAGAAGGTCAATCATTTCCACAGTTCCTTCATAAAGAAGCGCCTGACAGTATTTAAGCGCCCTCTTTTTTTCTCCGAGAAGACCATAGGCGCTTACAAGAAGAATTTCTGAGGAAATCCTTGGACGGAGTTTTTCCCCGAAAAGTTCCAGAACCCGCTGTGGTTCTCCTTTCATAACTGCCAAAAATCCTTCAAGGGCAATGGCATCTTTTTTCAGAAGGGTATCTTCGCTTTCTCTCTGGACGCGAACGCAAAGCTCCTGCGCCTCTTTTAAAACGAGAAAGCCCTCCTCTCTGGACGCCGCCAGATTCCAGTGATTAAATAAAAGCTGCGCCATCGCAAGAAATAGGGGATAACAGGCATCGTATTTTCGTATCAGCGCTCTTACTTTTTTCATCACATCACAAAATGGCTCTTCCCCAAAACACCGGGTAAAATACCGATAAGATTCCCATATTTCCTTTTCTGTAAGCTGAGGACGATACCCCAAAAGCTCATCAATCGTAATATGAAAAAAAGAAGCCAGAACAGGAAGCGCCGTAATATCCGGGTAGCTCTGCCCAGTTTCCCTTAGTTAAAGATATGAACCCTCTTTATCAGTCTACTTTTCCAATA
>UQHF01000048.1 GCA_900540785.1 uncultured Blautia sp.
AACAGGAAAAGGAAGCAGTAAAAAGAGCACAGGCAAGACGAAAAGCTGTACAAAACGAATATCTAAATAGCCAGTTGGCGGCGGCAGCATATGAGAAAAGCAGTATTATTTTACCGGATAATCCTGTTATACTGTAGGCTCATCTTTTGACAGGAAAGCACAAGAATACAGGTAAGATATTTTTCGGGAGGAAGGATAAGAAATGGAAATAAACAGTAATCATTCTACATATGGGGCGGCATTTCGTCAAAAACCGATTTTTTTCATGTCTGGAAAGGAAACAGTGGCATTTTTTGAAGGGAAACTGAAGAAAAATATGACACTTCAGGAAGATTCCTGTACACTTGGCAGCAATGACACTTATCGCAGACAGCATACCACTTATGAGGTTTCGGACAAGAAGAAGGGAAGTACGTTTCTGGATCTGGATTTTCTGATTAAGGACGAAACCAGCAGTCTGAAAGGAAATCTCAGTGATAAAAAGGATGTGGATTTCTACAACTTTTCCATTCCATTTAATCGAACCATACAGAATTATTTTGGGGTTCAAATATACATGGACATGCCGGAAGGCTGTGATTATGACCTCACCTTATATGATGAATATGGCAATCAGGTCGGAAAGGCAGAATGGGACGGGGAAGGACGTAAAACACTGACCATCCCGAACTGGGATACAAATACCAATAAATATTGTATCAAAATAGAAAACAAAAATGGGGAAGAAGTTTCTCCGCATGTTTATTATAAAATCAGTTTCAAGGTTACGGAAAATAAAGAACAGGAAAAGACCGATGCCATAAGGGAGGCATTCGGGAACCTTCACGGTGCATACAGCCGGAAAGATGAAAATTGGAGGGAATACCTCGACAAATATAATGAAGTCCTGATGGATACAGAGAAAAATTATACAAAAGAAATGGAGAAACTCCACCAGAAGCAGTTTGAAAGTCTGCCGGAAGAAAAACAATACAAAGGCGGGCGCACAGTGGATGAATTGTTGCAGGACATGGCAGAAGGAAAGACACTGGATGATGCGGAAACGGAGTATGTGAAGATTTTTGCAAACCTGAAAGATTTTGAGAAAGCACAGCAGAAGGCGGAACTGAAAAATGATTTTTCCGAGGATTTTGTAAAGGATCTGGAAAGCAAAGGTATCTCCCGTGATGAGCTGGAGGGAATGCAGATAAAGATTGAAAGCAATGGGAATGTAACAGTGAGCGGTATCGAAGATAAGGAAGTCTGGGAGCAGGTTCAGAAACTGGTAGAGGAAAAGTACAGTGACCGGATGTATCAGTATTACACAGGAATTGCTGACAGTGTGGGAAATCTGTCGTCCAATACCTATCAGTATGCCACGGATGTGCAGGAAGTCAGGCGTTACTTAAAAGGGGTTACGGGAGAAGATATTTCTCTGGAGAACCTTTACCTGACACCAGACGGAAAGATTGGCGGGCTGCCGGGAAAAGCTGCTGATCTGATCAACAAAACAAAGGACAACGCCAAGATAGAGCGGATAAAGAATGCATTGATAAATATCATAGGACATAACCGGATAAGTGGTGATCTGGGGATTCCTGATTTTACTTCGGAGTTTCAATTCAGCAATGGAGCGTTCTCTGTGGCAGACAGTGGTTTTACGGTGGATATGGCGGCATTGGATAGAAGGCTGACGCCCCAACCGCATGATAACATGTATTCGGATATGTATGAGTACAGTTTCAGAAAAGTATTATGATTATGAAAAGTAATTATACACAAGGAGAATGAACAGATGGTAAAAACTCGCACAGTAGAAATGCAAACGCAGCTTGTAGGGTATGAGTTTAAGAAAAAAGGTTTACCCACTGATAAAAATATAGCAGTAGAAAATAGTAAAGTTTCCAATGATTATTTCTGGAAAACAAATGAATATACGGATAAAGATGTGTTTGGAAGGACGCTGGATCTGACGGCACTTATCAATAAGCCTGATGGATATTTAAAGGGAAGTTTATCGGATACGCAAGATGTGGACTATTACAAATTCAACATTACAGAGTACCGGGCATTAAGTTTCGCGAAGGATACCTATAATAAGGATATTAC